>DATHDS010000027.1:0-163753 GCA_035318925.1 Gaiellaceae bacterium
GTCGCCGGCGCCGCGCCTGGCGCGAAGAGCAGCCCGACGCTTAGCACGGCCAGCGCGCAGAGCCGGAGGGGCGGCCTCGGTCTCGTCGACAGCTGGATCTCCTGCTCCTTTCCGCCACCTACGTAGAGCGAGCAACTCACCGCGCGCCATGGCGAGATGGGGATGCCAACGAATGATTGTCCTCCCTCCCGCCACGCATTACAAGCAGGCTTGCCGCCCTTCCTGCTCGCCAGAAGGTCGCTGGTATCGCCGAGATCGCCGAAAAAGGTGAGGCTGGATGCCTCCGCCTTGGCTCGCACGGTGCGTACCCCGGTGCGCCCCCACAGTTAAAAACCGTCCCATTTGCAGGCGCGTTCGAATCCCGTATGCGCCTTTTCGGTCGAAAGCCCCGCAGATCGCGGGGTTTTCTCGTTTCTGCAGTGCGGTGGACACATTATGGGAGGGGTAGCTCCCCTCTTCCGTCGATGCAGTCGGCGAGGTAGAGGGCCGTACCGAGGTCGCCCGTCCAGAGCGTGTAGCGGCCGCGCTCGTGCTCCGACCGGCTGTGCTCCACCTGGCCGGCAGCGTGCATCGCGAACGCGCGCGCTCGTGTGAGCCACCGTTCGTCTCCGGTGCGCTCGAGCAGGGCCAGGAATGCGTATCCGTTCCCCGCCGTGCCGTGGCAGAGGCTTGCGCCCTTGCGCAGCGGCCCGGCGCGCCACGTCAGCTCGCCGCCCGCGATTGCAAGCTCCTCGTCAAGGACGGGGGCGAGCGTCGCAACGATCCCCGGCGCGCCGTGGCACCACTGCGTGCGGATCTGGCCGTCGCCGTTTGCATCGAGTCGCATCCCCGCGACCGGCGGCCAGTTGACGAGCCCGTCCTCCTCGATGACAAAGCGCTGGAGCGTCTCGGAGACGTCGGCGACATCGCCGAGCGCAAGCACGCACCCCGCGAATCCGTGTGCCGGACCGAGATAGCGCGCGCTCTTCCCCTTTATTTGCTGCGTCCACAGGCCTTCCGCGTCACGTTGACCGAGCAACCACTCGACGCCCGCCGTCACGTCGAGCCCGAGCTCTCGACCGGCGAGAATCGTGCCGGGACTGCCCCACGACAATTCGCAATGCTCGTCTCGCTCGTTGGCCGCGATCAGCTCCGCCAGCCGCTCGAGATTGGCCTGCGAAGGCGCAAGCCTCTGCAACACCAGCCGGAGTCCCGTCTCGCCCCACCAGAGGCTGCGCTGGTCGTCCTGTTCAAAATCTGGCTCGGCTTCGAGCGCCCGCTCCAGATACGGGACATAGTCCCCTCGCAACTCGACGAAGCCCCGCCGCTCGAGCCGGTGGAGCGCATCCACGACTCCCGCACCTCCGAAATACACCGTCAGCAGGTCTGCCGCCGGCGCGTCGTCGTACTCGTCCCGCGAATGCGGCGGCCAACCGTCGTCGAATGCATCCTCCGCGTCGGCAACGATCGAGGCGATCGCCGTCCGCACCCACTCCGCGTTCCACGGTTCGTCCGCGAGCGCCTCGTGCGCTTCCGGCGTGAACAGCATCGGGCGAGTCTATGACGCCCCTGGAATGTTCCCCTCCGCATGCTGGCCCACGCGGCCGTGCTGGAGCCTGGAACACTCTGAGGGGAATGAACACGATGCGCCGCATCCTCCTTCCGATCGCGTTACCGCTTGTGATCCTCTCGCTTGCAGCCTGCGGGAACACCGGGATCCTCGACCACTCGCCTATCCGCAACTACGCTGTGGTGGGTATCGAGAACGACAGCGCATCGTCGATCGACGTCACCCTCTGTTACGCGCAACGGTGCAGCGTTCACGATCTGACCGATTCGATCAGTTCCGGCGCTCATCGCGACGAGGCGGTCAACAACGCGCAGGGTGGAACAGCGATCTTCCGCGTGACCAGCCGCGAAACCGTTCGCTGCCTGCGCGTTCGCTACGCAAGCGGACAAGAGCAACACACGACGGTGAAGGTCTCGTCGGCGAGGCCGTGTCCCTGGTCGAGTTAACGCAAATCACGAGATCGTTCGAGGCGTCTTTCGCGCCCGCTGAGCCCGGTGCGCCGCCCTCGCTCCCCCGACGTCGAAAGGAGCAGCGCTAGCCGACGAGCTTCCGTTCCCACTCGCCGCGTTCCGCCTCAACGTAGCGCAGCCCACCAAGCCACTGCTCGCCGCGCGTGTCTCGCCAGACATCGCGCCAGCCCGGCAGCCCGGCTTCGCCCCATGACTGCGCCGTGTCGTAGAGCGTGCGAATGCGTTGACACACCGTCGGCAGCAAGGCGTCGCGGGATTCGAGGCCGTAGGCATCGCAGAAGATGCGAAGCTGCGTGGAACGCGCAGGAACGGGATAGCCGAGTCGCTCGCAGGTCGCATCGTCATAGAGCGGCACGAATCGGTAGACCGCCCAGGCGACGTCCCAGAGCCGGGGTGCCGGCGCCGCGAGGTCCCAGTCGATGAACGCGAGCGGCGTGCGGTCGGGGCCATAGATCGTGTTGTCAGGAGAAAGGTCGTTGTGGCAGACGACATCGCCTCGCCGCGGTGCGCCGACCATGAACTGCCATTCAGCATCGGGCGGCTCTTCGAACGACGCTGTCGAATCGTGCAGCGCCCGGATGAGCTGCGCGACACGAGCGAGCTCGTCGTCGGCGTGAGACGGACCGCCGCCGGTCAGGAAGCTGAGTATTTCGCGGCCATCACTGTCGATCCCAAACACGCGCGGCGCTCCCTCGAACCCAGTCCGCTCGAGGTGGGCGAGCAAGGCGTGTACGGCGGGCGTCCAGCGACCCGTGCCACGACGGATGGTCTCGCCGACGCGCTCGACCTCGGTCAGCCCGTACGTAGGTCGTGAGTCCCTGTCCGATCCCACTCTTCGACGATAGCTCCAGGTTCAGAGGCGAGTCCGGTGCTAGCGTGGTCGGCCATGGCCGATCCCGTCTCGTGGCTGCAGATCGAGCAAGGGTGGAACGTGGTCACCTCGGACGGCTTCGCCGTCGGCACGGTCGCGCAGGTCGAAGGCGACAAGCAGGACGACATCTTCGACGGCCTGGCCGTCGCGTCCAAGCAACCCACACAGATTCGCTACGTGCCGGGCGAGCAGGTCGCGGCGATCTATCCCGGTGAAGTGACCCTGAAGATCACATCCGCGGAAACCGGCACGCTCGAGCCGTTTCAAGCACCTCCGGCCGAGACGAAATGGGGGCCGGGAAAGGCGCCCCTCGCGGCGCGTGTGTCGAACTGGCTACGGGGAAGACGCTAAAAAGGAGCTCCTCCATGCAAAAGAGGTTGGTTACGCGCTACAAGATGCCGTCCACCGAGGCGGCGGATGAGAATCAGCGACGAGTCGAAGGCGTCTTCGACGAGCTGGCCGCGAACAAGCCTGGCAACGTCAGCTACATCGTCCTCCGGCTCGCTGATGGGTCATTCGTACACGTGTCGTTCCACGACCACGGCGACGACGAGGTCAACCCGATCGCTTCGACGTCTGCCTTTGCGCATTTCCAAGAGGGCCACGCCGATCGCCGGGAGGGCGGCGTCGACCAGCAGACCGCAGAGCTGGTCGGTGCCTACATCACGACGATCGACTGACGCTCGTGCAGAGCTAGGGCGAGCTCACGTCCTCGTCCATCGGAGGTGGCGGCGGCGGTGCCGGCTCGGAGCTCGGAGGTGCCTGGGGAGGCGGCGCCGGCGCATCGGAGCCGCCGGTTCGCATCTTCATTCCGGACGCTTCCGTGCGCAGCGTCTCCATGCCACCCCCCGCCATCACTTCGAGCCACGCGCCAACGGCGATCACTGCGGCCAGCAACAGGCCGATCCACGCCCAGACGGTGCGGAACTCGTTGTCGGCGAGCACCTTGATCAGAGTGAAAAGCACGATGAGCGAGCCCAGAGCAGCCCCGGCCATCGTGTCCGAGATCGGCAGCTTGATGTCCGCCGCGGCGAGACGGGCGACGAGCCACACGAGCAGCACGATCGTGAGCAGCCCGACGAGGACCCCCCAGCCGTGCCAGCCGCTGCGGCTCGCAGTAATCCCGACCACAGTCACCGACTGCCAGTGGAAGAACGTGTCGATCAGGAGGAGCACGCCGCCCACGAGCATGAGCTGCATCCCGCGCGAAAGAGCACTGAGTCGATCCATGACGACGAGTCCTTTCGGAAGAGTGTCGCTGAACCTGCGGAGCGGAGTCTCCCATTGCACTCGGACGGGATGCAAGCGCCCGGGCTGGGTTGACGGCGACGCTAGCCGAGCTGCACGACTCGGCGGATCGTCCCGGCGCGCTGGTGACGGGCCTCGATTCCGAGCTCGCCGCCCGCCGGTGCCTGGATCACCCACTCGAGCTTTGCGAGATCGCCGGTCGAGTCGTCGCCGCCCCACCAGAGCGCGCTGCGCTTGTGAACGCGGCCGGTGAGCTGACCGGCCTCGACCTTGCGCTCACCGACGACGAGCTCCGCGCCCTCCGGGAGTGTCAGCTCCACCTCGACGGGGAGCACGGCCTTCCGCTCGACAGCCTTGTCCGTTACGTTCGTCGGCAGCCACCCCGTGTTCTGGAGGATGAGACGCACCTTGTACGCGCCCTCGCCGACCGGCTCTACGTCGAGCGAGCTGAGCTCGAGCCGAGGTGAGATCAGCAGGTGCCAGAGGGCGAGGTCGGAGTGCGGGGCGATCTCGCGCTCGAGGAACTGCGGCGGCACGTTCCCCCAGCAGTACATGACGTCCCAGCCGCCGAGCTCGACCTCGCCCAGCTGCGGGTGGTCGAAGCGGTACCAATCCACGTAGCCCTTGCCGTCGAGCTGCTCGTCGTTCCAGCGCAGGAGCTTCAGGTCGTCCTCCGGCGGATGCTCCTTCATCCACTCGATGTAGCCGTAGTCCGTGATCCCGGCTTCGCGTTGCGGGCTCCAGAACTCGGTCGTCCAGGAGTAGACGCCGAGGTGGTCGTAGAACCAGTCGTGAGCGCCGCCCTTGATCGTTTGCTTCGGGTCGTACCGGAAGTCGTGGAAGACCGACACGGCCGGGTATCCCGTGCGCTTCGTTGCCTCCGCACCGATCAGCTTGTACGCGCGCAGGTCTCCGGTTGGAAAATGATCGTCGTCGTAGCCGGCGTAGGGTCGGAGATGAACGCCGGAGAACGTGTGGTAGGCGATGTGGCCCGTGATGTTCGGGCGCGCGACGATCGCCTCGACGTACGCATGGGTCTCGGGCTCCGAAAGCGGAAACGGGCCGGCGCCGGGCTGCTCGCCTTCAGGCGCCCACTCGATCGGAAAGTTGCGGTTGAGGTCGAGACCCTCGAGGGGCGGGGCGATCTTGATCGTCACCCCGTCGTAGTTGCGGATCGTCCCTTCCCAGAGCAAACGGTAGAAATCACCCTCCGCGGGACCTTCGTCGGGATCGCGGGGAATCATCATCCGCGGCTCGTCGGGGTGCACCTTCCAGGCACCGTTTGCGTCCTTGCGCCGCATCATCAGGATCCGCCCGTCGCCGTCGATGTCCTCCTCGTAGAGGCCGTCCTGCTCGTCGAGACGCGGGTAGGGGCGCACGCTGGAGCGCACGAAGCGCGGCTTGTCGGCCAGTGCGAGCTCGGCGCCGTCCGGGTTCAGTCGTGGAATGACGTAGAAGGTGCGGGAGTCCAGGCAGCGAGTGACCTTGGGATCGCTGCCGTAGCCGCTCAGGAGCTTGTCGATCAGATGGAGTGCCGCCGTGCAGCCCGTCACCTCGAGCGCGTGGATGTTCGCCTCGATCATGAAAGCGGGCTTGTCGAGGTCGGCGCCGGTCTCGAAGTTCGTGATCGTCGCCAGCCAGATGTCCCGGTCCTCGAAGGAGCGGCCGATCGACTCGAGGCGGTAGAGGTCCGGTCGCTCCTGCGCCCAGTCCTGGAGGATCGTCGTCAGCGCGTCGTGCCGATAGAACCGGTCGAAGGCGACGGCGGGCACGCGCGGACCCTACGCGGAGAGCTCGGAGACGAGCGGACCGGTATCGAGCGGATCGAAGCCGATCCGGGCGGCGATCTCCTCGCTCGACGGGCGGGTGCCTTCGCTGAAGAGCGCGCGCAGCCGCTCGCCGGTCTCCGGTGAGCGCCACCAGTCGTTCCCGACCTCGGACACCAGGTGCGCGCGCAGTTGCGCGGAGCGGATCCAGGCCCGCAGGTAGTCGGCCGAGTAGAAGCCGGCGTCCATGTCGGCGAGGAACCCGTCAGAGCGGTACCGGACGCCGGTCGCGTCGCCGAGGTGCTCCGAGTAGCCGTCCGGAGTGCCACCGTCGTCGTCGAAGCGGCCCCAGAACTCGAGCTCGAAGCCGAGCTTCGCCGCGTAGCGCCGATAGAGCAGCGCGTCGAGGAAGATCGTGGCCTCTGCGTTCGTCGCCGCGTCTTCGTCCGACAGGCCGAAGTACTCGGCGTGCCAACCGGGCTCGCGGGAGATCGCCTCCAGGATGAACGAGTAGATCTCGGTCAGCGCGTGGTCGCGCGACAGGTTGCGAAACGTGTACGGAAGCTCGGGGTCGCACCCGGCGTAGTGGAGCGCATGGCCGGCCTCGTGCAAGAACGCCTGATAGTCGTGGAGCCCGCCCTGCGCCCTCGTGATCAGGTGGACGACGGTCGGCGCATCCGAGGCGATCACGCAGGCACGCGGAGACTTCTGGGGGCGGTCGTCGAGGTCGAGCCGGATGCTCTTCTCGTTGGCGAGGTCGAAGCCCAGTTTGGTGAGGGTCTCGAGGCAGACCTCGACCGAGCGCTCCTTCGTGTACGTCCCCTCGAGCGGGGAGAGCCGGCGCATGTACGACATGTGGTACGAGGCGGGGACAGCGTCGCGCTCGGGGCCGAGCAGGCGCTCGAACCAGCGGTCTCGGAGCTCTCCGTATGCACCGGCGCTCTCGTCGCTCGCCAGGCGCAGGCGCTCGGCGAGGGCACGGATCGAGATGCCCTTCTCCTCTTCGTTTCGCTCGATCGGATCGGCGGTTCCCGAGAGGTCCGCCGCGAGCTCGTTCTCGGCGGCCATCAGCTCGCGCCGGCCCTCGTTGAAGGCGGCAGACGCGTTGCCGTTCAGGTCGCCGAGCTCCTCGCGGTCGCGGTAGGCGGGCAGGACGGCGAGCCGCGCCTGTGCCGTGCGGAGCGGGATCTCCTCATCCTTGAACGTGACCCGCGCGGCGAGAATGGCGTTCTCGAGCTGGTCCTGGCGCTCGGAGAGCTCCCGGTCTGCGACTCCGGCCTCGCACTCCTTGCTCAGGCGGTACAGACGCTCGCGCTCGTCGCCCTCGGCCTCCTCTTCGGCCGAGCGAAGCGCATCGAGCTGCTCGCGGCTGAAGAGATCGGCGTACGCGGCAACGATTGCCGCTCGCTCGGAGACCTCCTTCTCGCCCACGCGCACGGCGCGGACCTCTTCTGCACGCTCGAAGAGGTAGGTGCGGAGGCGCTCCTCGTACTCCGCCGGGCTGCGGACTGTTGCGACCGTCATCGGGAACGGCAATCTACACGTGGGCGCCGGATATTGCGCCGGATATCGAGCTCAGGGCCGGGCCGGCTCTTGCGCGAGCAGGCGTTGCACCGTGTCGATGAGATCTTCGAGCTCGAACGGCTTGCGGATGAACGCGTGCACACCTTCGGGCCGCCCCGGATCGGATTCGGAGGTGCCGCTGAGCATGCAAACGGCGGCTTCGGGGCGTAGCTCTCGGAGGTGCGGAAGCAGGTCGAACCCGTGGTCCTCGCCGATGTGCAGGTCGAGGAGCACGACGTCGATCGGCTCGCCGCGAACGAGCGCGATCGCCTCTCCCAGCGTCTCGGCTTCGAGCACGTTGAGCTGCTCGAGCTCGAGGTTCACGCGGCAGAGCAGGCGGAGCGAGGGATCGTCCTCCACGATCAACACTGTAGGACCCCCCATAAGCCCGCCTGAGTTTACGTCCATACGTGCACTGGTTTCGGCGACTAGACGCAGAACGCGGACTTGACCTTGCCATCACCTCCCGACAAAACTCGCTCTTTGCGGGTATTTCTGCCTTGCGCGCGTACCTCGTTCGAGGGATCGGCCGTTTCCTTCTTGGAAGTGGTAAAGCCGGCCGAGCCATCCAAGCGGCTCGAGGCAATCCTCAGGGCGAGCCTCAAAGCGCCAGGCCCCACGCCTCGGTTTCGGCACGAGGCCTGGCGGATGTTTCAGCGCGCGCTCGACCCGCTCGCGGCGCCTAAGCCACTGCCTCCCGGGCGCGCCTGATCCGCTGGAGCGACTGGTCGCGGCCGAGCAGCTCGATGCTCTCGAAGAGGCCGGGTGAGACCTTCGATCCGGTCACGGCGACGCGGATCGGCTGGAATGCCTCGCGGGGCTTCAGCTCGAGCTGCTCGGCGACCGCTCGAAGCGCCTGCTCGATCGCCTCGGCCGTGAACGGCTCGGCCGCTTCGACCGCATGCTCTGCCTCGGTCAGCACGTTTCCGTCGAGGAGCGCTGGATCCGGCTCGACCTCCTGGAAGAGGAAGCCCGCGAAGGCCGGGTACTCACCGAGGGTGGCGATCTTCTCCTGGACGAGCGGGACCGACTTGCGAACGATCTCTTCGTCCCAGTCGTATCCTTGCTCTCGCAGATAGGCCACGAGCCGCTCGGCGTACTCGTCGGCCGAGATGGCGCGGAGATATATGCCGTTCATCCACTCGAGCTTCTTGAAGTCGAAGACCGCCGGGCTCGCCCCCACGCGCTCGAGGGTGAAGCGCTCGAGGAGCTCCTCGCGCGACATGATCGTCGTCTTGTCGTCGTAGCTCCAGCCGAGCAGGGCGAGAAAGTTGACGAGCGCCTCGGGGATGTAGCCCTCGGCACGGAACTCCTCGGCGGAGAGGGCTCCGTGCCGCTTGGAGAGCTTTTTCCCATCGTCGCCGAGGATATTCGCGAGGTGCCCGTACTCGGGGAGCGGAGCGCCGAGTCCCTCGAGGATCCGGATCTGCTTCGGCGTGTTCGAGATGTGGTCGTCGCCGCGCAGGACGTGCGTGATCCCGTCCAACCAGTCCTCGACCGGCGAGGCGAAGTTGTAGGTCGGCCTCCCATCGGCGCGGACGAGCACGAGGTCTTCGAGCTTCTCGTTCGGGTACTCGATGTGGCCGCGGATCAGGTCCTCCCATCCGGTGACGCCCTCGTCGGGCATCCGCATGCGGATCGCGCCCTCGTCCTCGTACGCCTTGCCCTCGTCGACGAGACGCTGGGCCTCGACGCGGCACTGCTCCATGCGGTCGAGTTGAAAGGTGACCTCGCCATCCCAGTCGAGGCCGAGCCACCTCAGCGAGTCCTGGATCTGCTCCGTCGCCTCGGCGACTTCGCGGCCGGTGTCGGTGTTCTCGATCCGCAGCCGGAACTCGCCGCCCTCGTGGCGTGCGTAGAGCCAGTTGAAGAGCGCCGTGTGGACACCCCCGATGTGGAGGAAGCCGGTCGGGCTCGGTGCGAAGCGGACGACGGGGGGCATGGTCGGTCGTATCGTACGAGTCGTGCTGATCGGAGCTCATGTCTCGTCGTCCGGCGGGATCCACACGGCGATCGACCGGGCCGAGGCGATCGGCGCCGATTCGGTGCAGGTCTTCACGCAGAGTCCCCGGATGTGGCGGCCGACGAACCATCCGCCGGAGAACATCGAGCGGTTCAAGGAGCGCCGCGCAGAAGCCGGGATCGGCGGCGTCCTCTGCCACGCGCTCTACCTCGTCAACCTCGCGAGCCCGAAGGACGAGATCTACGAGAACTCGGTGGCAGCGATGTGCAACACGGTCGACGTCGGCTGTGCGATCGAGGCCGACGGGGTCGTCTTCCACATCGGCTCCCACCTCAGCGCGGGGATGGATGTGGGGCTCGACCGCGTCGTCGAGGCGATGAAGAAGGTGCTCGACCGCTGCTCGGAGACGACCTGGCTGCTGATGGAGAACTCGGCCGGCGCCGGCGGCACGATCGGGCGCTCGATCGAGGAGCTGGCCCTGGTTTTCGAGCGGCTCGACGGCCATCGGCGACTCGGCGTCTGCCTCGACTCGTGCCACCTGTACGTCTCCGGCTCCGACGTGACCGACGAGGCCGCGCTCGACGCGATGCTCGATGAGCTCGACCGGGAGATCGGCCTCGACCGCTTGCGGGCATTGCACGTGAACGACTCGAAGGCCCCGCTCGGATCGAACCTCGACCGTCACGACAACGTCGGCGAGGGCCTGATGGGCGAGCGGCTCGGCGTCTTCCTGGGGCATCCGAAGCTCCAGGGCCTGCCGGCGGTCCTCGAGGTACCGGGCGCCGACGGCCACGGCCCGGACGCGAGCCAGGTCGCGGCGACCAAGGAACTTCACGTGCGCTGGGCCCCAAAGGTCAGGTCCTAACCCGACATCCCGCGGGGTCCGGCCGCGGGGTCCGGCCGCGGGCCTCCCTCCAGTTCTAGCCTAGTCGGAAAACGCGCACGTGTCTGTGACGCGATCGAGCCGAAAGTGCGCCAACGAAAAGAGCGCCGTCAGGCGCTCGGCCGGACTTGCGCGAAGATCCGGAAGCTCGGCTCGCCCAGCGGGAGCTCGTGGAACTCCGGGTTGATGCATCCGAGCTCGTCCTCTCGGCCGTCGTAGCAGCTCTCGACCTCGACCCGGCACATCGGCAGCGGCTTCCTGTTCGCGCGCACCGCCCCGAACTCCCCCCGGTCCTCCGCCTCGAGCATGAGAGCGAGGTCGATCTCGACGTTGAAGACCTTCTGCATGCAGCCGACGTACGTGCGGCCGAGCTCGACGAACGAGTACAGGAACGGACAAGCGCGCTCGGCGCAGGCCGACGGGTAGACGACCTTGTCGCAGTGCACCTCGCAGCGGCGGCATTCGACCTCGTCCTGAGGATGGAGAGGGAGCTCTTGCGGAACGACCTGAAGGCGCCGCATCGTCTGCACATTGTCGGCACGGTCGGCCGCCTCCGCAAGTCTTGACAAGCCCGACAGAAAATGCTTGGTCCTCCACGTCTCAGGCTGCCGGGAGTAAGCGGTTAGCGATGTTGAGGACGTCCATCTGCGTGAACCCCTCGTAGTCGGGCTCACCGCCGTCGGGGTGCTCGTCGGCGCGGAACCAGATCGCCTGGACGGTCGTCATCCCGACCTCCGCCGCACCGCGAACGTCCTCGTAGAGGCGGTCGCCGACGAAAAGCGCCTCGCCGGGCGCAACCTCGAGCGCCTCGAGCGCGCGCTCGAAGATCTCGGGGTGCGGCTTGCGCTTGCCGACTTCGGAGGAGAAGAGCGCGTGGTCGATCCGCTCTGCGACTCCCATCTGCTCGAGATCGCGGTGCAGCAGCCAGCCCGGGTCGAACGCGTTCGAGACGACCCCCAGCCGCAGGCCGCGTGAGCGCAGCGACTCGAGCAGCGCGTGGGTCGTCGCCCCGAGCACGCGCGCCGGCTCCCAGGCCGCATGCTCCGCCTCGAGAAACCGGCCCAACTCGTCGTTGGTGAGCTCGATCCCGAAGTCGCGGAGGAGGTCGCGCACGAGACCCGGGTACTCGATCTCCTCGAGCGTGCCGGGTACCCACAGGAGCGGCTCGTAGCGCTCGCGAAAGTGCGCCGTGATCGCATCGGTCTCCGGCAGGCCGTCGCGCCCGAGCGCCTCGAGCCCCGCCCGGTGCCCCGCCTCAACGAGCTCGGGCTCGTAACCGAACTGCATCAGGGTGTCTCCCCAGTCGAAAAGAACCGCTCGAAGCATCTCGATAACCTAGCCACGTGGCGCGAAAGATCCTTTGGGCCTCGCTCGCGCTCGCTCCCGTCACCGTCGTAGCCGATTTCCTTCTCCACTTCGGCGACGTGCCGCTGTTCGTTCTCGCCTCGGTCACGCTCATCCCGCTCGCGTGGCTGATCGGCGAGGCGACCGAGCATGCGGCGTATCACACGGGGCCTGGCATCGGCGGCTTCCTGAACGCGACCTTCGGCAACGCGCCCGAGCTGATCATCTCGCTCTTCGCGATCAACAAGGGGCTGACAGAGGTCGTCCGCGGCTCCCTGACGGGAAGCGTCGTCGGGAACCTCTTGCTCGTTCTTGGCTTTTCGCTCCTCTTCGGTCGCGGCGATCAGTCCGTCAACCGCGACTCGAGCTTCCTGTGGCTCGGGCTCGTCCTCGTCGCGACGCTCGTCTTCCTCATTCCTGCTGTCCCCGGCTGGCACGGCAACCCGGAGCGCCATTCGATTGCCGTGCTCTCGCTTCCGGTCGCGGTCGTCCTGCTCCTGCTCTACGTCGGCGCGACGTGGTGGCAGCTCCGCAGGTTCCGAGAGCGGCACGAGGCCCCGGAATCGACCGAAGGAGTCTGGTCGCTGCCGAGATCGGTCTGGGTGCTCGCCGTCGCGACCGGCTTGACGGCCATCACGGCAGAGATCCTCGTCGGCTCGATCGAGAACTTCGCCGACAAGGCTCACCTCTCGGACTTCTTCGTCGCCGCCGTCATCGTCGCGATCGTCGGCAACGCGGCCGAGCACGGCGGCGCGGTGATCGTCGCCTACCGCGGCAAGGTCGAGCTCGCTGCGGAGATCGCGCTCTCCTCGAGTGCCCAGGTTGCCGTCTTCCTGATCCCGGCGGTGGCGCTGCTCTCGTGGACGCTCCATCCGCTCGCGCTCTCGTTCCGCAGGGTCGAGCTCGGCGCGGTCGGTTTCTCGGCAGTTCTCATCAGCCTTCTCTTCTGGGATCGCCGTTCGAGCAACTGGCACGGCGCCGCCCTCATCGGGATCTACGGCTGCGTCGCCGCCGCCTTCTTCCTCGCGGGGAATCGCGGCTAGGAGGGTTTGGCGGGACATTGCTCGTCGCCAGGGTGCGATGCTCGTTCCGAGGCAAGGACGCAGGGAGCACCCAGGCTCGTCAGCCTGGGTGCGACTGAGGACGCCGCCTCGGGGCGAGCAGCGCGGCCCGGCGGCTCAGCCATGTGTCGCCAAACCCTCCTACACGCGAGCTGCAACGCCGAGCGCGCGCGGGATCGCGTCGCTCGCGAGATCGATGTCCTCGTCGGTGATCCCGAGATGCGTAACGGCGCGCAGCACGCCTGGGAGCATCGTCGGCGTGAGCCTGATGCCCTCGCCGAGGAGCCGCTCGAGCGCATCGCCCGTCGCGAGGCCGAGGGCCCCGACGTCGATCTGGACGAAGTTCGTCTCGACCCGCTCGAGGTCGACGGCGACGCCGGCCTCGTGCAGCCGCTCGCCCAGGCGACGGGCGCGCGCGTGATCCTCCGCGAGCCTGTCGACGTGGTGGTCGAGCGCATAGACGCAGGCCGCGGCCACGATTCCGGCCTGCCGCATCGCTCCGCCGAACTGGTGCTTGTACCGTCGCGCGCGCAGCATCCGCTCCGACGACCCGGCGACGATTGCGCCAAGCGGGCAGCCGAGGCCCTTCGAGAAGCAGATCGTGACGGTGTCCGCGTGGCCCGCGATCGAGGACGGGTGCTCGCCGCTCGCCACTGCGGCGTTGAAGAGCCGCGCCCCGTCGAGGTGGAGCGAGAGCTCGAGCTCCCGGCACGTCGCGGCCATCGCCTCGACCTCGGCCAGCGGCCACACACGGCCGCCGGAGGCGTTGTGCGTGTTCTCGATCGCCACGATCCGGGTCGTCGGCACGTGCCCGAGGTCGCCCCGTCGGGCCGTGGCGCGCACCTGTTCGGGGGTGAAGCGCCCGGCCCGCGCCGGCAGCGAGCGCGTCATCAGGCCTGCGTGGACGGCCGGCCCACCGAGCTCCGCGACCAGGATGTGTGAGTTCTCCTCGGCGATCAGCTCGTCGCCGGGCTCGGCGAGCACGCGGAGCGCAATCTCGTTCGCCATCGTCGCCGTCGGCACGAAGACCGAGTCCTCCTGTCCCAGCGTTTCCGCGGCGCGGCGCTCGAGCTCGTTGACGGTTGGGTCCTCCCGCAGCTGCTCGTCGCCGACCTCGGCATTCGCGATCGCCTCCCGCATCGCAGGCGTCGGCTTGCTTGCCGTATCCGAACGGAGGTCGATCACGGCTTCATTGTCGCCGACGCGGGCTCAGGCAGTGAGGCTTGGATAACGGTCGGTCACGATGAACAGGTACGCACTTGTCTGCACGTTGTAGCGCAGGCAGTAGAGACCGAGGTTCTTCATCCCGCGTGGCATCCGGCCGATCGCGATCGCGACGAACCAGCCGAGAAGTGCCACGATTTGCAGCACCTGGCTGAAGACCCAGTTCAGGATCCAGGCCGGGATCGCCATGATCGGGCGGAAGGCGGTAACGAGCCGGTGCTGCGTCTCCGGGCCGTCGACCTCGAGGTCGATCGGATAGCTCCCGGCCGTTCCGTGGAAAGGCGGGTACGGGTTCGCGAGCAGGTACAGGTACGAGTTGACGAAGACCACGTAGCGGAGATAGCGCACGAACCAGTTGTGGATCCGCTCCGGCGAACGGCCCCTGATCAGAGTCGCGAACCAGTTGACGATCCCCATCACGACGGCTGCGATCGAATAGAGCGCGAGCCAGAACAGGTGCGGGAACACGAGGAGGAAGCGGAAGGCAACCGTCAGGCGCGAACGCCTGAGGTCGTCGCCATCGACGATCCGTACCGGATGGGGCCGCGGTGGCTCGACCGGCGGGACGGTGCTCTGCTCGGGGACGATCGGCTCGCTCACGGCTGCGCGATCCTAACGGGACACCCTCACAAGGGATGGACGAATTCGCCGCTAGCGCCGATGAGGGACGCGAACCGCAACCAAAGTGAGGGCCGCATGAATCCTGCCGTCTCTCTATGGCGCCTGATCCACGAAGACCGACTCTTCCGCTGGGCAACATATGCCTCCGTCGTCCTGATTTGGTTTGCGCTCGCGTGGGCCGACGTGCGCCTCCTCTTCGGCCTCCCCCTGATCGCAGCCGTGCTCTGGTGGCTTCGCCGACAGCGGGAGCGCCGCGGCTGGCTCGTCGAGCGCGAGATCGACGTCGACCTGCTCTGACTACGCGCCCTTCTGAGCCTCGAGTTGCCGTCCTGCCGTCGGCTCGGCGGAGAGGTTGGGGTGCTTGTCGAAGAGGTAGCGCATAACCCCACGCTTGGCCGCCTTGACCTCGTCCACCCGCCCGACGGGCCGGTGGTGCGGCGCCTCCTTGAGCAGCTCGGGCCGCTCGGCCGCGTCGCGCACTATCTCGAGCATCGCCTCGACGAACTCGTCTAGGGTCTCCTTCGCCTCGGTCTCGGTCGGCTCGATCATCAACGCCTCGGGGACGACGAGCGGGAAGTAGACCGTCGGCGGATGGAAGTCGTAGTCCATCAGCCGCTTGGCGACGTCGAGCGCCGTGATCCCATGCTCGCGCTTCAGCTGACGCGCGGAGAGGACGAACTCGTGCATGCAGAGCCGGTCGTACGGGAGCTCGTACGCGTCCTTGAGGCGGGCGAGCAGGTAGTTGGCGTTGAGCACGGCGGCCTCGGACATCTCGCGCAGGCCCGGCCCGAAAGCGCGGATGTAGGCGTAGGAGCGGACGAAGACGCCGAACGGCCCGCAGTAGCCGCGTACCTTCCCGATCGTCTTCGGGCGGTCGTGATCGAGCCGAAAGACCTCCTCGCCGTCGCGCACGACCGCCGGCACCGGCAGGAACGGCTCGAGTAGGTCGCGGACGGCGATCGGCCCGCCGCCCGGGCCGCCTCCCCCGTGTGGCTGCGAGAACGTCTTGTGCAGGTTGAAGTGGATGATGTCGAAGCCCATGTCGCCCGGCCGCGAGATCCCGCAGACGGCGTTCAGATTGGCCCCGTCGTAGTAGGTGAGCGCACCGGCGTCGTGGAAGATCCGGGTGATCTCCTCGATGTTCTCGTCGAAGAGCCCGAGCGTCGACGGGTTCGTCAGCATCAACCCGGCCGTCCCCTCGTCGACCTTCGCGCGCAGGTCGTCGACGTCGATGTTCCCTCGCGGGTCGGTCTGGACGTGCGTCAGCTCGTACCCGCTCATCGTCACGCTCGCCGGGTTCGTCCCGTGCGCGGTGTCGGGGATGACGATCTTTCGCCTGGTCTCCCCCTCGCCGCGGTCGGTGAAGTAAGCGCGCATGAGCATGAGGCCGGTCAGCTCGCCCTGGGAGCCCGCCGCCGGCTGGAGCGAGACGGCCGGGAGCCCGGCCACCTCCGCGAGGATCTCCTGGAGCCGCCACATCAGCTCGAGCGCGCCCTGCGAGCCCTCTTCCTCCTGGAGCGGGTGCAGGTCTCGGAAGCCGGGCAGGTTGACGACGCGCTCGTTGACCCGAGGGTTGTGCTTCATCGTGCAGGAGCCGAGCGGGTAGAAACCCGTGTCGATCCCGAACGTCCGCGTCGAGAGGCTCGTGAAGTGGCGCACGAGCTCGGGCTCGGAGAGCTCGGGCAGGCGCGGCGGCCGCTCCCGGCGGAGCTCCTCGGGGAGCTCCGGGACGGGCAGGTCGTGTTTCGGCAGCGCGGAGGCGCGCCGGCCTTCCTGCGAGCGCTCGTAGATCAGCTTCACGGCGCCAGCACCTCCGCGAGCCGGTCGATGTCCTCGCGCGTGCGTTTCTCGGTGACGCAGACGAGCAGCGCGTCCTCCAGCCCCGCGTAGTCGCGCTTGAGCGCGTAGCCGGGATGGACGCCCTGCTTGCGCGCAGCACGGATCGCCTCCTCGGCCGGCCGTCCGGCGTGGATGGCAAACTCCTTGAATGTTGCCTGTTCTGGAAACACGAGCGGTAGGCCGAGCTGGTCCTTCGCATAGGCCGCGAGGGCCATGCAGGTCTCCCCCTGCTCCCTGAGGCCCTGGGGCCCGAGCCACGAGAGGTGGACGAGCCCGGCGAGCGCCAGCAGCGTCTGGTTCGTCGTGATGTTCGACGTCGCCTTCTCGCGGCGGATGTGCTGTTCGCGGGTCTGCAGGGTCAGGACATAGGCGCGCCGGCCTTCGACGTCGGTCGTCTCACCGACGATCCGGCCGGGCATGCGCCGCACATAGTCGGAGCGTGCCGCCAAGAAGCCGTAGTGGGGCCCGCCGTACGACTGGTAGTTGCCAGACGCCTGGCCTTCGCCGATGGCGAGCGCGCAGCCGTACGCCCCGGGCGCCTCGAGGACTCCGAGCGACACCGGGTCGACGTGCGCGACCGGTAGAGCCCCGGCGTCGTTCGCGGCGGCGGCGAGGTCGGGCGCCGGCTCCAGGCAGCCGAAGAAGTTCGGCTGCTGGAATATGACGCATGCCGCATCGCGCGCGGCGGTGGCCAGCTCGTCCGGATCGGTCACGCCGTCCCGATGCGGAACCTCGACCACCTCGAGGCCGAAGCCGGGCGCATACGTCTTCACGACCTGGCGCACCTGCGGACTGAGCGTCTCGGCGAGCACGATGCGCGAGCGGCCGGTGACGTGCTTCGCGACGAAGCAGGCGTCTGCGGCGACCGTCGTGCCGTCGTACCCGGACGCGTTCGAGACGTCCATGCCGGTCAGCTCGCAGATCGCCGTCTGGTACTCGAAGATCGACTGGAGCACCCCCTGGCTCATCTCGGGCTGGTAGGGCGTATAGGCGGTCAGGAACTCCCCGCGCTGCAGGACGGCGTCGACGACCGCCGGCACGTAGTGGTCGTAGATCCCCGCTCCGAGGAACGAGAGCTCGCGGCCCGTGTCGACGTTCTTGGCGGCGAGCTTCTCGAGGTGGGTGACGATCTCCTGCTCCGAGAGGGCACGCTCGAGGTCGAGCTCACGCGGGAAGCGCACGCCCTTCGGGATGTCGCGAAAGAGCTCGTCGATCGACTCGACGCCGATCACCGCGAGCATCTCGTCGCGGTCTCGCTCGGTGAGCGAGAGGTAGCTCACTGCTCGGCGACGAAGCTCTTGTAGGCCGCGGCGTCCATCAGCTCGTCCGCCTCCGAGGGCTCGGTGAGGCGGATGCGCACGAGCCAGCCCTCGCCGTACGAGTCCTCGTTCACGGTCTCGGGCTCGTCGACCACCTTCGCGTTGACCTCGACGATGACGCCGGAGACCGGGGCGATCAGGTCCGAGACGGCCTTGACCGACTCGACCTCTCCGTACGAGGTGCCCTTCGTGACCTCAGCCCCCTCCTCCGGCGGCTCGTAGTGCACCAGTTCGCCGAGCGAGTCCTGGGCGAACCAGGTGATCCCGAGCGTGGCCTCGTCACCCTCGACGCGCGCCCAGTCGTGCTCGGCGTTGTAGTGGAGATCGTCGGGATAGCTCTCGGCTGCGGCCACGTACTTACGCCTCCTTCTTGTAGATCGGTTTGGGGACGACCTCGGCATGTCTCGGCCGACCGCGGATGTCGATCGTGATCGTCGAGCCGGGCACGGAGTGCTCGGTCGCGACGTAGCCCAGGCCGATGCCCTTGTCGAGCATCGGCGAGTGCGTGCCGGAGGTGACCTCGCCGCCCTCGGCGATCGCCATCCCCTGGCGGGGGATTCCAGGCTCCTGCATGACGAAGGCGGCGAGCTTGCGCGCCGGCCCTTCGGCCTTGATCCGGCGCAGCTCCTCGACTCCGGTGAAGTCCTTGTCGAGCGCGCAGACCCAGCCCAGGCCGGCCGAGATCGCGTCGGTCTCCGGCCCGATGTCGTTTCCGTGCAGCGGGTAGCAGACCTCGAGGCGGAGCGTGTCGCGGGCGCCGAGGCCCGCAGGCTTCGCGCCTCGTTCGAGCACGGCGTCCCAAAGCGCGACCGCGTCCTCGTTCATGACCATCAGCTCGACGCCCTGCTCGCCGGTGTAGCCGGTGCGGTTGACCATGCACTCGATGCCGTCGATCTTGCCCATCGCGAAGGTGAAGGCGGGCGCCTCGTCGAGCCCGAGGCGCTCGAGCGACCGCGGGCCCTGCACCGCGAGCAGCGCGTATCGATGAGAGACGTTCCGGACGTCGGAGCCCGGCCGCTCACGCTCCTTGACCCACTCGTAATCGACGTCGCTGTTGGAGGCGTTGACGACGAGGAGGTAACGGCCTCCCTCGAGCCGGTAGACGATCAGGTCGTCGACGATCCCGCCCTGCTCGTTCGTGAGCAGCGTGTACTGGGCGTCACCGATCTCGAGCTTGTCGAGGTCGTTCGAGAGCAAAGACTGGAGCAGCTCGCGCGCGTGCGGGCCTTCGACCTCGAGCTCGCCCATGTGCGAGACGTCGAAGACGCCGCAGTCCTCGCGCACGGCGCGGTGCTCGGGGATGACGCCCTCGTACTGCACGGGCATCTCCCAGCCGGCGAACGGCACCATCCGGGCGCCGAGCGAGACGTGGCGCTCGTAGAGCGGCGTGCGAAGCAGCGTCTGCATGTGCCCCGGATGCTAACCGCGGGCGATTTGCCGAATGAGGCTGACTAGTCGCGCAGGAACGACGGCACTTCGAGCACGTCGGCCGGGACCTCGAAGCTGCCCTCTTCCGCCGTCGGAGCGGAGCGCTCGCGGGCGCCTTCCTCCGCGGGCCGCTCTTCACGGCGGCGCCGCCGATAACGCTCCGGCCCGAAGCCGGTCGCGATTACGGTCACGCGCACCTCGTCCTTCAGAGCGTGGTCGATGACCGCCCCGAAGATGACGTTCGCGTTCTGGTCGGCTGCGCTGGTGACGACCTCGGCCGCCTCGTTCACCTCGAACAGGCCCATCTCCTTGCCGCCCGTGACGTTGAGGAGGATGCCTGTTGCACCCTCGATCGAGGCTTCGAGCAGGGGCGAGGAAACGGCCGCGCGTGCGGCCTCGCTCGCGCGGTTCTCGCCCGACGCGATCCCGATTCCCATCAGCGCGGAGCCGGCGTCGCGCATGATCGTGCGCACATCGGCAAAGTCGAGGTTGACGAGGCCCGGGATCGTGATCAGGTCGGTGATGCCCTGCACGCCCTGGCGCAGGACGTCATCTGCCAGCCGGAACGCGTCCACGATCGAGGTGTCCTTGTCGACGACCTGGAGCAGCCGGTCGTTCTCGATCACGATCAACGTGTCGACGTGCTCGCGCAGCTCGCGGATTCCCAGCTCGGCCTGCTCCGCGCGCTTGCGGCCCTCGAACGAAAACGGCCGCGTGACGACTCCGACCGTGATCGCCCCGAGCTCGCGTGAGATCTCCGCGACGGTCGGTGCGCCGCCCGTCCCCGTGCCCCCGCCCTCGCCTGCGGTCACGAAGACCATGTCGGCGCCCTTCAGCGCCTCCTTCAATTCGTCCTTGCTCTCGTGCGCCGCGGCCTTCCCCACCTCGGGGTTCGCGCCGGCGCCGAGGCCGCGGGTGCCGTCGGTGCCGATCTGGAGCTTGACGTCGGCATCCGTCATCAGGAGCGCCTGTGCGTCGGTGTTGACGGCGATGAACTCGCACCCGGTCAGCCCTGCGTCGACCATGCGGTTGACGGCGTTCGAGCCGCCGCCGCCGACGCCGGCGACCTTGAGGACTGCGAGGAATTTCTGGGACGGATCGCGCATGCTCATCGATTAAGACCTCAACCTGTAGTGGAGCATAGGGTGTGGGCCGGACGTAAGACCGCACCAGAGTACGCGGCGCCAACCCGCATGTCAACGGAGAGTCGTCGACCTAAGTATAAGGCTCTACCTGAGACTTGAGAGTCGCTCAACCGGCGACCGGTCGTTCCGGCACGCTCACGTCCACGTAGCGCGCTTCGCCGTCGACGAGGTCGAGCACGTGCCGGGCGACCGCAAGCTGCAGCGGGACGTCCCCACCCGCACCCAGGCGGATCTCCGGTCCCGCACGCAGAACGAGCGTGAGCTCCCCCTCGACGTCGCGCGCCTCTCGGACCCGCGCGAAGACGTGGCGGTCGGCCGCCAGGACGCGACCGAGGACGAGCGCCGGCCCGAGCGACGCCTCGTCGGTCAGCAATGCGCCGTCACCGGGAACGGGCGAGTTGGCCACCCAGACCCGCGGCAAAGAGTAGGCAGCGGGGTCGTCGAGGGGCCGGAGCACCCTCCCCCGCTCCGTCACGAGCCAGGCGTCCGACCCGCGTCTGAGCACGGCGACCGGGCGCTCGGCGGAAACGACGATGCGCGCCGTGTGCGGAAAGGCCCGGTCGTACGAGAGCAGGCTCACATCGGGTAACCGCTGGAGCTGGCGATCGATCGCTGCGGCGTCGACCGAGAGCAGGCTCTGGCCGGCCAGTGGCTCCAGCGCCTTATCGACCCGCCGGACGACCGAGGGGCGCGCACCGGTCACCTCGACCTGCTGGACTGCGAACATCGATGTCTCGCGGGCCAGGAGGTAGCCGCCGGCCGCGAGCCCGATCAGCCCGAAGCCGACGAGCAGCGAGCGGCCGGAGGGGAGAAAACGCGCGATCGAGCTCGGCACGAGGAGATGCCGCCTCGCCGGAGCGAGGACGGTGGGTCGCGAACGTGGCTTGCGGGCCGCAGGCACGCATTTGTGTTCGGCGCGGTGCCCGGAAGCCCTACACCGTCTAGCTGCTACGCGAACGGAATAAGCCCGCGTTCGAGCGATGGACCGTACGGACCTGTCCAGGGCCTGGCCCTGGACATGGCGCCACGGCCAATGTCCGGGGGAAAGCCGGGCGGGCGGGGTAGCGAAGTCGAACGCCGAACCGGCCGTCTTGAGCAGGTCGCTAGCCAAGCGCGGGGAGCTCGAGGGCGCCGACGAAGCGGACTTCGCGCTCGAGCTCGACCCCGAACTCCTCAAGGGCCCGTCGGCGCGCCTCGGCCATCAGCGCGAGAGCATCGACGGCCAGGCCCTCGCCCGCGTTCTCGATGAAGTTCGCGTGCCGCGGGGAGATCTGGGCGCCGCCGACCCGGTGGCCCTTCAGCCCGCAGGCTTCGAGCATCCGGCCGGCGGAGAGCTCGTGGTCCGGGTTCTTGAAGACGCTCCCGAAGGTGCGCTTGTTCGTCGGCTGAGCGGCCTTCCGCTTCGCCTGCATCTCGGCCACGGTCGCCTTGATCTCTTCCGGGTTACGAGGCTCGAGCCGGAACTCGGCGCGCGCGACGACCTCGCTCGGGCGCAGTCCGCACCGCCGGTACTCGAGCCCGAGCTCGGCCGGTGTGCGCCATTCGGGCCCTTCAGCCGAAACGACGAGTGCCCGATCGAGGATCCCTTTCCAGTCGCCCCCGTAGGCGCCCGCGTTCATCTGCACGCCGCCGCCGATCGTTCCGGGGATCGCGCAGGCGAACTCGAAGCCGCCGAGCCCGGCGGCCCGGGCCCGATGGAGGCAAACGGCGTTCGTCGCCCCGGCGCCCGCGACAAGCTGCTCGCCCGCGGTGCGGGCCTCGGCGAGCTCGCCTTCGAGGCGGAGAACGAGGGCGTGCACCCCGTCGTCGGCGATCAGGAGGTTCGAGCCAAGTCCGATCGTGAAGACGTCCATTCCTTCCTCGGCCGCCCAGGCGAGAGCCCCCTGAAGCTCCTCGACAGTCCCAGGACGTGCGAAGTGGCGGGCGGGGCCCCCGATCCCGACTGTCGTCAGTCGCCTGAGCGGGACGTTCTCCTCGATCTTCATGCGAGCTCCTCGAGCAGGAGCGGGACGGCGCGGTCGACGTCACCGGCGCCCACGGTCAATACCACGTCACCGGACCGGGCCCGGCGGGCGATGAACCTCGCGCCCTCCGCGACACTCGGCGTCCAGCCGACGGTCATCCCGGGGCGCGCTTCGGCGACCGCGTCGACGACGAGCTTCCCGCTCACGCCCTCGACCGGCGCCTCGCGCGCGGGGTAGATCTCCGTCACGGCGACGACGTCGGCCGCGGCGAGCGCGGCTCCGAGCTCCTGGGCCAGGTGCCGCGTGCGCGAGTACAGGTGCGGCTGGAAGAGCACGAGCACGCGGCCGCCGTCGCGCACGGCCGCGATCGTCGCCTCGATCTCGGCCGGATGGTGCGCGTAGTCGTCGAGCACGGCGACGCCGCCCGCCTCGCCTCGCCGCTCGAGCCGGCGTCCCGCGCCCGTGAACTCCGCAAGCTGCGGCCGGGCTTCCCCGAGAGTGACGCCGGCGAACTCGAGCGCCGCGAGCGCCGCCGCCGCGTTGCGACGGTTGTGCTCTCCGGGCACCGCGAGCTCGAGCTCGGCGGGCGCGAGCTCTCCGGCCCGCACGACCTGCGGCACCTCGGCGAGCCAGCGCTCGAAGAGTTGCTCGACCTCGGCCCGAGACCCGAACTCCGAGTGATGGTCGAGGTCGACGTTCGTGACGACCGCGATCTGCGGGCGCAGGTGCTCGATCGTGCGGTCGGACTCGTCGCCCTCGACGACGAGCCAGCCCGATCCTGCGCGCGCGTTGCCGCCGAGCTGCGGGATCTCGCCCCCGATCAGGAACGCGGGGTCCCGGCCGAGGCGGTCGAGCACGAAGGCGATCATCCCGGCCGTCGTCGTCTTCCCGTGCGCGCCCGCGACGACGATCGAGTCCTGCTGCGAGACGAGCTCTGCCAGAAACCCCGCGCGAGTCAAACCGGGCACCTGCCCGCTGAATGCTGTCGAGACCACCGCCTCGAAGCCCTCCGGAGCGGCCTCCACCCCGTCCGAAACAGTCACAGGAATCCCCGCCGCGCGGACGTGCTCGAGGTACGGCGTTTCGTACCGGTCCCAACCGGCGACCTCGGCGCCCCAGGCCTTTGCCACCACCGCGTAGCCCGACAGGCCGGCTCCGCCGATGCCGACGAACCAGAGCCGCCGGTCAGCGAGCGAGGGCAATGAGCTCCTCGGCGATCTCGTCGGCGGCGTCGGGCAGCGCGACCCGCTTCATCGCCGCGCCCATCTCCTTCAGGCGATCGGGGTCGCCGAGCAGCGAGCGCGCAAGATCCGGCACCCGGCCGAGCTCGGTCTCTGGGATCGTGATCGCGCCGCCTGCCCGCTCGAAGAAGCGCGCGTTTAATGCCTGGTGATCGGCCGTCGCGAACGGATACGGGACGAGGATCGCGGGCTTCCCGGCGGCAGCGACCTCCCACACCGAGCCGCCCGCGCGCGCGACGACGAGATCAGCAGCGGCGAGCGCGGCTCCGAACTCGTGGGTGAACGGCAGCAGCTTGTAGTCGTCGCGCGTCACCCGGTGGCGCAGGCGCTCGTAATCGCGCTCGCCGCTCAGGTGGAGGACGGCGGGCCCCGTCTCGCCGAGCGTCTCGACCACGAGCTCGTTCAGGCTCGCGGCCCCCTGGCTGCCGCCGAAGACGAGCAGGACGCGCGCGCGAGGCGGCAGATCGAAGACGCGGCGGCCCTCGGCGCGCGAGGGCGGGCGGTTCCGGGCCGGGATCGGACGGCCGGTCACCCGGTACTTGGGCCCGTCGCGGCCCTCGATCGGGAACGCAAGAAACACGCGGCGCGCGAACGGAGCCGCGAGCCGGTTCGCGAGACCGAGGTGCGCGTCCGCTTCCATGAGCGCCGCCGGGATCCCCATCCGCGACGCGGCGTAGACCATCGGCCCGGCTACGTAGCCCCCGCCGCCGAGCACGACGTCGGGCTTGCGCTCCCGCAGGATCCGCCGGCAGGCCCGCGGCGCGCGCATCGCCCGCGCGAGCGCCCGGGCCTGGGCAGGCCCGGGCCGGCGTGGGAGCCCGGAGACCACGAACGTGTCGAGCTCGAAGCCCGCCTCAGGAACGAGCCGCGCCTCGACGCGATCCGGCGACCCGGCGAACGTCACGTGGACGCCGCGTGCTGCGAGCGCCTCTGCGACTGCGAGCGACGGCAGCACGTGGCCGGCCGTCCCCCCGGCTGCGATCAGGCATCTGAGCTCTTGTTTTTCCACGTTGTCCTGCGATGTTAAGGAGGACGCCCGCCGAGGCGAGCGAGACAATGAGGCTCGAGCCGCCGTACGAGACGAACGGGAGCGTGATTCCCGTCAATGGAGCGAGCCCGAGCACCGCGGCGAGATTGATCAGCGCCTGGCCGCAGATGAGCGTCGTCAGGCCGGCCGCGAGCCGCTTGCCGAAGGGATCACGGCAATGCAGCGCGACGCGGAGGCCCGCGTAGGCGAACACGACGTAGGCGGCGATGAGGAGGGTCGCGCCGAGCAGACCGAGCTCCTCGCCGATCGTCGCGAAGATCATGTCCGTGTGCGCCTCAGGCAGATAGTTGTTCTTCAAGACTCCATGTCCGAGACCAACGCCCAGCCATCCACCCGAGCCAACACCCAGGATGCCCTGGAGGGTCTGGTACCCCGCGCCCTGCGGGTCCTGCCCCGGGTTGAGGAAGCTGAAGAATCGGGCCCGCCGGTAGGGCTCGATCCAGATGGCAGCCATCGCGAGGCCAAAGGCGATCGTGCCGCCCGCCGCGAGCACGCGCAGGGGCGTCCCCGAGACGATCAGGATCGCTCCGAGGACGATGCCGATCGCGATCACGGTGCCCAGGTCCGGCTCGAGCAGGATGAGCCCGGCGAAGAGCCCTGCGGTGAGCCCGATCGGCCTGGCGAGCTCCTTCAGCGTCTTGGGAGCAGGCCGGCGCGCGAGGTATGCAGCCGCCCAGATCGCGAGACTGATCTTCGCGAGCTCCGAGGGCTGGAAGCTGAGGGAGCCGACGCCGAGCCAGCGGCGAGCGCCGTTCACCTGCTGGCCGAGCGCGAGCACCGCGAGGCAGAGCCCGAGGCTCGTCAACATCAGCACGGGCGCGAGGAAGCGGAGCGCCCGGTAGTCGGTGCGCGAGGCGACCATCAGGAGCGCGACGCCGATCAGCGCGTAGATCGCCTCCCGCTTCAGGTAGAAGATCGGGTCGCCTCCGCCAAGTGCCGCGGGCGCGGAAGTGGCGCTGTAGACCATCACGAGCCCGAACGCGGTCAGGCCGAGCGTGACGAGGACGAGGATGTGCGACTCGAGCTGGCCCTTTTTCACGCGGTCAGCTCCCGGGCCAGGCGGCGGAAGGCATCGCCGCGCTCCTCGAAGTCGCGGAACTGGTCGTAGCTCGCGGCGGCCGGAGCGAGCAGGACGACGTCGCCGGGGCTCGCGTTGCGCGCCGCCGAGCGGACCGCGGTCTCGAGGTCTCCGCTCAGCTCGTGGTCGACGCCCGCCAGCTCGAGCGCGGTCGCCAGGTCGCTTGCGGTCTCTCCGATCAGGTACGCGCGCCGCGCCCTGCCCACGAGGTCGAGGGCAAGGTCGGTGTAGCTCTCGCCCTTGCCGCGGCCGCCGAGGATGACCTGCAGCGGCGCGTCGAACGCGGCCACGGCCCGCCTCGCGGCAGCGGTGTTCGTTGCCTTCGAGTCGTTCACGTAGCGCACGCCGCCCGCCTCGGCGACCGGCTCCAGCCGGTGGGCGACGCCCGGGAAGGTCCCGAGCGCCTCCGCGATCTGCACGTCGCCGGCCCCGAGCGTCCGGGCCGCCGCAGTCGCCGCCGCGGCGTTCTCGCGATTGTGCGCGCCGGGAATCCTCGGCTCCGCCGGCAGCGGATCGTTGGGCTCGAACTCGACCCTCCGCCCGCGGCCCGGAACGTCGTCGAAGCCGCGCGGCACGACCGCGGTGTCGCCCTCGCCCTGGTTCTCGAAGATGCGGAGCTTCGCGTCGCGGTAGGCGTCGAGCGAACCGTGCCGGTCGAGATGGTCGGGCTCGAGATTGAGCAGGACGGCGACCCGCGGCCGAAACTCGTGGACGTCTTCGAGCTGGAAGCTGGAGACCTCGCAGACGACGAGTTGATCGGGCTCCACGTGTCCGTCGAGGTCGGTCAGCGCGCGCCCGACGTTGCCGGCGACCGGCGCGCCGAGCATCACGCCGAGCAACTCGCTCGTCGTCGTCTTGCCGTTCGTCCCGGTGACCCCGAGAATCGGGTTCGGAAGCAGCCGCGAGCCCAGCTCGACCTCGCTCCAGACGGGAATGCCGCGGGCGCGCGCGGCGACGACGAGCGGCGCCTCGCCGGGCACTCCTGGGCTCTTGATCACAGTCTCGACGGCATCGAGCAATCGCTCCTCCTCGGTCCCGAGATGGAGTTCGACACCGGCCTCGCGAAGCCTGCCCAGATCCAGCTCCTGCGAGGCATCGACGCCGATCACCTCGGTCCCACGACGGCGCAGCGCGAGCGCCGCCGCCTGCCCGGACCGCGCCAGCCCTAGAACAAGAACACGTTTTGGAAGCGCCACATCAGAACTTTGCAACAGACTGTTGCAAAGTCCTCTGGCGCCGGGTCATCTGAGCGCTCTAAAGTCGAGGTAATAGCGGTAGTAGAGGGCGAACGCTGCGGCGCACATGATCGCTGCCAGGATCCAGAAGCGGACCATGATCTTCGTCTCCGACCAGGCTTTCATCGCGAAGTGGTGGTGGATCGGGGCCATCAGGAACAGGCGCCTGCCCGAGTAGCGGAACGAGAAGACCTGCAGGATCACCGACAGCGCCTCGACGACGAAGATCCCACCGATCAGCAGGAGCAGCAGCTCGGTCTTCGTCATCACCGCGAAGGCGCCGATCGCACCGCCGATCGCCATCGAGCCGGTGTCGCCCATGAAGACCTCGGCGGGAAACGCGTTGTACCAGAGGAAGCCGATCGCGCCGCCCGTGATCGCCGCGCCGAGGATCGCGAGGTCGAGGGCGGACGCGTCGCGGAGCTCGGTCGAGGGCGCCGAGCGGATCCAGGTGACGACGTTCATCGCCGTCAACGTGATCAACGCGATCATCCCAACGCCCACCGCGAGCCCGTCGATGCCGTCGGTCAGGTTCGCGCCGTTCGCCGAGCCCGCGATGATCAGAAAGAGCAGCACGTAAAAGCCGTAGGAGAGCCCGATCCGCCAGTCGAGCACCGGCGCGTAGATGTCCCTCGACAGGCCGAGGTCGTGCGCCGACCAGCCGACGCCGGCGGTGATCCCCGCGAGCAGCAGGAGCTTCCAGCGGCCGTTGAGGCCGAGCGAGCGTCGGTGCCGGACCTTGAACCAGTCGTCGATGAACCCGATCGCCCCGCAGCCGAGCGTGACGAAGAAGACCGTCAGCCCGGCCTGCGTGTAGTGGCTGAGCGCGAGGAACGGGATGATCATCGAGATGACGATCAGCAGGCCGCCCATCGTCGGCGTGCCCTGCTTGATGTGATGGTCCGCCGGCCCTTCCTCGCGGATATGCTGGCCGAACTCCTTTCGGCGCATGAAGTCGATGAACTTCGGCCCGGCGAGGATCGAGATTGCCATCGCGAAGATGCCGGCGGCGAGGACTCGTTCCACTACGCGGGGACCCCCGTGAGGGCTTCCGCGACGATCTCGAGACCGACCGCGCGCGAGCCCTTGACGAGGACGACGTCGCCAGGCCGCACCAGCTCCTTGGCGGCGACGATCGCGTCCTCCGCGTTCGCTGCCCACTTCTTGATCGGCACTGGGCCCACGAGATACTCGCGGGCGAGCTCGCCGACGGCCAGAAGCGCGTCGAGCCCGGCCACCGCTTGCGAGCTCGAGCTCACGAGTGAGTGGTGGGCGGGTCCCTCCGGGCCGAGCTCGGCCATGTCGCCCAGGATCGCAACGCGACGCCGGTCGCCCGCGCGCTCGGAAAGGTGGGCCAGAGCGGCAATCATCGAGTCGGGGTTTGCGTTGTACGAGTCGTTGATCAACAGTCCGCCGCCCGGCAGCTCGGTCTCCTCTCCGCGCCAACGCGAGAGAGTCACCTCGCCGGCACCCGCCTGAGCCTTGTCGAGTGGAAGACCCAGCGCGATGTAGGCGTACAGAGCGACGAGAGCATTCTGCGCCTGGTAGCGAGCGGTGAATGGAAACTCCAGGTCGATCTCGCCGTCACCGAGCGCAAATCCGACGCGGGCCCCTTGATCGACGAGCTCGAACGACGTCACCTCGTCCGGGTCGAAGCGCCGGATCTGAATGTCGTCTCGCCTCAGGAACGGCTCCAGCAGCGGCTCGTCCGGGACGACCGCGACGCCGCCCTCCGGCAGGGACGCAACAACCTCCGCCTTCGCTTCCGCCACCCGCTCGACCGTGCCGAGGAGCTCGAGGTGCACCGGGCCGATGCTCGTGATTACGCCGACGTCGGGGCGCGCGATCGCGCACAGCTCGGCGATCTGGCCGAGCCCGCGCATGCCCATCTCGCAGACGACGACCTCCGTGTCGGGCTCGATGCGCGTCAGCGTCAGCGGGAGCCCAATCTCGTTGTTGTGCCCTTCCTCGGCGGCGACGGTGCGCGCGTGCGGGCGGCAGAGCGCCGCCAGGATGTCCTTCGTCGAGGTCTTGCCCGTCGAGCCCGTGATGCCGACGACCCGCGCCGAGCTGCGGGCGCGCACCGCGCTGCCGAGCGCGGCCAGCTCCGCGAATGCATCTTCGGGGACGAGCGTCGCCGCGGCGCCGCGCGCGAAGGCGTGACGGCAGAAGTCCTCGCCACCGCCGACCGCGAAGAAGAGGTCGCCCTCCTCGATGCGTCGCGAGTCGATCTGAACCCCGGTCACTTCGTCCGCCCACGGCGCGGCGTCGAGCCTGCCGGGACCGAGCGCGCCGACCTCCTCGAGCGCGAGCGGAATCACGGCGTGGCCGCCCCGAGCCTCCTCAGGGCTTCGCGTGCGACTTCGCGGTCATCGAAGGGAACCGTTCGGTCACGGAACTCCTGTCCCTGCTCGTGGCCCTTGCCCGCGATCAGCACGACGTCGCCTGCTGCCGCGGTCTCGATCGCCTGAGCGATCGCTTGACGCCGGTCGGGGACGATCTCAAGCTCACCGTCCGTGCCCGCGACGATCTCGTCGATGATCGCGCGCGGGTCCTCGCTGCGCGGGTTGTCCGACGTGACGATCGCGATGTCGGCGCGGTCGCTTGCGATTCGGCCCATCATCGGCCGCTTCTCGCGGTCGCGGTCGCCACCGCAGCCGAAGACGCAGATGACGCGCCCGGTATCGAGCTCGCGCGCCGTCGTGAGCACGTTCTCCAGCGAGTCGGGCGTGTGCGCATAGTCGACGACGACCGTGAACGGCTGACCCTCGTCGACCGTCTCGAAGCGACCCGGAACGCCGCCGAGGGCCTCGAGCCCGCGGGCGATCGCGTCGGCCTCGATGCCGAGGAGCTGGGCGCTCGCCAACGCCGCGAGCGCGTTCTCGACGTTGAAACGGCCCTTGAGCTTGAGATCGATGCCGTCCAGGGCTTCCGGACGAAGCGCGGCGTCCTCGGCGAAGCCGTAGGTGAGCGCGTCCGAGCGCTCCTCGGCCAGGCGACGGCCCCAGGGGTCCCCGACGTTGATCGCGGCCGGCGGCCGGTGCTCGAGGAAAAGGCGGCGCTTCGCCTCGAAATAGGCGTCCATCGTCCCGTGCAGGTCGAGGTGATCCTGGGTCAGGTTCGTGAAGGCGAGCGACGCGAAGCGGATGCCCTCCAGGCGCCCGAGCGCGGAGCCGTGCGAGGTCGCCTCCAGCGCGCAGCTCCGGTCGCCCGCGTCGAGCATCTCCCGAAACGAGCGCTGGAGGTCGATCGCCTCGGGCGTCGTGCGCACCGCCGGACGCCGCTCGCCGCCGATCCGGGACTCGATCGTGCCGATCAGGCCCGGCTTCCACCCGGCCTCCTCGAGGATCGAGTGGAGCAGGAACGCGGTCGTCGTCTTCCCGTTCGTCCCGGTGATGCCCGCGATCTTCAGCTCATCCGTGGGGTGCCCGAAGAACTCCACGGCCGCGGCGGCCATCGCTTCTCTCGCGTCGGCAACAACGAGCTGCGGCACGCGCGACGCGACCGGCCGCTCGACGACGAGGGCCGCCGCACCCGACTCGATCGCGCGCTCGGCGAGGTCGTGCCCGTCAAAACGTGATCCGGGCACGCAGAAAAAGAGCGCACCCAGCCCGACGGCACGGGTGTCATAGGCGAGATCGGCGATCTCGACCTCCGTGGTGTCCCCGACAACCTGGGTCGGGGAAAGGGTTTCTGCGATGCGTGCAAGCTCCACTGGGGCGCCGCGAGGGTACCAATGTGCCCTGCTGCTACCCGGCTCAACCTCTGTCAGCCCGGCGCCGGGCTGAAAGCTCGGCGGCCGATCCACCGACGACGCGCCGTGTGACGAAACCTCCGCCTGCGCCGTATCGTTCGACAGGATGAGGCGAACCGCCGTGTTTCTGGTCAGCTCGTGTTTTCTCCTGCCCGCTTGCAGTCTGCAGCAGCTATCGGGGTCGAAGGCCCAAAAAAAGGCCGTACAAGCTCCTCGCCTCCCGGCTCCCAAGGGCTACAGGGCAGAACTTCACCCGGGAATGTGGACCTTGGAGCGCGTCTCCCAGGAACGCACCGTTATCTGGATTCGGAGCGCGGAGAGCGGCTGTAACAGCTTCGACCACGCGAAGGTCATTGAGGTCAAGGGGGAACTACGCGTCAAGGCGGTCGATCGCGTTCTCATCCCGAAGCCTGGGTATGGATGCCTATTGCCTCTGAACGCGCGCCGACACCGCGTCCAATTGCCGCGTCCGCTCGCCGACGGCAAGATCTTCGGCGAGTGCGTGCCGGGAGACGAGACGCCCGAGAAGCGGATTTGCGCATTGCTGTTTACGGCCGCCGATCGATGAGCTGGAGACGAAGCCCGAGCGCCGCTCAGGGAAGCGAGGCCAGCGTCTCCGGGGCGTCGGGCGGGATTTCCAGGTATTGCAGGTCAAAGCCCGCAATCTGCTGGAACGCCGGAGCCGCAACGACGCCGCCCCAGATTGCCGCGGCGGGCTCGTCGATCGTGACGAGGATGACGAGGCGCGGATCCGTCGCGGGCACCATGCCGACGAACGAGGCGACGTACTTCGTGTTCGAGTAGCCGCCACTCGGGTCGGGCTTGGCCGCCGTCCCGGTCTTGCCGGCGACGGTGTAGCCCGGAAGCTGCGCCTCCTGGCCGGTGCCCTCGATGACGACGTCCTCCATCATCTTGCGCACCTGGCGCGCGACGCGGCGCGTGAGGATCCTCCGGGAGACGACGGTGGGCCGACCCTTCGAGCCGATCCGATCGACGAGGTGCGGCTGGAGCCACAAGCCGTCGTTCGCGACCGTCCCGTACGCCGCAGCCATCTGCACCGGGGTGATCGCGATCCCGTGCCCGATCGGGAGGGTGCCGATCGTCGAGCCCGACCAGCGCGCGAGCGGTGGGACGATTCCCCGCGTCTCGCCGGGAAAGTCGATGCCCGTCTTGTGGCCGAACCCGAAGCGGCTGATCCATTCAGAGAGCCGCGCGGCGCCGAGCTTCTCGGCCAGCGTGATCGTGCCCACGTTCGACGAGTAGGAGAGGATCTGGTCGACCGTCAGCCGTTCGGTCCCGCGGGGATGCGCGTCCTTGATCACGCGGTCTGCGACGTGGATCTCGTACGGGAGCGTGAACGCGGTCCGCGGTGTGACGAGCCCCTCGGCCAGTACTGCGCTGACGGTCACGATCTTGAACGTCGAGCCCGGCTCGTACGTGTCGGTGACGGTCCGGTTGCGTTGCCAGTCCTTCGGCACGATTGGGAACTGGTTCGCGTCGTAGCCGTGCTCGACCGCCATCGCCAGCACCCCGCCGGTGTGCGGGTCGAGCACGACCGCGGTGGCGGCCTTTGCGTGCCACTGGTCGATCGTCCTGCGCAGAACGGATTCCGCCTGAGCCTGGATCCTGTCGTCGATCGTGAGCGTGACGTTCTGGCCCTGGTGCGCTGCGGTCGAGTTGACGACGTCGATCGCCTGCCCCGACGGGTCCCGGATGACGGTCTCGCTGCCCGGCTTGCCCGAGAGCTTGTCTTCGAGCCCGAGCTCGAGCCCGGAGAGGCCGTGGTTGTCCGTGCCCGCGTAGCCGACGACCTGAGCCGCGACCTGCTTCAACGGATAGAACCGTTGCTCCTCGTTGACGAACCCCAGCCCGACGATGCCGGCCTTCTTGATGATCTTGACGCGCTTCGGATCGGCTTTCCGGGCGACGTACACGAAGCCGCGCGACCGGTCCGAGAGCTCCAGCTGCACCTGCTGCGGATCGAGCTTGAGGACGCGCGCGACGAGTGCTGCGGTCGCCTCCGGGTCGCGAATCTGGCGCGGGTTCGCGTAGACCGTCGTCGTCTGGCGACCGATCGCGAGCTGAACGCCCGTGCGGTCGAAGATCGCGCCGCGGCCTCCTGGATCCACGATCGTCGCGCGGTGCTGGCCGGCGGCGAGGCGCTCGTAGTTGCCGGCCTGCACTCCCTGGATCCACGCCGCGCGCAGGAACATGGCTACGAAGGCGAAGGCGAAGACGGCGAGAACCAGGCGGATCCGCCTGTTCGCGAGCTTCATTTGCGTAGGTCTAGATAGGTCGCTGTAGCGGGCGTGAGGCCGAGGCGGTTGCTCGCGAGGGCCGCAATACGCCCGGAGGCGGCTTTGGACGCGAGCTCAGAGCTCAACTGGGCGTTGTCCGCGCGGAGCTGCGAGCGCTCCTGGCCGACCTCGTCGAGGCGGACGTTCAGCCGCAGAACGGCGACGTTGAGCGCGACCACCCCGGCCAGCAGGAGCGCGATCCCGCCGATCCAGACGACGCCGCCGGCGACGCGGCGGCGCGGCGCGGTCTTCGGCGCAGCCCGCGGCTTGGGGCGCGCGCGCGGGCGGGCCGGCGCGGGCGCGGGATGAGCTCGTGCGGCGGCCGCAGCGCGAGGCATGACTAGTGCCCCTTCCAGTAATGCCGCCGAGCCTCTGGGTCGCGAGCACCAAGCCAGAGGCCGCACTCGACCGCGGGCAAGGCTCGCAGCCTTGACAAGGGCGAGGGTGGGCTCTGGCGCCGCGTGATCGCGGGCCAGAGGCCGGCATGTACTGCTGGGAGGGGCACTACACCTTCTGCACAGCGCGCAGCCTGGCGGAGGCGGCGCGCGGGTTGTGGGTCAGCTCTTGCGAGCTCGGGCGGATCGCCTTCCGGTTCAGCCGCCGCAGCTCGGGCTCCTTGCCGCAGACGCAGACCGGGAAGTCTGGCGGGCAGACGCAGCCGCGCTCGAGCTTCTGGAAGAAGCGCTTCACGATCCGGTCCTCGAGCGAGTGGAAGGCGATGACCGCCATGCGGCCGCCTGGGCGCAGCGTCTCGAAGGCGGCGGGCAGGGCTTCCTCGAGTTCGCCGAGCTCGTCGTTGACCGCGATGCGGAGAGCCTGGAAAACTCGCTTGGCCGGGTGACCCTCGCCGAAGCGCGCCGGAGCCGGAATCGCAGCGCGGATGATCTCGACGAGCTCGCCGGTCCGCTCGATCAGCTCCTGCTTGCGGCGCCGTCCGATCGCACGGGCGATCTGCTTCGCATAGCGCTCCTCTCCGTACTTGCGAAAGATCGTCACGAGCTCGCGCTCGTCCGCCTCGTTGACGAGCTCGGCCGCCGACAGGTCTGCCGTCGGGTCCATGCGCATGTCGAGCGGCGCGTCGACCGCATACGAGAATCCGCGCTCGGGCCGGTCGATCTGCATGCTCGAGACCCCGAGGTCGAGCAGGATCTCGTCGGCACGGACGCCGTTCTCGGACAGCTGGTCGAGCACGACCGAGGCCTCGCCGCGCAGGAAGCGCGACTGCACGCCCGCATGCCGCCGGAAGCCCTCGAAGTACGGCCGCACGGTCGGGTCGCGGTCGATCGCGATGAAGCGGCCTTCGCCCTTCAGCTCGGCCGCGAGCACCGCCGCATGGCCACCGGCGCCGAACGTGGCGTCGACGACCGTGTGCCCGGGCTCGATCGCGAGGAGCTCTCGCACCTCCTCGGCGAGGACGGGAACGTGATCAGTCGAGTCGTTTCGTTGCAAGACGTTCGGCAACATCTTCTGCGCTCCCTTCCACCTCTTTCATCTCCGTGCGCCAAGTGGCGCTGTCCCAGATCTCAAGGTGATCCCTCATGCCGGCGATGACAACGTTCCGGCCGAGCCCTCCGTGCTCGATGAGAGCGGCCGGGATCATCACGCGCCCCTGCCTGTCGAGCTCCGCCTCGGTGGCGCCGCCGAAGAAGAACCGCTGCACCCGCCGCGCCTCCTTGCTGAAGGGGCCGAGGCCGGCGAGCCACGCCTCGACCAGCTGCTCCCAGTCGGCACGCGGGTAGGCGTTGAGACAGCCTTCGAGGCCTCGTGTGACGACAAGGCCACCGGCAAACGCAGCCCTGAACTTTGAAGGTAGCGTGAGCCGGTTCTTGTCATCGATTGAGTGCTCGTGTTCGCCTAGAAGCATCTTGGGGGCCGTACGGGTTTCCACGTCCCCCCACTCTAAACCACATTCACCCACGCCGCAACTCTTTTCGACCACTCCATACCGCCGTCACCGAGACTTTGCAACAGTCTGTTGCAAAGTCTGATGCCGTCGGCCTCGCTCAACTGTCAGGCCTTTGAGAGCCTCAGGCCTGGCAAGCCCCCGGCGGTGAGCGGTTTTACGTTTCGCTCGCGGCGGGCTCGAGTGGGCTCGGGCGCGTGCGAAGGACCTTCGCGGTCCAGTGCGGGAGCCACCAGTTCCAGCGGCCGAGGAGCTGCATGAGCGACGGGACGAGCAGCGCGCGGATCACCGTTGCGTCGAAGATGATCCCGGCCGATAACCCGATCGCGAACTGCTTGATGTCGGGCCCGGGCGAGGTCGAGAGGGCGAAGAACGCGAACATGAGCACGAGGGCGGCGCTCGTCACGAGCTTGCCTGTCCGCGCCAGGCCGAGCTCGATCGCCTGCTTCGTGTCGCCGGTCTCGTCGTAGGCCTCGCGCATGCGCGTGAGCATGAACACCTCGTAGTCCATCGAGAGCCCGTACAGGAACGCGAAGATCATGAGCGGGATCCACGAGATGACCGCATCCGTTGCGTGCACGCCCCAGATCAGGTTGCTCCCGTGGCCGTCCTGGAAGACGAAGACGACGATCCCGTACGCGGCCCCGAGCGAGACCAGGTTGAGGATCACCGCCTTCAGCGGGAGCACGACCGAGCGGAACGCGCGCATGAGCAGGATGAAGGTCAAGACGAGAACGAACAGCAAGACGAACGGGAAGTTCCCGTAGACGGCACTGATGAAGTCGCGGCTCTCGGCCGGAAGGCCGCCCAGGGTGACCTGGGTCGAGCCGCCGAGCTCCGATTCGATCCGCGGTAAGACGTCGTGGCGGAGGCGGGAAACCGTCTTCGCCGCCGCTCGTGAGTTCCCGTCGTCGGCCCCGAAGACCTCGACGAGGCCCACGCCGTCCTTCCGCCACGAAGGCGGTGCTGCCGCGCCGGCGATGCCTGGTGCGCCGGCCACCTCCTCTGCCGTCTTGGACAGCACGGCGGGAGTTGCGCCCTGCTCGACGAGCACGGTGTGAGGAAGGAAGACGCCCGCGGGAATCCCGGCGTCCCTGACTGCCGCAAAGCCGGTCTCGGCATCCCCGCTTGCGGGCTCGTTCTTCAGCTGTGCGTCGCTCGGGTTGATGTGGAACGCAGGGAGCAGAACGAGCGTGACGACGACTCCGCCGATCAGGAACACGGGCAGCGGCCGTCTCGTCACGACCCGGGCCCAGCGCGCCCAGAATCCGACCTCGGCGCTCGGCGGGTTGACGAAGCGCATGGGCATCACCCGCAGCCGGTTGATCCTCGGTCCGAGCAGCGACAGCATCGCCGGCAGGAGCGTGATCGACGCGAGCACCGAGACCGCCGGGATCAGCATGCCGCCGATCCCGATCGAGCGGATGAACGGCAACGGCAGGATGATCATGCTCAGCAGTCCGATCGCGACCGTCGAGCCGGAGATGATCACGGAGCGGCCGGCGTGGGTCATCGTCTCGACGAGCGCGTCGTCGGTCGATTTCCCGAGCGCGAGCTCCTCGCGGAACCGGAAGATCATCACGAGCGCGTAGTCGATCGCCACGCCCAGGCCGACGAGGGCGACGAGGAACTGGATGATGATCGAGACGTTGGTGATGTACGTGAGGACGTAGACGCAGGCGAAGGTCGTCAGGATCGAGCTCGCAGCCATCGCGAGCGGAATCCCCACCGCCGGGAGGGTCCCGAAGACGAAGAGCAGGATGATGAGCGCACCGATGGCGCCGACCAGCGTCTCGAAGAGGATGCCCGGCCCGCTCGTGCCGCCCTGTGACTGGAAGATCGCATCTCGTCCCGTGAGATGACTGGTGACGCCCGCCGGCGTCGCGGCTTTCAGAGCGGCCCGTGTCTTCTCCACCGGTGGGAAGCCCGAGAACGTCGGATTCCCCGGCGGGTAGATCGTCGCAACCATGGTCTGGCCGTCCTTCGACAGGTACATGGGGTTGTGGGTCTCGAACCATGAACCGGTGCGCGAGCCCTTGACCGCGCTCGAGGCGGCGTCGATCGCGCGGCCCACGCCCGGCACCTGCGTGACGGGCCTGTCAGGCGAGGTGAGGGAGACGACGAGCGGGGCCTGCTCCCCCGAGCCGAAGATCTTCAGCGTGCGCTGGTTCGCCTCGTAGGCCGAGTAGCCCGGAATCGAGAAGGACTCGAACCAGCGCTTGGAGAGCTGCGAGGCCGAGAACATCCCCACGAGCGTGAGGACGATCCAGGCCCCGACGACGTAGCGCCGGTGGCGGATGACGAATCGGGCGATGCCGGCCATCGAGCCCGAGGCTAGCAATCCTCGGAGAGGCGGAGTTGCCCTTCGTACGCACCGCGCCCGGTCATGGCCGCCGCCCCGCATTTTGCAGCGAACGCGAGGGCCGGTTCGATCTCGTCTCCGCGGGCAAGCGCAAAGGCGAGCCCCGCGGCGAAGCAGTCGCCGGCGCCGTAGGCGTTGACCACCGGGCCGGGAACCTCGGCCGCCGAGTAGGAGCCGGAGCGCTCGCCTGCGACGTACGTGCCGCCGGCTCGACCCAACGTCGAGACGATCAAGGCCGGCGGGGGGTCGAGCTGTCCCGGCTCGTAGGGCTCGGCGGGATCCCGCTCGCTCCGGACGAGCGCGTCGAGCGGCACCTGCGCTTCGAGCAGCGTCGGCAGCTCACGGGCGGTGGCCACGAGGACACGTGCCTGCCGTGCTGCGCGCAGCGCGCCCACGTCGCCGGCGCTGAAGTAGACCGCGTCGATCTTCGCCAGCTCGTCCCACGGGAGCGGATCGGCGCCGTGCGGATGGAGCTTCTCGCCCAGCAGCGTGATCGTCCGCTCGCCGGCGGCGTCGACGAAGGTGAAGGCCCGCCGCTGCGGTTGCTCGCGGGTGGATGCGTGAACGCGAAAGCCGAGCTGCTCGAGGCGTTCACGCGTCCGGCGCCCGAGCTCGTCGTTCCCGACCGCGAGGAAGAAGTCGACCTCGCCGACGAGGTTGCGAAGCTGCCCGGCCGCGACCGCCCCGCCGCCGGCCGGCTCCTCCCAGGTCGCCGAGGCAGTGATGATCTCGCCCGGCTCGGGAAGCCGTTCGACGGCAGCGAAGCGAACCCACTCGACATGGCCGACGACTGCGGCCCTCACATTTCACCTCCGATCTCCGTTAGAGAAGATGATGGCTCTCGTGCACGTTCCCCCGTTCGAATCGTTCTACGTCGACCATCGCGACGCGGTGTTGCGTGAGCTGCGCCGGACGCTCGGTCGCGAACGAGCGGAGGATGCCTACCAGGAGACGTTCCTGCGTGCGCTTCGTGCCTATGGACGGCTTCGCAATGCCGACAATCTCCGCGCCTGGGTGCTGACGATCGCCCGCCGAGTCGCCGTCGACCAGCTCCGCCGGCGCGAGGCTTCCCCGCCGGCGCCGGAGCCCGCGACCGACACACGCCCGGCCTACGCCGAGCTCGGCGAGCTCGCCGACGACCTGCCTCGTAAGGAACGAGCGGCCGTCGTGCTCCGCTACGGCTACGACCTTTCCTACGCAGCCATCGGCGCCGCCCTCGGCTCGAGCGAGGACGCCGCCCGCCAAGCGGCCTCATCCGGTGTCCGACGTCTACGAAGGAGGATGCAATGACCGTCTCCCCCACTCTCGACAGCCGCTTCCGCGAGGCCGCCGCCGCCGCCGGCCTGCTCGACGTCGCCTACGACCTCACCGACTCGCCGGTCGGGACGCTGCTCGTCGCCACGACCGACCGCGGCCTCTGCCGGCTCTCGTTCGACCCGCAGCCGGAGCGCGAAACCGAATGGCTGGCCCAGACGTACGGAGCCCGCGTACTCCGCGCCAGCAAGCCGGTCGAGTCAGCCCGGCGCCAGCTGGACGAGTACTTCGAGGGCAAGCGCACGCTCTTCGAGCTGCCCGTCGACCTCCGCCGCTCCGCGCCGTTCAGCCGCGAGATCCTGGAGCGGCTCGCGCTCGTCCCACACGGCGAGACGACGACCTACGGCGCCCTCGCCCGAGCCGTCGGCCGCCCGCAGGCCGCGCGCGCCGTCGGCACCGTCATGAACCGAAACCCGATTCCGATCGTGCTCCCGTGCCATCGGGTCGTCGGAGCGAACGGCTCCCTCGTCGGCTACGGCGGAGGGCTCGAGCGCAAGGAGCTCCTGCTGAAGCTCGAGGGAGCGCTTGACAACACATTGCTGTAACGACGAGGCGCTAGACGGTTTCCGGTACGGCCGGTAGCGCGGCGAGGCGAGCGGCGCGGGCCTCCTGGCGCGCGGTGGTGCGTCGCACGACGAACAAGGCGAGGATTGCTCCGATCAGGCCGACGCTGTCGGCCGCGAGAAACGCCCTCGCTGCCTCGCTGTATGCAGGAACATCGTGCGCTCTCCAATCGATGCGAAAGGCGATGTTGTTCAGGAAGTTCGAGAGGATGAAGACGCCCCACCACCACTGGAAGAGAGTCGGCACGGGATTCTCGTGCCATATCGCCCCCTGGGCAGGCGGTGCTTCCGGGTCGGATGCGCGCCAGATGTCGTTCGCGATCTGCTTTGGCCGGAAGAGGCCGAGGAACGGGATGAACCAGGACCAGATCGTCCACGCAGGCCGGAACCGAAGAGTGCCGACGCCCAACGCCGGCAGATTCCGGTATGCACGCCGGAACCACCGGATGAACGTCACGGTCACAACGATGAAGGCGAGGACGTCCAGCAGGGCGATGATCCCCTCGCGGATGTCGGTTGTGTCGAGCTCGTCCTGGGTTATGACGTCGTGCTGATACAGCGAGTAAGCCGCGTATCCGGACAGGAGGGAGAAGACGTCGAGGATGATCAACGCGATGAGCGCTCGCTGCGCCCATCTCGAACGTCCGGAGAGCGGCTCGTAGCCTTCGAGCTTCATCGCGCGCACGATCGTAAACGCTGGCAGGCGTTTGACAACACGCTTCTGTAAGTTCATACTTACCGTAAGCGATGGCTTACGCATGTGCAATGGACGCGTTGGGCGACCCGACGAGGCGCCGGATCTTCGAGCTCCTCCAGAGCGGCCCCCGGGCCGTGGGCGAGCTCGCCGGTGAGCTTCCGGTCAGCCGCCCGGCCGTCTCACAGCACCTGCGTGTGTTGAAGGAGGCCGGGCTCGTCACGGAGCGGCGTGAAGGCACGCGCCGCATCTACCGGCTCGATCCGGACGGGCTGGGCGAGCTCCGCGCCTACTTCGACAAGTTCTGGACGACGGCGCTCGAAAGCTTCGAGGCGGCCGTCGAACGCAAAGGAGAGGAGAAGCAGTGAGCACACAAGAGACAGGGCTCGTGATCCAGAAGTCGGCGGTTGTCGCGGCGAGCCCGGAGAAGGCTTTCGAGGTCTTCACGGAGGGGATCGCGACGTGGTGGCCGATCGAGACGCATTCGATCCAGGCCATGGACAAGGAAGCGGGCGCACCCGAGACGGTCATCTTCGAGACCGGGCCCAGCGGACGAGTGTACGAGCGGATGACCTCGGGCGAAGAGGCGCATTGGGCGAACGTCCTCGTGTGGGAGCCTCCCACGCGGCTCGTGCTGGAGTGGAAGGTGAACCCGGACGCGATCGCGCCGACCGAGATCGAGGTGCGCTTCACGCCCGAGGGCGAAGGGACCCGCGTCGACCTCGAGCACCGTGGGTTCGAGGCGCTCGGCAAAGACGCCGAAGAGGGGCACCAGAGCTACTCGCAGGGCTGGCCGAAGGTGTTCCAGGACTTCATCGAGACCGTCGGCAAGTAGCGGAATCGAGCACAAGCCCGGGTCGCCGAGATCCGGGCTTGTGACGTTTGCAGACCGGGTACCGTATTAAGGCTGATGCGTGGAACGGTCATCCCGCTCGCACTGCTCGTCCTCGTGCTCGCCGGCTGTGGCGCGGCAAGGCAATCGGTGCCTGCAGCGGCAGATCCAACCGACTCGGTCGCGAACATCGATCCTTCGGCGGTGAGGACGAAGATCGTCGGGGCCACGCCGAAACAGGAGTCGGTCCTTCGCGAGATCCTCGGAGGGCTCGGCGAAACAGTCATCGAAGAGATCCGAGTCGCCCCGCCAGGAAAACCCTGGACCCCCTTCAAGCCCCACTCCGTCTTGGTTCGCCTCAAGACCGCGAAGACCGACGAGAAGGAGCGGGCCGGTTGGGAGGCCGCACTGGTAGCGGAGGCGTTCGAGGCACGCTCCCGTGCCCTGCATCTCCAGCCTGTCGCAGCGTACGAGGCTTTGGACGACGGGATCGCGCTCGACGGTCCCGACGAGCCGGACCCCGATGATCGAACACCGGTCACCCGCGAGGAGATCGAATCGGGGATCATGAGTGGTGCGAAGGAAAGCGGCGCAGAGATCGTCGCGCTTCGGATCGTCGAGCCGCGGCACCTCGCGGCCGCAGTCACGCTGCGCGTCGGCGACCCGGCTTCATTCCTCAAGCATCGCCTGCACACGTTCCTGCAGGCGGTCCCGAGCACGGCGGATCGTCAGTACGACGGCCTCTATGTGCTCGTCACCGACCGCAACAGGAAGTACGTGTGGGTATCGGCAGGGACCGTCGGAGACACGATCTCGGGCGGGACAGAAGGCGCGCGCCCCGATCTGGCGGGGTGCTATCCGAATGAGTGGTACGGAAGCGCCACCGGCAAAGAGCCGCCCCCCTGCCCCGTGAAATGATTCACGTGATGCGCCTCATCATGCCGGCCCTTGTCGTTACGCCTTTCCTGACGGCCTGCGGGCCAGCGCAAGAGTCATCGCCAAGTGGCGAGCCGACTGTCGTGTACGTCTCTCCATCAAACGTGACGGCGAAGATCGTCGGAGCCACTCCGAAGCAGGAAGAGATCCTGCGCGACGCGCTATCCGGGGTCGGCGACGAGCGCATCGACACGATCACGGTCGAGAAGCCGGAGCCCGGCTGGGGATCCTCGCCGGACGACGTCGCACTCAGTATCTCGCCGAGACCCAAGGGCGCCGCTCCCAGCATGCGCGCTTCATGGGATGCGTGGCTGGTCGCCAACGCTTTCGCGGTCAGGTCGCGCGAACTGGGGCTTCCATCGGTTGCGTACATGGCGTATCCAGGCGAGGCTTCGGCAATCGGCGAGGCAGCCTACGAGATGGCCCGCCGAGGCACGAAGAAGAAGGTAGACGCATTCATCCGCCGGATCGAAGTCGAATCGAAGAGCGCCGGTGCCCAGGTGCAGGAGATCGAGGTGCTCAAGCCACTGGACTATGCACTGGCGATCACCCTGCGCGTCTCCGACCCTGCCGAGTTCCTCGACCATCGAGCGCCCAAGCTGTTCGAGCGGCTCGGCGAGCCACCCGGCGACTTCGACCTCCGCTTCGTCGACTCCGACGGGAACCGCATCGCGGAGAACTGGCATGCATTGAGTGGGGGTGCTGTATGGGTTCGACCGGATCTCGACGGTTGTAGCCCGTACCTGGTCAGCCGGCCGATGACGTACAAGCCTCCGCCCTGCCCGAGCGGCAAGCCTGTCAAGTCAGAAGGCGAGTGAGGCCCGCGGCACGGATCGCCGACTCGGTGTCGAGGAATCCCTCGACCGAAACGACCTTGCCGTCTTCGAGCGTCCAGAGCTGACCGGCCGTGGAGGCGAAGCCGTCCTCGTTCCTGCCCTTCGTGAGGATGGTGCCGAGGACGAGCACGCGGTTTCCGGCGTCGTAGAACTCGAGCGGCTCGACGCGGAACTCATGCCAGCGGTCACGGATCGTCTGGAAGATCTCTCCGATCCCTTCCGGTCCGTGATGGACCTTGCCGTCTATCGCAGACGAGGCTCGCAGGATCAGTTCCGGCGTCGTCATGGCCTTCAACTCGTCGACATCCCGGGCATGGACCGCCTCGTAGGCCCGACGAACGATCGCGAGATTGCCTTGAGTCAAGACGAGTCAAGCATAGCCACCCGTCAGTCGCCGAGCAGGCAGTAGCCCACGCCCCAGACGTTCTGGACGTAGGTCGGATGCCCCGGCCGGCCGAGGCGGCGGCGCAGGCGCGAGGCATGCGAGTCCAGCGTGCGCGTCCTCCCGTGTGACCGGAAGCCCCAGACGTCTCGGAGCAGCTCCTCCTTCGTGAACACACGGTGCGGGTCGCCGGCCAGCTTCACGAGCAATTCGTACTCCTTCGTCGGGAGCACGACGCGCTGACCGCTCACGGTGACCCGCCTCGTCGGGCGGTCGATCTCGATGTCCCCCGCCTCGAGACGGTCGGCCTCGGGCGGCGCCACGCGCCGCAGCACCGCGCGGATGCGCGCGACCAGCTCGTCGTAGTGGAAAGGCCGGTCGAGGTAGTCGTCGCAGCCGCGGTCGAAAGCACGCACGCGGTCGACCGGATCGGCTCCTGCGCAGCCGAGCAGGATCACCGGCACCTCGCAATCCCACGAGCGACCGGGCTCGCCTTCCCGTAGCCGGCGGCAGAGGTCGGGGCCTAGCGGGTCGCCGATCAGCATGAGGTCGGGACGAGCCCGCTCCAGAAAGTCCAGCGCCTCACCGTTCTCCGCCTCGACAACATCGAAGCCGTCCTGGCGGAGATGCCGCTCGAGGAAGCTGCGCGTCGCTTCCTCGGACTCGGTCAGCAGGAGAGCACTCGACATGCAATCGACGCTAGCGGCGCTCTCGCCTCAGCGCCAGATGTCCTTTCGCGCGACTCTGTGTCAAAGCTTCGACAGCGCTCCCTAACGGCCCTGGCCGCACAGCCGATAAGACGACGGTGCGACTGATGCTCCGTCATCCGGCTTCGTTCATCCTGGTGCTCTCGGCGTGCGCCACGCTCGCCGCTGTCTTCACGTTCGCCCGCCCGGCCTACCACCCGAAGTACGAGAGCAAGATGATCGACTTCTCCACGGTGCGCTACTACAGCCCGGATGTCGTCCGGAACGCGTTCGCAGAGGAGGGCATCCAGCTGCGCGTCAGCAGCCGCTTCTACGGAATCACGACGTTGAGCAGGGTCACCACGCCTGACGCTGACGCCCTCCAGGTGATGGTCGCGGGACGCACCGGGACGGGCAGCTGGGGGCCGAAGCTGGAGCCCTATGACGAACGGTTCGGCAACGTCGCGGTCATGTACGGCCACCACGACGCCGAGCTAATGGTGCACGTCAAGAGCGCCGTTTCGAGCTTGCGCAACGCCTGAGCTTCACGCACGCCTTGTTGATCGGGATTGCGAAGTTGAGGTTCTCACCCTCACCGGAGACGAGCACGCCGACGACCTGCCCGTTCTCGTCCACCGCCGGACCACCGGAGATCCCGGGATAGGCCGCCGCGTCCGTCTGAATCTCGTTGTCTGCGACCCGGCCAACGACACCGGACGTGACCGAGCCCTCGTATCCGAGCGGGCTCCCGACGAGCAGCAGCTCGTCGCCGACCAGCGGGGTCACGTAGACCGGCCGCTGCCAGAGCGGCGGCCCGATCCGGTGCGGAACCCGAATCAGCGCAAGATCGTGATCCGGGTCAGTCGCAACGATTCGTCCGTGCCACACGGTCGTTCCAGTGTGGACGCGTGCGCGGTAGTCGCCACGATCGACGCTGAGGACGACCACGTGGTTCGCCGTCAGCACGTACGAGGCACCGCCCTTCACCCAGGCCACGAACCCCGTGCCTTCGTCGAGCGAGACCGTGACCGTGAAGACGCTTCGCTTCACGCGCGCGGCGAGCGTCGACCGTGCCAGGTGCGCCTTCCGCGCGCGACGCGTGACGCCTCGGATCCGGTCGGCGAGCACGGCGTTCTCGCGCCTCGCGACGGTCAGGTCGTGCTTGATCGACGCCAGTTTGTCCCCGAGTCGGGCGACGTCGTCGCGGCGGTGGTCCCGCTCGTGACTGTAGGCCCACCCCCCACCCACGACGGTCGCGACCAGCAAGAGGGCCGCGACGGCCTTCGTCACAGCCTCCCCGACCGGAAAACGCCCCACATCAGCCAGAGCCCGAGCACGCCGGAGACGAAGAATCCGAAGGCGGAGACGACGTTCAGCCCGAGCACCTGCGGGCCGGAGGTCGCGAAGACGCCGATCATGCTCGAGCCGATCAGCCCGGCGGCGACGACGAACGCGATGATCAGCCGGTTGAAGGCAACGTCGAGCTTGTGCATGAACTCGTCAAGCCCCTTGTGCACGAAGCCGACCTCGATCTGCCCGTCGCGCATCTGCTCCAGCACGTCGTGAATCTGATGCGGGTACTCGGCGAAGACCGAGGCGAGCTTCAGCGACTCCCGGCGGGCGCGGGAGAGCATGCGCTGCGGCGCGTAGCGGCCGAGCAACAGGCCCCGCGCGTAGGGTTTCGCGACCTCGAAGACGTTGAACTCCGGATACAGCTCGATGCCGACCGACGCCAAGGTCGCGATCGCCTTGTCGAGGATGATGAAGCGGGTCGGGAGCCGCAGGTTCAGCGAGTAGATGACCCCGAAGACCTCGCGGATCACCTGCTGGGGGTCAATCTCGGCGAGGCTCGCGCCGTAGTAGCGGTAGAAGAGGTCGCCGATCGCGTGCAGGAACTCCTCCTCGCGCTCCTTCGGGTAGCGCACACCGAGGTCGGCGAGCCGCTTCGGGAGGGCCTCGACGTTCTCGTTCGCGACGTCGATGAAGAGGCGCGTCGCCCTCGAGACGTCGTCGTCGGTGAGCTTGCCGGTTTGGCCAAAGTCGACGAGCCCGATCAGGTCGGGCCGGATGACGATGATGTTCGCCGGGTGCGGATCGCCGTGGAAGAACCCGTCCCGGAAGATCATCGTCATCCAGGCCTCGGCGATCACCTCGGCCAGGCGCTTGCGCTCCTCCAGCGAGTAGCCCGCCTCGTCGATGTCCGCCAGCTGGCGGCCTTCGACGAATTCGAGCGTCAGCACGCGTGAACGGGTGTATGTCCAGTAAACGCGTGGGACGCGGACGTGCGGGTGACCGACGAAATTGCGGTGGAGGGTCTCGGCGTTGCGGCCTTCCAGCCGGTAGTCGAGCTCCTGGCGGATCGCGCGGGCGAACTCGTCCACGAGCTGGCCGACGTCGACGAAGTCGAGAGCCCGTACGCGCTCCTTGACGATTTTCGCCGCCTGATAGAGGAGGCCCAGGTCGGCCTCGATCTGCTGCGGAGCGCCCGGCCGCTGCACCTTGACGGCGACGACATGGCCGTTCGGCAGCACCGCGCGGTGGACCTGGCCGATGGAGGCGGCGGCGATCGGCACGGGGTCGAACTCGACGAAGAGGCGTTCGATCGGTTGGCCCAGGTCTTCCTGGACGACGCGCTCGACCTCCTCGTACGGGAACGGGCGCACGTCGTCCTGGAGCCCGCGGAGCTCAGTGATGATGTCCGGCGGGAGCACGTCGGGCCGCATCGAGAGCAGCTGGCCGAACTTGACGAAGGTCGGGCCGAGCTCGTCGAGGAGCTCGCGGAGGTGCTGGCCACGCTGCGACGGCGCGCCGTCGACGAGCCCGGCGCCGTTCCGCCGCCCCGGCAGGAGGTCGGTCAGCTTGTGCCGCTCGAAGAAGTAGCCGAAGCCGTGCCGGACCGCGACCTGGGCGATCTCCGTCAGCCGGCCGAGGTTACGCGTCTTCGGTGGCGCTTGCGCCATGCCTAGAAGTGTTCCACGCAGGCCCCGGAAGCCCTATTTCGAAACAAGGCGGAACTCAACGGGGAACGTGCCTGCTCTGAGCACGATCGCAAGGTCCTTGGCCTCTCGAAGCGAAGGAATGCCGGTGATCTGTGCGCCGTTCTCCCCGGGAATCCCTCCCGGATTTTGTTTGTAGTCGATCGTCGGCGCCGACCACAGTTGGCGATCGAGGACGATCGCAAACTGCTGAAAGGTCAGTTCGTCGTCGCCGCCGATCCTGTTGTGCACCGAGCGGCCCCGCTCGGCGAGTCGACGTGTGAGCGCCTCGAACTTTCTTGCGCCTTTGTCGGTGAATTGCAAGAGCACGATTGGCTCGTTCGTCTGCGTGTCGACGTCTTGTCGCGTGCCCTTTGCCTTCAGGTCGGACCCGGTCAACTCGGGAACCGGGTGTGTCTTGCTCTTCGGGTCGTACTTGAGGAGGTAGTAGTAGTTACTGGTCGGCCGTGTCGGAACACCCGGGCAGTAGCGCGCCCCCTTCCGACACGTGACAACGACGGTCTTCGGCCGAGGAGAAAGCCGCTTGAGAGACGCCCGCGGGAAGCCTAGCGCGTCGATCGATGGGTGGGCCAGGTCGCCCTGAAGGTCGAAGATCTCGAGTCGCCCCGTTCGAATCAGGAGAGGCAGAGCCCGACGGTCGACCCGTACAGGAAGCCGAAACATGATCCTGCTTCCCTTCCTGATCACTTCAACGTCCCCAAGACCGACGGAGTCGAGCCGATCTCGAATCACAGCGACCGAGAGCTCCATGTCTTGAGCCGTCGGCCGCCCTCCCTCGGGTTTGGTCGCCTCGATAACGACCAGGGGCGCTGATGACTTCTCGTGGTCGTCGCAGGCGCTGGCGAGCCCCGCAAGCGCGACCCCCAGCACGAGTACGCGCGCGCAGGTGCGCACGGTCAGTGTGATGGCGTGGGAGCCGGTGGAGGTTGCTCTTCGACGAGCCGGAGGCGATGCTCGAGCTGCGCCACCCTGAGCTCCAGCTCTTCGAAGTCCGAGCGCGGGACAAGGCCGAGCTGCTTGAAGACCCCTTCGAGCCCCGCGCCGGCCCGTTCGCTCGCCCGGACGGCCTCGCCTCGCCAGCGGCGCGTCGTCTGCTCGATCAGCTCACGTGCCTCGTCGCGGCGCATGCCGCCGGTCGTCGCAAGCTCGTCCGCGAGCGCGTCCGCACGCTCGGCGGTCAGCGCGACCGCACCGAGGGCGGCGAGCCCGAAGCGCTCGAGCAGATCGAGGACCGAGCCGTCCTTATCGTCGGCCATGCGGCTTGGTGCGGCGCCTTTGCCGCCGGCGCTCACGCTTCGCCTTGGCCGAGGCCGAGCCGGCCGGAGCAGGCTCGGGCAGCAAGCCGTCCGCGATGCTCGGCGCGGGCTCCGCAGCGGCGGCCTGCTCGGCGGCCTCGAGAGCGATCGTCCCGGTGTCGACCGCAGGCCCGCCGATGGGAGAGCGCGGCCGCCGCCTCGCCGGGCTGCCTCCGTCCGGGCCGGGCTCGTCGCCGAGGTCGTCCTGCCCGATCTTCCGCGCGTACTCGGGCTCGCGCTCCTTCAAGATCGTCAGGATCGGCGCCGCGATGAAGATCGAGGAGTAGGCGCCGGAGCCGATCCCGATCAGCAGAGCGAAGGCGAAGTCCTTGAGGGTCGCGCCGCCGAAGAAGAGCAGCGATCCGACCGGCAGCAGGGTGATGAAGGTCGTCGCCAGAGAGCGCCTGATCGTCTCCCAGAGGGAGATGTTTGCGATCGTCGCAAACGGGGAGCGCCGCATGAGCGGCACGTTCTCGCGGATGCGGTCGAAGATGATGATCGTGTCGTAGATCGAGTACCCGAGCACGGTGAGAACCGCCGCAACGGTGGACGTCGACACCTCTCTCCCGGTCAGCGAGTACACGCCGACCGTGATCACGATGTCGTGGATGAGGGCGGCGATCACCGGAATCGCGTACTTGAGGTCGAACCGGATCGCCAGATAGAGGACGATCAGGAAGAGCGAGAAGATGATCGCGAGGATCGCCGAACGGGCGATCTGGCGGCCGAAGCTCTCGGAGACGTTCTTCGCCCCGTAGTGGGTCGCGCCGAGCTTCGCCTCGAGCCCGTCGCGCAGCTTGCTGCCGAGCGCGACGTTGATCGACTTCTCCCGCAACTGGAAGCTCTTGTACTTCCCGCCGGTCGACGCGCCGCGGCCCTGGATGATCGCCTTGCCGAAGCTCGGGTCGATCGCCTTCGCATCCGTTCGGACGTCCTCGACGAGCTGGGGCTGCGGGGTATTGAACGTGACCTGTGTGCCGCCCTTGAAGTCGATGCCGAGGTTCAGGCCTCTGAGGCCGAGCGACGCGATGGCGATCACGACGACGGCGCCGGAGATCGCGAACCAGAGGTAGCGCTTCGCCATGAAGTCGATCTGGAGCCACTTCGCGCCCTGCTGGCCCTGGGCGCCCATGAAGCGGGGGTTGTCGAACCAGCGGAACCCGGCCAGCAGGCCGAGCATCGCCCGTGTCGCGGCGAACGCCGTGATCAGCGAGATCACGGTTCCGATCAGCAGCATCAGCGCGAACCCCTTGACGCCGGCGGTCGCGACGAGGAACAGGATCATCGCCGTGATCGCAGTCACCACGTTCGCGTCGATGATCGTGTGGAACCCCTTCGAATAACCGGCGGAGATCGCGGCCCGCACGGATTTGCCCGCGCGGAACTCCTCTTTGATGCGTTCGAAGACGACCACGTTCGCGTCAGCTGCGACTCCGATCGTGAGGATGAGGCCGGCGAAGCCCGGCAAGCTGAGCGTGACGTTGAAGAGCAGCACCGCCGCGTAGAGGAACGCCGCGTAGATGCCGAGGCCGAGCACGGCGACGAGGCCGAGGAAGCGGTAGAAGAGGAGCAGGAAGAGCGCGACGACGAGCAAGCCGCCGATCGCTGCCTTCTTCGCCTGCTGGAGCGAGTCCTTGCCGAGCGTCGCCGAGATGTTCGTCTGCTCGATCGTGACGAGCTTGAACGGCAGCGTTCCCGACCGGAGAACGAGGGCGAGGTCTTTCGCGTCGCCGATCGAGATCCCCGTGATCTGCGCGCCGTTGTTGCCCGGGATGCCGTTCGGGTTGTCGTCGAAGTCGACGGACGGCGCCGATTTCATCTCCCGGTCGAGGACGATCGCGAACTGCTGATTCGCCGCGTCGTTGCCGCTACCGCCTGGCAGGCCGTTCTGACTGGCGAGGCTCCTGCCGCGCTCGACGAGCGTCCGGGTGATGTCCTGGAACTTGTTGCCCCCGCTCTTCGTGAAGTCCATGAGGACGATCGGCTCGTTCGTCCGCGTGTCGAAGTCGGCCTTTGTGCCTTTGCGCTTCAGGTCGGAGCCCGTCATCTCCGGAATCGGATGCTCCTTGTTGGTCGGGTCGTACTTGAAGAGGTAGAAGTACGTGCGATCCGGCGCCTGGCCGACGCCGGGGCAGTACCGCTCGTGCTTGTTGCACGTGATCACGACCATGTGCTCGGGAACCTCGAGCACTTCCGTGCCCTTCGGCAGCTCCCCCTTCTTGCCGTGACGCTTCACCCACCCCGACGAGAGGATCTGGGCGCGGGTCTGCGTCGGGCCGACGACGACCCGGCCGGTCGTCGGGCTCTTGGCCTTCTTCGTCGTCTTGACGAGATAGAACGACGACGGCTCACCCTTCTTCGCGACCTGTTGCTGCGTGGAGAGCAGGTCGAAGACCGACGTCCGTGGGGTCGGGTTGTCGGAAATGTCGATCGAAACGCCTGGGACGAGGTCCCCTTGCAGGTCGTATAGCTCGAGCTTCGCGGTCTGGCCGATCAGCTCCGCTGCGCGCTTCTGGTCTTTCACGCCGGGCAGCTCGATGACGATCTGGTCGCTGCCCTGCTTGCGAATCTCGGGCTCGGAGACCCCGGTGCCGTTGATTCGATCGTTGATGATCGTGACCGCGTCGTCGAGACCCTGCTTGTCGACCTTCTGACCCTTGTCCGGCACGGCCTTCTTGACCACCTCCAGGCCGCCCTGGAGGTCGAGGCCGAGCGTCGGCTTCTTGTGAATCGGCGATCCCGGCACTCCGAGCAGGGCAACGCCGACGAGGGCCACGAAGATGAGGCCCATCAGAATGAGGTGAGAACGCCTCTCGGACACTGTGCTGTTTTAGGTTAGCGAGGTCTCCGGGGTTTCGGCAGGCCCTGCTCGGGGCTCATCTGGTTCAAGCGGCCTCTCCGTGCAGGCGGTCGAGGGTCTCGGCCTTGAAGGATGCCAGCTTGCCCTCTTCGATCGCCGCGCGGGCCCCCGCGGTGAGTGACAGCAGGAAGCGGAGGTTGTGCACGGTCAGCAGCCGCAGGCCGAGCAGCTCCCGCTGGTTGACGAGGTGCCTGATGTAGGCGCGCGTGAAGCGGGAGCAGGCCGGGCAGTCGCAGCGCTCGTCGAGCGGCGACTCGTCGCGCGTGAACCGCGCGTTTTTGAGGTTGAGGCGGCCGGTCGAGGTGAGCGCGGTGGCGGTCCGCCCCATTCTCGTGGGCAGGACACAGTCGAAGATGTCCACGCCGCGCTCGATGACCTCGAGGATCCCCTCCGGGTCCCCGATGCCCATGAAGTAGCGCGGCTTGTCGGCCGGCAGGAGCGGCGCCGCGCCGGCGACGGTCTCAAACATCGGGTCGCGCGCCTCCCCCACGCTCAGCCCGCCGAGCGCAAGGCCGTCGAAGTCGAGGTCGACGATCTCGGCGATCGAGCGGCGCCGGAGCTCCGGATCGGTCGCGCCCTGGGCGATCCCGAAGAGGAGCTGGCCCGGCGCGCGGAGAGCCTGCCGTTGCCGGGCGGCCCACAGCGTCGTCAGGCGGACCGCCTCCGCCAGGTCGGCGCGGGTGCCGCCCGGCGGGGCACAGACGTCGAGGCACATCGCGATGTCCGAGCCGAGCTGCGCCTGGATTTCCGCGACCGACTCGGGCGTGAAGCGCACCTCGTCTCCGTCGTAGACCGAGCGGAACGTGACACCGTCGTCGTCGAGCTTCGTGATCGTGTCCCGGAGCGAAAAGACCTGGTAGCCGCCCGAATCGGTGAGGATCGGGCCGTTCCAGGCCATGAAGCGGTGGAGGCCTCCGAACTCGGCGATCAGGTCCGCCCCGGGCCGGAAGGACAGGTGGTACGTGTTGCAGAGGACGATCTCCGCGCCGAGGTCGCGCACCTCGTGCGGATCGAGCATCTTCACCGTCGCCTTCGTGCCGACGGGCATGAACACAGGCGTGCGCAACTCGCCGTGAGCGGTGGCGAGCACGCCGGCGCGCGCCTCTCCGTCGGTCGCTCGAACCTCAAAGCTCATCGCGGGTAGGCGCGGTTCACGGTGTGCGAATCTCGATGCGCAACCCCGGTGCAGCCGCGAGCCGAAGGTCCGTTGTTACGAGCGGCATCCCCAGGGCTTCGGCCAGGGCCGCAAAAGCTGCGTCCCCGGCCGTCAAGTTGTGCCGAAGCCGCCACATGCGGCCGAGGAACGGTCGGTGAGGATAGCGGCGCACTCGCATGTCCATGAAGTCTGAGAGCGCCGCATCGGCGCGACGAGCAGTCACCAGGCCCGCTTGAACTTGCTTTCGCAGCCCGTCCACGACCTCGACGTCGAGAAGGTGAGGTGCGTGCACGCGCTCGGCATTGCGGAGCTGCTCCTCGACCCATTCGGCCGGTTCGTACGCAAGCAGGTAGTCAACCGCTGCTGACGTGTCGAGGACGATCACCCGGTCTCTTCGCGAAGCTCGCGGATGATCTCCGCAGAGGACCGAAGAGAGCCTGGGCGACTGCGTCGGCGAATGCGCTCGCTGAGCTCAGCGAAGGTCGGCAGCTCAGCGTCCCGCTCCGCCATGCGCAGGAGATAGTCCGAAAGCGTCATGCCTCCTTCGGCCGCACGTACCTTCAACTTCCTGTGCAGATCATCCGGCACATTGCGGATTTGGATCATCGCCATGGTTGAACATTATCACATGCTTTCGACATGTCTTCATCGAAAAAGCATGTTATAGAGCGAACTTCCTCACAGGATCAGCATCGCGTCGCCGAAGGAGTAGAAGCGGTACCGCTCGGCGATCGCGAGCTCGTAGAGCCGGCGCGTCTCTTCCACGCCCGCGAATGCCATGACGAGCGCGAGGAGCGTCGAGCCTGGCAGGTGGAAGTTCGTCAGCAGCGCGTCGGTGCGCCGGAACTCGAAGCCGGGCGTGATGAAGAGGTCGGTGCGCCCTGCGAGCGGGGCTCCGCGGGCGAGCGACTCAAGCACGCGCACCGTGGTGGTCCCGACCGCGAGCACGCGCTCGGCCGCGCGGATCCGCTCCCAGGCTTCGGGTGCGACCTCGTAGCGCTCGCTGTGGATCGCGTGGTCGGCCAGGTCGTCGGCGGTCACGGGACGGAACGTGTCGAGCCCGACGTGGAGTGTGACGCGCTCGATGTCGAGCTCTGCAAGGAGCTCAGGCGTGAAATGGAGCCCGGCCGTGGGCGCGGCAGCGGAGCCCTCCCGCTCCGCGTAGACAGTCTGATAGCGCTCGGGGTCGGCCAGGGGTTCGGTGATGTACGGCGGCAACGGCGCCTCGCCGTGGGGCTCCCCCTCGAGCCGCAGGCGCCAGCGGCCTTCGCCCAGGTGCTCGAGGAGCTCGACGGGACCGAGCCGCTGGCCCGGTTTCAGGCGCCGGGTCGGGCGCGCCAGGCCCTCCCACTCCCCGTCGCGGTTCAGCGGCTCGAGCAGCAGCACCTCGGCGTCTCCGCCGCCCGGCCGCTCCAGGCGGAGACGCGCGGGCAGAACGCGAGTGTCGTTGACGACGACGAGCTCGTCCTCGAGCTCCTCCGGCAGATCCCGAAAGCGGCGATGACGGACCTCACCGCTTGCCCGCTGTAACACGAGCAGCCTCGACTCGTCGCGCCGTGGCGCCGGATGCTGGGCGATCAGCTCCGGCGGCAGCGAATACTCCAGCTCGACTCGCTTCATCCGGGCCGAACGCTAGCGTTCCGGCCCATGGACGAATCCGCAATGGCACGCGCAAGAGAACGGCTAGAGGAAGCCGCGTCCGGGCGCACCGCCCAGGGCGACGTCGATGCTGCACTCGAGCGGACGCGGGCGCAGGTCGAGGCGCTCGCGGAGCTCGCGGCGCAGCTCGAGACGACGCTTCCGGGCCGGGTCGAAGACGCGGTCCGCGAGGGTGTCCGCACCGAGGCGACGCCCGTGGGACGGCAGCTCGCGGAAGTACGCGGCCTGGCCGGGCAGACGATCCGCCGCCTGGAGGGCCTCGAGAACGACCTGCTGGCCGAGCGGCACGCCCGGGTGGACGACCTGGCGTTGCTCGTCGACCTCATCTCCTCCGGCTGGAACGGCGTCGATCAGCGCCTGGCGCGCATGGAGCGCAAGCTCGATAGCAACGGAGGCGCCGAGGTCTACCGCATCGAGGAGCGCAAGGTCGGCTAGTTCGTGATCGCGAGAATCGCGGCTGCGGTGACAACCCAAAGGACGACGGCCGCGACGAGCGGCCGGTCGGTCAGGAGCACGTTCTCAGGCTCCTCGCCGAGATCGTCTCGGTGCACGAGCAGCAGGTAGCGAAAGAGGCCGAAGACGACGAACGGGATGGTCGCAATCATCGCCGGCGAGTGCGCGGTGAGGGTGTAGACCGCATACGCCGCGATCGTGCAGGCGACGGTGACGGCGATCAACTGGTCGACGAGAGCCAACGAGTACCCCTCGAGCACCGGCCGGCTCGATCCCGGAAGCGCGAGCTCGCTCCGCCTCTTCGCGAGCGCCAGGAAGAGCGCGAGCAGCGCCGTCACGAGCAGGAGCCACGACGAGATGCGCACGTCGACCGCCGCTGCGCCCCCGCCTGAGCGGAGGACGAAGAGCGCGGCGATCGCGAACACGTCCACGAGGACGAGGTGCTTCAGACCGAGGCTGTAGGCGCCCTGCAACGCCAGGAAGGCGGCGAGGAAGCCGAGCGAGACGAGCCCGAGCGGTGCGACGAGCGCGACGGCGACCAGCGCGAGCCCGCCGGCCAGCGCCAGCGCCGCGCGCATAGAGAGCTCGCCCCGCGCGATCGGCCGAAAACGCTTGAGCGGATGCAGCCGGTCGTGCTCGGCGTCCCGGACGTCGTTCACGAGGTACGCGGCGCTCGAGGCTGCGCAATAGGCGACGAAGGCCGCCGCCGCCTCGAGCCATCGGATCCCGTCCCCGAGCTTGGCCGCGAAGACGAGCCCGGCGAAGAGGAGCAGGTTCTTCGACCACTGCCGAGGGCGCATCGCAGCAAGCGCCGCACGCAGCGTCGAGCGCCGCTCGGGCAGCCTGATGATCTCGGCTCGTGCAGGAAGCGCCACGGCGCGGCATGCTACGGGCCGAACGCTGCCGAGGAGGACACATGCCGCCCGAGGACTACCCGACGATCGCGCCGTATCTGTACTACGAGGACGCCGGTGCAGCGATGGACTGGCTGATCAAGGCCTTCGGTTTCAGCGAGCGCATGCGGATGACGAACAACGACGGCTCCGTGGCACATGGCGAACTGGAGCAGAGCGGTGGGATCGTGATGCTCGGCCAGCCCGGAAATGCCTACGAGAATCCGAACACGCGGGGAGGCCGCTCCACAGCAGGCGTGCACGTGTACGTGGACGACGTCGACGCGCACTACGAACGTGCGAAAGCGGCAGGAGCCAAGATCAGCACGGAGCCGGCCGACCAGGAATACGGCGACCGCCGCTACGACGCCGAGGATCTCGAAGGTCACGACTGGTTCTTCGCCCAACGCCTGGGCTGATGCGGGGCCTGGCCTGGATCGCACTGGCCACGCTCCTGCTGGTGGGGCTCGTCGGCGCGTTGCTCCTCGGTCGGTCCAAGCAACGGATCGCTGAGCCGAAAGCGGAGGCGAAGGCAACCCTCCTCCCACCCGGGAGCAAGTTGGTCTCCAGTAGCTCACTCGCTGCCTCGGCCGAAATCCCCGCTCAGAGGGTCATCGTCTGGTCGCGAGCGCTCCGTGACGATCCGCAGGTCTCGCGCTTCGGCCTCGATATCTGGGAGGCAGGTCGTCGCATCTACAAGCATCGTGCTCCGGTGAACGCAGAGGCCGTGATCTTCGAGACCGGGGACTTCACGGGCGATCGGCACGACGATCTTCTCGTCTTCGACTATGTCGACGGCAGTGGCGCATGTGGGACCTACCGGGCGCTCGCGACGCGGAAATCCCGTGTCCGTCAGGTGGCTGTTCGGTTGCTCTGCCTAGACCAGGGATCCATTCACCTGCACAGGCACGCTCTCGTGGTCCGGCTCGGCCGGGACAAGGATCCGAAGACCGCGAACGACATCCATTGTTGCTTCCTGTATCTCCGCACGGCTCTGAAGAGATGGGACGGGCGCAAGCTCATCACGATCCGGAGCTCGCGACGTCCTCTCAGACGGTCTCATCCCTGGCCGCCGGGAGGCGCACTCCCCGGAAACCTCTAGATGGGATCAACCATCTAGCTCAGGCTTGCCGGAAACACGAACTCGAAGCGGCTGCCGCGGCCGAGCTCGCTGTCGAGCTCGATCCGGCCGCCCAGCGCCAGCGCCAACTCCCTCGCGATAGCCAACCCCAGCCCCGTTCCTTTCCCGTCGTGTGTCCAGAAGGGCCTGAAGATCCGCTCCTGCTCCTCGGGGCCGATGCCCGGGCCCGTGTCCTCGACCGCCACGTAGATGAGACCGTTCTCCGCACTCAGACGCAGGTCGACACGGCCCCCGTCGGGCGTCCAGCGGAAGGCGTTCGCGAGCAGGTTCGAGATGATCTGCAGGACGCGGTCGCCGTCCGTGATGATCACGGGCTCGGCCGTGACCTCCCGCGCGTAGACGATGTCGCGCAGCTTGGCCTCCTCGCCGAACGCGGCGTACGCCTGATCGACGAGCCGGGCCATGTCCACCTCCTCGCGCAGCACCGTGAACCGGCGCATATCGAGCTTCGCGAGATCGAGGACGTCGCCGACGAGCCGCTCGAGCCTCCCGGCCTCGGCCGCGATCACCCCGAGCGAGGCACTTCGAGCCTCCGAATCCTCTGCGAGCCCCTCCCGCAACGCATCGACGTGTCCGCGAATCGCGGTCAGCGGCGTCCGCAGCTCGTGCGAGACCGTCATCAGGAAGTTCCGCTCGAGCTCTTCCGCCTCCGCTAGCCGCTCGGTCATCTGCCGGAAGGAATTCGCGAGATCGGCGATCTCGCTCCGACCGGCCACCTTCGGAACCTGAGTGTCGTAGCGGCCCTCGGCCACCTCGTCGGCCGCCTGAGCGAGCCGGCGTACCGGTCTCGTGAGCCGTCCCGAGAGGTACCACGCGAGCCCTGCCGACACGAGCACGCCGGCCAGGAGTGCGAGCGCGAGGCGCTCGTAGAGCGTCACGAGGCGGTCGCGAAGCTCGGTCTGCGCGGTCGCAACGACGAGCGCCCCGAACGGAGGCCCGCTCTTCTCCAGGTACAGCGGATGTGCGACGGCGAGAAACTTCTTCGTCTCACCGGGCGGAACGAAATGGAACTCGACGGTCTTTCCTTGCTGAATCGCAGGCCAGTCGACGGCGCTCCGCGGGAGGCGACGCAGGCCCGAAGCCTGTCCCGAGAAGAAGGGGAGGCCGACGTAGAAGAGACGGTTGCCGCTCGCCGCCTCGAGCTTGCCCGCCGCGAAGAGCGGAGGCGCCTTGTTGTGCTCCTGGGCCTTGAGCGCCTGCTCGGAGTAGAGCTGCGTCAGCCCGGCGGCCTCCCGTCGCAGCTCACGGCGCGCCTGCTGCTGCGTGTAGTTCTGAAAGAGCCCGAAGGCGATCGCCGCCGCGAGCACTCCGGTCAGCACGATCCCCGCGAGGAAGAGGGCCGGCAGGCGGAAGCGCAGCGACCGAAACACGATGTCCTACGCCGTCGCGGCTTCCTTGGCCGGCGAGACCTTGTAGCCGACGCCCCAGACCGTGACCACCGGCGAAGCCTCGCCGAGCTTCCGGCGCAGCTGGCGGACGTGGACGTCCACGGTGCGCGTGTCGCCCGCGAAGGTGTAGCCCCAGACGCGCTCGAGCAGTTGGTCGCGCGTCAACACGAGGCCCCGGTGGTCGAGCAGCTCCCAGAGCAGGTCGAACTCCTTCGGAGCGAGCTTGATCTCCTCCTCGCCCACCTTCGCCTCGCGGCGGCCGGCGTCGATCGTGAGGTCGCCGTGCCGGATGACGGCGCTTGCGACGTCCTTCCGGTCGGGAGTCGAGCGGCGGAGGATCGACTTCACGCGGGCAACGAGCTCGCGCGGGTTGAACGGCTTTGTCAGGTAGTCGTCGGCTCCAACCTCGAGCCCGATGATCTTGTCGACGTCCTCGTCGCGTGCCGTGAGCATCAGGATCGGAACGTCCGAGCGGCGGCGCAGCCGGCGGCAGACCTCGATCCCGTCGATGTCCGGCAACATGAGGTCGAGGACGATCAGCGAGGGCTGTTGAGCCTCGGCCTTCGTCAGCGCGTCCTCGCCGGTCTCGGAGACGTGCACCTCGTAGCCCGCGTTCTTGAGGTAGAGCGAGACGAACGACGCGATGGAGGCTTCGTCCTCGACGACGAGCACTTTCTGCGGTGTGTTCACAGGCATGCCCTCCCAGGATGCCAGAGGGGGCAGCTATCCCGGCGTCGGCGCGGCGAGCTCGAACGTGGTGGCGGTGTCGGGCAGCGAGTGGTACGGCTCGTCGTTCAGCGACCAGACCCCGTCGTAGTAGACGTTCTGCTGGGCGTCGCCGTCTCCGTCGAGCATCCCTTTCCCATGGCCGATCGCGCTCATGAAGATCGCCCGCCCCTGGAGCTTGACCGTGTAGAGGGCCCCGATCAGCCGGAAGCGCATGTTCTTGCCCTGGTAGACGACCGTCTTGTCGTTCTTGTAGGTCGTCTTCCTGGCGCCGTAGACGACCGGGTGCTTCGAGTCGTACGGAGTCGGGTCGGTGATCGTGATCTTGCCCCGCAGGCGCCCCGTGATGCTCCCGCGCGCGTTCAGCTGGACGATCCCGCGGCCTTCCCGGATCGAGAGGGTGCCGTTCGATGCCGGCGGTGGAACGGGCCTACTCGCGAACGCCGTCGCGGGCACCAGAAGCACGAGCAGAAACGGGACCAGGAGTTTTCGCATCTGTGTCAAGTATGCGCTCCGACCGTGTGGCCCGGATGAGCGAGATGTAAGGAATCCGTTAGGGGCGACGCGTACGCCGCCTTCGCCAGACCAGCTCGGCGACGACGCTCAGAACGATTGCGCCGAAGAAGCCCAGAACGAATCCGTAGCCTCCACTGAGGCCTGCGCATAGCCCGGATGTCTCGCCGGGGTTGACCTCAGACGGAGGGCAGGTACTTTCGATTGGGCCTTGCAGCAGCTTCGCGGAGGCAATCCCCACCAGCACTGCCAACACGAGCCTCGCGGACTCGATTAGGAGTCGAGTCCCGATTCGCTGCATGGCCCAAGTAAAGCGGTTCGGCTGCGCGACTTCCCACAAGCCTGAACCTGACCCACTACCCAATATGGTCTAGCCATGCCCGAGATCGGAGACTTCGGCGCAATCGTGCTCGCGGTCTCCGGCGGGGTCATGCTCGCGGTGCTGGCGCGCAAGGTCAGCGAGCGCTATCCGATCCCCGCACCGGCGCTCTTCCTCGTCGCGGCAGCAGCGGCCCCGGTACTCGTGCCGAACATCCGCACCATCGAGCGGATCGGTGTCGTCGCGCTGATCGTGATCCTCTTCGACGGCGGAATGACCATCGGCTGGCGTCGCTTTCGCCGCGCCGCGATGCCGATCGCCTCACTCGGCGTCTTCGGCACCCTGGCGACCGCGGCAGTTCTGGCCGGCTTCGCCCACTACCTCTTCGACTTCAACTGGACGACCGCGTGGATCCTGGGGGCCGCGCTCGCCCCCACCGATCCCGCAGTCATGTTCTCGATCCTGGGCGACAAGGAGATCCGGGGGCGGACGGGCACGATCCTCGAGGGCGAGGCCGGAGTCAACGACCCAGTTGGGATCGCGCTGATGATCGGGATCATCGAGTTCGCGACCTCGGACAGCGGCTCGTTCTGGGGAATCGTCAAGGAGTTCACGCTCGAGATGACGATCGGGCTCGCGGTCGGGCTCGCCGGAACCGCCGCGCTCGTCGTCCTCATGCGCCGCGTCCGCCTTCCGAGCGAGGGGCTCTATCCGCTGCGGACACTCGCGGCGGCAGGAATCATCTACGGGCTAGCGTCCGTCGCGCACGGCTCTGGTTTCCTGGCGGTCTTCATCGCAGGGCTCGCGCTCGGCGACCTCGACATCCCATACAAACGGCAGATCCGGCGCTTCCACACGGCGCTCGCGAGCCTCGCTGAGATCGTGGTGTTCGTCGGCCTCGGCCTGACGGTGAGTGTCTCGCAGCTCTTCCACGAGGGCGTCTGGTTGGACGGGCTCCTGCTCGCGATCGTGGTCGCCTTCGTCGCCCGCCCGCTTGCACTCGCGCCGCTGCTCGCGTCGACCCGGCTGCGCCCCGGCGAAAAGGTCTTCATCGCCTGGGGCGGCCTGAAAGGAGCCGTTCCAATCCTGCTCGCCGCGTTCTGCATCCTCGCGGGCGTGGAAGACGCGCGCCGGGTGTACGAGATCGTGTTCGTCGTCGTGCTCTTCTCCGTGATCGTCCAAGGCGCGAGCCTGTCGCTCATCGCTTCGCGCCTCGGCGTGCCCATGCGCTCGACGAGCACGTGAGCGCGTACTAACGCGGGCGGCTGACGACGAGGTTGACTCGGGCCCTGTGCCGTTGTCGCGTGCCGGCCCGCGGCTTCTGCCTGATCACTCGGCCGCGCGGCCTTGTAGAGCGGGTGTGCCGAACCCTTCCGACTGAGCAGTGCGCACGTCGGATTCTCGTCCGCGCCGACCGGAGCGTCCGACCGACGACTCGTGGCACCAAGCACGGAGCGGCGGTTTGCGGCGGAGGCGGCTCGCCGGCAGGTGGCGAGGAGGGCGGTGGGGGTGGGACCGGCGGGGGCAATGGGAGTGACTGCCAATCGGGACCGGTGTCCTGAGCTGCGTTCCTGCTCAAATTCATGGGGCCGCTGCCGTCGCTATTCATGGTGTAGATCTCCCAGTTGCCGTCGCGAAGGGCTGTGAACGCGATCTTCGTGCCGTCGGGCGACCATTCCGGGTAGGCGTCGGCCGTCGCGTTGTTGGTCAGGTTCACCGAGCCGCTCCCGTCGGCGTTCATCACGTAGATCTCGTCGGTGCCGCCGCGGTTGGTCGAGAAGGCGATCTTCGTGCCGTCGGGCGACCAGGCGGGCGCGTTGTCGGACGCCGGGTTGTCGGTGAGATTGGTCTGACCACTCCCGTCGGCGTTCATGACGACGATCTCGGACTCTGCAGGGCCTCGGTTGCTCGTGAAGGCGATCTTCGCGCCGTCGGGAGACCAGGCCGGCCAAGAGTCGTCGTCGTCCGGGCTGTTCGTGAGGTTCGTCTGGCCGCTACCGTCGCCGTTCATCACGAAGATGTCAGCTTTATCGCCCGGCCACGGAGAGTCGCGGTAGCTGGTGAAGGCGATCCTTGTGCCGTTTGGCGACCAAACGGCCCAGAAGTCGTACGCCGGATCATCGGTCAGCCGCGTCTGGCCGCTGCCGTCGGCGTTCATGACGTAGATATCCGAGTTCGCTCCGCTGGTGGCGTGACGATCGAAGAGGATTCGCGTTCGGTCGGGCGACCAATCCGGCGAGAAGTCATCGGCGTCGTTGTTCGTGAGCTGAATCACCCCGCTCCCGTCAGCGTTCATGACGAAGATCTCCGAGTTGTGGCCGTCCCACTCAGGGTGCGTGCGGCGCGAATCGAAGGCGAGCTTCCCATTCACGCCCGGATAGGCGGCCTGTGCCGCCAGCGTGTGCGAGCCAGGCGGAAAGGCCGTCAGCGAGATGGCCAACACGGCCGCGAGCGCAAACAGCAGACGTGCAGAGCGCAGGCGCGATTTGGGGACGGCGGACGGGTCGTACAGGGTGACCTCCAGGAGAAGGCTGCGGTCCCAAGCCGTCGTCTTGTTGCTCCCTGCGCTTGATCCCTCAGAAGGACGCGAGCCTGGTGGTGAGTGTGATTAGAGGGTTACGAGTTCCGCCGATAGTGCCAAGCCCAGCGCGGTCCAACCTGGATCCAAGCGACTAGACAATGCGCAGCGACGAGCAGCTCTTCGCACAGGCGTCGAGAACGTCTGGGCGCCTGTCGCGTCCCTAGGTGACTTAGCAACAGTCTGTTGCAAAGTCAGAACGGCGTGGGGTCGGGCCTTGTTTGTGAGAGGCCCGTCCAGCCGGCCCCAACCAGCGCTAGGAGTACTCGAAGAAGCCCTGGCCGGTCTTGCGGCCGAGGTGACCGGCTGCGGCCATTTCGCGCAGACGCTGCGGCGGCTCGGCCGACTCGTCGCCGGTCGCTTCCTGGAGCGCCTCGGAGGCGTGGATGTGGATGTCGATGCCCACGAGGTCGACGAGCTCGCACGGGCCCATCGGCCAGCCCGCGCCGTTCGTCATCGCCTTGTCCAGATCCTCGGGCGTGACGCCTGCCTCGTCGAGTACGCGAACGCAGTCGTTCAGGAGCGGGATCAGGACCCGGTTGACGATGAAGCCGGGCGTGTCGTTGCAGCGCACCGGCCGCTTGCCGGCCCGCTCGGCCCACGCATAGGCGGCGTCGACGGCCTCGTCGGAGCTGTGCTCGGCGCGCACGATCTCGACAAGCGGGAGCAGCGGCGCCGGATTGAAGAAGTGCATGCCGACAACACGCTCCGGATGCTCGACCGCCTCCGCGATCTTCCCCACGGGAAGCGCCGACGTGTTCGTGGCCAGGACGGCCTCCGGCGCGACAAGCCTCTCGAGCTCGGCGAACGTCTCGCGCTTCGGCTCGAGCTCCTCGACGATCGCCTCGATGACGAGATCGCAGTCGCCGAGATCCGCGAGCTCGGTCGTGAACGTCAGTCGCCCGAGCGCCGCGTCCCGGTCTTCGGCGGTCAGCTTCCCCTTCTCGACCGCACGGCCGAGGTAGTGCTCGATCTTGCCGCGGGCGCGCTCGCACAGCTCCTCGCTCACCTCGCGGCCGACCGTCTCGAAGCCGGACTGCGCCGAGACCTGTGCGATCCCCGCGCCCATCGTCCCGAGACCGACCACTCCGACCTTGCGAATCTGCACGGCGGCACCCTAACCGGGAAGAAGCTGGCCGCCCCGTGCGTCCTGTTCACATGACACGGTCTCTCCTCGCTTTCCTCACCTTCGGCCTTTTCGTGCTCGCCGTTCTCGGCGCGTTCGCGCAGGCCGTTGGCGGGAAGCGTCCGGCGCTCTTCGGACGCCGGGAGATCGCCCTTCCCTGAGAGGACCGGCCGCCGTCGCGTCTGCGGCACACGACGGCGGCCGGGCTCCTAACCCACGAGGCGGCCGAGGACGTACATGAAGCTGGTGAGCCCGTGGCCGGGCTCCTCGATCGGGATCGTTCTCGCTTCGACGAGCTCGAAGCCGGCGTCGCTCAGCAGCTGCCTGTTCGTCTCCTCGTCGAACGATGCGAAGAACATCGGGGCTCCGAGCCAGTCGTCTTCGACCTCGTCCTCGGCGCCGGCGGTACCCATCGTCGCCAGCAGCCAGCCCCCTGGCCGCAGCCATGATGCGATGGCTGCGAGCAGCGGCGCCTGCTCGGCCCGCGGCACGTGGCCGAGCATGAACAAGCTGACGACGGCGTCGAAGCTGTCCGGCTCGAGCTCCAGCTGCGTCGCATCCGCACACCGGAAGGTGGCACCGGGAACACGCGCTCGAGCTCGCTCGATCTGCCGAGGGGAGATGTCGACGCCCAGGAGCCGGTGGCGCCCGGCGAGGACGAGCGTCATGGGGCCGCCCCCGCCGCAGCCGAGCTCGAGGACCTGCGAGCCGTCTTCCAACTTCGCGAACAGCCTTTCGAGCCAGCGCATTTGCGGCGACTCGAAGCTTGCGGCCCACTCGGCGTAGCGCTCGGCGATCGAGTCGTAGCCGCTCGCGACGATCCGCTTGGGATCGTCAGACATCGAGGCGCCTCAAACTCGTTCGCTGAGGCGACGCTTGCGGCGCCGCCTCAGGACGCGCGGGCTTTGCCCGTGCGTCCGTCTGCGGTCGCGGGCCGACACAGGCATGGACATCACACCCGCTCGATCACCGCGGCGATCGCCTGGCCGAAGCCGATGCACATCGTCGCCACGCCGTAGCGGGCCTCCCGCCGCTCGAGCTCGTTGACGAGCGTCGCGGTGATCCGGGCGCCGGTCGCGCCGAGGGGATGGCCGAGCGAGATCCCGCCGCCGTTCGGGTTCACGTCGTCCATCCGCTCCGTGAGCCCGGCGTCGCGCACGAATTGCAGGACGACCGACGCGAAGGCCTCGTTGACCTCGATCACCGAGACGTCGTCCCAGCCGATCCCGGCCCGCTCGAGCGCCCGGTCACAGGCCTGGGGATTGCCGTGCAGCATCCGGTACGGGTCGACGCCTGCGAGCCCGAAGGAGACGAAGCGCGCCCGCGGCTCGACGCCGAGCTCCGAGGCCTTGCGCTCGCTCGCGACGAGCACCCCGGCCGCACCGTCGCAGATCTGGCTCGAGCTGCCGGCGGTCACCTTGCCCTCGGGCAGAAACGACGGCTTGAGACCCGCGAGCGCCTCGGCCGACGTCTCGCGGCGCGGCGTCTCGTCGACCGCGAAGACCGTGCCGACATGCGGATTCTCGACCTCGACCGGGACGATCTCGTTCTCGAACCGCCCTTCGTCGATCGCCGCGATCGCCCGCCGGTGAGATTCGAGCGAGTACTCGTCCAGCTCCTCGCGCGAGAGGTTCCACTCGTCGGCGATCACCTCAGCTGAGATCCCCTGCGGAACGATCTGCCAGCGCTCCAGCAGCTTGTTCGAGAGGTCGCCGCCGTTCGACCCCATCGGCACGCGCGACATCATCTCCACGCCGGCCGAGACGACCAGGTCGAGCTGACCCGACCAGATCGCCGCCGCCGCGTTGAAGTTCGTCTGCATCGACGAGCCACACTGGCGATCGACCGTCGTGCCGGCCACCGTCTCCGGCCAGCCGGCGACCATCGGCACCATGCGCCCGATGTTCCAGCCCTGCTCGCCGATCTGGGTCACGCAGCCCATCTGCACGTCCTCGACCTCACCCGGATCGACGTCGTGCCGCGCAAGGAGCCCGTTCAGCACCTGAGCCGCGAGCTCGTCGCCGCGAATCGACGACAGCGCCCCGTTCCGCCTGCCGATCGGCGACCGAACGGCGTCGAGGATCAGCGCATCCGATTCCCAGCTAGGCATCGACCACAGAATAAAGGCGCCAGGCGCCCACGCCCTTGAGCTCGTGCTCCCCGCGATCGTCGAAGGAGATCCCGGAACCGGCCACGAGATCGCGGACCGTGCTCGACACGAGAACCTCGCCCGGCCTGGCCTGGCCGGCCACGCGCGCTCCGGTGTTCACCGCGATCCCGCCGATCTTGTCCTGCATCAGCTCGCACTCGCCCGTATGGAGCCCCGCACGGATCTGGATGTCAAGCGAGTGGACGCTCTCGCGGATCGCACAGGCCGCGCGGATTGCGCGCGCGGGCCCGTCGAAGCTGGCGAAGAACCCGTCGCCCGCGGTGTCGATTTCTCGGCCGCGAAAACGATCGAGCTCGTGTCGCACGCGCGAGTGATGCTCGTCCACGAGCTCGTGCCACTGCCGATCTCCAAGATCCGTCGCGCGCCGGGTTGAGTCGAAGATGTCCGTGAAAAGGACGGTCGAGAGCACGCGGTCCGGCACGGGATCCGGTCGATTGCCGGTGAGGAACTCCTCGATCTCGGAGAGCATCGAATCCGTGTCGCCTGCCCAGATCAGGTGCTCGTCTCCTGGGAGCTCGACGAAGCGGGCGCCCGGAATCTGCTCGGCGAGCCACCGGGACTCTTCGACCTTGACGTCGCGGTCGCCGTGTCGCGTCATGACGAGTGTCGGGACGCGGATCGTCGCCAAGACGGCACGCGTGTCGATCTGCGAGTTCATCCGGATCAGCGCGGCGGCGGCTCCGGGGCTGGCGCTGTTGCGCATGTAGGCCGCGACCTCCGCCCAGAACCGCTCGTCGCCGACGCGGCTCGGCGCCATGTCGGTGAGATCGAGGAACGGCCACTCGCGCTCGATCGTCTGCGCCAGCCGCTCGCGCTCCTCGGCCGTCGGCGCCCATGGGTAGTCGTCGGTGCGGATGCGTTTCGCGAACGCGCCGACGAGGATCAAGTGCGTCGTTCGCTCAGGATAAGTCGCGCCGAAGACGAGCGACATGTTCGCTGCCTCGGAGTGCCCGAGGACGGCCGCCCGCTCGGAGCCCACAGCGTCGAGCACTGCCCGCACGTCGTCCATCCGTTGCTCGAGTGTGGGCAGCCGGTCGTTCGGAACACGGTCCGAGAGCCCGGTTCCACGCTTGTCGAACAGGATCAGACGCGAGAACGACGCCAGTCGAGTGAGGAAGTCCGCCCGGTAGGACGCCCCCCACATCATTTCGACGTTCGAGACCCAGCCAGGCCCATAGACGAGGTCGAATGGGCCCTCGCCGACGACCTGGTAAGCGATATTGACGTCACCGCTCTTGGCGTACCGCGTCTCAGGCGACGGCATAGAGCCTCCACTCCCCCGGGACGCCCTTCAGCTCGTGAGTCCCGTGCTCCACGAAGTCGAGACCCGACCCGGCAACCAGGTCACGGACGGTGCTCGAGACGACCACCTGCCCAGGCCCGGCGAGGGCGGCGACCCGCGCGCCGACGCTGACTGCGATCCCGGCGACCTTCTCTTCATGGAGCTCACACTCACCCGCGTGGACACCGACTCGTACATCGAGGCCGAGGCTCTGAACCCCCTCGACGATGGCCTGGCCGCTCCGAATCGCTCGCGCCGGCCCGTCGAATCTCGCGAAGAACCCGTCGCCCGCGGTGTCCATCTCGACACCCCGGAAGCGGGTGAGCTCCCGTCGAACGACCTCGTTGTGCCGAGCGACGAGGTCCCGCCAAGCGCGGTCTCCGATCTTCGCTGCACGCTCGGTCGAGCCCACCAGATCGGTGAAGAGGACCGTGGCGAGAACGGTGTCCGGCACCTGCTGCTGCTGCGATCCAGCCATGAACGCCTCGATCGCCTCGACGGCGAAATCGTTCTCGTGAATCCCGCGGCCGACACCGGGCACGATGACCAGCTCGGCTCCGGGAATAGCCGCGGCCACCTCGGCCGCGTCCTCGCGCCTGGGCTCCTTCCCGATCACGATCGTCGGAACGCGAATCGCCGGGAGAACGTCGGTCACGTCGAGGTCGATCTGCATGCGCCTGAACTCCGCCCACGTCGCCGGGCTCGCCGTCAGCCGGTGGTGCCAGACGAACCACTCGAGGTACTCCTCGTCCTCGGCCCACTGTGGGTTGAGCTGGCGCGCCATTTCTTCGAGAGCTTCGCGCCGCCCCCACCGTTCGCGACCTTCGCGGATCTGTGCCAGCGCCTCGTCACGCTCCCTCTCGTCGCGAACACCGCGTGCCCAGGGGTCGTAGAGGATCAGCCGCTCGACGCGATCCGGATTCGACGCTGCGAAGACGGCGCAGGTGGCCGCGGCCTCGGCGAGTCCGACCAGCGCCGGTCGTTCGCTGTCCTCCGCGTCGAGGACGGCGCGGAGATCGTCCATTCGCGACTCGATGGTGAAGCCCCGCGTGCGGTCGGAAAGGCCGACCCCGCGGAGGTTGACGACGATGAGGCGCCGCCCCTCGGCGAGACGCCGGAGAACCGTGGCGAACCTTGGCGACTGCCAGAGGGTGTACAGGTTCGACAGGAACGGAAGGAAGACGAGATCCGTCGGCCCGTCGCCGACGACCTGGTACGCGATCGAAACGTCGCCGCTTCGGGCGTAGCTGACGTCGGGAACTTTCATGGGCGTATCCTCCCATCGTGGCCGCAACTGCGACCGAACGGAAGTTGCTGATCGGGGGCGAGTGGGTCGAGACGGGTGAGTGGCTCGAGGTTCGCTCACCGTTCTCAGGCGAGGTCGTAGGGCGCGTGGCGAAGGCCGGCGCCGACGAGGCACGGGCCGCGATCGACGCGGCCGAGAAGGCCATGGCCGACCCCCTCCCGGCCCACAAGCGAGCCGAGATCCTCGTCAAGGTCGTCGCCGGCATCGCGCGTCGCCACGACGAGATCGCTCGCCAGATCACGGCCGAGGCCGGCAAGCCGTTGAAGGCTGCCCGGGTCGAGACGAGCCGCGCGATGTCGACCTACACGTTCTCCGCCGTCGAGGCCCGCAAGCTCGCCGGCGAGATGGTGCCGATGGACGCGGCCCAGGCCGGCGAGGGCAAGCTCGCGTTCACGCTGCGGGAGCCGATCGGCATCGTCGGCGCGATCAGCCCGTTCAACTTCCCGCTCAACCTCGTCGCGCACAAGCTCGGTCCTGCTCTGGCCGCGGGCTGCGCGGTCGTCCTCAAGCCGGCGAGCCAGACCCCGCTCTCGGCGCTGACACTCGCGGAACTGGCGGACGAGGCGGGCCTTCCGCCCGGCTGGCTGAACGTGCTCGTCGGGCCTGCGAGCGAGATCGGCGACGTGCTCGTCGAGGACGAGCGGGTGCGGGCGATCACCTTCACGGGCTCCTCCGACGTCGGCTGGAAGCTGCGCGAGCGCGCGGCGCGCAAGAAAGTCCTGCTCGAGCTGGGAAACGCGACTCCGGTCATCGTCCACGGCGACGCCGAGCTGGACGAGGCGGCTGAGAAGCTCGCGGGCAACGCGTTCTCCTTCGCGGGCCAGAGCTGCATCTCGGTCCAACGGATCTACATCCAGAAGTGGGTGTATGACGATTTCGTCGCGCGCTTCCTGACGAAGGTCGAGGAGCTCGTCCTCGGCGACCCGGCGGACGAGGCCACCGACGTCGGACCGGTGATCGACGACGACGCCCGCGAGCGCATCCTGAGCTGGATCGAGGAGGCTCGGGACGCGGGCGCCGACATCCTGGCCGGCGGCGGGCCCGAGGGGGACCTCATCCAACCGACCGTGATCGCGAACGCGTCACTCGACATGAAGGTGTGCCGCGAGGAGGTCTTCGGCCCGGTCTGTGTCCTCAACTCCTACGAGGCGCTCGACGAGGCGATCGCGCTCGCCAACGGCACGCGCTTCGGTCTCCAGGCCGGGATCTTCACGGCCGACATCCGAGCCGCGCTGCGCGCCGCGCAGGAGCTGGAGTTCGGCGGGGTGATCGTCAACGAGGCTCCGACCTTCCGCGCCGACCAGATGCCGTACGGCGGGGTCAAGGACTCGGGAAACACCCGCGAAGGCCCTCCCTACGCCGTGCGCGAGCTGACCGAGCACCGCGTCGTCGTCATCGACCTCTAGCCGCCGTGGAGACGGCGCTTCGTCGTATAAACTCGCGCGTCCTGATGGCCCGAATCTCCCTGCCCGACCGTTTTCGTAGGCGGCCCTCGGAGGGAGCCGGCGAGAGCGGCCCGCCGACACCGCCACGGGCGCCGAGGCTCCCCCAGGCCGGAACGCTTCGGCGCGAGCGCCGAGCTCTCGTGCGCACGCGCGAGGACCGCATCAGAGATCTGGGCGGGCTCATGCTCGAGATGTACCGCCGCGACCAGTTCAAGCAGGATCTCCTCGTCGAGCAATGCCTCGAGGTGATCTCGATCGAGGAAAGGCTGCGCGAGATCGACGACTTGCTGGAAGCGTCCGCGAGCGCGCGTCGGCAGGGCGTCGGCATCCGCTGCACGTGCGGCGCCCCGATCGTCGGGGGCGCCCACTTCTGCCCCAATTGCGGCCGGCCCGTCGGCGCCGAGCCGGTCGTCGCCTGTCCGAACTGCGGGACCGCGATCCCTGCGGATGCGCAGTTCTGCGCCAACTGCGGCACGCCGGTCCCGGAAACCGCTCGGAAGGATGCGGCCGCACAGACGGACGACGGCGAGCAGACGATGTTCCAGACGGAGCACTCGGGCGATCCCTGGGAGAGCTAACTAGTGGCTCTTCCGCCCGAGCCGCCCGAAGAGCAACCACCGCCACCCCCATCGAGCGAGGACGCGTGGGGCCAGTGCCCGAGGTGTGGCACTCCCTACGCACCGGTCCAGGAGTACTGCCTCGAGTGCGGCCTGCGCCTGCCTGCCGCGCACGGGCTGATCCCGGTGCTGGAGAAGGCCTGGCGCCGACGCGTGCCCTGGTACCCGGGCGACTGGATCTGGCCGGTGCTCGCGGCGCTCGTCATCGCTGCACTTGGGGCAGCAGCCGCGATCCTTGCGAACGACAACGGCTCGGGGAGCAAGACCAAGGCCGCCGTCAACGAGCCCGTCCCCGTGGTCTCGGGCACCAACCCGCCTCCAGCCGGGACCGCGACCGGACCCCCCTTCCCAAACCCAACCTCGACCCTGCCGACGACGACCGCGCCGACGGCGCCCCAGCCGGCGCCTCCGCCGCCCGCGACCGGCGGCGGGCTCACCGCGTGGCCCCAGGGTCAGAACGGCTGGACGATCGTGCTCAAGTCGATCCCCCAGAGCGCCGGGCGGGCGGCAGCGCTCAGCGAGGCACGGAAGGCTTCCGCCGCCGGCCTGAGCGACGTCGGCGTGCTCGACTCGTCGAAGTTCTCGAGCCTCCACTCGGGCTACTGGGTCGTCTTCACCGGCGTCTTCAACAACCAGACCGACGCCCAGGGAGGGCTCCGCACCGCCCGCTCGAGTTACCCGCAGGCCTACGTCCGCCAGATCGTGCAATAGGCGACTAGAAGCGCAACAAGATCGACCGCGTCAAGGGCGACGGGCCCGTCGACCGACTTAGGCTGCGACGCGTGAGCGTTCTAGATGCTGATGCGAGGGGCAGTAGTCGCGGTCCGGCAGGGGCGTTCGCTGGCAGGGCTTGCCCTTGCGCGTCGTCGCGTGGCAGCGCGGGACGCCGCCGTCGAACGCGCCGGCCTCGATCTGCTCTTCGATGAACGCGACCGCTGCGGAGACGCCCTCGTTCACCGCCCACGCCACCTGGGCCTGCGCGGTGATCGGGAAGTAGCGGCGGATGTCCTGGAAGAGCGAGCGCTCGGGCTTCGCGAAATACTGCGGGTCGCGCGCAAGCCGTTCCATCGTCTGCTCGCATGCGTCCAGCACCGCTTTTTGGTACTCGGCTCTCTCCTGAACCGGCACGTACGGATCGACCAGGTCCTTGATGGAGCGATAAATGGCTCGCGAGTACTGATACATACAGTGCTGGATGTGAAGGGCTCTCTCGTCCATTCCAAGTGTGCCTCTCAACGTGTTAATCCCCCGCAAAGCTCTGTTAACCGCGGATTAACCCTCTCTCGGGTGCCGCTGCCGGGTGCACTCTAACGCCTCTCGGCCGCTGTTACAAACTCCGGACCGCTGTTTTCTTCGGTGGCAACTGACCCACTTCGGGGAGAATAGGCCGACACCATGTCCCACGACACCGACAAGCTCATCCGCCAACTGTCACTCGTCGCGTTCCTGATGGCCGAACGCCGCCCGCTGACCGCCCGCGACGTCAAGCAGAACGTCGAGGGCTACCAGGAGATGTCGGACGAGGCGTTCGCCCGGCGCTTCTACTCCGACCGCGCCGAGCTCCTGGCTCTGGGCGTCCCGCTCGACTCCCAGCGCGACGAGTTCACCGGCGAGGAGCTGTACAGGCTGAGCTCGGAGCGCTACTTCCTTCCACCGCTCGAGTTGACGGACGACGAGCTCGCGGCGCTTCAGACCTGTCTCTATCTGCTCGAGGGGCAGTTCGCGTACGCCGAGCCGTTGCGCCTCGCGCTCCAGAACCTCGCGCTGGGCCGGCCGGGCTTCGAGCAGATGCCGACCGAGACGGCTCGCTCGATCGAGCTGCACGACCCCGGGTACTCGCCGGAGCTGCCCGGCCGCCTCGCAAAGCTCGAGGGTGCGATCTCCAAGAGCCGCACGCTGAAGTTCGATTACCGGTCGATCGTCCGCGACGAGCTTCGCGAGCGGACCGTGAACGCCTATGCCCTCCTCTTCGACCGCGGCCAGTGGTACGTGGTCGGCCTCGACCTCGAGGACGACAAGGTGAAGACGTTCCGGGTCTCGCGAATCCATGGCGACATCCGTCTCGCGACGCGCCGCGAGCGAGATTTCCGGATGCCGGAAGGCTTCGACGCCGGCGAGTACAGGCTCGGCCCGCCCTGGCAGGTCGGAAAGATCGTGGGCGAGGCACGGATCGAGGTCGGTGGGGACACGGCCTGGTGGGTCGATCGTCTGTACGGCCGCTACGGCCGGATCGAGGACGGCGTCTTCATCACCGACTACTCGAACCTCGGCCAGCTCTCCGCGTGGATCCTCCGTCAGGACGGGCGTGCGGTGCCGCTCGCCCCACCGGAGCTGCGCAGGCTCGTGCGCGACGATCTCGACCTCATCCAGAAGCGGCACAACGGCAAGCTGCCCAGGGTTGCCGCAGAGACGCCGCAGGTGGCCACAGATGCGGAGGAGCGGCCCGCGAGCCCGGTGCCTGCGGAGCGCTTCGGACTGCTCCAGGCCCTGCTCGCCTACCTGCTCGCCCGCTGCGGCGAGGATGCGCACGTCGTCATTCCGGCCGCCGACATCGTCGAGCGGTTCCACATTCCCCCCGAGTCGCTCGAGGAGCACCTCCAGCTCCTGAACCTCGTCAATTTCGGCGGCGGGTGCTACGCGGTGTACACGGAGCTCGAGGACGGCCAGCTGCATGTCGAAAAGGAGCTCGTCGGCGACACGTTTCGTTCGCCACCCAGGCTGACCCCGCTCGAGGCGCGGGCGATCAGGCTGGCCCTGGAGTTCGTCGGACCGATGATCGCCGCCGACGCGCACACTCCGCTCGAGCGCGTCCGGCACAAGCTCGAGGAGACGTTCGGTCAGTTCGAGCTTCCGCAGACGGCCGAGCCGCGGGGCGCGCGCGCAGAGGAGAAGCTTTTCGCGTCTCTGAGCGAGGGCATTCGCCAGCGGCGTCTCGTCGAGATCGAGTACCAGAAGGAGGGCGAGGAGTCCTTGTCGACGCGCCTCGTCGAGCCCTACGTCCTCGATCGGCAGCTTCCCAACTGGTACGTGCACACCTGGGATCGCACGCGCGACGGGCAGCGCTCGTTCCGCCTCGACCGGATGCGCAGCGCCCGCCTTCAGCGCGAGGAGTTCGAGCCCCGTGAGGGCTTCCAGCCGGACCGGCTGAGCAGTGCCTCGGTCGCGGCGAGCATCTGGTACTCCAAGAAGATCGCACGCTGGAAGGTCGAGGAGGGCGCGCAAGGGCTCTCAGACGGAGCCGCCCAGGCAAACAAAGCGGTCGGCAGCGAGGAATGGCTGGTGGGCGAGATCCTCGGCGACCGCGGCGAGGCGGTCCTGCTCGAGCCGGAGAATCTGCGCAAGCAGGTCGCCCGTCGCGCGAAGGCGCTCGCCCGGGAGCTGCGCCTCAGCCGCCTCGCGGCGAAGGCTTAGCTAACCCGGCCGGTCGACCGGCAGCACAAGTGAGAACGTCGCGCCCTCCCCGGGGGCCGAGTGCACCTCGAGCAAGCCGCCGTGGGCCTGGGCGATCGAGCGCTGAAGCTGCCAGCGGCGATTCAGCTCGTGCTTCACTCAGGCTCCTCGTCGAGCCGCGCGAGGGCCCACTCCGCATGCTCGCGCAGGAGTGGGTCGCCGTCCTCGACATAGGCCTCGAGGGCGGGACGGTGCTCGGGGTCGCCGGTATTTCCCAGTGCGACCAGCGCGTTTCGGCGCAGGAAGCGTGGATCCTTGCGCGGGAAGTAGAGGCGCTCGTAGCGCGTGCGCAGCTCGTCGTCGCCGAGCTCGAGCCACTCGACGAGCGAGACGTGCGGCTCCGCGCCCTCGGGCAGCGGCTCGCCGGCGCGCCGTTTCTCGATCCCGCGGTTCCACGGGCAGACGTCCTGGCAGATGTCGCAGCCGTAGACCTGGGCGCCGAGCTCCGCCCGGTACGCCTCCGGAATCGGGCCGGGCGCCTGAGTCCAGTAGGAAAGGCAGCGGGTCGAATCGAGAACGCCCGGCTCGTCGAGCGCGCCCGTCGGGCACGCTTCGATGCAGAGCGTGCAGGCGCCGCAGTCGAGCTCGAGCGGCTCGGAGGGCTCGACCTCGACATCGGTGACGAGCGTTCCGAGCACGACCCAGGAGCCGTGCCGCTTCGTGATCAACATCGTGTTCTTCCCGTAGAAGCCGACTCCGGCGCGGGCGGCTCCTTCGCGGTCGACGTGGTCGTTCTCGTCGACGAGCACGCGGTAGGCCCCGCCGAGCCTCCGGCCGAGCTCGTCGAGCTTCGCCCGGAGGGACGCGTAGGCGTCGAACCACGTGTAGCGCGGAAGCCTGCCTTCAGCGGTCCCGAGCTCGCCCTCGTCTCCGTAGTAGCAGAGCGCCGCGGAGACCACCGTGCGAGCTTCGGGCAGCAGCGTTTCGGGATGGCACGAGACCTCGGGCCGCGCCATCGTGAAGCGCATGTCAGCGAACAGGCCTTCCGCACGGCGTTCCCGGATGTGACGCTCGGTCTCGTCGTACGGCTCGGCGGGCGCCGCGCCGATGACGTCGATCCCGAGCTCGCCCGCGAGCCGCTCGAGTTCCGCCGTTGTCACCTCGGACATTGTGCCTACGATCGGGCGGAATGAAGGCAATTCGGATCCACGAGGACGGCGGGCCCGAGGTCCTGCGATACGAAGATGCGCCCGATCCCGTGGCGGGGCCCGACGAGGTGCTGGTCGAGCTTCGCGCCGCTTCGCTCAACCATCTCGACCTCTGGATCCGGAGCGGCCGGCCCTCGGTGCCGAAGCCGCGGATTCTCGGTGCGGACGGCGCCGGGATCGCCGATGGGCAGCGCGTCGTCATCAACCCGGGCATCGAGCACGGCGAGAAGATCACTGTTATCGGCGAGCACATGGACGGCACGCACGCCGAGCTGATCGCCGTGCCGCGCGCCAACGTGTACCCCATCCCCGACGACATGAGCTTCGAGGAGGCGGCGGCCTGGCCGCTCGTTTTCGAGACCGCCTATCGGATGCTCGTGACGAAGGCCGGCCTGCGGGAAGGGGAGTGGGTGTTGGTCTGGGGAATCGGTGGCGGGCTGGCCACGGCCGCCAACGCGATCGCGCGCGCGCTCGGAGCGCAAACGATCGTCACGTCTTCGAGCGCTGACAAATTGGCGCGCGTCGAGGCGGATGTGAAGGTCGACCATGGCTCGGAGGACGTGGTCGAGGCGGTGAAGGCGGCGACCGAGGGCCGTGGCGCCGACATCGTGATCGAGCACGTCGGCGAGGCGACCTGGGAGCGATCCCTCCAGGCCGTGCGCGCCGGCGGGCGCATCGCCGTCTGCGGCGCGACGAGCGGCCCGAACCCGCCCGCGGCGCTGCACCGGATCTGGTGGAAGCAGCTGACGATCTACGGCTCGACCATGGGCACGAAGGCGGACTTCGAGGGCGCCTACGAGCTCGTCGCAAGCGGCAAGGCCCGACCGGTGATCGACGAGGTCTTCCCGCTCGAGGACGCGCGCGCGGCCCACGAGCGCATGGAGGCCGGCGAGCAGCTCGGCAAGATCGTGCTCACCGTCTCCGGGTAGTTATTCAGGCGTGACGTAGGCGGCGGTCAGGCCTCCATCGACGACGAACGTCGCGCCGTTCACGTACGACGACTCGTCGCTCGCGAGGAAGAGCGCCGCATTGACGATCTCCCGCGGCTTTGCGAGCCGGCCCATGGGCAGGTGGATCCGCCTACGCTCGTAGGCGGCCGCGTCGTCGCCGAAGATCCGCAGCAGTAGGGGCGTCTCAACCGGCCCCGGGCAGAGCGCGTTCACACGGACGCCCTGGCGTGCGAATTGGACCCCGAGCTCGCGTGACATCGACAGCACGGCGCCCTTCGACGCCGTGTACGAGATCTGCGACGTTGCCGCCCCGACGAGGGCGACGAACGAAGCGACGTTGATCACCGAGCCTCCACCCCGCTCCAGGAGGTAAGGGATGCCATGCTTGCAGCAGAGGTAGACACCTTTCGTGTTCACGCTCTGGACGCGATCCCAGGAGGTTTCCTCGGTCTCGAGGATCGAGGCGTCGTCCGCCGGCGAGATGCCGGCGTTGTTGTAGAGGACGTCGATCCCGCCGAAGCGCTCGGCCGTAGTGGCGTACATCGCCTTGACGCTGTCCTCGTTTGCAACATCGACCTGGACGGCGAGCCCGTCTTTTAGCTCCGCGGCGACCTCCTCCACGAGCGAGCCGTCGATGTCGGCGGCGCAGACCTGGGCGCCCTCCTCGGAGAAGAGGACCGCCGCGTCCCGGCCCATGCCGCCGCCCGCACCGGTGATCACGACGACCTTGCCGTCGAGCCGGCCCATCAGGCGTCCGTCGCCAGGTACACGTTCTTCACCTCGGAATAGCCGTCGAGCGCGTGCATCCCGAGCTCGCGGCCGAAACCGGACTGCTTGAAGCCGCCGAAGGGCGTCGAGACCCGAACGGAAGTATTCGAGTTGACGGAGAGCACGCCCGCGTCGATCCCGCGCGCTACCCGGAGCGCGCGACCGACGTCACGTGTCCAGACCGAGCCCGAGAGACCGTAGGGCGTGTCGTTGGCGAGGCGGATCGCGTCCGCCTCGTCGGCGAACGGGATCACGCATGCGACCGGGCCGAAGATCTCCTCGCGTGCGGCACGGTCGTCGTTCGAGACCGGTGCGAGCACTGTCGGCGGGAACCAGTATCCTCGACCTTCTGGTGTGTTGCCCTGGTAGGCAACGTTACCGTCGACGTAGGACGACACGGCCTCGCGCTGGTCTGCCGAGACGAGCGGCCCCATCTCGGTCTCGGCACTCTCCGGGTCGCCGATAGTGACGCCCTTCGTAGCCTCGATCAGCAGCTCGAGGAACTCGTCGTACGCACTCTGCTCGACCAGGATGCGAGACCGCGCGCAGCAGTCCTGGCCCGCGTTCCCGAAGACCGCATAGGGAGCGGCGCTCGCCGCCGCTTCGAGGTCTCCGTCGGCGAAGACGACGTTGGCCGACTTGCCGCCCAGCTCAAGCGTCACGCGCTTGATCGAGTCGGCCGCGCCCTTCATCACCTGGCGCCCGACCTCGGTCGAGCCCGTGAACCCGATCTTCGCGACATCGGGGTGCTCGACGAGCCGCCGACCGACGACGGAGCCAGGGCCGGTGACGACGTTGAGGACTCCCTCGGGAAGGCCTGCCTCGAGGGCAAGCTCGGCGAGGCGCAGCGCCGTCAACGGCGTCAGCTCGGCCGGCTTCAGGACGACGGTGTTGCCCGTCGCGAGCGCGGGGCCGAGCTTCCAGCTCGAGATCGCGATCGGGAAGTTCCACGGCACGATCAGACCGACGACACCGAGCGGCTCGCGGAAGGTCATGTCGACCCCGCCCGCGACCGGGATCGTCTCGCCGTGGTGTTTGTCGACCGCGCCCGCGTAGAAGTAGAAGACCTCCGCGACCATTCCGACCTCGCCGCGGGAGTCCGCGATCGGCTTGCCGACATTGCGAGTCTCGAGCAGCGCCAGCTCCTCGGCGTGCTCCTCGACGAGCGCGGCGAGCCGGCGCAGGAGGCGGCCTCGGTCGGCGGGGGCAACGGCGCGCCAGGCCGGGAACGCAGCGCCAGCCGCCGCGACCGCGGCGTCGGTCTCCTCGACGCCGGCGGAAGGAAGCTCGGCGATCGTCTCCTCGGTGGCCGGGTTCCGGACGGCGATCACCCGCGCGCCTCCCGGTATTCGCGGGCCTCCTCCACGAGCGCCTCGAACAGGGCCAGGTCCTCGCCCTCCTCCGGATGCCAGAGGACGCCGACGGCGAAGCGCTTCGACGGATCCTCGAGCGCCTCGACCGTGCCGTCGTCGGCCCAGCCGGTCTCCTGGAGCCCGTCGCCGATCTTCCCGTAGCCCTGGTGATGGTGCGACTTCACGGGCGTGCGTTCCCCGAGCAGGCTGCCGACGCGGCTCTCCGGCTCGAGCTTCACGTCGTGGTCCGACCACTCGCCCGGGATATGCCTGTGGCCCTCGTGCCCAACCGTCTCGGGGAGGTGCTGGACGAGGTTGCCGCCGCGCGCCACATTCAGCACCTGCGAGCCGCGACAGACCGCCAGCACGGGCATGTCGCGCTCGAGCGCCGCCGCCAGCAGCGCCATCTCGGCCCGGTCGCGCACCTCCCGCGGCTCGTCGGTCTCCGGATGCGGCTCGTCACCGTAGTGCGCAGGATCAAGATCGGAGCCTCCCGAGAAGACGATCCCGTCGAGCACGGCAAGCGTCTCTTCGATCGAGTCCTCGCTCGGAGGGACGACGAACGGCCGCCCGCCTGCGCGCTCGATCGCATGCACGTACGAGAGCGGAACGAGCGCAGCAGGCTCGACCCAGGCGCCCCAGGTCACTTCCTCGGCGTACGAGGTGATGCCGATCAGTGGCTTCATCCGCGCTCGAACATCCGCTCGCGCTCGTAGCAGGTGACGGCGCTGTCGAACAGCTCCTGCTCGGTGCGGGCGTAGTTCAGATAGTGGTCGACCACATCGTCGCCGAGGGCCTCTCGCGCCATCGTCCCCTGCTCGAGGGCAGAGATCGCGTCACGCAGCGAGTGTGGGAAGCGCTCGGCGTCGGACTCGTAGGCGTTGCCCTCCAGCGCCGGCGGCAGCTCGAGCTCGTTCTCGATCCCGTACAGGCCCGCTGCGATCAGCGCGGAGAACGCGAGATACGGGTTCACGTCGCCGCCGGGGATGCGTGTCTCGGTCCTCAGCGCGGGGCCGTGACCGACGATGCGGAAGCCACACGTCCGGTTGTCGTGACCCCAGGCGAGCGTCGTCGGCGCCCAGCTCCCGGCCGCAAACCGCTTGTACGAGTTGATCGTGGGAGCGAGGAAGATCGCCAGCTCCTTGAAGCAGGCGATCTGGCCGGCGAGCCACTGCTTGAAGACCTCCGTCTCGCCCTCGAACGCGCTGCGGTCGCCCTGCCAGAGGCTCGAGTGGATGTGGCACGAGTTGCCGATCCAGGTGTGGTCGGGCTTGGCCATGAACGTGATCGAGCAACCGTTCAGGTGGGCGAGTTCCTTCGCGCCGTTCTTGTAGACGACGTGATTGTCCGCCATCGTCAGCGCGTCCGCGTAGCGGAAGTTGATCTCGTGCTGGCCGGGCCAGGCCTCGCCCTTCGAGGTCTCCACGGGGATGCCCGCGCCCTCCATCCCGTTCCGGATCTGCCGGATGAACGGCTCGTCGTACGTGGCCGCGAGGATGTGGTAGTCGAGGATGTAGGGCACCGAAGGCGTGAGGTCGCGGTAGTGCTTCGCATGCGCCTCCTCGTAGGTCTCCTTGAGCAGGAAGAACTCGAGCTCGGAGCCGAACATCGGCGTGTAGCCGAGCGCCTTCGCGCGCTCGACCTGGCGCTTGAGCACCTGTCTAGGAGAGGCCGTGACGGGCGTGCCGTCGGCCCACTCGACATCGCCGAGGACGAGTGCGGTCGCTTCGAGCCATGGGATGCGGCGCAACGACGCTAGGTCGGGGTTCGCGGTGAAGTCGCCGTAGCCGCGCTCCCAGCTCGCCATCTCGTAACCCGGAACTGGGTCGCCCTCCATCTCGAGCGCCAGCAGGTAGTTGCAGCCTTCGATCCCATGGTCGGCGATACCGCCCTCGACGAAGAACTTGCCCTGGACGCGCTTGCCCATCAGCCGGCCCTGCATGTCCGTGAACGCGACAACGATCGTGTCGATCGAGCCATCCGAGACGGCCTGCTCGAGCTCCTTGAGCGTCAGCACGAGGAAAGCCTACGCCAGCACTCGCCGCACGAAGTCCGAATCCAGATGCTCGATGATCTCATCGGCGGCGCTGAGCCGGTCGGGAGGGAGCGTCCCGCTCACCGCAGCGCACCGAAGCCCTGCCGCCTTCGCGGCCGCGATCCCGACGTCTGAGTCCTCGACGGCCACTGCCTCGTCCGGGCCGATCCCGAGCAGCCCGAGAGCCTTGAGATAGCCGTCCGGAGCCGGTTTTCCGCGCTCGACATCCTCGGAGGCAACCAGCGCCGCGATCGACGAGCCGAGCCCAGCCGCTGCGAGCACGGGCTCGATCTCGGAGCGCGCCGATCCCGAGACGACGGCCACTGCGACTTGACGTGCCGCCTCCAGAACCGCCCGGCGAGCTTCGAACGACACAGTCGAGCCGTCCGCCGAGAGCTCTCGGTAGCGCTCGATCTTGCGGGCCACCACCGCGGGATCGGGCTCCCCCAGCCACTTCTCCACGACCTCGGGGTCTGAGAGCCCGGCCAGCTGGTCGTAGTACTCCGCCTCCGTGATCGGCTTGCCCAACTCGTCAAAGAGCTCCCGGAAGATCGCATACAGCAACGGCTCGTCATCGGAGAGCGTCCCGTTGAAGTCGAGAAGCAGGGCGCGAATTGCCATCTGCGCCAGTCTAGGATCGGCCGGTGCAGCCGGAGGAGATCGCAGCGCGAGTCTGGCCCGGCCGGGAGCTCGTGGTCGAGCCACTCGGCGGCGGGATCACCAACCGCAACTTCAAGGTCACGGCGCACGGCGAGGCCTTCGTGCTTCGCATCGGCGGCAAGGACACCGCGCTCCTCGGCATCGACCGCGAAGCCGAGCATGCCGCCTCTCTGGCCGCCGCCGAGCTTGGAGTCGGCCCAGAGGTGATCGCGTTCGTCGAGCCCGAGGGCTACCTGGTGACCAGGTTCCTCGAGGGCAGCGTGCTGCCGCCGGAGGAGGTGCGGCAGCCCGAGATGCTTCGGCGAGTGGCCGAGACGCTGCGCCGCGTGCACGAGGGACCTCCGTTTCCCACGCGCTTCGACTCGTTTCGAGTCGTCGAGGCTTACCTTGCCATCGCCCGCGAGCGCGGAGTCGCCGAGCCGGGCGCCTACCGCAGCGCGAAGCAGACCGCAGACGCAATCAAGGGCGCCCGCGGCGACCAGCCGGATCATCCCTGCCACAACGACCTGCTGAACGCGAACTTCATCGCAACCGCCGGCGAGATCCGCATCGTCGACTGGGAGTACGCGGGCATGGGCGACCGCTTCTTCGACCTCGCGAACTTCTCGATCAACCACGAATTGAGCGACCCCGAGAACGAGCAGCTGCTGGCGGCGTACTTCGGTGGGCTGGACGAGGCGCAGCTAGCCGCGTTGCGGCTGATGCGCTTCATGTCCGACTTCCGCGAGGCGATGTGGGGCGTTGTCCAGCAAGGCCTGTCCGAGCTCGACTTCGACTTCGTCGGGTACGCCGAAGAGCACTTCGCCCGACTCGAGACGACCGCAGCCGACCCTGCGTTTCAGACAGCCCTTCAGACGATCCAGGCGCAGTTGTCCCAGTAGGCCTCGAGGCACTTCCTGCGCCGCCCGCGCACCTCGACATGAAGCTCTTCGGGCTCCCGTCCCATGCGGGCGAAGAAGACCTCGAAGCCTTCCGCCGGCACGACGGCGAAATCGCGCTGCGCATCTGCCTCGGTCGAGGCCCTCAGGCGCGCGTGGGCCCCGCTGCAGCACCGCTCGGAGGTCGCCCAGACGTAGAGGCGGCCTCCACGGTCGCGGACGAAATCCACAGCCTCGGCCGATGCGACGACCTTCATGCATGAAGCGTAGCCTCGAGCGCCAGGACATTGACAGGCACTCGGCCGGCGTGTGTAAATCGCCGGAACTCGACTGGGAGGCTTCATGGTTGACACCCAAGCGCCCCCGCCCAACGAGGCCGATCGCGACGCTGCGGATCTCGCCAAGTTCGGCTACAAACAGGAGCTGAGGCGCAGCCTCGGCGGTTTTAGCTCGTTCGCCGTCGCCTTCGCCTACATCTCACCGTCGACGGGGATCTTCGCGCTCTTCGCCCTCGGTCTGACGACGCTGGGCGGCGCGTTCTTCTGGAGCTGGCCGCTCGTCGCGCTCGGTCAGTTCATCGTCGCGCTCACCTTTGCGGAGCTCTCCAGCCACTATCCCGTGGCCGGCTCGGTCTTCCAGTGGACGAAGTACCTCTCAGGAAAGACCTATGCCTGGTTCACCGGCTGGATCTACCTCTTCGCCGGGATCATCACCGTCACCTCGGTTTGCGCGACATTGCCGCTCGCTCTGATCCCGGCCTTCAACAACATGGGCTGGAACCTGAGCGACAGCCTGCACAACCAACGCATCGTCGCCATCGTCACGCTCTGTGTGATCACCGTGTTGAACATCTTCGGCGTGCGGCTCGTCGCGATCATCAACAACACGGGTGTGCTGTTCGAGATCCTCGGCATGGTCGTCTTCGCGTTCATCCTCGCGATCTTCCATAACCACCAGGGTGTTGGCGTTGTCTTCCACACCCACGGCCAGTCGTTCACAGCGGGCACGTTCCTCGTGGCGATGTTCATGGCCCTCTACGTCATCTACGGATTCGATACCGCCTCGACTCTGGCCGAGGAAACGAAGAATCCACGAAAGGAAGCCCCGAAAGCCGTGCTCGCCTCGGTCATCGGTGCGTTCGTGGTCGGCGGGATCTTCATCTGGGCGACGTTGATGGCGATCCCGGACATGAAGACCGCGATTGGCGACAAATGGGGGCCGGGCCAGGTCATCGACGCGAATTTCTCGAACGGCTTTTCGACCGTGTATCTGCTCGTCGTCGCCGCTGCGATCTTCGTTTGCTGCCTCGCAATCCAGGCCGCCTGCATCAGGCTCGCCTTCGGCATGTCGCGAGACAACCAGCTGCCCGCGTCCAAGCAGCTGCGGTGGGTGCACCCTCGCCTACACACACCGATCGGCTCATGCATCGTGATCGGAGTGCTCGCCTTTATACCGATGCTCCAATACGCGGGCGTGGCGATCGTGGCGATCGCGGCGACCGGGATGATCTATCTGAGCTACCTGATCTGCAATCTCGCGGTGCTCAGAGCGCGGCTGAAAGGCTGGCCGCGGGCAAGCGCTCCGTTCTCGCTCGGACGCTGGGGAGTACCGATCACGCTCCTAGGCGTTCTCTACGGGGGCAGCATGCTGATCAACATCGCCTGGCCGCGCGTGGCCACCAACCCGACTCCCAACGAGACCGGCAAGCTCCTGAACTTCCACTGGAACTGGCTCAACGACCGGCCGGTGTTCTGGACCGTAGTGATCGTGGTCGCTCTGGTCGGGGCTGTCTACTACGTGCTCGTCCAGCGCACGAAGCCCGCCCACTTGGTGGCGCCTGAGGGCGAGGTCTTCGTTGACGAGGCTCCGCCGCCCACAGCGCCTTCTGCGTGAGAGCTGACGCCCGCGCCGTCGTCATCGGCGGCGGCGTGGGCGGCGCAGCGGTCCTCTACTGGCTCGCCCGGCTCGGGTGGGACGACGTTGTCCTCGTCGAGCGGGCCGACTTGACGAGCGGCTCCACGTTTCACTCCGCGGGCCTCGTCGGACAGCTGCGCGGCTCGCTCAGCCTGACGAAGATGATGATGAGCTCGGTCGAGCTCTACCGCTCGCTCCAGGACGAAGTCGGGCTCGAGACCGGCTGGCACGAGGTCGGCTCGTTGCGCCTCGCGTCCTCGGACGAACGCATGGAAGAGCTGGCCCGCCAGGCCGGCTGGGCGCAGACGTTCGGGCTCCCGCTCGAGCTGATCTCGGCCGACGACGCGCAGTCGCTCTTCCCGCCGCTGTCGACGGACGGAGTGCTGGGCGCAGCGCACCTTCCGACCGATGGGTACATCGACCCCAGCCAGCTGACGTTCGCCCTCGCCGAAGGTGCAAGACGCCGCGGCGCCGAGATCAACACGCACACCCGCGTGACCGAGATCGGCGTCGAGCGCGGACGTGTCACCGGCGTCCAGACGGACAAGGGCTCGATCTCCACGGAGATCGTCGTCAACGCGGGCGGCATGTTCGCCGCCGAGATCGGCGCACTGGCTGGCGTGATCGTCCCGGTCGTCCCGATGGCGCACGAGTACCTGATCACACGCCCGAGCGGCCTCCCGCTCGACCTGCCGACGATGCGCGACCCGTCGCTTCTCGTCTACTTCCGCGGCGAGTCCGGCGGCCTCGTCATGGGCGGCTACGAGCGCAACCCGGCGCCCTGGAGCCTCGACGGCATACCGGCGGACTTCAACGGCAAGCTGCTCGCGGAGGACTGGGACCGCTTCGAGGAGCTGATGCAGAACGCGATCGTCCGCGTTCCCGACCTGGCCGAGGCAGAGGTGATCCGCCTCGTGAACGGGCCCGAGGCCTTCACGCCGGACGGTGAGTTCATCCTCGGCGAGACCGACGTGCGCGGGTTCTGGGTCGCGGCGGGCTTCTGCGCGCACGGGCTCGCGGGCGCAGGCGGCATGGGGAAGCTCGTCGCGGAGTGGATCGTCGAAGGGCTGCCGAGCCTCGATACGTGGGAGATGGACTCGCGCCGCTTCGGCCGGGATTACGCGGACCGGGACTACACGCTCGCACGCACGGTCGAGATCTACTCGACGTACTACGACGTCAAGTACCCCGGGCACGAGCGACAGGCCGGGCGGCCTCTGCACCTCTCCCCCACGTACCCCCGGCTTCAGGAGCTGGGCGCCGCCTTTGGAGAGAAGTCCGGCTGGGAGCGCGCGAACTGGTTCGAGCCGAACGCAGCCGCCGGTGACGAGTCGCTGCGCCCGCGCGGCTGGGCCGGGCGGCTCTGGTCACCGGCGGTCGGCGCGGAGCACCAGGCCACGCGCGAGACGGCCGCGCTTTTCGACGAGACGTCCTTCGCCAAGATCGAGGTCTCAGGCGCGGGCGCTGCGGACTTCCTCGAGCACCTGTGCGACAACAAGGTCGCCCGCGACGTGGGCGCGATCACGTACACGCAGATGCTGAACGAGCGTGGCGGGATCGAGTGCGACTTCACGGTCACGCGCCTTGCCGAGGAACGCTTCCGCATCGTCACGGGAACGGCATTCGGCCGGCACGACCTCTCCTGGATCCGCTCACACGCGCCCGGTGATGGCTCCGCCGCCGTGGAGGACGTCACGTCGAAGTTCGCCTGTCTCGGCATCTGGGGCCCGAAGACGCGGGAGATCCTCCAGCCGCTCGCGAGCGAGACCCTCGCCAACGAGGACTTCAAGTACATGCGCGCTCGGGAACTCGAGATCGGCTCGGTTCCGTGCCTCGCGCTGCGGGTCACGTATGTCGGCGAGCTCGGCTGGGAGCTCTATTGCCCAATGGAGCTCGGTCTGGAGCTCTGGGACACGATCTGGGCGGGCGGAGCCGAGCACGGCCTTGTCGCCGGCGGCTACAAGGCGATCGACTCGTGCCGGCTCGAGAAGGGCTACCGGGTCTGGGGCTCCGACATCACGCCCGAGGACACGCCCTATGAGGCCGGCCTCGGCTTCGCCGTCAAGCTGGAGAAAGGCGAATTCATCGGTCGCGAGGCGCTCGTGGCCGCGGACGGCCGGCTGGAGCGACAGCTTGTGTGCCTGGTTCTCGACGATCCTCGCGCAGTTGCGCTCGGCTCGGAGCCCGTGCGGGTCGACGGCCGGGTTCTGGGGCGAGTCACCAGCGGCGGCTACGGCTACACGGTCGACCGCTCGATCGCGTACGCCTACCTCCCTGCTGACCTGGCAGAGGTCGGTAGACCGGTCGAGGTCGAGATCTTCGGAGCCCGCGTCGCGGGCGAGGTAGCCGCCGAGCCGCTCTACGATCCCGAAGGCGCCGTCATCCGTGCTTGACAGCACATACTCGAACGCGAGTAAATAGCCGCTTCCCCGGCGAAAGGAAGCGGCATGAGCACAGCAGAACGTGGCGGAGCCGACCTCGTGGACGACCGAGCGCAGTTACACAAGCTCGGCTACGCGCAGGAGCTCTACCGCTCGATGGGCGGGTTCCAGAACTTCGCGATCTCGTTCACGATCATCTCGATCCTCGCGGGTTGTCTCACCTCGTACGCGATCGGCTTCAACCAGGGCGGGCCGGTGGCTATTACGTGGGGCTGGTTGATCGTTGGCCTTGCCTGCACGCTCGTCGCGCTCGCGATGGGCGAGATCGCGTCCACGTACCCGACGGCCGGGGGTCTGTACTTCTGGGCTTCAAAGCTCGGAACCCCAGCCTGGGGCTGGTTCACGGGCTGGTTCAACCTGATCGGCCAGATCGCGGTCACGGCTTCGATCGGATTCGGCTGCGCAATCTTCATGACCTCGCTCCTGAACCTGCTCTGGAGCTACCCGAACAACTATCACTGGATCTACTTCACCTACGGCCTGATCATGCTCGGAGCCGGGCTGATCAACATGTTCAAGGTGTCGCTCACGGCGGCGCTGAATGCCTTCTCAGCCTGGTGGCACATGGTCGGCGTCCTGATCATCGTCTTGATCCTGGCCGTCGTTCCCGACCATCATCAGTCGTTCGGCTACGTCTTCGGGCAGACCGTCAACAACACCGGCTTCGGCGGGACGGCGACCGGCGGTTTCATCTACTTCTATGTCTTTCTCACCGGTCTGCTCCTGGCCCAGTACACCATCACCGGCTACGACGCTTCTGCGCACATGAGCGAGGAGACGCGCAGCGCGTCCAGAGGCGCAGCCTGGGGCATGGTCATGTCCGTGGTCGTCTCGGTCGTGTTCGGCTTCATCCTGCTCGTCGCCGTCACGTTCGCGATCCCGGCCAAGGGGCCGTCGGATACGTCCGCCTTCATCGTGCAACACATCTGGCAGGACTCGATGAGCAACAAATGGGCTGAGTTCTTGATCTTCATCGCCGTGGTTGCGCAGGTCTTTTGCACGATCGCGTCGACGACGTCGGCCTCACGCATGATGTTCGCGTTCTCACGAGACCGCGCAGTGCCCGGCCACCAGCTCTGGCGGCGCGTCTCGAAGGCCGACCGCATCCCGATCTACACCGTCTGGGCGATCTGCGTCCTCGCGTTCCTCACGCCTCTCCCGGCGCTTTGGTGGGGATATGTCGGCTACGCGGCCTCTACAGCGGTCGCCGTGATCGGGCTCTACATCGCGTTCGTCTTGCCAATCATCCTGCGGCTCCGTGCCGGGGAGTCGTTCGAACGCGGCGCCTGGCATCTCGGCCGGCACTACAAGTGGATCGATTGGCTCGCGATCCTCTGGATCGTCTTCATCTGCATCGTGTTCATGCTTCCGACATATCAGGGCGGGATTCCGTTCAAGTCGAACTTCGACTGGCTCATCTTCAACTACACGCCCCTACCGGTCTTCGGAGCCTTCATCCTCTTCGGCGGCTGGTATCTCCTTTCTGCCCGTAAGTGGTTCAAGGGCCCGATCCGACAGGGCGACGATGCCGAGCTCGCGCGCATCGAGAGCGAGTACGAAGGGCCGGAGGCAGCACCGGCTCCCTCCCCTTCGTAGTGAAGTTCCCCGAAAGATCCCGAGGGCGCGGGAAACCGCGCCCTCGGCGCCGCGCCGTCGCCAGCGGGGCGGATGGCGACACCGGCAATTTCGGCCGGGGTCCGCGCTATCGTGTGAGTCGTAGCTCAACGGTGTCCCTGCTATGCGGCGATGAAGATGCCAGAGCTAGGAACTTGGCCGCCGAATGGAAAGCCGCAAGACGATCTTGATCTGCGACGACGAGCCCGCGCTCCGCGAGCTCGTGCGCGCGTCGCTCAGTGACGGCTACCGGTTCGCCGAGGCGAGCGACGGCCTCGTCGCGCTCGAACTGGCGCGCGACCTCGAGCCCGACGCCGTGATCCTCGACCTCATGCTGCCACGGCTGGGCGGCCTCGAAGTACTTGCTCGGCTGCAAACCGACGATCGGCTCCGCCATGTTCCCGTGCTCGTGATCACTGCCTGGAACGAAACCCGGGAAGACGTGCTAGCGGCCGGGGCCGCCGAATTCGTGACCAAGCCGTTCGACCCAGACAAGCTGAAGGCCGCGGTCAAGGAGCTGTTGAACGAGGCATGAAGGAGTCGCGCTTCTCGTCTGTCTCTTTGCGATCGAGGATGGTCGCCGCAAGCGCAGTCCTCGCTGTGCTCGTCATCGGCGTCTTCGTCGCCATGATTCTCGCCCTCTCGGCACTGCAAACGGCAACGAAGCAGGAGGCGCAGTCGAAGGAGGTCACCACCTCGGCCCTCAACCTCATGACGCTCGTCCTGGATGTCGAGACGGGTGTTCGCGGCTACGTCATCACCGGGAAGGAGCCGTTCCTCAAGCCGTACCTGGATGCACGCCAACAGCTACCGCGGAGTCTCAATGAGTTCGAGAAGCTCGCCTCGCGGGAGCCGCGCCAGCAGAGCGCCGCTCACGGTCTGACGACCGCGATCCGGCTCTACCTCACCGAATACGCCGAGAACGTGGTGCTCTTCACGGACCTCGGAGCCGCCCGATCCTCGCCGGCGGAGACCGAGGGCAAGCAACGGATCGACGACATCCGTATGCGCTTCAAGCACTTTCGCGCAACCGAGAACGCGCTCGCAGCCAGGCGGGAGCGCTCCGCCGAAGCCAAGTCCAGGCACGCGATTGAGCTTGGAGTAACGGGGCTGGCCGGCACGGCCGCCCTCATGCTCCTCTTTGGGTTCTACCTGGCGAGCTCGATCGCGCGGCCCGTTCGCAACGCGGCGGCAGGAGCAAGCCGCCTTGCGAGCGGCGAGCTGTCGCTCCGCCTCAAGCATGGTGGCCCGGGGGAAGTCGGCGAGCTCACCAGAGGCTTCAACCAGATGGCCGAGCGCCTCGAGAGCGCGCGCTCGGAGCTGGAGGAACAGAACGCGCAGCTCCGCGAGAGCGAGCGTCTGAAGTCCGACCTCGTCAACACCGTTTCGCATGAGCTACGAACGCCCCTCGCAGGAGTCCTCGGGTTCACGAAACTCCTCCTGACGCGGGATTTCGACTCCGAGACGCGCCGGCATTACCTCGGCATCGTCGACGCGCAGGCTCGCAGGCTCTCGGAGCTGATCGACGACTTCCTCGACGTCCGTCGCATCGAGGAGGGGAGATTCGAGCGCGCCCAGGACCTGCTCGACGTGGGAGCTCTGCTGCAAGAGGAGGCACAGCTCTACAGCGCGCAGAGCCCCAAGCACAAGCTCGCGGTGACTCTGCCCGAGGGGCCACTGCCCGTGATGGGGAACCCCGACCGGCTGCGCCAGGTGATCGGCAACCTGCTCTCGAACGCCATCAAATACTCGCCGCAGGGCGGTATCGTCGAGCTCACGGCCGAAGCCCACGACGGCGCAGTTCGCGTGGAGGTGCGCGACGAGGGGATCGGCATCCCGATGCTGCAGCAGCCCCAGATCTTCACGAAGTTCTTCCGCGGAGATGCCGCCGCGAGCGGGATCCCGGGCACCGGGCTCGGGCTCGCGGTCTCACGGGACATCGTCGAGTCGCACGGGGGCCGCATCGGGTTCACGAGCGCCGAAGGCGAGGGAGCGACCTTCTTCATCGAGCTTCCGAGCGGAAACGGCGGAGATGGTCGACTACAAGGAGATAGCGCACGACAGTCGTAAAGGAGGAGCAATGAGAAAGCTGCTTTTGCTCTCCGGCGCCCTGGTCGGGTTCGCCCTGATCACGGGCTCGGTCACGCAGGGCTCGCCGTCGCTCAAGCTGCCCAACACGGTCCGGATCACGAGCCTCGACTTCAAAGTCAACATCGACAACCGCGGACCTCAGAGACGGGGTCCTGGAGACGTCCTCCTGGTTCGCCAGCTCCTCTTCAACAAGGGGATCAGGAAGCAGGCGATCGGGCACACCGATCTCGTGTGCACGTTCACTGGCTCGCGAGCGCGGCAGTGCAGCGGGACCTACTTCCTCCCCAGAGGGAAGATCGTCGTCGCCGGCTCAGTCCAATTCCGTGACTTCTTCAAGCTCGCCGTCGTCGGCGGCACGGATCTCTACGACAACGTGCGCGGCAGCCTGACCGGGACGAGATACACGAAAAAGCCCCGGCGCGAGCTGCTCATCTTTCGCCTGGTCGCCTAGCCGAACCCGACTGAGGCACCGCTTGCGGTGCCGCCATCAGGATGCCGGGCTTTGCCCGGCATCCGCCTGTAAATCACCGACGGAACCGACTGCAATTAACCGAAACCAAGGATGAACTTGGCGTCTTCGGACATCAGCTCGGGCGTCCAGGGCGGATCCCACGTGAGCTCGACCTCGACGTCCTCGACGCCCGGTACGGCAGCCGCGGCGTCGTGGATTCCCTCCTGGATCATCGGCCCGGCCGGGCAGCCCATCGACGTCAGGCTGTGGACGACCTTCACCTTCGGCCCCTCGACCTGGACTTCGTAGACGAGGCCGAGATCGACGACGTCCATCCCGAGCTCTGGATCCTCGACGCCCTTCAGGGCTTCCGTGACTTCTTCTTTGGTCGGCATGGCAGACACGCTATAGCAGGCGCACTTCCTCGCGCCGCTCGCGGGCGAAGAAGTGGATCCCGTCCACGAAACGAACCCAGTTGCAGCGTGTGCACATGACGAGCGAGTGGGTGCGCGCGCTGTCGGCGAGGTAGCGCACACCGCGCAGCAGGTCGCCGTTCGAGACGCCGGTGGCGGCAACGATGACCTCGGTCGGGGCGAGGTCGTCGATCGCGAAGACCTGCTCCATGTCGGTGATGCCCTGTTCCCGGGCAAGGTCGATCTCTCCGCGGGTCGTCGGCCAGAGCTGTGCCTGCATCTCGCCGCCCAGGCAGCGGAGAGCGGCGGCCGTGAGCACGGCCTGACGGGTCCCTCCGATCCCGATTGCAAGGTGGTCGTTCGTGCCGCGGATCGCGGCCGAGATCGAGGCGGTCACGTCGCCGTCCTGGATCAGCTTGATGCGTGCCCCTGCGACCCGGATCTCCTCGATCAGGTCGTGGTGGCGCGGACGGTCGAGGACGATGGTCGTCACGTCCCCGACGCGGCGTCCGAAGGCCGTTGCGATCGCCTCGACGTTCTCGGCAACCGGCCGCGTGAGGTCGATCTTGCCCCGAGCGACGGGCCCGACGGCCATCTTGCGCATGTACATGTCCGGCAAGGTAGGAAAGGAGCCGAGCGGGCCCGCCGCGATCATCGACATCGCCCCATTGCCGCCTCGCGCGACGATTCCCGCTCCTTCGAGCGGGTCGAGGGCGAGATCGGCGGCGTCGCCGCCCGCCCCGATGCGGACCCCGGCTGCCAGCTGCTCGGCCTCGGCCGAGGCACCGATGACGACGTGCCCGTCGATCGGCAGCTCCTCGAGCGCAGTCTCCATGCCGGCACGGGCGGCTTCCTCGGCACCGTCCTGGTCGGCGCGCCCGAGCCAGCGGGCGCTGGCGAGGGCTGAGCGCTCCGTGACGCGGGCGTAGCTCTCGCAGAGGCAGGGACGCGCGGCAGCCGGCTCGGTCTCAGTCTCGGTCTCTAGTCCAGCCAGCTCGGTCATCCAACCCTCTGCAATCTGTCCGCCGCCGTCAACACGAGCTCCATCACCTCGGCACTCGCCGCTTCCCGGTGCTTGTTGTCGATCACGGGCACTCCCTGTCTTTCCGCCCGCTCCACGATGTAGTCCTGAAGGTAGCGAATGTCGGAGAGGCGCTCGAGGTACTTGTCGAGCGGCCGCATTCCCTGCGAGGCGAGGTCACGGATCCAGAAGTGGCCCGCGTGCGCCTCCTCGCTCTCGATCGCAAGCACGCAGTGGACGACGAGGGCGTCCTTGATCGGGGCGAGCATCCCAGGCACGAGGTGAACGCCCTCGAGCACCGTCGACCAGCCCTCGGTGAGCGAGCGGTCGATGGCCGCGTCGACCCCGACCAGGACGTTTCGCGTCTGGTCGAGGAACCCGTGCAGCAGCGGGTCGACCTCCTCCTCCTCGGCGCTGCGCAGGCCGCTTCCGGCCTCGAAGCTGGAGTAATGGATCGAGGGCATGAACTCCGGGCTGAAGTACGCGCGCAGGGTTTGGCGGACGAAGTCGGTCGATGTGAGCCGGGTGATGCCCAGGCGGTAGGCGACCTCGGTTGCGACCGTCGACTTGCCGGTGCCGGTCGCGCCTCCGATGAGCACGATGATCGGAACGTCGAGCTCCTCCAGGTCGCGATAGCGGCGAAGGCGCCCGGCAGCCTTCTCGCCCTCGCCCTCCCCGAGTACCTCGACCGCGAGGTCCTGGATCCGGTCCAGCTCGACGGTGTCCTGCTTGCGGTCGACGAGATCGGTCTCGATCCTCCGCGCGAGCTCGTAGGCCCGCACGGCCGAGACGCCGACCCGCATCAGAGCCCGGGCCATCAGGCCCTTCGAGTACGGCTCGTCGTCGCCGAGCGGCAGCGGATCGGTGCGTCGCCGCTCGGTCATCCCGCCACCGGCTGGCCCGCAACCGCCTCGGCGAGCACCTGCAGCTCCGCGTCGAGATCCGGCTCGCCCGCGAGCGGCAGCACCTGGTTGTCGACGAAGACGCATTCGACCCCGCGCTCGGCCGCCGTCGCAGCGACGACGTCGATCGCCGCCGCCTTGATCTCGATCAGATAGACGTCGGCCGTGATTCCCTTCAACTCGTCGCGGAGAGCGTCGCGCTTGGCGAGGTTCCCCGAGATGTGGACGACGTCGACGTCGTGCTCGCGACGCAGATGGTCGGCGAGCCGGCTGTGGGCAGACAGCGGGGCCGTCGTGAAGAGGGCAACGCTCCTGCCGGTGACCGGCGTTGCCGGACGCGGCCGCATCATAGTCGCCACCACCGGAACGTCCTTCACGGCCGTGATCGCATCACGGACGGCCGTCGGAGAACCGTCTTCCGCGTTCGTCAGCACGACGAGGTCGGAGACGAGAATCCGGTACGCGTTGAGGTAGCCGGTAAGCAGCTCGAGGTCGGTGGAGGCGTCGGCGACGAGCACGCGACGACCCGTGGCGATCGGCGGCATGGCGGCGCCGCTGCCCTCGAAGATGACGACATCGGCTCCGCGCTCGGCGGCAAGCCGGGCCCCAGCGGCGACGTTCGAGGTCGCGACCGCCCCGGCCAGGCCGCCGCCGGCGCGTCGACAGCCGATCGTGTCCACGCCCGCGAGCGCCGCGTCCTCGAGGTAGTCGGAGGCCGCGTGGTGCCCTTCGCCGGCCAGCTCCAGCAGCCGGTCGAGGGACGTGCCCGCCTCGGCAACCACGGGCTCCGCGGGACCTCCCCGGCCCATCGCGACGACGAGCACGCTGCGGTCACGCGCATAGAGACGCGCAGCATGACTGGCGACGGCCGTCTTCCCGACCCGCTTGCCCGTCCCGACGATCCCGATCGACGGCAGCTCGAACGGCTCGAAGACGGGGACCTCGAAGCGAAAGTCGGGCCCCACGTATTGAACGCCATGGGCCAGGGCGAGGCTCGCGAAGCGGAAGCGCTCGCGCGGCCCAAGCACCGGCTCGTCGGAGAGATCGACGATCGCCTCGGGCTCGAGCTCGCCGATCGCGGCTTCCAGGTCGTCCACGAGCGGGACGCCGTACTCCTCGCCACCGCGCAGTTTCTCCGTCCCGCCGACGAAGAAGGCGCCGACGAAGTCGTACGGCAGCTCGGTCAGGGCATCGCGCACCACTTCGGCGTAGTGCTCGCCGTCGATCAAGGCGATCGCGCGCGTCACCGAGTCGTCACCTCGCCCTCGATCCGAGCCGTGTACTTCTCGAACGCGAGCGTGTCGGTGGAGAACTGGATGATCTTCTCCTGCCCGTGAAACGGGTATTTGCGCCAGACGTCGACGTGCGTCCCCGTCACCTCGACGAGGTTGTAACAGGGCCTCGTGTTCCCCCTGAGGCGCAGCGACGAGACGGTCCCCGTGTTGACGACGAAAAGGTCCTCGAGGCGCCACGCGTAAGGCACGTGCTTGTGGCCGGACAGGACGAGGTCGACTCCGGCGCGCTGCAGGCACTCGATCGCGTCCCCGGCGTCGTAGACGACGTTTCGCTCGCGGCCGGTTCCGGGCACCGGCAGCAGATGATGGTGGAGCACGAAGATCCGCAGGTCGGCGGGCGGCTTGAACTGTTCTTCGATCCAGCTGTAGCGCCCGCGGCCGATCTGCCCGTGATCGAGATCAGGCTCGGTCGAGTCGACGGCGACGACGGTCACGCCGTCGACGTGCAAAACGGAGTTGCGGTCGCCGAAATGCTGCTCGAAATGGACGTAGCCGACGTTCCGGGAGTCGTGGTTTCCGGGGACGACGACGAGCGATGCGCACTCGAGCCGGTCGAGGTAGGCCTTCGCCTGGGCGAACTCCTGCTTGAAGCCGAAGGTCGTCAGATCGCCGGTGCAGATGACGAGGTCGGGGCCCAGATCGTTGATCTCGCCGATCGCGCGCTCGATCAGGCTCGGCACGAAATGCGGGCCTCCACAATGGATGTCCGAGATGTGCGCGATCTGGAAGACGCGATCCGCTGCCGGCATGGCGCGAAGTGTACGCCCGGCCCAGCGGGCGGGGCCTATCCGAGGGCATTGCTATCCTGATTGCAGATGGCCTCAGAAGTGCCTGATTTCCAGGCATATTGCGGGGGCGGGGTACCGCGCTTCGCAAATGACGTGGAGCTCGAGTGCGCAAAGCTGCTCGACTACTACCGCGTGCCCTGGAACTACGAGCCCACGACCTTCGTGCTCGAACGGGCCGCGGACGGGAGTGTCGTCGAGGCGTTCAAGCCCGACTTCTACCTCCCGGAACAGGATCTCTACCTCGAGCTGACGGTGATGAAGCAGTCCCTCGTGACGAGAAAGAACCGGAAGCTGCGCAAGCTTCGGCAGCTCTACCCGGACATCCGGATCAAGCTCTTCTACAAGCGCGACATCCAGCGCCTGGCCGAGCGATACAGACTCGATCTCGCCTCATAGAGACCGACGGCCGCGTCGGGGAGGTCTATCTCTCAGCGGAGGAGATCAGGGCGCGCGTGGCCGAGCTCGGGGCCGAGATCGCCCGTGACTACGAGGGCCGCGAGCCGGTGCTCGTCGCCTCGCTGAAGACGAGCGTCTTCTTCCTCGCCGACCTCTCCCGGGCCATCCCCATCCCCCACGCGATCGACTTCATCGCGCTCGCCGGCTACGCGGGCAGAACTCCGAGGTCCGGCGTCCGCCTCCTGAAGGACCTCGACGTCACGATCGAGGGCCGCGACGTCCTCCTCGTCGAGGACGTCGTCGACACCGGCCTGACCCTGAACTACGTCTGCCGCACCCTCGCTCTCCGCAATCCGGCGTCTCTCGCCGCCGTGACGTTCCTCGACCGCCCGTACCGGCGACTCGTCGACGACTTACCGGTGCGCTACGTCGGTTTCACCGTGCCCGACGAGTTCTTCGTCGGCTACGGCTTCGACCTCGAAGAGCGCTATCGGTATCTCCCGGACCTGCACCTCGCCGAGGGCGCGGGCTAGCTTGTCTTCGCGGGCTTGAACGCCCACAGGGCGTTTCTGAAACCGTCTCGCGAGCCACCGGGAAACAAAACGACAGCGCCGGCGGACACCGGCGAGCCAAAGACCTCGCCCGGCGCCAACCCCATCCTCTGCCACGTCCCTTTGGAGATGTCGAAGATTGCGCCCGACCCGCAGAACCAGGCGACGACCACCTCCCCAAATCGGACGCTCGTCGGATAGCACTCGGAAAAACGAAGCGGGACGTCGGGGAGCTTCCTCCATGTGTTTCGAGCGGGATCGAAGGCACCTGCCTTCAGCTCGTAGTCCCAGGCGATGACCTCCCGCCCGGTCCAGGCCACGGCTGAGGCCTGCGGCGACAGGGAAAACGCAGCGATCACGTGCCAGGCATTCGTCTCAGGGTCGTAGGCGATGCCCTGAGCATGGTCGGTTTCCGACCAGTTGTTTCCGTCGAGATGAGCCCCCAAGACGATCATCTCCTTGCCCGTCCAGACTGCGCTCGCCTCGTTGAGAGAGAGCGGAGCCCGCGGCAGCTCTCGCCAGCGGTCGGCCGCGGGGTCGTACGCTGCTCCCTCGCGTTGTCCCGCCGAACGAGAACGGCTCGCATCGCCCCATACGATCACCTCAACGCCAGTCCAGACAACGGCAACGGGCTGCCGCGGCGTGAGCGGCGCGGGCGGAAGCATCAGCCACTTTCCGCTCTTCGGCTCGAAGAGAGCTCCGTCGCCCCAATTTTTTTCTCCGTCGCCCAAACCGCCCCATACGAACACGTCCGTACCGGTCCACGCCGCACCTGCGGAGAAGCGGGGCGCACCGAGCGGGCCGCTCGGCACGAGGCGCCACTTGCGAGTGGTGGGGTCGAACAGACCGCCGCCGGCGTGGAGATCCTCCCCGTAGTTCGCGACGCCACCCCAGTAGAAGAGCTCCCGCCCTGTCCACACCGAGACAGCACGCGTCGTCGCGAAGGGCTGCGGCCCTAGAGACGACCAGCCTGAGGGTAGGGAATCCCAGATGCCCCGGAAGCCGTGGGTTCTCTCCATCTCTTGGGTACCGCACCCGGCGCCGGAGAGCGCGCCCACAGCAAGCAGCAAGAGAACCCAGTTCCGCACTTGTTCGGAGTACGTCGGCCGCCCCGCCGGAGGTCCGGCGACGCCTACAGATAGCCGAGCGGTCGACCGGCGTCCCCCTGATGTGGGAGAGCGGCAGCCCGGAGCGAAGGCGGGCTTTGCCCGCCTTCGCTCCTCATTTCGGGGTACGAGTCTCTAACCGAAAAAAAGTCGTCATGGCGCGCGCAAGCGCGCCGGACTTTTTCGGCCCTACCAGCGGTACCAGCGCGCGCCCTCTGCGCTGCGGACGACGAAGCCGATCAGCCACACGGCGAGCAGGATGAGCGCGACGAACCAGAGCAGCTTCACCGCAAAGCCGAGCGCGCCCAGCAGAATGATCAAGAGCAATATCGCGAGAACCAGTCCCATCCCTCCACTCCTCTGTCGAAGGTGCGTTCCGAAGTGGAATACGCGTTCCCCGCCGAGGCGTGGCGCAAACCCAGCGCTACAGGTAGCCCATCGGGTCGACCGGCGTCCCGTTGACGCGCACCTCGAAATGGAGATGCGGGCCGAAGCAGTGGCCCGTGCAGCCCACGTAGCCGATCACCTGTCCCTGCGAGACGCTCCCGCCGCCGACCGCGATGCTGGACTGGTGGGCGTACCCGGTCGAGAGCCCGCCGCCGTGGTCGATGATGACGAAGTTGCCGTAGCCGCCCATCCAGCCCGCGAAGATGACCGTCCCGCTGGCGGCGGCGTGAATCGGAGTCCCGTACGGAACGGCGATGTCGATGCCCGCGTGCAGCCGGCCCCAGCGCATCCCGAACGGGCTCACGACCGGGCCGTTGACAGGCCAGATGAGCCCGCTTGACGACGGCGTCGAGTCGTAGCTCGACGAGCCGGCCGCCCGGATCTGGGCGGTGACTTGCCCGCTCGCCGCCAGGAGCCCGGCCGCCTCGTTCAGATACTCGGCCTTGCTCTCCTGGATCGCCGCGAGTTGGTGCTTCTTGTGCCCCCTGACCCCTGCGAGGCCCTTCTCGCTGATCAGGAGCCGCTCCTTCTCGCTGCGCACCTGCGCTGTGCGGACGGAGATCGTCCGGGTGACCGTCGCGACCTGGTGGCGGGTCACCCTCGTCTTCTCGCGCGCGTCGTGCATGGAGACTTTCGCGCTGTTCACCTCCGTCGTGATGCGCGCGTCCTGCGAGCCGATGTCACGGACATACGCGATCTGGTCGAGGAAATCGCTCAGGCTCTGGGTCGAGAGCAGGACGTCGAGCGTCGTCGGGTCGTCAGACTCGTAGAGCTCGATCAGCCGCTGGTTGAGCCTTCCCACGGAGAACGCGTACTGGCGCTTGAGGAAATCGAGCTGATCGGTCTGCAGCCGGAAGAGCCTGGTGATCCGGTCGAGCTTCTCCTGCTGAAGCGCGAGGTCGCGCTGGAGGGTGGTCAGCCGCGCGGAGACGCCGCCGACCTGCTGCTCGAGGGTACGGATGCGACCCTCGAGCGAGCCGATCTGCGACGAGAGCTGCGACTCCTGGGCCTGGGCCGCTGCGATCTTCGCCTGGAGCGATGAAAGCCGGTCGCTGGAGGATTCGGCGTGCGCCTGCGTGCTTAGCGCCGCCGGGAGGGCGACGAGGAGCGAGAGGAGGAGGGCTAGGGCTAGCCGTCGAGCCATCAGGGATCGGTTTCGGGGCACGGGCGGGCGTCCCTGCCTGCCCGAAAAGTTGCTGCATACTAGCGATTCCTGCGGATGGATCCGGAGGGGCTGGCGGAACGTTGCTCGTCGCCGGGGTGCGATGCTCGTTCCGAGGCCGCGGACGCAGGGAGCCCCGGTAGTCACCTACCGGGGCGACTGAGGACCCGGCCTCGGGGCGAGCAGCGCAGCCTGGCGGCTCAGCCATGTTTCGCCAGCCCCTCCTTATTCCGGGCCCGGCTCTGGGATCGTGGGCTGCTGTGGGCGGTCGCCCTCGTCCGGCGGCGGAAACGGCTCCGGGATGCGCGCCGGCTCCGGCGGCTGGCCCTCGTCCGGCGGCGGGAACGGCTCGGGCACCGTCGCGGGCTCCGGCACGGAGCCGGGCACCTGTTCCCCGCCCGGCAGGATCTGGGTCGGCTGAACCTGGAGCTGGGCCCGCTCGATGCGCTCCTGAGCCTCCATCGTCACGTTCGCCATCTGTTTCTCCTTCTCTGCGATCACGTTGTCGAGAGCTTCGATCTCCTGCTTCAGTTGTTTCGTGGCCGATCGGTTTCCTTCGTAAACCGCCTCGCCGAGCTCCCGCAGGCGCTCGCCCCGCTCCGCGACCAGCCGGCCGACCTCACGCCGGAGCGCGGCGAGCTCGATCCTGGCGCTGCCGTGAGCCGCGACCGTCTCGACCGCGGCTCCGGCTCGGGCGCGGACGGATCCGAGGACGGAGAGCGAGACGCGACCCACCTCCGAAGTCTCATCCGGAAGCCGCCGGGCCTGTGAGGAGAAGCCGGTCAGCGAGAAGATGGCGAGGCCGAGGAGGATCAGCCCCCAGGGCCAGCGCCCGGTCGCGAACAGGGCAATCGCCAGGACGAGGGCACCGACGCCGAGCACGAGCAGGACCGTGGAGGGCGGAACGCCGAAGAGCCGTCGCTGTGCAACCTGCGGCTCGACGGGCACAGGCCCGGTCTCGTTCGCAGGCAGCTCCTGCACTGCCGTTTCCCCGGCCGCAGCGTCCGTCCGAGATCCGCACTCCGGGCAGAAGCGGGCCCTCGCCGGAAGCTTGGCGCCACAGCTTTCGCACTTAGCCTGCGGCACGGACTCGCTCCTCGTTCGACTCGGCTCGCAGCTCGAGAGCCCGCAGCGCCTCGGCGACCCGCTGCCGAAGCGGACCGACGAGCTCGCGGTAGTCCTCGTCCGAGACCTTCCCGGTCCGGTGGTCGAACTCGAGCTCCTTCAGCGCGCCGAGAGCCCGGTCGCGCCGCTCGGCCAGCTCGAGCGCGCGCCGTTCGAGCGCCCCGGGCTCGTCGAGCAGGTCGCTGGCCGGATCGGGCTCGCGGAGAAACGGAAGGGCGACGTAGAGCACGCAGACAGCGGCGAGCACCCCGCCGATCGCAATCGCGAGCCCGGTCATGCCCGCGCGAGCGCGCGCAGCTCGCGGTAGCGGGCCGCGAGACGCCGCTGCTCGGCCGCGCTCGGCCAGAGCGCGACGAGCGAGCCCGCGAAGAAGAGAAAGCCGGAGAGCCAGATCAGGTTGACGAGCGGCTTCACGAGCACCTTGAAGTTGATGCTCTGGTCTTTGTTGATCTGATCGGTGATCACGTAGAGGTCCTCGCCGGTCAGGTGATCGGTGCGGATGCCGACTTCGTTCGAGACCTGCTGCTCTGCCCGGTAGTCGTTCTTCCCCGACGAGAGCGTGCCCAGCGAATGGCCTCCGCGGCGGACGTCGAGCAGTGCCCGCCATTCGGTCGCGTTCGGACCGTTGCGCTTGACGAGCTCGCGATACCTGAGCTGGTAGTGCCCGATCGCCATCGTCTGGCCCGGGCTCAACTTCTGCTCCTTCACCTTGTCGTATGCGCTCGAGCCGACGATGCCGATCGCGAGCAACACGATCGAGGCGTGCACGATGTACCCGCCGTAGCGCCGCCGGTTGCGGGCGACGAGCTCGGCGAAGGCGGCCAGCCACGAGCCGCCGGCGAGCGCACGCCTGGCCCGCGTGCCGCGCGCGAACTCGTAGCCGATCGAGCCGAGCACGAAGGCCGAGAACGTGTAGGCGACGAGCCCGATCGGCGACGAGCCCGCGCCGAGGAGCAGGAGGACGATCCCGGCCCCGAGCGCGATTCCGGCAGGCCACGCGAAGCTCCGGCCGAGCGAGCGAAGCGACGCCCGCCGCCAGGCGACGAGCGGCCCGATCCCCATCAGTAGAAGCAGCGGGATCCCGAAGATCCGCAGGAAGAAGTTGTAGTACGGCGCGCTGACCGTGATCTGCTCGCCCCGCACGGCCTCGGACAGGATCGGGAACGTCACGCCCCAGAGGATCGTCAGGCACAGCGCCACGAGCAGCAGGTTGTTGTAGAGAAACGTCGCCTCGCGCGAGACGAGCGACTCCATCCGCGTCCGCGAGCGCAGCAGGGGCAGGCGGGACATGAGGAGCGCGGCGGAGCCGACGGTGATCAGGCAGATGAAGCCCAGGAACCACGAGCCGAGCGGGCTCTGGGTGAACGAATGGATCGAGCTGATCACTCCGGAGCGGGTGAGGAAGGTCCCGAAGAGCGCGAGACAGAACGCGAGGATGACGAGCAGCATGTTCCAGATCTTCAACATGCCGCGCTTCTCCTGGATCATCACCGAGTGCAGGAAGGCGGTCGCCGCGAGCCACGGCATGAGCGCCGCGTTCTCGACCGGGTCCCAGGCGTAGTAGCCGCCCCAGCCGACCTCGACGTAGGCCCAGTGGGAGCCGAGGAGCTGGCCGACGCCGAGCGCGGTCCAGGCGAAGAGGGTCCACCGGCGCGTGGCGACGATCCAGAGCTCGTCGGTCCTTCGCGCGAGGAGCGCGCCCATCGCGAAGGCGAACGGAATCGTGAGCCCGACGTAACCCAGGTAGAGGCAGGGCGGGTGGATCATCATGTACGGGTTCTGGAGGCTCGGATTGAGGCCGGCGCCATCGGCGGGTGCGACCTGGGTCGCGAACGGGCTCGAGACCGCGACGAGCATGAAGGCGAAGAACGTCGTCACGAGCCCGAGCACCGGAACGACCCACGCGAGGAGGTCCGGGCCCGTTCGGCGGGCGAACGCGACCGCCGCGGCCGAGAAGCCCGTCAGCACGAGCAGCCAGAGGAGGAGCGAGCCTTCCTGCCCGCCCCAGAAGGCGGAGATCGTGTACGGAGTCGGGAGCTGGAGGCTCGTGTGCTCGGCGACGTAGACGAACGAGAAGTCATTGCGCAGGAGCGCTGCGAGCAGGACGCCGGAGGCCACCGCAGCTGCGCCGAACGCTGCGAGGAGCGCGTTCTGGGCCGAGCGCGCCAGGCGCCGGCGCCGGGTGGCGGCCGCGTAGGCACCGCCGACCAGGGCGAAGAGCGCCAGACCGAGGCAGAGGACAAGCGCCGCGCGCCCGAGCTCGGGCATCTCGTTACGCCTTCTTCTTAGGGGTGTACTTGGACGGGCACTTCGTCCGCAGCGAATCTTGCTTGGCCACGAACACACCGTTTTGGAGCCGTCCCTCCACCCGCACCTCGCGCCCGACCTTGAAGAGATCCGGAACTGACCCGCGGTAGACGACCGGAACGCTCGCGCCGCCGGAGACGTCCTGGAGGCGGAAGCGGAGGCCCTGCGGAGCGTGCCCCTCGCCCGCCGGCGTGCCGATCACCTTGCCGACGAGTGCGACGTCCCCGGTGTGTCCCTTCAGCTGGCTTGGCTGGATCGAAGGCGTTCCGCCCGCGACCGAGACGTAGACAAGGAAGACCGCGAGCGCCGCGGCGACAGAGAGCGCGACGACGAGCCGGACTGGGCTACCCGAACGAGCCACGCTAAAAGTCTAGCCCCGTGCCGCCGCGTTCCCTACGGTTGGGTACAGCCCGGCCAGAACGGCTTCCAGGCTCGCGTCGGCGGCCGCGCTCTCGAGCAGGCAGGAGGCAACGGCTTGCCCGACCGCCTCCGCCGTCTGCTCCACGACCAGTAGCTCCGCGGGGCTGAGCCCTCGCAGTCGCCGTCGCTTGCGCAGGATGCGCTCGCTGGACACCTGGGCGGCGTCGTGCCGGAGCGCCTCGGCGTCGATCCTCATCGTGCGAGGGCGGGCCGCTCGAGGCTCGCCTCCGGCCGGCGGGCGGGGACCGCCTCGATCTTGCGGCCGACGAAGGTGAAGCCGGAGAACATGAGGCTGATCCCGATGAGCTGGCCCAGGTAGACGAGCGAGTAGTCGCCCGTCCGGGACAAGCCCGTCGCAGCCGCGACGACCATTGCTCCGGAAGCGATCCACGCGTTTGGGCTTACGCGCCTTCGCCGCAGGATCGAATAGAGCGAGCCGCCGACGAGCGCAAGCGTCCCCGCGGAGTTGAACAGCACGGCCCAGAGGAATGCGTGGCCGACGAGAGCGCCGTTCGCGGGCGGCCGGCCGCTTGCAGTAACCGCAAGGGCGTGTGCGTCGACAGGCGCGAGCCAGACCGTGGCGATCGCGGCGAGGGTCCCTGTGGCGAGGACGCCGATGAGGATGTCTCGCCCCCGGCGCGGCAACAGCAGCCACGCCGAGCCGGCGCCCAAGAAGCCGACGGTCAGCACTCCGCCGGCGATGTAGTAGGTCCGGAAGAGCACCGGGCTCCAGCCCGCGCGCTGCGCGACCGCCTCACAGATCGTCGCAACGGCGAAGCAGGCGAAGCCGGCCGCCCAGAGCGCCTTCTGGCCGGCGGGCCGGCTCCAGTAGGAGCGAGCGAGCAGGAAGACGAAGAGGAGCGCCACGAGAGCCGCCGCGACAGGAAGCAAGGCGTCAAAGACCGCCGGCACGGGCTTGCTCGAGCCAGAGCTAATCGCTGTCAAGGGCTGCCCGGAGCGGACGACTCGCACGTAGGCGAAGTCGCGTCCTCCGAACATGCCCTGGTGCGTGGCGACGAACATGTACCGCCCAGCTCTCAGTTGGCGCGTGGGCGCGAGCGTCAGCTGCCGGCCCGTCGACGAGCTGACTGTGAGCGGAACGCGTGTGCTGCGATCCAGGTTGTAGAGGCCGTAGGCCCCCGGACGGTCGACCGCCGCAGCCCGCGCGACGAGTGCCCGGAAATCACCGGCATGGATACGGAGCGCGTCAGCCGGGTACGGGCTCTGCGGGTCCTGCCACGTGAAGAGCTTGACGAGCCCCTGCTTCGTGGCCAGGAACTGCCCGACGATGTCCGGGGTGAGCCGTGGCTGATACGCGTAGCGGATCGTGCTCCCTCCCACTCCGGCGACCGCGGGCACGAAGGGCAGCGAGACGAGCAGGAGCCCGATCGCGCCGACGGCGACGCTGACCCGCGTCCGGTAGCCGCGCCGCCTCCGTCGCCCCCGCGGCTTCGGCGGGGCGCCCAGCATGAGCAGGCGGCGGCGGCGGTGAGCTCTGTAGAGCATCGCGGTCGAGAGCAGGGCGCTGGCCGGAAGCCAGACGAGCTCCACCTTCCAGCCGAGCGTGCTCAGCGGCCCCTGCCCGTATGGCGTGAACGCCAGCGGAATGACGGCCCAGGTGAGAGCGGGCCCGCAGAGCAGCAGGATCGATGCCGTCACCGGAAAGCCTGCAAAGAGCCAGCCCAGGCCTGGAAAACCCATCAAGGCCATCGGCAGCTCGTAGCCGGCGAGGGCAGCGGGCCTCCGCCCACGCACCCGCCGCGGAATCCGTCCCGTGAAGGCGACCGGCGCGGCGGCGATCGCCCTCGTTCCGGCGAGCCTCTGGCGCGCGGTCATCCGCCAGGCGCTGACCGCGTACGCCCCGAACCCGGTCAGCACCGCGAGCGCGGCCGGCACGAGCAGCAAGGCGACCCACGGCTCGAGCCTCGTCACCGCGGCCTGGAAGCTCGCTCCGCCCGCGACGTCGTGTGCCTCGACCACCGAGGTCTCGATCCCGACCGCGTAGTAGGTCGCAACGCCGAGCGCGACCCCCACGAGCGCGATGCGCTCGGCTCGCAACACGCGCTCGCCGCCGAGCTGGGCCAGGAGGGCTAGCGTCAGCCCGACGAGCATCACGAGGAGGCCGCCCAGCATGTTCAGCTGCGCGTGCAGGTTGACGATCACCGCCCCCGCGTCGCCTCCTTCGTCCAGCAGGTCGTGCACGGCCGGGAATGCCTGGATCGGGCCCTGGAGCGTCCCAACGGCAAGCGCCGCGCAGCCGGCGAGCACGAATCCCCTCGCCGGCGCCTGGGCGCCCAGGAAGGAGCGGGCGACAAGCCAGAGCAGGAACCAGAACGCGGAGAGCATCGCGATCCCCGCACCCATGAGTAGGAACGGATGGATCGCGGTCGCACGCTCCGCCTCCTCGGGGGAGAGGCCGCGGCCGACGACGAGAGCGCCCTCGTGGAAGCCGAGGTACATCGCCGAGCCGTAGAACGCGAGCGAGCCCGCGAGAAGTGCGTAGAAGCAAGCGTCCGCTGCGCGTTGGGAGGGGGCCCTCCCGCCGAGGAGAGGAGCGAGGTAGAAGAGCGCGCCGGCGACGAGCATCGTCAGCCCCGTGACGAGGTTGATGTGCGCGTGCGCGATCGGGTCGATCCATTCACCGGCGTGCCCGGCGCGGTACAGCCAGTCCGCGTTCGTCGGCTGGACCTGGATCACTCCCTGCACGGTGCCGACGGTCAGGCCGGCGGCACCGGTGGCGAGGAACTTCCAGAGGTGGCCGCTCGGCTTCGGAACCCGCACGAGACGGCCCTGGAAGATGGTCAGGAAGACCGTCGCGGCGAAGCACCAGTAGCCGATCCCCATCACGCCCGCACCCATGCCAACCGGGGCGCGATACCAGTTGCCCATGCTCGCCTTCGCTGCCTGGTACTCCCAGCCGTCAGCGACGCGCAGCCCGATCGCGATCCCGTTCCCGACGAGCGCGACATAGAAGACGAGCAGGCCGCCTGCGGTGAACCAGAAGGCGCACTGCGCGAGACCTTCGCTGGCCAGCGGACGCCCGACGATGCGCGGCAGGACGTACCAGCAGAGGCCCGTCGCGATCAGCGTCCCGCCGCCGACGATCATCAGGTGCGTGTTCGAGAGATCCCGGACGAGGTGGCCCGCGTAGCCCGCGCTCGCGAGCCACTTGGCCGTCCAGGGCAGGTTCTTGACGACCATGTGCAGGCTGCCGAGGACGAGGAAGGCGGCCCCGGCGACGAAGTACTTCGCGAGCTTCCGGTCGTGCCGACCGAGCTCCTCCTCCGAGTAGGGCTCGGTCCGGAGGGGCGGCGCACGGCCAGGCAGTAGCCTGAAGACGGCTGCGATCACGACCGCGAGGAACGCCGCGTAGCTCAGGAACTGGAGCGATGAGAGATGCCTGAGGTACATGGCCTGCCTAGCGCAGGCCGGGCTCTACGAAGTAGACGGTGAGCGTCCAGACCAGGTAGATCAGGACCATGATCGCGAGAATGACCCACGCCTTGTTGACCGCGCGCCGCCCGTGGCGCACGTCCTCGCCGACATCGCGATAGCCGAGCAGAGGCCTGGCTGGACGTCGCGAGCGCGCCATCAGAAGACCTTGTGCATGACGAGGCTTCGCTCGGCACCGAGGCCGCCGAAGTCGGCGAGCATGCGTTCGAAGGTATAGCCGCGCTCGAGGAACGCCTCCAGCTGCCAGGGCGTGTCCCAGGTCGTGTAGCAGTGGACGCGCACGTCCCCCCGGTCCTCCGCGCGGATGAAGACATCGAAGCGCTCGCAGCCCGGGTACTCCTGGACGTGAGCCTTGAGCGCCTGGAGGGACGCGTACAGGTCCTCCCATCGGTCCTCCGGAATCACCACCTCGGTCAGTGATGAGTACGTGACGAACGGGAGAACGGCTGCCGCCATCAGAAGACCTGCCCCCAGATCAGATGTCCGGCGATGAGGAAGATCGCGAAGACGGTCACGCCGATCGTGAAGACGACGAAGAAGCGGGACGCCGGCCTGGCGATCTCGGTCACGTAGGAGCCTTGCTCGCCCCACTGGTCGATGGGATAGAGGCCGACCCGCCTCAGCGTCGTCCGGTACGACCAGATCCACCAGATCAGCGACACGGAGATTGCGACCACGAAGCCCCACATCCAGGCGAGCGAGATCCAGTCCACGCTCCAGGTCCCGACGCGGCCGTCGTTCTGATGGTGCGCCAGCAGGTACTGGTAGTACTTGTCCGCGTTCTCCGGCGAGCTGCCCCTGGGCATCGACATTACTGCCACTCCTCCTCGTCCAGCGCCCATTCGGGCGTGTAGTAGTCCTCCTCCTGCACGTAGAGCGGGATCGACGCATGGCTGTCCAGCTCATGGAACGCGCCCGTCTTCCAGGCGGCGATGAACGCGACGAGCGCGAGTCCCGAGAAGACGAAGAAGGTGTCCATCATCCAGTCGGCCATGACCCAATTCGACTGCTTGGTCTCGGGCTGGTCGTGCGCGAAGGCGGCCGCGGGCAGCACGAGAGTGGCGACCACGAGGAGAGCGAGGATGGTCAGCCAGCGTCTCACTGCTGCCCCGGCACGGTTGGTGGAATCGCCTTCTGCGTCTCGGACGGCAACTTGCTCCCGCGCGCCCGGGCCTCGTCCCAGGCTCGGTTCAGCAGATCGTCGTAGATCGCCTTGATCCCTGCGGCCGCGTCTTGCAGGGAGAGGCGCGTCTTGCCGTCGTTGATCAGGAAGCTGTCGCCTGTCGAGAGCCCCGGCATGACCCGCATCGCCTCCTGCATGTACGGGTCGGTCACCGGCGCCTTGTTGAACCCGACGTTGTTCTCGAGCTTCTGGCTGCTCTTCACCCACGCGAGCAGCTCCTTCGAGGGCTGCCAGGTGATGTAGTCGGAGGGCTGAGGAACGTAGTTCTTCCGGAGCGTGTGGTTCGGGATCGTCTTGATGAAGAGGACGACGCGCCAGATGTCGTTGACGCTCAGGCGGTCGCCGAAGTTCTCCATCGCCGTCCCCGGCCAGCCGCGCAGGATCCGGTAGTAGAAGTCGCCTGGGCCCGTGTCGCCGCCGCAGCAGGCGTCGTCCGCGCTCGTGAAGTCGGCCGGGGCGGGCGAGAGGAACTTCGCGCCGGGGCCCTTGCCGTTTCCCTTCAGTCCGTGGCAGCCGACGCAGCGCTCCTGGAAGACCTCCTTGCCACGAAGCAAGTTCCCCTCGGTCACCGGCAGCGGGTCGCCCGAGAGCCAGTAGCCGCGGTCGATCTGTGCGAGGTTCGGCGCCTCCTCGAGCTGGCCCTTCGGCGGGTTCAGGATCTTGTCGTTCCCCTCGAGGATCTGGCCGTGCGCGCCCTGGAAGCCGACAGGCGCCGGCGCGAAGCCCTGGTTCGCGGTCACGATGTGCTTGGAGTAGATCTGTCCCGCGTACCTGAGCAGGCCCGACTTGCCGCTCCGCGTCTCCACGTAGGTGATCAGCTGCTCGACCTGCTTGTCGGAGAAGAGCGACTTCATCTCCGGCATCAGCGAGAGCGGATCCATGTAGCGCGGGTCGTAGAAATGTGCGCGCTGCCAGTCCTCCGGGTGCCAGCCCGACTCCTGCGAGAGGTCGGGTCCGGTTCGCTCGGTGCCGAGCAGGTTCGGGGTCTGGTCGCTGCCGTAGAAGTCGCCGGGCGCCGAGACCTTCGGGTAGAGGAAATAGAGGGCGTAGCGGACGTCCTGCGGCCGCGAGTAGCCCGAGTGGCAGACGTAGCAGCCGTTCGAAGCGAACAGGTTCCGGCCCTTGACCGCGTCGTTCGAGAGCGGCGTCCAGTCCGCGGAGGCCGGCGGGTCGAACGTGTGGATCGGCAACCACACGACGATGAAGACGACGACGAAGAACGCGATCAGGCCGCCGAGCCCTGCCACGAGCGGCGTGATCAGCATCCGCTCGGGCGGGTGCCGCGTCCAGCCGCGCGGGAGGACCCGGCCTTCGGGCCGCTGCTCGTCTTCGGTCATCCGCTCACCGGCGGTGCGACGATCTCGGCGACTCTCAGCGTCTCACGGCGGCGGCGCTCCGCCGTGTTCGTGAACATGGTCAGCCCGATGTTCACCGCCTGCACGATCCCGGAGAGCACGATCATCGCCCCGAAGATCCCGCGCGCGATGTAGTACGCGTGCAGCTGCGGCAGCACGTTCACCTCCGGGATCCCCTGCGCCCAGCTGAAGCCCTGTTGGAAGCCGGCGAGCGTGAGGACGCTGAAGAAGCCCGTGAAGCCGACCGTGACGAGCCAGTACTGCCACTCGGTGAGGTTCCGACTGAAGAGAGGACGCTGGTAGACCTGGGCGACCATGTAGTCGATCACCCCCATGCCGAGGATCGTGAAGGCCCCGAGTAACGCGAGGTGTGCGTGGGCGACGACAAAGTTCGTGAAGTGCGTGAGCCTGTTGAAGGGCTGGAGCGCCTCGAATGCACCCTGAATGTTGACCAGGAAGTAGAAGAAGAAGGCGGTCATCGTGAAGCGCAGGGGTAAGTTCGTGAAGAACTTGTCCCAGTTGCCCTTCATCGTTCCGAGGATGTTGATCGTGAACGCGAAGACCGGGACGAGCAGCATCCAGGACGAGACCTCGGCGATCGTCTTCAGCCAGGCCGGCGTCGGCGACTGCAGGATGTGGTGGTCGCCCACGCCCGTGTAGAAGAACGCCATGCCCCAGAAGCTAACGAGCGACAGCGTGTAGCTGTACAGGGGCGTGTTCGTGACCCGCGGGACGATGTAGTACGTGAGCGCGAGCAGCATCGGCGTCAACCAGAGGCCGAAGAGGTTGTGCGCGTACCACCAGTTCAGGATCGCGTCCGAGAGGCTGTTCGTCAGTGCCCCCGACGGCGCGCTCCAGATCTTCCCCGGGCTCCAGATCACGTTGCCGATCGCGTAGTCCACTGCGAGCCAGATCGGGCTCGCGATGAAGAACCAGACGGACACGTAGATAGGCCGGATCGTCCGAATCTGGACGGTGGCCAGGATGTTGAAGATGTTCACGCACCAGATGACGAGCAGCAGGATGTCGACCGGCCAGATGAACTCGCCGTACTCGCGCCCCTGGCTGTGACCGGTGAGGAGGCCGATTACCCCGAGCGTGTACATGACGTTCCAGGCCCAGCAGCACCAGACGCCGAGCCGCTCGCTCCACATTCCGCGCGTGCCGACGAGTCGCGGCAGCATGTAGAAGAGCGCGGCGAAGTACATCATCGTCAGCCAGGCGAGGATCACGCCGTTCACGTGCGCCGGGCGGACGCGGCTGAACGAGAGCCATGAGATGTCGCCGAAGGCCGCCGGAGTGACGAACTCGGTCGCGAGGACGAGGCCGAAGAGGTCGACGACCGTGAGCCAGACGATCGAGGAGAGGAACCAGTGCTTCGCGGCCTGATCCGAGAACGGGGCAGGTGCATCCGCTCGCTTCGTCAGCGGTGCCGGCGCCTCCCCAGGCATCCCACCCGTCCGGTCCATACGCCCGCGACCGTAAGCCCTCCGCCTGGCGCTGTCGCGTCAAATGACGAAATCGTCATTTGACTGTCATTTGCAGGTCATCCCCGTTAGGGTCGTCTCCGCGGCTATGCAAATCCTGGTCATCGAGGACGAGCCCCGCATCCTCGCGTTCCTCGCCCGCGGCCTGCAAGCGGAGGGGTTTCGCGTCGACGGCGCCGGGGACGGGGCCGACGGGTTGAGGAAGGCGCTCGCCTCCGCCTACGACGCGGTCGTCCTCGACCTCCTGCTCCCCGGGCTCGACGGGCTCTCAGTCCTGCGCGAGCTCCACGACCAGAAGCCAGACCTTCCCGTCGTGATCGTCTCGGCCCGCTCCGACCTGCCGACGAAGCTCCGGGGCTTCGGCCTCGGCGCGAGCGACTACCTCGCGAAGCCGTTCTCGCTCGACGAGCTCGTCGCCCGGCTGCGGGTGCAGGTACGTCGAGGGCCGGCGAGGCGGGAGGAGAACACCGTGCGCGCCGGTTCGCTGACCCTCGACCTGGCGCGCCGCCAGGCCCGGATGGGCACGCTCGTCGCGGACCTGTCCGACCGCGAGTTCCGCCTGCTGCACCATCTCGTCGAGCACGCCGGCACGATCGTCAGTCGGGAGCGGCTGCTGTCGGAAGTGTGGGGCTACCACTTCGATCCCGGCTCGAACGTCGTCGAGGTGTGCGTGCGCCGGTTGCGCAAGAAGCTCGGTGAGGAGGCCCCAATCGAGACCGTCCGCCATGCGGGATACCGGCTCCGGGCGGCTTAGTCCGCTCGACGTCGGCTGGGTCGCCTTCGCGGTCGCGAACCTGGGCGCGATGGCGCTCTGGCCCAGCTGGGAGACAATCCCGTTCCACTTCATCTGGGTGAGCCTGACGCTGCTCTACGGCTTCCGTATCTGGCAGCCGCGCGTGACGGGCGTCGTCCTGGCGGCCGTCATCGTGACGACGGGATTCCTGATCTCGGCCGATGCGTTTCACGGGGAGCAGCTCTGGGGCGAGCTGTTCGAGGTGCCGCTCATGTCGGCGATGTTCCTGGCGATGGTCTGGCACGCGCGCCGCCGCCAGGAGGCCCTGGCCGCGGTCGAGAAGCAGGCGGACGAGCGGGCGTCGCTGCTCGAGCGGCAGGAACGGTTCCTGCACGACGTCTCGCATGAGCTGCGCACGCCGGTCACGATCGCGCGGGGACACCTCGAGGTGCTCAGGCGCGGTTCGATGGAGCCGTTGCAGGAGATCGACGTCGCCGTCGACGAGCTCGACCGGATCGAGCGGATCCTCGAGCGCCTGCTCCTGCTCGCCAAGGCCGATCAGCCGGACTTCGTCGTGCTGGAGGAGATCGATCCGGAGGTGTTCCTCGAGGACGTGCTCATGCGCTGGTCGGAGGTCGCGCCGCGAGTCTGGCGGCTCGGCTCGGTACCGGCCGGCACGCTCCGAGTCGACCCTGAAGCGCTCCGGATCGCACTCGACGCCCTCCTGGAGAACGCGGTCAAGTACACCGAGGCCTCGCAGGCGATCCAGCTGAGTGCCCGGGGCGCGGGCACGAGCCTCGTGATCGAGGTCGCAGATGAGGGCTGCGGCGTCCCAGGGGAAGCGCTTTCACAGATCTTCGAGCGCTTCGCCAGGGCCGACCCGGCGCGCTCGCGGGCTCAGGGGGGAGTCGGCCTCGGCCTGGCGATCGTCGACGCGATCGCGAAGGCGCACGGAGGCACCTGCGCCGTGCGAACGGCCGCGAACGGCTCCACGTTCTCGCTCAGGCTGCCCGGCTTCTCGGCCGCCCGTGCGCCGGCCGTCGAGCTCATCCCCTCGGCTCCGCCAGTCGTCTAGGCGACGCGGCGCATCGGCACGGCCTGGCGCCGAGGCGGAATCCGGTACCCGTGGTCCTCGCAGAGGCTGCCGGGCAACTCCTCGGTCAGCGCGTCGCAGTACCCCTTGCCGTAGGCCGCGCGCATGAACGCGGCCACGACGTCGAGGTTCCACTCCTGAACGTCAGCGGCCTCGCGCCAAAGATCGCTCAGGCGGAGGTCGATGTCGAGCTCGAGCAGGTCGATTCGGGTCGGTCGCTTTGCCACGTTGCAAAGAGTAGGACCCTTGTCGGACGACATCGCCGGACGCCGCCGCTGCGGTCTGTCCGTTACGGGTCGCCCGTGTGACAGCTCGCATCGACAGAGCCGTCGCTGTGGCGGGCGACCTTCAATGTGACGCTGATGACGTTCGCCCCGCTGTAACCGACGCTCCCGCTCGGCCCCACGTACTCAGGCACCCCGAATTCAAGATGGTGGCCGCGGATGTCACAGGTGACGAGATCGGCCGGCTCGAGAACTCCAGGCGGGAAGACATGGGTCGTCCCGGCAAGCACCGTCTCGTGGCGCCGCGGTAACAGGTGTTTCTGCAGAACCGCCCAGCTCATCCCGAAGCGCCCGAGGGTCTCCATCTGCGGAGTCCAACAGGTCGAGAATGCACGGTCGATCGCTTTTCCGTCCAGCCGGCCGCTGATCGTGATGTCCCACCAGGAAAACGTCCCGCCGGCGCAGACGAAACGCTTCGGGCTCGTGATCAGATCCGGCGTCTTGGAAAGAGCTGCGCACGCACGGGCTGGGTCCGGCAGGTCTCCACCGGTCGGCTCACAATCGAGGTGGAACACGGCGCGGCCGACCGACGTGTTCACCGCCCGCATCGTGAGCTGAGTTGCCGGAGCGCTGTTACTGGCCTGACGGCTGCCACATCCGGCCAGCGGCGGGATCAAGAGGAGGCAGAGGAAAGCGGCGAGCCGCACGTCAACAACGATACGCCGCAGAGAGCTCGGTTCGTCACCCCCTCCAGTCGTTAGCGTTGAGGCGTGGGAGAGCTTCGGTACGGCCCGGCGCGCGTACCTTCGCGTGAATCGCCCGAGGCGGCGATCGCGCTCCTTCGTGAACGCGGCTACACGGCCTGCGAGATCGACTTCGAGGGCGGCTTCTGGATGGACTACCCCTGGGCCACGGAGTTCGGCAAGCTCGCGCGCCGGCGGCGGATTGCCCTTTCCGTGCACGCGCCGATCGCCGGGTTCATGGGTCACGTCGAGCGCGACCGCAAGCACGCGATGGCGGTCGGGATGCTCGACCACTCGGCGGGGATCGCCGTGGCGGCCGGCGCCGAGCCGGTCGTCTTCCATCCGGGCTTCCTCCTCGAGCGGACGCGCAAACGGGCGCTCGCGCAGATCGTCGAGCAGCTCGCCGACCTCCGGGCACGGCTCGAGGGGAAAGGTCGCGGAGTCCCATTCGGCGTCGAGATCATGGGCCGGGTCCGCGAGATCGGGAGCCTCGACGACGTGCTGCACATCGCGACGCGCCTGCCCTGGGTGAGGCCGGTGATCGACTTCGCGCACCTGCACGCCGTCACCGACGGCGCTTTCACGACGACGAAGGCGTTCCATGACGTCCTCTCCGCTGCAAGCAAAGTGCTGCCGCGAGGTGTTCCGTTTCACATCCATTTCTCGGACATCGCGTACGCGAACCGCAACGAGACGAAGCACCTGCCGTACGGCGAGGGCACCCTGCGCGCCGAGCCGCTCGGGAAGGCGCTAGCCCGCTTCGCGCGCCCGGCGACGGTGATCTGCGAGGCGCCGGACGAGGAATCGCGTCAGGCGATCCGGGCCGAGCTCTTCGGTGCAGCAGGCAAGAGCTCGGCGCGCCGCTCCTCTGCGCGGTCGGCGTCCTCTTCACGGCCCCGATCGCGCAAGAACGGCGCATAGCGGTCGAGCACCTCGAGCTCGATCTGACGAAAGTCTGTGCCGACCACAGCGTCGAATGCCGCTTGGAAGAGCTCTTCAGCCTCCTCGTGGCGTTCCTGCGCAGCCCGCACCATGGCGAGTGAGGCAGCGGTCGTGGCGCGCGACGTGACATCGCGGAGCCCGACGGTCTCCCGGGCCTCGAGAGCGAAGCGCTCTGCCTCCTCAACCCGGCCGCGCTCCAGCAAGAGCTCTGCCAGGCCACGCTGGCTCTCGCAGAGCGTCGCCCGATCGCCGATCGGCTTCAGCAGGCGAATCGACTCGCGGAACTGCTTTTCGCCCTTCTCGAGACTGCCGCTGCCCCAGGAGACCCACGCGCTGATGTTGAGCGACCGGGCGATTGCCCACACCGCCCCGGCCTCGGAGAAGAGCCGGATTGCTTCCTGCGCCGCTTCGTCGGCCTGCTCCAGATGTCCGAGCAGCAGATAGACCTTGGCCCAGGACAGGAGAACTCGGCCACGGCTGTTGATGGTGCCGCTCTCCTCGGCCAGGACGCGAGCTTCCTGGAGTAGCGCGCGAGCCTCGTCGAGCTCCAGCCGCGCCCAGAAGGTATCCGCCCGCGTGAGCACCGCAATGCTCTCGAGATCCTTGCGCCCGGCTGCGCAGGCAAGCGTCAACTGCTCGGTCAGGTAATGCTCGGCGTCGCTCAGGTGGCCCACCCAGTACGCGGCATGCCAGGCCACCCCGAGGGCGTCGAACCGGGCCGCGGGGTCGGAGTCGGCGATCGCGGTCAGCGCCTGATCCGCGATCTCACGGGCGCGCAGCGGATCGGCCTCCCGCATCAGCACCATGTCGGCGAGGGCGGTCAGAGCCTTTCCTTCGAGGGGCCGGTCGCCGCCGCGCACGGCCTCCTCGCGAACGTTCTCCATCTCGCGCGTGACGGCCGGCAGGTCATCGAGGCGCCACGCCGCCTTGGCGGCGAGGTACCGGCGCTCGAGGGTCGGCTCGAGCTCAACGGCTCGCAGGAAGGAATTGCGTGCCGCCTGGTTCGCCTCGCGGGCCAGAGCGCGCCGGCCCGCCTCCTGCAGCGTCTCGGCAGCCTCTCGCGCCAGGTCAGCCGGCGGCGCGCCGTCGAGGTCCGCAAGGAGCGACGCCGCGTGGTCGAGGTGGTGCGCGCGGATCTCGAGCAGCTCGTCGCCCGCTCGCTCGCGGAGCCACTGTGCGAAGCGCGCATGGTGACCCGCCCGCACCGATTTCGTGAGGCCCGCGTAGGCGACATCGCGGATGAGGACGTGCTTGAAGCGATACGCGGTTTCGTTCGAGAGCGATGAGCGCAACTGCTGGACGACGAGGTCGCGGAGCTGAAGATCTTCGAGCGGCTCCTCGACGCTTTCGCCAGACGAGAGGTATTCGAGCGCGCCGGCCCAGAAGCTGCGGCCGATGACAGACGCGCGCTGCAGCAGGGCCTTCGATTCGGGCTCGAGGCGGTCGATGCGCGCGGCGATCAGAGCCTGCAGCGTGTCCGGTATGCCCGCCGCAGCCTCCTCCTCCCCGCACTCGGCCACGGTGAGCATGACCTCCTCGAGGAAGAGGGGATTGCCCCCGGTCTTGTCGAGGAGCGCCCGTCGTGTCGCCGGCGAGATCTCACCGACCTCGCTCAACGCGTCGATCAGCTGCTCGCTGTCGGCCTCCCCGAGCGGCTCGAGCTCGATCGAGGTCGCGCGTACGCGGCCGCCGCCCCAGTCGGAACGAACGTCGAGAAGCTCGGGGCGGGAAAGGCAGACAATCAGGAGCGAGCCGTCGCGCACCCAGTCGGTCATGTGCTCGATCAACTCGAGGAGGGGCTCCTCCGCCCAGTGGATGTCCTCGAAGACGAGGATCAAAGGCTGGGTCTGCGCCATCAACTGTGCCCACTCGCGCGCCGCCCACGCGATCTCCTGCTGGCTCCGCTCGCCGTGGACGGCCTCGAGCACTCCGGTGGCCAGACCGAGGAGATCGGCGACGGCGTCGGCCGGGCAGCACTCGCGAAGCTTTGCGATCGCGACGTCGAGTGGATCGTCGTCGGCGATGTCGGCCGCGCCCTTGACCATCTCGGCCAGCGGCCAGTACGTAATGCTCTCGCCGTACGGAAGGCAGCGCCCCGCGAGGATCGTGGTGCCCTCGAGTGAGGCGAGAAACTCGTTCGTGAGACGGGTCTTTCCGACGCCTGGCTCGCCGTAGACGGTGAAGAGGTGGGCGCGGCGGTCTCGCACCGCCCGAGCGAACGTGTTTTCGAGCAGCTCGAGCTCGTGGTCGCGTCCGATCAGCGGGGTAACCGCGACGCGCGCCGGTTGGCGTCCGTCTGCGCTGACCGCCGCCCAGGCCCAAACGGGATCCTCGCGTCCGCGCACGTCCACCGGGCCGATCTCCTCGACCTCGACGCGTCCGAGAGTGAGCCGGTGCGCCGCTGGGCCGACCAGGATCTGTCCCGGCTCTGCGTTCTGCTGCAGGCGCGCGGCGAGGTTGACCGCCTCGCCGGTTGCGAAGGTCGAATCGCCGACGTCGGTGACGACCTCGCCGGACTCGAGGCCAATGCGGGCATCGAGCTCGAGCTCGCCCATCGACTCGAGAATCCCGAGCGCCGCCCGCACGGCGCGCTCGGCATCGTCCTCGTGGGCCTGCGGAATGCCGAACGCGGCCATGACCGAGTCGCCCGCGAACTTCTCGACCTTCCCGCCATGGGTCTCGATGCAGCGTGAGACGTGGTCGAAGAACCGCGTCACCCGGCGGCGCACGACCTCCGGGTCGTTCGCGGAGACGAGCGACGTCGAGTCGACGAGGTCGACGAAGAGGACCGTTGCGAGTTTCCGTTCCATAGGCCTAAGTGTAGAAACGAAGCAGGAGGCCCCATCCTTCCTCCTCGACTGACTCGTCAATCAGGTTTCGGCAGGTTTCGTCGGGGGGATACGACGCTCGGCCCCGTCTCTTCAGCGAGGAGGAGGTGAGGATCTGCGGCCCAGAGCCGCTCTCGGAACAGCACGGGGACCTGCGCCTCGACCAACTCCGATCGGGGGACTGAACGGCCCAGTAAGGAGCCAACAATTTCGAGAGGGAGACCGACAATGCAGGCGAAACGAGCGCGATGGCAGTTGCTGGCGGCCGCAACTGTTTTCCTCACACTGGCTTTCCTCGCGGTGCCGACGACTGCCCTTGCGGATCGCGGCAACGCCCAGCCGACTCTGAGCTTCTTCTCGGGCGGTCACGGGGGCCACGCTGACTGGCTGGCCACAATCGATCAGCCGCCGGGCGACACGGACAATCAAGCGATCCGACTCGAGACCACCAACGGCGCGCCGACCTACGAACATGGATACGCCGGCATCCTCGTCCACCACGTCACCGGCATACCAGCCGCCGACTTCCCGGACTCATCGTTTTGGAATAAGACGCCGTACCCGTACTTGTTCCAGCCCTACACCCAGGGATCCCCGCGACTCGTCGTCGCGTTCCAGAACCCGGCCGGCGAATTCGATGGGTACGCCGACCTCCGGCAAGTCGTCCGCGGCAATGACTGGGAAGAAGTGTCTGACCAGACGGATTATCCGAATTCGGCCTGGGACGTCATGAACACACCACGCGGCGCGCCGTGCTACCCCTTCAGGTACAGCCTGACGTGGGACGAGGTGCAGTCGTGCTTCGCAGGGGACACAACGTTGGCCGTCTACCTGCCGGCCGACCCGTACGGCATCTACCACCTGATCGACGACGTCACCGTCAACGGGAAGACCTTCTCCAGCGCCTCGGACAACAGCAATGGGAACAACGATCCTGCAGGGCCGGCCGCCACGACTGACCCCAGCCTCCTACCGCCTCTCTTTCTCCTCCCGCCTCTCTGATCGGGCCCGGCGCGCAAGCATGACAGTGCCGTAATAGAACCGGCATCGAACGTCGAGAGCGGGGCCGAAAGGCCCCGCTCTCTCTATGTAAGGCTCTAGTAACCCGACCCGAATCCCGACCGCGGAACCTTGGCGAGCACCTGCTGCTGGTAGTAGATCTGCTTGTTCCCGTCGCCGTACACGCCCGACCGGTAGTGGGTCGAGACCATCAGCGCATATACGTTGCCCGCGGAGATCGCGAGGCCGAAGTAGTCGCCGATGAAAGCGGCGATCGCACACGGGTCGCTATGCCCTCGGCAGGCCATCTGATCGATTCCGTCGATCGTCTGGTCCGGCTGCTCCGGATCCCAGGCGTACTCGCTGATCCTCACGTTCCCGAGCACCGGGACGATGGTCGAGCCGTTGTCCTTGTAGGCCTGCAGGGACGTGTCGATGCAGAAGTTCGTGCGGCCGACGTCCTGCGGCCTGATGCTCGGCCCTGACGGACAGGGTGCGCGCCGGTCGTAGAAGGCGATCGCGACCGCTCCGCCGGGCCCTTGCGCGGCAGAAGGCTGGAATTGGTCGTTCGACAGGTAGTCGGTGTTGTCGTTCACGCGCACGGGGGTCGACCACGTGAAGCCGTAGTCGGTCGAGTACGTGAACTTGACGTCGAACTGGCTGCCGTCCCAGTCTTCGTACGTCAGGTACAGATGGCCGGGATACGTCTGGCTCGCGACGAAGTGCTCGGCGATTCCGTCGGTGAACGTCGTGTTTGGGAGACAGCAGCTGTGAAGAACGCCAACGGGAGCCACCGCCATCCAGGGCCCGAAGGTCTGCGCGTCGTCGATCGACCGGGCCACGTAGATCGTGCCCGCGGAGACGATCGACGCGTAGACGTATCCGGCCGAATCGACAGCCGGGTAGACGTATTCGCTGAGAGGCCCGGTCTGGTTCGGGTCGGTGATCGTCGCTGCCCTCGAGAACGTCTGGCCCCGGTCACGCGAGACCGCCATCCGGATCTTCGCCGTCTGCCCGTTGTAGATCGTCCAGGCCGCATAGACGTGGTCCTGATAGACGTTGCCGGCGATGTGGTTGACGGCCACCCATTGCTTGTCCTGGACATGGCCGAGTTGCTTGGCGGACGGGTTACCGGAGTTCTCGAGGTCGCGACCGCCGTTGGCCCTTACCCAGTGCTGCCCAAGATCGTCCGTGTAGACGACGTTGATCGCGCCGTCCGGATGGAGCTTCGTCCCGTCCCAGTACGCGTTGAACGGGAGCATCACCTGGTACGCACGGCCCCGGGTGTCGAAATCGACGTTCGGGTCGGTCGTGTTCGTCCAGCTCGGCGGCATCTCCTGCGTCCCGGTCGAGACACAGTCGTAGCCCTCGATCTGCTTGTTGTCGCCGGGCGCACCGCTCGTCATGCGGTACGAGCCCAGATAGAACATGTAGAAGGTGCTGAACTTGTCGAAGAAGAACTTCGACGAGCCGACGAGATCTTCGCTCCCCGGCTTGACCGCGAGCCACGACTCCGAGTGGTTCGCGTTGAACGGGCCGGGCCTGCACGTGCCGGCATCGGGCACCGTCTGGCCCGGCGGAACCGGATAGCCGCCGCCGTTCGTGGGCGAGCTCGCGACCCGGTTCGTGAACGAAGCATTCGAGCTCCACGTTCCCGCCGCTGCCGTCCCGACCACGGCGAGCGCGCAGATGCCTGCGAGGATCAGAATCAGTTTCCTCACGCGTCTCCCCTCCCTCGTTTGGAACTGACGCGCAGTATCGCAACCCGCCGGAGTTAGCATCGTGCTCGTGCTCGATCCGAAAGTCTTCAAGGCCTATGACGTACGAGGTGTGTACCCGACGCAGCTCGACGAGGAGGGTGGCTACGCGATCGGCCGCGCCTACGTCGAGCAATTCGAGCCCGCCAAGATCGCGGTCGGGCGCGACATGCGGCTCTCCTCGCCCTCGATGGCGAAGGCGGTGATCGAAGGAGCGGCCGACGCGGGCGCGGAGGTCGTCGACGTCGGGCTCGTCGGCACCGAGATGGTCTACTGCGCCGTCGGCAACCTCGATCTTGACGGCGGGATCCAGGTCACCGCCTCGCACAATCCGAAGGAGTACACAGGCATGAAGATCGTCCGGCGCGGTGCGCTGCCAGTCGGCGGCGACTCGGGCCTGCTGGAGATCCGCGACCGGGCCATGACCCTTTCCAACACGGCCCGGGACCAGGTCCCAGGACAGGTCCGGGAGGAGGATGTCTTCCCGGGCTACGTCGAGAAGGTTCTGTCCTTTATCGATGTCGGCGACGTGAAGCCGCTCAGGGTCGTTCTCGATGCGGCCAACGGGATGGCGGGCGCGATGCTGCCGCCCGTTCTCGAGCGGCTGCCGATCGATGCCGTCCCGTACTTCTTCGAGCTCGACGGGAGCTTCCCGAACCACGAGCCGAATCCGCTGTTGCCCGAGAACCGCGAGTTCGTGATCGGCAAGGTGCTCGAGGAGAACGCGCAGCTCGGGGTGGCCTTCGACGGAGACGCCGACCGCTGCTTCTTCATCGACGACACGGGCGACTTCGTGCCCGGCGACTTCGTGACGGCGCTGCTCGCGGAGCTGATGCTCGAGAAGCACCCCGGGGCAAAGATCATCTACGACCTCCGGGCGAGCTGGGCGGTTCGCGAGACGATCGAGCGCGCCGGCGGCATCCCGCTGAGCAACCGCGTCGGCCACGCATTCATCAAGCTCCGCATGCGCGAGGAAGACGCCGTCTTCGCCGGCGAGGTCTCGGGCCACTACTACTTTCGCGACTTCTTCCAGGCCGATTCCGGCGTCATCCCCTTCCTGCTCGTCCTGGAGCTGGTCTCGAAGCGGGGCAAGCCGCTCTCCGAGCTCCTCCGGCCTTTCCGCGAGACGTACTTCCTGACGGGCGAGCTCAACGTTCCGGTCGCAGACGTTGCGGTCAAGCTCCAGGAGATCAAGGAGCGGTTCGGCCAGGAGGGGGAGGTCTCCCATCTCGACGGGATCTCGATCGAAGCCGAGGACTGGCATCTGAACGTGCGGCCCTCGAACACGGAACCGCTGCTGCGCCTGAACCTGGAGGCCCGCTCGCAGGAGCTGATGGAGCACAAGCGCGATGAGGTGCTGGAGGTGATGCGCTCGTGAGCGTCGAGCTCGAACTGGGGCACATGACCGACCGCAGGCCCCCGTTCAAGTACTCCGCGTTCACCCGCGTCGGCTTCTCCGACACGGACGCGCAGGGCATCGTCTACTACGGGCGCTACCTGCCCTACTTCGACGCCGCCCGCGTCGAGTACCACCGTCACCTCGACATGCTCCGCCTCGACGCCGGCGGCGAGTTCGTCATGCGCGCGTCGAACATCGAGTACTTCGCGCCGGCCCGGTTCGACGAGCTGCTCGAGGTCTTCATCCGGGTCTCGCGGATCGGCCGCACGAGCGCGACCTACGAGATGGCCGCCTACCGGGTCGAGGACGACGTCCTGATGGTGACCGCGACCCAGACGCTCGTGCTCGTCGACCTGGACGAACGCAAGGCGTGTCCGATTCCGGACGTCGTTCGGGAGCGCATCCGGGCTTTCGAGGGCGACGACGTCGAGCTGTGAGCGAGTACAGCGGCTCTCTCGAGGCGCTCGACCGCATCCTGAACCGGGGCGGTGACGCAGACGACGTCCTGCGTGGAGTCGTCGGCGTGCTGGCCGAGCGCTACGCCTACGCGGCGATCAAGTTCATCGAGGGTGACGACCTGCTCCCAGGCCCCGCAGCGGGTACCCCCGATGAGGCGGCCACGGCCTGGCCGATCTCCTTTCAGGGGATGAAGGTCGCCGAGCTCGAGGTCGCGCCGACGCGCGAGGACGATCGGGAGTTCCTTGAGCGCGTGACGACGATCGTCTCACCGTACTGCCTCGTCGGCTGGGACACCGGCGGCGAGCGCTGGGCGCCCTAGCGCACTTCGCAACAGTCTGTTGCAAAGTCGATGGCGTCGGGCTTTAAAAGGGGAAGAGGACAGAGGTGAAAGTACCGCGGCGGCCCGGTCGCATCCTCGAGCGACCAGGCGCCGCGGATTTGCCCTCTCCCCTCTCTCGTTGTAGGTCGAGGGTCGAAAATCGTCTATCCCTCGTTCGAGGTACCCCGCCCGTTCGGGGGATGATCCCTCGAACGAGTGATTCTCCGGAAAGGGGTACGTTCTCCATATGCGCGTCCATGTGATCAGTGACATGGAGGGCGTCGGCGGAATCGTCAAGAGCGACCAGACGAACGCCGGAAAGGCGATGTTCGAGGAGGGGCGCAAGCTCTACACCGGGGAGATCAACGCGGCCGTGCGCGGCGCAAAGGCGGCCGGCGCGACGGAGATCGTCGTCATGGACTGCCACGGCGCGGGCGAGGGCTTCACGTTCAACTCGCTCATCGCCGAGGAGCTCGACCCCGCGTGCGAGTTCGTCGTCCAGGAAGAGTGGACGGAGTACACGGGCTTCCTCGAGGAAGGGTGCGATGCCGCACTCTTCGTCGGCATGCACGCGATGGCGGGGACGCGCGACGGCGTCCTCAACCACACCGTCTCCGGCATGGACTGGCAGAACCTCTGGTTCAACGGGACCCGGGTCGGCGAGACGGGGATCAATGCGGCGCTCTGCGGCGCCTGGGGGTGCCCCGTGCTGCTCGTGACCGGCGACGACGCGGTCTGTCGCGAGGCGACGGAGCTGCTCGGCGACGGGCTGACGGCCGTCTCCGTCAAGCATGGTCTCGGCGCTCGAAGCGCGCGCATGCTCGTGCCCTCGCGCGCACGAGAGCTGATCGAGGAAGGGGCGAAGAAGGCCCTGTCCGATCTCAAGTCGGTCGCCCCGTACGACCCCGGCAAGCCGTGCGAGGTCAAGGTCGAGTACAAGTCGACGAGCGCTCCGCAGAAGCTGCGTTTCCACCACGGCCTCGAGTTCCTCGACGACCGGACGCTCGTCTCCCGCGCCGACGACTGGTGGACGGCGTGGAAGCAGTTCTTCTTCGCGAGCGACTAGTGACGACGCCGCACGGCGAGGATCGCGGCGGACTCCGGCGTCGTTTGTAGCTCGACGGCGACGAGGGCGTCGTGCCCGAGCCAGAAGTCACGAACCGAGTCAGGCTGCCCGCGCCACTCCTCGGGCCACATGCTCTCGGGGGTGAGGTCGTCGATGAGGACGACGCCTCCGGGGGCGACGAGACTTAGCGCCTGCTCGCTCTCGGCCGAGACGTCGCCGCGCTTCCAGTACCCGCCGTCGAAGAAGAGGAGGTCGAACGGCGCCTCCGGCGGCAGCAGCTCGTGCCAGTCGCCCTGAAGCACGCGCACGCTCTGCCGGTCGGCAAAGAGACGGCTCGCGGCGGCGGCGCGCTCCTCGTCCAGCTCGACCGTCACAAGCGAGCCGTCCGAGCCGAGCGCGTCGGTAATCCAGGCCGAGCCGACCCCGCAGCCGGTCCCGATCTCCGCGCACCGTCCCTGCGGCCGGGCCGCGACCAGGACCGCGAGCAGCCGCCCGATCTCAGGGATGGAGGAGCGCTCGAACCGCATGGCCGTCGCCAGCGCCTCGGCGCGATGCACGAGCTCCGGAATCTGGGCTACGACGGGGTGACTCTATAAGCGTCGAACACGGCCTCGATGTTGCGCAGAGAGGTCAGCAGCGTCCGCAGCGCCTTCACGTCCCCGAGCTCCGCGGTGTACCAGTTCTTCGCGAGCTGGTCCTCGACCGTGCCGCCGTAGGAGACGATGTTCGCGCCGTGCTCGGCGAAGGTGCTGGCGACGTCCTCGAGCAGGCGCGGCCGGTCCCAGGCGTCGACGGCGATCTGAACACGGAAGCTCTTCGTCGATCCGCCGTCCCAGTCGACATCGGTGAAGCGCTCGGGGTTCCGCATCAGCGTCTTCACGTTCGGGCAGTCCTGCCGGTGGATCGTGATCCCCTTGCCGAGCGAGATGTAACCGACGATCTCGTCGCTCGGCACCGGCGTGCAGCACTTGGCGAGCCGGACGAGCACGTCCTCAACGCCCTTGACGGTGATCCCAAGATCGGTGTTCGAGGCCGTCTGGGTCTTCGGCTTGAGCGGGACCGTCTCTTCCTCGGCGACCTCGGCCGTCTTCAAGCGCGTCAGGACCTTCTTGACGATCTGGCTCACCTGGAGCTTGCCGGAGCCGAGCGCGAGGTAGAAGTCCTCCGCCTTCTTGAACCCGGTCTCGCGGATCACCTGCGCGAGCACCGGCGACCCCGCGAGCTTGCGGTACGGCAGCTTCTGGGCCTTCAGCGCCTGCTCGAGCGCATCCCTACCCTTCTGCTCGGTGTCCTCGCGCGTCTCACGTGAGAACCACTGGCGGATCTTGTTGCGCGCGCGGGTCGACCGCGCCACCGTCATCCAGTCGCGCGACGGGCCCCGGCCTGCCTTCGAGGTCAGGATCTCGACGAAGTCGCCGCTGTGCAGGGTGTAGTGGAGCGGGACGATCCGCCCGTTCACCTTCGCGCCGACCGTCCTGTGGCCGACGTCGGTGTGGACTGCGTACGCGAAGTCGATCGGCGTCGAGCCGGCGGGCAGCGACTTGACCTCGCCCTTCGGCGTGAAGACGTAGACCTCGTCGGCGAAGAGGTCGGTCCGGAAGCCCTTCAGGAACTCGCGCGGGTCGGCCTCGTCCTCGCCCCATTCCATGAGCTGCTTGACCCACGCCAGCCAGTCCTCGTCGGGCTGGCGGCTCCCCGCGGGCTTGTGGGAGTACCAGTGGGCGGCGATCCCGAGCTCGGCTTCGCCGTGCATCTCCCGCGTGCGGATCTGGATCTCCAGCGGGCTCCCCTGGGGGCCGATCACGGTCGTGTGCAGCGCGCGGTAGCCGTTGAACTTGGGCATCGCGACGTAGTCCTTGAAGCGGCCCGGCATCGGCTTCCAGAGGGCGTGGATGAGACCGAGTGCGCCGTAGCAGTCGCGTGTCCCCTCGTCCCCTGTGCGCTCGACGATGACGCGCATGGCCGTCAGGTCGTAGATCTCGTTGAACTCGCGGCCCTTCTTGGCCATCTTGTCGTAGATCGAGTACGAGTGCTTCGCCCGGCCCGAGATCTCCGCGGGGATGTCGACCTTGTCGAGCTCCTTGTGGAGGACGAGCTTCGCCTCGTTCACGTGCTCCTCGCGGTCGGCGCGCCGTTCGGCGACCATCGCCTCGATCTCGGCGTACTTCCGCGGATGGAGGGCCTGGAAGGAGAGATCCTCGAGCTCCCACTTCAGCTTGTGGATGCCGAGCCGGTGAGCGAGCGGCGCATAGACGTCGAGCGTCTCGCGCGCCTTCTGCACCTGCTTCTGGCGGCCGAGGTACTCGAGCGTCCTCATGTTGTGCAGGCGGTCGGCGAGCTTGATCAGGATGACCCGGACGTCGTGGGCCATCGCGACGATCATCTTGCGGTAGTTCTCGGCCTCGGCGTGCTCGCGGCTCTGGAACTGGATCCGCGTCAGCTTGGTGACGCCCTCGACGAGGTTCGCGATCTCGTCGCCGAACTCGGCCCGCACCTCCTCGGCGGCCACGCCGGTGTCCTCGACCACGTCGTGCAGGAGCGCGGCAGCGATCGCCTCGTCGTCGAGCCTCAGCTCGGCGCAGATCGTGGCGGCGCCGAACGGGTGCAGGATGAACGGCTCCCCGGAGCGGCGTTCCTGGCCCTCGTGGGCGCGGGACGCGAAGTCGAAGGCGCGTGCAAGCAACTCCTGGTCGACGTCCGCGTTGTACTTCGAGACCTGCGCGAGCAGCTCCTCGAAGAGATCTTCGTGTCTTTCGGGAGCGTCGACGAAAGCCATATCCAAATTGTAGATCGGCCGCTCTACGTGACCGCTTTACCCGTATCTCGAGGAGAGGATTCCTCGTTCCCAGAGAGAAGAGATGACGTCCGTGTTCAAACGACGCCTCCGAAAACGCCGTGCTCTGGCCGGCCTCACGCGGCTGCTGATCGTTCTTTCGGCAAGCAACTCGCCTCTAAGCAGCGCGCGCTAGCGCCGGCTCCGCGAGTAGCGCCCGAAACGCCTCCGACTCGAGCAGCGGTCTTCTGCCCCTGGTCTCCTCGCTGAGCCCGAGCTCCGCGAACACGACCAGCGCCTCCGGCGTGCGCTCGGCGACGCCGAGACGCCATTGCGCGGCGAGCCACTCACGTAGGTCGTCGTAGCCCTCCGGAGCGTCGAGCACTCGGCGCACTACGAGCTGCGGCGCGACCGTGCCGTTCCAGTGGTTCTCCTCCAGGCGGAAGACGACGTCGTAGCGGCCGGGCCGCCGGTAGCGGTCGAGCTGCGATCCGAGCCCGAAGGCGATCGCGCTACCGGCATCGTTGCCACGCTCGCGGACGCGGAAGCGCAGGTGCTTGCCGTCGCCGACCGGTGCCAGTTCGCCGAGCTCGCACGAGGGCAGGAGCAAGGTCACTCCGGGGTTGCCGAGCCCGAACGGGGCGAGCTGCCGCACCTCGGAGCAGAGGTCGAGCGTCAGCTCGCGGCCGGCGACGACGGCGTCGACCTTCGTCACCGATCGCAGGTCGTCCTCGCTCAACTCGGCGTCCGCATGGGCCGCGAAGGCCTCCGCGAAGGCTTCGACGTTCTCCGGCCGGATCGAAAGGCCCGCTGCCGCGCGATGGCCGCCGAAGCGCTCGAGATGCTCGGAGCAGGCCGCGAGGCCGCCGTGCAGGTCGAAGGCGCCGGGCGAGCGGCCGGAGCCCTTCCACTCCTCTCCCGCGCCTGCGATCAGCACCACGGGCCGGTGGAAGCGCTCGACGAGGCGCGAGGCGACGATTCCGATCACACCCTCGTGCCAGCCCTCGTCCGCGAGCACGTAGCCCCGGCGAGCCTGTTTCGCCTCGGGCCAGTCAGCGACCTTCGCGAGCGCATCGCGCAGGATCCGGTCCTCAACGCCCTGCCGCTCACGGTTCAGCTGCTCGAGCTCGTGCGCCAGGCGCCCGGCCTCGTCCGCGTCCTCGGTGAGCAACAGATCGAGAGCCGCACCGGGTCGGCTCAGGCGGCCCGACGCGTTGATCCTGGGCGCGAGCCGGAAGCCGACCGCGCCCTCGTCGACGCGGGCCGGATCGACGCGCGCGGCCTTCATCAGCGCCCTCAGGCCCGCCTTCTGGGTCCGCGCGAGGGCGCGCAGGCCGGCCAGCGCAAGTGCCCGGTTCTCGTCCACGAGCGGGACGACGTCCGAGATCGTCGCGACCGCGACCAGATCGAGGTGGCGCGCGAGCAGCTCGCTGTCCGGCCCGAGCAGCGCCTCGCCGAGCTTGTAGACGACTCCTGTTCCGCAGAGCTCGGGGAACGGGTAGTCAGAAGGGCGTGTGGCGACGACGGGGCAGTCCGGAAGCGTCTCGCCCGGCCGGTGGTGGTCGGTGACGACGACGTCGAGGCCGCGCGCCCGCGCCTCCGCGACCTCCTCGACTGCGGTGACGCCGCAGTCCACGGTCAGGACGAGCCCGCAGCCCTCATCGGCGAGACGCGCGAGGGTCACGCGCTGCAGGCCGTAGCCCTCCTCGAAGCGGCTCGGCAGGTGCCACTCGACGTCGGCACCGAGCTCGCGCATGATCAGGACGGCGAGCGCCGTCGCGCAGATGCCGTCGGCGTCATAGTCGCCGTGGACGCAGATCCGCTTCCCGGCGGAGATCGCGCCCCTGATCGTCTCGACCGCGCCGGCCATGTCGCCGAGCAGGAAGGGGTCGTGCCCCGGCAGCTCGCCAGCGAGGAAGGCCTGCGCCTCCTTCGGCGTCTCGTACCCGCGCCGGACGAGGACGCGAGCGGTCGTTTCGCTGACGCCGAGTGCCTCCGCCAGCACACCCGCCTCGCCGTGCGGGCACGGACTGATCGTCCAGGTGCCCTCATGCATGAAACGGCCACGGTACGGAGGGAGTCGGACGGCGCCAACTATCCTTGAAGAGGTGACAGTCGAAGCGAACTACTCCTCCGGCGAGGACTACATGGTCGAGTTCCTCGGCTACCGGTTCGCCTTCAACACGGACGACTTCGAGCAGCGGGTGACCGCGGCCGCCGTCAAGCTCGGGCTCGTCGAGAGCAACGACCTGGACGAGGACGAGACCGAGGACCTGGTCGAGCTCGCGGCCGACGGGCGGATCGAGGAGGCGCGCAGCCCGCTCGGGCGGTACCTCGTCCGCCACTGGGAGCAGCTCTCGCTCGTAAAGGGCGAGTCGCTCGTTTACTGGGTGCGGAAGCTCGTCTTCCGCAGCGCCTGGCTCGACCACCGGGTCAAGGAGGGGCTCCTGGACGTGGACTGGGACGAGACGGAGGCGGAGTTCGGCTACCGCGACCCGCGCGGCGACCACACGCTGCTCGAGCTCGCACCCGTGCCTTCGTGGCACGAGGTTCAGTTCCGGCGCTAGCCGCACCTTCCCGGGACGAATCGCCGTTGAAGTGACGGAAGATGTTGCGTCTCAGATTCGCCCCCGCGTGGTTCGCGGTCGCCCTGATCGTCATGGCGCAGGCCGGCTGTCAGAGCGGCGGCGTGCGGATCCTCTCCTCGTCGATGGAGCCGACGCTGCACTGCGCGAAGCCCGGCCCCGGTTGCGAGAGCAAGACGGCCGACTACGTGCGTCAGGTTCCGGACACGACCTTGGAGCGCGGGGACATCATCGCCTTCAAGGTCTCCCCTCACACGCCGGCCAAGTGCGGGAGTCCGAAGGGGACCGTTCTGATCTTCGTCAAGCGGCTCATCGGCCTTCCGGGCGAGCGCTGGTCGATCTCGAAAGGATTCGTCTACATCAACGGCCGCCGGCTGCGCGAGCCTTATGTCCCGCTCGGCGAGCGTGACCGTTTCTCTCTCCTCGGAGGCCGCGTCCCAAAGGGCAAGTACTTCGTCCTCGGCGACAATCGCATCATCTCCTGCGACTCCCGGATCTGGGGCTACGTCCCGCAGCAGAACGTGATCGCCCACGTGGTGGCGATCGAGCGCGGCAGTCGGACGATCAACCTCCGCTGAGCAGCTAACCTTCCTTGCAGGAAAGGGAGGCACGTGCCCCAGGCAGCCGAACATACGGCTGCGGCAATCCTGAGCGAGGCTCGCGGCTTCCTCCTCAGAGGTTGGTCTCAAGGCGCCCAGGCACGGGATCGCACGGGAAGCGTGGTCTCCGCCTGGAGCGAGGAGGCGCACTCGTGGTCGCTGCTTGGAGGGCTCCTCGCGAGCTGGTACCGGCAACAGGGTGAGAGCCTGGACCTGGACTTCGTGGCGCACGGATTCGACGCACGGGCACTCGGCGATGCCACCGAGGCGATCGGTGAGGTGATCGGCACGGCGAGCATCGAGAGCTGGAACGACGATCCGGCGCGGACCCTCGACGAGGTGATCACGACGATTGATCGCGCCCTGGAGCCGTTGGCTCTCCCCTTAGCGCGACGCTACTAGAAGAGCGCTTCTTCCTTCGCCTCGGCGCTCATGTGGGCTCGGCCGAGCTTCGTCACGATTCGGCCGCGCGGGGTGCGCTGGATGAAGCCGAGTTGGAGGAGATACGGCTCGTAGACGTCCTCGACCGTGTCCGGCTCCTCGCCGAGAGCCACGGCCAGCGTGGAGAGGCCGACCGGGCCGCCGTCGAAGCGCTCGACGATCGCCCGCATGAGCTCGCGATCGGTTCGTTCCAGCCCGTGACCATCGACCTCGAGCAACTCGAGCGCCTCCGAGGCGATCGCGGTCGTGATCACGCCCTCATGCCGAACCTCGGCGACGTCACGCACACGCCGCAGGATCCTGTTCGCCACGCGCGGGGTGCCGCGCGAGCGCGCCGCGATCTGGTCGGCCGCGTCGTCGGCGATCTCGACTCCGATGATCCCGGCCGAGCGGCGGACGATGATCCCGAGCTCCGCCGGCTCGTAGTACTCGAGCCGGTAGGTCATCCCGAAGCGGTCGCGCAGGGGCGTCGTCAGCAGCCCGGTCCGCGTCGTGGCGCCGACGAGCGTGAACGGCGGCACCTCGAGCGTGAGCGTCCGCGCCGCGTGCCCCTGGCCGACGATGATGTCGAGCCGGAAGTCCTCGAGGGCCGGGTAGAGCACCTCCTCGACGGCGCTGCTCAGGCGGTGGATCTCGTCGATGAAGAGGACGTCGCGCGGCTCGAGGGCGGTCAGGATCGCCGCCATGTCGCCCTTCCGCTCGAGCGCGGGGCCGGCGACGCAGCGGATGCCGACGCCGAGCTCCTCGCGGACGATGTACGCGAGACTGGTCTTGCCGAGGCCTGGCGGGCCGACGAGCAGCACGTGGTCGAGCGCCTCCTCGCGCGCGCGAGAAGCCTGCAGCGCGATGTCGAGCTGCTCCTTGAGGCGCTCCTGACCGACGAAGTCGTCGAGTCGGCGCGGCCGCAGCGAGCGATCGAGCTCGTCCTCGTCGGGACGAACCTCGGGTGTGAGGAACTGCTCGCTCACGCCGCCCTCAGGGCCTGGCGCACCCGCTCCTCGGGGGGAGCCTCTGGATCGGTCGTCGCGAGCGCACGGTCGGCTTCGACGATCGAATAGCCGAGCTCGAGGAGCGCGTCACGGGCGACAAAGTCAACGGTGCCCTCCGGGCCGATCTGCTCGAGCCCCAGCTTCTCCTTCAGCTCGAGCACGACGCGCTCGGCGGTCTTCTTGCCCACTCCGGGGATGGCGAGGAACCGGGCGGTGTCCTCGAGCACGATCGCGCGCCGCAGCTCCGCTGGCGTGGAGCCGGAGACGATCAGGAGCGCGACCTTGGGCCCGACCCCGGACACCGACAGCAGGTGCTCGAAGAGCTCCCGCTCGGCCGGCTCCGCGAAGGCGTAGAGCTGGAGCGCGTCCTCGCGCACGACGAGATACGTGTCGAGCGTGACCTCGCGGTCGGGCTTGGTCTTCTGGAGCGCTCGGACCGAGGGCCGCAGGAGATAGCCGATACCGCCGACGTCGAGCACGAGCCCGTCCGCAGCGCGCGCGACTGGCTTCCCGGTCAATCGGGCGATCACGCCGAAACGGCTTTCAGCAACGGCGGCGCCAACGCGTGGCAGATGCCGACCGCCAGTGCGTCGGCAGCATGGTGCGGAGTCGGTGGAGCGTCCAGGCGGAGGATCGCCTGCACCATCCGCTGCACCTGGGCCTTCTCGGCCCGCCCGTAGCCGCACACGGCCTGCTTGACGCGGGTCGGGGAGTACTCAGCGCACTCGACTCCGGCGAGCGCGGCCGCGACCATGACGGCGCCGCGGGCCTGACCGACAGAGAGCGCGGTGCGGGCGTCGACGCCGACGAAGGACTCCTCGATCGCGACGGCATCCGGAGCCTCCTGCTCGATCAGCGTGGTGACGGCGTCGAAGATCGTCTTCAGGCGCAGCTCGGGGCGCTCGGACGCACCGGTCTTCCACCACCCGTAGTCGAGGGCTCGTACGCGCCCGCCGCTTTCTTCCACGATGCCGTATCCGCAAGCAGCCGTACCCGGGTCGATGCCGAGAACCTTCACGCATCGAGGTTAGGCACGGGACCGGACGTTCCTGCCTCGGAATCCGCCCTCGGGCCTTTTGCGTAAGGAACTAATGGATTACCCTCAAGGGAAGGGAGAGGGGAGCTCGTGGGCAGACACTTCATCCGCTTTGCGCTTGCCGCGCTCGTCTGCGCGCTCGTCGGCGCGGTGCCGGTTTCCACGAAGGCATCTGCCTCCCCGGCTTTCCCGGTCCTGACCGCCCAGGTCAGGCCCAACACCTCGAGCTGCCCTGCCGGCTCGACCCCCGTCGCCGTCGCCGACTTTTCCTTCGACCCGGCCTCCCTGACCGTGCCGCCGGGAACGACGGTGTGCTGGACGAACAACGGCGCGGCCGTCCACACGGTCACGTCAGACACCGGGCTCTTCGACTCCGGAGACCTCGCTCCGGGCGCCAGCTTCTCTTTCACGTTCGCCACCGTGGGGGTCTTCGGGTACCACTGCTTCTATCACCCGATGATGACCGGCACGGTCACCGTCAGCACGGGCCCGCCGCCACCGCCGCCGCCGCCCCCTCCTCCGCCACCACCGCCGCCTCCTCCACCGCCCGTCGGCGCGCTCGTCGCGACGGTCGGCACGAACGACGGCACCAACATCGCGCTGACCCAGAACGGGCAGCGGGTCTCACAGATATCGGCCGGCACGTACACGATCCAGGTGCGGGACCGCTCGCGCTTCCACGACTTCCATCTGACGGGCCCCGGCGTCGATCAGGCCACCGCGGTCGCCTTCGTCGGCACCGTCACCTGGACCGTGACGTTCACTGCCGGCATTTACACCTTTATGTGCGACCCGCACGCGACCATCATGCACGGCACCTTCGGTGTGGACAGACCGCCGCCGACGCCCAAGAAGGTCGTCTGCAAGGTTCCGAGGGTCGTCGGCAAGACGCTCGTCACCGCACGACGACTGATCGCCCGGGCCAAGTGCAGGGTCGGCCGGGTGCGCCGCGCACGCTCGGCGAGAGCGCGCGGTCGGGTGCTCTCGCAGAGCCCGAGGGCAGGCGTGAAGCGACCGCGCGGCGCGCGCGTGAAGCTCGTCGTCAGCCGCGGACCGCCCGCTCGTTCCTGAGGCAGCGGCGAGGGCACGGCCGCCTTCTCGGCTAGCCTCTAACCCGATGCGGCGGCGCCTGCTTCTCGTCGCCCTGTTCACGGGGCTCACGGCACTGGCCGTTTGGGGCCAGGTTGCCGGCGCGCAGTCGCTCGAGCTGATTCCGATGCCCGATGCTCTGCGGCAGCAGCACAGCCTGCCGGCGGGGCTCTCCGTCCAGCTCACCTCCCCAGCCGACTACAACCGCCAGTCGGTCTCCGGAGACTCCGGCCGCTGGACGGGCCCCCGGTACGAGGAGCGAGGCAACCCTGGAAACTCCGGCTTCGCGTCACTGGATTGGAGAGTCAGCTTCGACGAGCGCGAGGGCGACACGGATGCGGTCGCCCTGGCCAACATCGTCCACTCCAACTGGCAGCGCGATCAGGGCGGCCAGATCTCCGTTCCGCACCTCGTCGGGACGCGGGCTGTCGGGACGATCCTCGGCTCCTTTCTGATGATGACTCCGGCGACCGGGAACGATGCCCGCTTCGAGGGCGTGATCGCGTTCCCGCTCGATACGAACCTCTACGCCGTCGCTCACTTCGAGGCGCTCCAGCCGCCGAACGACTCGTTCGTGGTCAACGGCTCGAGCACCGCCTCGTCCTGGAACAGGGGCCAGGTGCTTGTCTCCCTGGCGGGCATCGGCCTCCAGGGCAACCTGCCGCCGACGACCGTGGCGGCGCATGCGTACCGGCACGGGCGGCGGGTGAAGGGCAAGGTCGTCGATCGCTTCCTCGATGCGGTGCTCGGCGCCCCCGTGTCGCTCGAACGCCTGTCCGGCGGAGGCTGGGTGAAGGTCGCCGGAACGAAGACGAGCCAGCGCGGTTTGTATTCCGTGCCCACGAAACGCCGGGGCACGTACAGGGTGACGGTGCGGATGGCCGGCTTCACGGCCATGAGCCGGGAGCTTCGCGCCGGGCGTTGACGACTGCATGACGGGCGGGCTCGGGGCTCTGTTCTCTCCCTGTCGAACGTGGCGCTACACGTTGACGCGCGAGTGGGAGTCCGGTGGCGAGGAACGCTCCTGCCTCTTCGTCTGCCTGAACCCGAGCACGGCGACCGAGACGGAGGATGACCCAACCATTCGCCGCTGCATCGGGTTTGCGAAGAGCCTCGGCTATTCAAGGCTCTCCGTTTGCAACATCTTCGCGCTGCGCTCGACCGACCCGAAGGCGCTCTACGAGCACGCCGATCCGGTTGGGCCGGAGAACCTGGAGCACATCGGACGCGAGGCTGCGCGACATCAGTTATTGGTTGCGGCCTGGGGAAATCACGGCGAGCTCCACGGCCAGGGCGGCACCGTGATGAACCTTCTGCGCGTGCTGGCTGAGGCCGTCCACGTGCTTGGAATCAACGCGACGGGCCAGCCCAAGCACCCTCTCTACTTACGGGCAGACACTCAGCCGACGCAACTGCGGGAGCGGGGGTCGGTGGCGCTTCGGGTCTAGCCGGCGACTGCTTCGAGGACGCGCTCGGGGATGTCAAAGTTCGAGTAGACGGCCTGGACGTCATCGTTCTCCTCCAGCTCGTCCATCAGCCGGACGACCTTGCGGGCCGTGGTCTCGTCCTCGATCGAGACCTGCGTCTTGGGCACCATCGTCGACTCCGCCGACTCGATCGGCAAACCGCCCTCCTCCAGTGCGGCCCGCACGGCGTGGAGGCTCTCGGGCGCGGTCGTGACGCGGTAGCTCGACTCGTCCGGCTCGACGTCGTCGGCTCCTGCGTCGGCTGCGGCCAGCACCAGCTCGTCCTCGTCGACTGCCCCGTCAACGAGGATCACGCCCTTGCGCTCGAAGAGCCAGGCGACGGAGCCCGACTCGCCGAGGTTGCCGTCGCTCTTCGTGAACGCCTGGCGGACGTCGGCCGCCGTCCGGTTTCTGTTGTCGGTCAGCGCTTCGACGAAGAGCGCGACGCCGCCGGGGCCGTAGCCCTCGTACGTGACCGTCTCGTAGGCGGCCGCGTCGGCGCCCGTGCCGGAGCCCTTGGCGATCGCGCGCTCGATGTTGTCCTTCGGCATCGCGGCCTCGCGCGCCTTCTCGATCGCGTTCTGGAGCGCGAGGTTCCCGGCCGGGTCGGGGCCGCCGTCGCGAGCGGCGACGATGATCGCCCGCACGAGCTTGGAGAAGAGCTGGCCGCGCTTCGCGTCGGTCGCCCCCTTCTTGCGCTTGATGGATGCCCACTTGCTATGTCCGGACAAGGCTCGCCTCCCTGACGGCGTCGAGAAAGAGCTCGTGCACCCTCGTATCGTCGGTCAATTCTGGATGGAAGGTAGCGACCAGGAAGCGTCCCTGCCGGAGAAGGACCGGCTCGCCGTCGAGCTCGGCCAGCACCTCGACATCTTCGCCCACCCACTCTACTCGCGGCGCCCGGATGAACACACCACGCAGCGGCTCGTCCTCGCCGGCGAGCCGGAGATCGGCCTCGAAGCTCGCCACCTGGCGCCCATAGGCGTTGCGCGCGACGTCGACGTCCAGGAGACCGAGGTGTTCCTGGTCGAGGACGATCAGCCCGGCGCACGTGCCGAGGACCGGGCGCTCGAAGCTCCGCACCGCCTCCTCGAGCCCGTACAAGCGCATCAGGCGCATGAACGTCGTCGACTCCCCGCCAGGGATGACGAGCCCGTCTAGCCCGTCGAGCTGGTCCGGCTTCCGCACTTCCAGTGGGTCCGCGCCGAGGCGCCGCAGCATCGCCGCGTGCTCGCGGAAATTTCCCTGCACAGCCAGGACGCCGATCTTCATGCCTCTAATTGTAGATTCGGGCTACAGGAGCTCGGCGGCCGGAATCGCGTCGCGACGCCGCCTCGCAATGAATAGGCCGATCGCGACGAACACGAACCCGAGAATCGCGTACGTGACAGGAGGCACCCAGACGTGGTTCCCGCCACCGGCTAGAGGGTCGCCGTAGCCAAATCCAAACAGCGGGAACAGGAACAACGAGAGCGGGAAGAACTCCCCACCACTGAATCCCGACCATTTGTCGGAGAAGTGCGTCGCCACCTGCAGGAGGCCCCACGCGCTGAGCACCACCCAGCTCGATCGCATCAGCCGGTCACCCAGCGCGACGTAGGCGAGCGCCGCTACGGCGATCAGGAACCACTCGAAGTCGCCGCTGTGGAAGAACCAGAGCAGGCCGCCACCGATCGTCAGGCCCGCGACGACGTGCACCCAGAATCCGAACGGACGGGACGGGCCGCCGTCGACCGACACACCGACGCCAAGGAGAACTAACCCGACGGCAATCGTCACGATCGCTGTCCAGTTGCCGCCATTCGAGATGAGGTCGGTTACGAAGAACCAACCCGCGGCCGCTGCAAGCCCGGAAAGCAACGGAAAGCGGTAGACGGTCAGGGCGAAAACAGCACCAACGAGGGCAACGAGCTCAAGGAGGAGCAGGCTCAGATGGAAACCGCCGAATGGTGAGTCGCTGTTTGCGAGCCAGCCGAACCAGTTCTCGAGTGCTCCGACGAGAACGACGCTTGACCAGACACTGTTGAACGCGAAGAGCCCTGCCGCGACCGCGTGGCCCGTTCGGCGAAAGCCCTCGGCGCATGCAAGGAACGCGGCGAGGACGATTGCCGCCCAGAGGACGAATCCGGCCTCACCTTTGCTGCTCCCCTGGACCGCGAGCAGCGCTAATCCGGAAGCGAAGATCGTCAGCCCGCCGAAGTAGACGAGGAACGAAGCGCTCGACCACGGCACGCGGACCGCGTTCATCGCGGCAACTGTGACGTTCGGGCCGGACGGCCCGGTATTACCAGCCGCGGGTCTCTAGGAGTTCTTCAGGCGCAAGCGTGGCCGTCGAAAGGCCGCTCATCGCGTCGCCGAGCCCCTGCGAGACGCGGGCGAGCACCTGAGCGTCCTGGAAGTGCGTCGTCGCCTCGACGATGGCCTTCGCCCGGTCGGACGGGTTGTCCGACTTGAAGATCCCGGAGCCGACGAAGACCCCGTCTGCGCCGAGCTGCATGCAGAGCGCCGCGTCGGCCGGGGTCGCGATCCCGCCCGCCGTGAACGTCACGACCGGCAGCTTCCCGTTCTCGGCGACCCACTTGACGAGCTCGACGGGCGCGCGCAGCTCCTTCGCCTCCGAATAGAGCTCGTCGGGATCCATCGCGCCGAGCTTCTTGATCGCTCCGAAGACCGAGCGCATGTGCGTGACCGCGTTGACGATGTCGCCGGTCCCAGCCTCGCCCTTCGTGCGGATCATCGCTGCGCCCTCGGAGGTGCGTCGCAGCGCTTCGCCGAGGTTCGTGCAGCCGCACACGAACGGGACGGTGAAGCGCCACTTGTCGATGTGGTTCGCCGTGTCGGCCGGCGTCAGGACCTCGCTCTCGTCGATGTAGTCGACCTCGAGCGCCTCGAGGATCTGCGCCTCGACGAAGTGGCCGATGCGCGCCTTGGCCATGACCGGGATCGTCACGGCCTCCTGGATCTCGCGAATCTTGTCCGGATCGGCCATGCGCGCGACTCCGCCGTCGCGGCGGATATCGGCCGGGACGCGCTCGAGCGCCATCACGGCACAGGCGCCGGCGTCCTCGGCGATGCGGGCCTGGTCGGCGTCGGTGACGTCCATGATCACCCCGCCCTTGAGCATCTCGGCAAGGCCGCTCTTGACGCGCATCGTGCCGATCTCGGCCATGCCCGAAGTCTAGCCCTACGGTTGGAGGCTGAACCGGTCGGTGACGCGACCCCGTTTGTTGAGGGCGTAGCCATTCAGCCAGTCCGGAGTGACCGTGACGTAGAGGAATCCGTGCTCGACCCTGGCTCGAGTCCGCACCGGATAGTCGGTTGGACACTGCTGTAGCCGGTAGAGATGTGCGCCCCCGCCGCCGTCGACGACGTACGTAACGCCGTTCCTGGCCGCAAACCGCTCGTAGTTGTGGTCATGGCCGGACAGGACGAGCTGGACGCCGTAGCGCTCGAAGAGCGGGACCCAGCGTTCCTGGATGTCTTCGCGTCCGAGATGCCCGCCGCACGTGTACGGCGGCTCGTGGAAGACGGCGATCTTCCAGATCGCGGTCGACGCTGTGAGCTGTTGCTCGAGCCAGGCGGTCTGGGCGTCGTTCACGTTGTTCGAGTCGAGCAAGAAGAGCTCGGCGTCGCCGAGGGTGCGTGTGTAGTACGGCCCGGGCATTCCGAGCAGCCGGAACTCGTAGCGGCCGTGGCTGACGCGGAAGTCGTGGTTGCCCAGCACTCCGGAGACCTCGAGCCCGGATCTACGGGCCCAACCAAAGCTCGTCCGCCAGTTCGAGCGGAAGTGAGCCGGGCTCTCCGTGTAGTCGTTATCACCCAGGAGGACGAGCATGTCCGTCGGGTGTCGCGCCTCGTAGCGGTGCATCGCAAGGCCGTCCGACAATTCGGCCGAGCCGCCGACGCCGAAGTCGCCGGTGGCGAGAAACGCGACCCGGGTCTGCGCCCTCGTTGAGCCGGCGAGACCGAGGACGCAGGCGCACGCACAGATGAATGCGACCCGGCGCATCCCGGATTCCTACCATGCACGCGCGGCTGCCCCGCGCGCTTCCTAGTCGAAGTCGACGATCCGTGCCCGGAGGCCGGTGCCGAACCGTGCGAACCGCTGGCGAAGCTCGGTCGCTGTCATTGTGGCCGCCTTTCGTTTGCCGCTGGAGACTTCGGTCATACGATCCACCCGAAGGCGACGAGCAGCAATCCCCCGAAAGGATCTACCGAGTACCCCTGGCGGGTAGACGAAGCGGGACAGAACGGAAGATCGCGCCGGCCTTCGGCGTCTAAAGGAGGGGCCGGGTCGGCTCCTGCGGCAAAGCCTCCCCGGCCCCATGTTTGCGCCGCAGAAGCTCAGTGGACGCCGACCCCGCGGATCAGACCTAATTATCCCCCCGCGGGACAAGTCATGCATACCCCTTTCGGGCGATCCGCTATCCGGTTCGCGCAGGCCGGCGACGGCCGAGGACTAGTTCACCGGAAAGCCGGTGGAGGCGGAGTTCGCCCGCACGTACCGTGCAGACCCGTTCCGGAGCTGATGCTCGGTGAGTTGGCGAAGCCCGGGGTCGGGCCGGCGAGCGCCCAGTCGTTTGCCGACTTGTCGGTGTCCGCGCCATTGGGCTCGCGCGCGAGCGACACCTGGAGCGTGTTCGAGTCGCTCAAGGGAGTCGGCAGCCCCTCGACGAGACTCACGGGGCCTGGAAAGCCGTCGATCTGCGCCATCGTGATCGAGCCCTCGTACGAGAGAGCGTCGACGAGCGTCTGGGTGCCGGTGTCGATGAGGGCTACGCCGTCGGGCTGGCCGTTCTGGATCTGGTCGTGTGCACCCGGGAAGCGAATGACGAGTGCGTGGGGCTCCGGCACGACGGCGTCGTCGGCGATCACGAGGTAGCCGCGCGCGGGTAGGCAAGTTCCCGCGGCTGCGAGCATCGTCCTCGAGTACTCCAGGTTGGTGCCGCCGTTGACGAGCACGACCGCGAAGTCCGCGAGCGGGACGCCCGCACCCGTGCCGTTGAAGATCTCGACGAACTCCTGGGTGTCGGTGCCGACATTGTCGTAATCGACCTCGTTGAGAACGAGATGCGCCGCCGCAGGTGTGTCGCGGGCGACCCCGGCGGAACTCGTTCCGCCCGCGAGCCCGGCGAGCACGAGCACGCCGACCGCGGCCACGACGAGCGGAGCTCGACCTCTTGCGCGAACATTCATCAGGCGACCGACGGTAGTCCGCGGTCCGCAACACCGAAAGTGGCCGGGCGAGCCGTGTCCCGGCCGGGCATTTCCCACCGAGACGGGCTTCTGAGGAGAAAACGGGCGAGAGAAGGTTCCCGTGCTGCGAGTCCGCACAAGAACGTCACACCCGCGTGACAATCCGAGCGCGGGCTTCGCCGGGTGCCCACAACAGGGCCCGGCCCAGCTCAGCTCATTGGCAGAACGGAATGCCGTATCGTCAGCGACGTGACCGAGACGGCGACCTGGTCAGATGCGGGCGCCGGCGAGCACCTCTGGTTTCTGGGCACGCTGGCAACGATCAAGGTGCCGGGTGAGGCGAGCGACGGGCGCTTCGCGCTGATCGAATTCCTCTTTCCGCGCTCTGCCTCGCCGCCGCTGCACACGCATCCACAGGACGAGAGTTACATCGTGCTCGACGGACGCCTGACGCTTCAAGCCGGCGAACAGCGCATCGAGCTGGAGGCGGGCGCAACCGCTGTGGTGCCGACGGGCGTCGCACACACCTTTCGCGTGGACAGCGACACGGCACGGGTGCTCGTGCTCAGCACTCCGGCGGGGCTCGAGCGCAAGGTGCGCGACGGCGCGGTCCCGGCGATCACGCCGACACTGCCGCCGAGCGATGCCCGGCGACCGTCGCCCGAGGAGCTGGAGGGCATCTTCCGGGCCCACGGCCAAGTCAACGTCGGCCCGCCCCTGGCACCCAGCGACTGACCACCAGCTCCGAGCGGTCACCTGACCGTTCCGGCCATGAGCGGTGCCCTGACACCGGACGTGTACGGCCGGGACGAGGCTCCCGGCGACCGCCGCCGCTCGTGTACCGGCACGGAGCTGGGCTACGCTTGCGCCGCTGCAGGGCCCGTAGCTCAGCTGGTTAGAGCAGCGGACTCATAATCCGTTGGTCCCTGGTTCGAATCCAGGCGGGCCCATCTCGCTCCTTGCCCGGCGACGACATGTCCGGTACCAGGCACCGGACATGTACCGCTGCAGCCTCCTGCGGGCGGCGCTAACATCGGTGGCGGTGAAGGTGTTCCAGCACGAGCGGCGTCTGAGGACGGCCGGGGGGCTTTCGGTACGGGACATCACCGACGAAGTGACCGAGTCCATCCGCGAGAGCGGCGTGCGGGACGGGATCGTCTGCGTCTACTCGCCGCACACGACCTGCTGTGTCCGCGTCAACGAGTTCGAAGACGGGTTCCTCCAGGACTTCACGGCTCTCCTCAAGAGCCTCGTCCCGAGCGACAAGTACTACGCCCACGACGACTGGGACCGCCGTACCGAGAACATCTGCGAGGAGGACATGGAGCTCGGCAACGGCCACTCGCACTGCATGTCGATGCTCCTCGGCTCGGCCGGCGAGGCGATCCCCGTTCGAGACGGCGAGCTCTGCCTGGGGACCTGGCAGCGCGTGCTCTTCCTCGAGCTCGACCGGGAGCGCGAGCGCCGCTGGATCGTCCAGGTCGTCGGCACTTAGACCGGCTCACGCCGGCGGACACGGCGAGAGAGCCGCCGGGTCCGCCGGAATCACTTCGTGCTTCTCGAACTAGGGCGAGAACAGCGCGAGCAACGAATTGAACACAGAGACGTTCGGCGGCATCTGGGTCGGAGCCCGCGTGATTTGCACGGCGTCGCAGACGCCGAAGTCGTTGACTGCGACCTGCGGGCCGAAGATCGGCGCACCGTTCACCTGGTCGATGACGGTCCACGTCCCCTGGAAGGCGTCGGCGGTCACGGCGGTGGCGCAACCCGCATAGACGATCGCTATCGCCGCATGCAGGTCCGCCGTCTTCACCTGCTTCTGGAGCGTCTTCACCTGCTTCTGGAGCGTCTTGATCTGGCGGGCGAGCTGCCTGTTCGTAGGCCCCGCAGACTGTGCCGGAGCCGCGAGCACGAGCGCGACGGCCACCATGACGGCTGCCGCGATGAGGCGCTTCATTTCGACCTCCCCTGTCGAATGTCAGGGGCATCTTTCACCCAAACGGCAACAAAAGCCAGCGTTTCAGGTCCAGCGGAACCGGTTCGTCCCCAGCTCCTTCTGGAAGCGCCAGAGGAGCGTGACCGTCAGCAGCGCGGCGAGCGTCGAGCCCGTGAGGCCTCCGCCGAGATCGCCGAGCGTGTCCGTATAGGCCGTTCGCTCCTCAGGACCACCGCGGATGAAGGTGAAGTACTCGCCGAGCTCCCAGAGGATGGCGGTCAGCGCGCCGAAGCCGATCATGAGGCCCGCGGTGTTCACACGGCCGAGTGGAAACCGGAGGAGGAACTGCCCGAACCCGACCACGAGGATCGCCCAGTTCAGGAAGTGGTTGAAGTCGTCCCACCAGTCGATCGAGTCGTAGAGATCGAGCGCGTTGCCGACGACGTCGATCAGGAAGGGAAGCACGAGGCAAATGTCGAGCCCATACGGGTAACGCCCGCCTTTCCCCCGGCCCCAGCGCCACCAGCCGAGCGGCACGATGATCGCCGCAAGCGGATAGGTGAGCGCGCGGCCACCCATCGCCTTGCCCTGGAACTGCGGTAGGTCGGGCTCGAGCACGGCGAGCAGGAGCAGGCCCAGAAGCGCGATCTTGACGGCGAGGTCGAGCCAGAGCACCGGTGGCAGCCGTCTCACAACGAGAGGAGACTATCCCTGCATCCGGCCAATTTCCTCTGTACGGTCCCGCGACCCGTTGAGCACAAGCCTGTACGGCCTACTGAGAGACCGACGCGAGCGCGTCCGCGGCGGCGTGATGATGGTCGCGCTGTTCGTCGCCTACGTGGCCTCGGCCAAGCTCGGCATCCAGTTGTCGGTGGCGCACGGCGTGATTACTCCGGTGTGGGCGCCGACGGGAATCTCGCTTGCGGCCCTCGTGCTGTACGGCCCGCGGCTCTGGCCGGCGGTCGCGCTCGGAGCGCTGGTCGCCAACGCGACGAGTGGCGCCTCGGGCCTCGACGCACTCTTCATCTCGGTCGGCAACACACTCGAGGCGGTCGTAGGCAGCGTCCTGCTGCTCCGTGCCGACTTCCGGCCGGCGCTCGATCGCGTCAAGGACGTCTTCTCTTTCGTCCTGCTGGCGGCGGTCGGCAGTACGGCCATCGCGGCCACGAACGGCGTGACGACGCTCTGGATCTCCGGACAGGTACGCGCCTCGAACTACGGCTCGAATTGGCTCCTCTGGTGGAGCGGAGACGCGATGGGCGACCTCATCGTCGCTCCGCTGATCCTCGTCCTCTCGACTCGCCCGTGGCGCCGGCTCGCCAACCGCACGCTGCTCGAGGGCCTCGTGCTCCTCGCCGTGCTCGTCACCATCAGCTCGATCGTCTTTCTCGGCGGGCAGTGGCGTTACCCGCACCTCCTCTTCCCGGCCTTGATCTGGGCCGCTCTCCGCTTCGGGCAGCTTGGCGCCGTGACGAGCAGCTTCGTCGTCGCGGCAGTCGCGGTCGCGGGAGCCGTTCACGGGACGACCCCGATCGGCGGCGGCAGCGCGACCGAGATCGTCCAGATTCTCGAGGCTCTCACCGGAGGCCTCGCCGTGAGCCTGCTCATCCTCGGCGCCGTCCTGGCGGAGCGCAGCGAGGCCGAGCGCGAGCTTGCGTGGGTCAACGCAAACCTGGCGGAAGCACAGGCGCTCGCCCATATCGGAAGCTGGGAGTGGGACATCGCGGCGAACCGAATCACGTGGTCGGACGAGCTGTACCGCCTGTACGAGCTCGACCCGCGGTCCGGCGAGATCGACTTCGAAACGTACGTGGAAAGGATCCACCCAGATGACCGTGAGCGCGTCCAGCGTTCGGTGCGCGAGGCGGCTGCCGCGCGCCAGCCGTTTGCCTTCGAGCACCGAATCCAGTTGAGCGACGAACGCACCCGCTGGGTGCAGGGGCGCGGCCGGGTGATCGTCGACGAATCGGGCACCCCCGTCCGGATGGTCGGCACGTCGCAGGACATCACGGAGCGGAAGCGGGTCGACGAGTTGCGGGACTCGATCCTCTCGGCCGTCTCGCACGAGCTACGGACGCCGCTGACGTCGATCGTCGGTTTCGCGGTCACCTTGAAGGAGAAGGGATCGCTGCTCGCCGAACGGACGAGGACGGAGATGGTCGACCACCTCGCGGAGCAGGCGAACAAGCTCGAGCTCCTCCTCTCGGACCTCCTCGACCTCGACCGCCTGCGGCGCGGCTTCGTGCAACCGAGCTTCCGCGAGAGCGATGTAGGGGCGCTGGTTGCTCAGGTCGCCTCCGGTTACGCCGCCGCGGATCGCGCGATCGAGGTCGACGCCGACCGCGCCCTGGCCGAGATCGATCCGCCGAAGATCGAGCGGGTCATCGACAACCTCCTCGCCAACGCGGTCCGGCACACGCCTCCGGGAACGGCGATCCGCGTGATCGTGCGCGAGCAGGAAGGCGGCGTCCTGGTCGCGGTGAACGACCGCGGTTCGGGGGTCGCGGAGGCCGAGCGAAAGGCGATCTTCGAGATCTTCAACCGCGGCTCCACGGGAGAGTCGGACCGCTCCGGCGGGACGGGAATCGGGCTTTCGCTCGTCGCGCAGTTCACCGCCCTGCACGGCGGTCGAGCCTGGGTCGAGGACAACCCTGGAGGCGGCTCCTCGTTCCGCGTCTTCCTGCCCGCGCGCAGACCCGGCTAGCTGTTCCGCACAGCCGCGTAAGCTTCCGTAGCGTGAGCGCTTCGTCCCATGGAGACTTCCACTACGAGGTACTGACCCTCAGGCGCAGCGGCCAGGAACGCCTGCACCCATTCGCCTCGGAGGACCCGCTCGAGCCCGGCGACGTCGTCAGGCTGGACGGTCGCTTCTGGCTGATCGCAGCGATCGAGCCCGGCGAGGATGGTCCGGCCCGCGCCGTCGCCAAGCCGGCGCGCTACCGGCTACGCCTCCGCCATCCTGACGGCCGCGAGGAGCTCGGTGCCTTCCGACGCTTCCGCCCGGACGCGCCGCAGCTCGGGCACGCTTTCACGACGCTCGAGGACGGCCACCCCGTCGGCTGGGAGGTCACCGAGCAGCAGCTCGAGCAGGATGAGCAAGGAGATGCGTACCTGGGGTTGATTGCCCAGCGCAACTTCGAAGAGTTCGAGGTGCTCCCGGACCATGAGCTCGAGCACACGCTCGCCCGCAGGCAGCAGGACGAGCTCCCCGAGGCCGCGGCTGCAGCTTTTGCCCAGGCGGCGCAATCGGGGCTCTCGATCGAGCTCGTCGCGCTCGAGCCCGGCGAAGAGCCCGACTGGGAGGAAGCGGAGGGCTTCATCGACGCCCTCGTGATCGAGGAGGTCGAGGACGACTTGATCGAGCTCTGCGGGGTCGACCCGGACAACGACCCGAGGCAGAGCTGGCTCGAGACGGTCAAGACGCGGCTGCGCGAGGATCTCGCGCAGTTCCGGGCGGACGTCGAGGGCGACCTCGAGCAGATCGAGCAGTGGAGCTTCCGCGACGGCCGCATCTTCGCGGCGGTCGGGAGCCCCGACGACGAGTCCGACCCCTTGAGCGGCTACGGCTGGATGTGCCGGCTTGCCGACGCCGAGGCGTTGGGAGCGGCCGGGTTCGAGCGCGTCCGCAAGGCAGAGCTCGAGCCCGCTCAGTCCGACTAGCGAGGCGTTGGGGGATCTAGGAGCGCTGGGCCAGCTCGACGAGCTTCGTCGGCGCTACTTCGGCGTAGGCGTCCTCGACGATCCCTGCCAGCTCGTCCCAGTCGAGCCCGCGGTCGAGCCGCACGCCGAGCCAGCCGCGGTGGGCGACGTACGGCGGGCGGAAGAACTTCTCCGGATCGGCCTCGACCAGCATCTCCTGGAGACCGGCCGCCGCCGCGCACCAGATCGCAAACCGCCCGTCGCCGTGGAAGTTCGTCAGCACCATCAGGAACGCCCGTTTCTCGCGGACGAAGAAGGTCGGCGCACCGTGACTGACGCGCTCGCTCGTCTCCGGCAAGGCGAGGCAGAGCTCGCGGATTCGCCTCAGGGTCTCCTCCTGCGCGCCGGGACCGGCCATCGCTAGCGAGTAAGCGGAACGACGTACCGCCTGTATGCCGCGAGGCTTCTCGGCTTCTTCGCCAGGTCGACCCTGCTGCCGTTTCGGCCGTTGTAGAAGCCGATGAACTTCACCCGCCGGTGAGTGCGGACGAAGCCGGCGAAAGCTTGAACATAACCGGGGTCGTCGCGGTCGAGGCCCCACTCGGGGAACATGAACGGCTTGCTCGGGTAGGCCTTGTAGAGCTCGGTCGTGCGCACGAACGAGTACGTGCCGAAGTCGTAGTAGTCGTTGCCGTAGGCGTCGACGAACCTCGAGCCTGGGTAGTAGTCCCGATAGTGGTTGCCGCGAACGTCCGGGACGCCGACTGCCAGCGGGTTCCAGACGACGGTCATCTGCGGGTACGGGTTCACCGGCAAGTCGGTGCCGATGGCCGGCATGCCGAGCGCGCGCAGCTTTGCGCTCATGGCGGTCGCGCTCCCGCCGTGCATGACGACGTAGACGCGCTGAAACGCCTTCCGGTACCACCTGGTCGAGTTCTGGCTGCCGCCCCTGCACGCGCAGTAGGGACTCGTCGAGTTGTTCGGCTCGCCCAGTGGCCGAAGCAGAACCGGCTTCTGGGAGTCGGAGATCGCCATCGAGAGCCCAACCAGGTGAGCATCGCCCCGGCCGAGGGCGATTGAGCGCGGGCTGATGACCCCGTGCCCGCCGGCCCGGCTGGTCTTCAGCTCGAGGTGCGGACGGTCGCCGAGCGTGTCGAGGAAGTAGCTGTACGGCTTCCCCCAGGTCCGACCCTGATCCCAGCCGATGAAAGCGAGCCCGGATTCGGTCTGCTGGCCGGTGAGGCGATCGAAGCGGGCGACGTTGCCGTAGACCCCGCTGGACACACGGGCCTGCGGTGCCGCAGAGGCACCGGCCTGGAGGCAAAGGACGGCGAGTATCGCGAGCATCAGGTGAACGCGTTTGCGCACGAGCCTGAAGGTTAGTCTCGTCGTCACGAATGAACAATCAGGCCGAGAGAGCAGCGGCGTTCCAGGCGCTCCATGCCGGCGAGCCGTTCGTCATCCCGAATCCGTGGGACGCCGGGTCGGCGCGGGTGCTCGCGGCGCTCGGGTTCGAGGCGCTTGCGACCACAAGCTCCGGGTTCGCGTTCACGCTCGGCCGCCTCGACGGCAAGGTGACGCTGGACGAGGTCGTCGGGCATGTCGAGGCGCTCGTCGGCGCGACCGAGCTCCCGCTCTCAGTCGACCTCGAGAATGGCTACGGCGCGGAGCCGGACAGCGCTGCTGATGCGGTCACCCGGGTCGCGGAGGCCGGCGCCGTCGGCGGCTCGATCGAGGACTACGACTCCGCCGCGCATCTCTACGAGCTCCCGCACGCGGTCGAGCGCGTCGCGGCCGCGGTCGAAGCGGCCGGCCGGCTCGGCTGGCCGTTCACCCTGACCGCGCGGGCGGAGAACCACATCCGGGGCAATCCTGATCTCGAGGACACGATTGCGCGCCTCGTCGCCTTCGAAGAGGTCGGCGCGGACGTGCTCTATGCGCCCGGCCTGGAGACCGCGACGGAGATCCGCGCCGTCTGCGACGCCGTCTCCAAGCCCGTGAACGTCCTCGCGCGGCCGGGGCTGTCGCTGGCGGAGATCGTCGACGCGGGCGCGCAGCGAATCAGCGTCGGCGGCAGCCTGACCTGGACAGCGATCAACGCTTTCGCAACTGCGGCGACCGAGATCCGCGATCGCGGCGACTTCTCGTCGCTCGGCGACAACTCGCGAATCGCCGAATGGCTCACCTGACGGCAACTTACAACAGGGACAGAGTCAGGGTTATTCCGCCCGTGTTCGCGGCCTGGGGATCGACCAGGATCGAGTACTGACCCGTCACGGACAGGGTCGCGGTCATCGTGGCTCCGGAGGTTCCGACGAGCGCGGGCGGGATTAGGCTCGTGCCGTCGGGCTTCGTGATGGAGATCCTTACGCCACAGCACGTGGAGGTGCCGATCGTGACGCTGCTCAGGCGTAGGCTGATCCGCTGGCCGGCCGTGCCGTCGAACCGTAGGCTCGCGTTCTGTCCGGGGACCGGGCCGAGCGAGAGGCTCACCGGTCCTCCACCGGCGACGATCGAGCCGCTCACGTCGGGCGGCACGTCGTAGAGAGCCAACGTCATCGAGCCGAGGCTGGTTCCCTGTGGGTCGACGAGGATCGTGTACATACCGCTCACTGGTAGCGCGCGGGTGTCGAGGAAGCCGCCGTTCGTTCCGACGAGCGTCGGATAGACGAGATTCGAGCCGTCCGGCTTCCAGATCGAGAACTGGGCCGAGCAGCAGGTCGAGGTGCCGATCGTGACGCTGCTCATGCCCAGGCCGATCCGCTGGCCGGGCGCGCCGAAGAAGCGAAGGACGGCGTTCTGGCCGGGAACCGGGCCCATCGAGACAGCGACGGGAGAGCCGCCGGGCGAGATGGAGGCGTCCACGTCGGGCGGCACGTCGTAGAGTGCAAGCGTCATCGCTCCCAGATCCGTCTTCTGCGGGTCGACGAGGATCGTGTAGCTCCCGCTGACCGGCAACGCGCGCATGTCGAGGAACCCGCCGTTCGTTCCGACGAGAGTCGGATAGACGAGATTCGACCCGTCCGGCTTCCAGATCGAGACCTGGGCCGAGCAGCAGGTCGAGGTGCCGATCGTGACGCTGCTCAGTCGCACGCTCACGCGCTGGCCGACGTTGCCGTCGAAGCGCAGGATCGCATTCTGTCCCGGCACCGGGCCCATCGAGACCGTCACCGCCAGGCCCCCTGGGCTGATCGAGTCGGTGACATCCGGAGGAACGTCGTAGAGCGTCAGCGTCATCGAGCCGGAGACCGTCCCCTGCGGGTCGACGAGCATCGAGTAGCGGCCGGAGACGGGCAGCGTGCGCGTGTCCACGAAGCCGCCGTTCGTGCCGACGAGGGTCGGATAGACGAGATTCGAGCCGTCAGGCTTCCAGATCGACACCTGCGCCGAGCAGCACGTCGAGATCCCCATCGTGACGTTGCTCATCCGCAGCGCGACTCGCTGGCCCGCGCTGCCGTCGAAGAAGAGCCGGGCGTTCTCACCGGCCGAGTGCGTTGTGACGGTGACCGGCGGCCCGGCCGGGGCGATGTCGTAGCTCTGGGTCGCCATCGCGGAGACGCTCTGCGTGTCCGTCGAGCCTCCCGCTGTTGCGCTGAGGGTCAGGTTGAACGGCCCTGCCGAGGGAACGAGCGAAGCCGTGTACAGGCCGTCGCCACGCGCGCTCAATTCGAGCTGGCTCCCGTTCAGAGTTGCGGTGACCGAAACGCCTGCCTGTGACCCGCAGACCGCGCCGAACGCGCGAAGCTCGATCGGCTCGCCGGCGTTCAGTTCGGATCCGGACACGGGCGACTCGATCCAGGCCTCCGGGGAGCCGGGACATCGCACGGCCCGGTCGACGTTCAGGCGTCCGCCAGTCCTGCTCGTTCCGGAGAGCGCCGAGATCGGATCGACCGTGCGCAGCAGCAGCGCCTTCAGGCCGATTCCGGTCGCGCCTGGGAAGACGGCCTTCGCGAGCGCCGCGGCCCCGGATACGTGCGGCGTGGCCATCGAGGTGCCGTCCTCGAAGCGGTACGAGCCGCCCGGCCAGGTCGAGTAGATGTTCGTGCCCGGCGCACCGAGGTCGACCGACTTCGTTCCGTAGTTCGAGAACCACGCCTTGTGGTCGAACTGATCCGTCGCCCCGACCGAGACGACGTTCGCCGCCTCGTAGCCGGAGGGATAGTTCGGGTCGACGTCGGTGTTGGTGTAGCTGTTCCCCGCGGCGGCGACGTAGAGCGCGCCGTTCACATCGGTCTGCTCGATCGCGTCGAGGAGTGCCTGCGAGAAGTCGTCTCCGCCCCAAGAGTTGTTCAGGATCTGCGCGCCGTTCGCGTTCGCGTAGAGGATGGCGTTGATCGCGTCGGCAACAGTGCCCGTCCCGGCCGCGGAGAGAAACTTGAGCGGCATGATCTTCGTGCTCCACGTCACTCCGGCCACACCGACCCCGTTGTTCCCGACCGCGGCGATCGTCCCCGCGACGTGGGTGCCGTGCCCCATGTCGTCCGTCGGATTGTTGTCGCCGTTCACGAAGTCCCAGCCGCGCCAGTCGTCGACGTAGCCGTTTCCGTCGTCGTCGACGCCGTTCGTGCGACAGCCCGAGCAGTTTTCGCCTTCGTTGACCCAGATGTTGGAAGCGAGGTCCGGGTGAGACATGTCGACGCCCGTGTCGATGACTGCGACGACGACGTTCGGGCTGCCGGTGGAGACCGACCAGGCTTCCCGGGCGTCGATGTCGGCGTCAGGCGTGCCCGCGGTCCAGTTCACAGTCTGGCCGAGGTTGTCGAGGCCCCAGAGTCGTGACATGAACGGGTCGTTCGGAACGTCGGTCCGCAGCACGAAGTTCGGCTCCGCGTAGGCCACGCGTCCGTCGCGCTCGAGGCTGCGAATCGTCTGGGCTGTGCGCTGAGGGTCGACCGAGACGAGCGCGCCGTGGATCCTGGCGAAGCGGCGCTTCCGTACCGCTCCTATGCGTGCGAGAACGTCGTTCTGTGCAGAAGCCGACACGGACGACTTGAAGCCGACGAGGATCTCACCCGGCACAGCCGAGCTCGCGCGGGCCGCCGACGACCGTCCAGGCTCGCCACTCGCCGAGCTCACGACCGCGATCGCCCCCAGAGCAGCGACGAGCGTCAGGGCGAAGGCGGTACGGAATGGGTGGCGGGTCTCGAGCATGCGGATCAGGCCTCGAATGCCGTGCCGCAGGCGGAAATCGGGTCACTCTCAGCGTAGGGGCGAAACGCCGCCCGGCCATCCCTCGCACCAGGGTTCTCGCGAGGCCGTCCTAGGTGGCTAGGCTGCCGGAGTGGCCTTTCGAGTAATCCGTCCCGCCGAGCTCGAGTGGACGACACGGTCCCACGACCCGGAGGAGGCGCCGCGCCACGTCGCTCAGCTGAGTGAGTTGGCCGGCTTCGCCCACACCCGCGCGAACGTCTGGCGCTACGAGCCCGGCGCCAAAGGTCGCCGTCACCGGCACCCGCTCCAGGAGGAGACGTTCGTCGTCCTCGCCGGGACGCTGTCGATGTACCTCGGCGATCCGCCGGAGCGTCAGGACGTTCCGACGGGCGGGCTCATCCACGTCGAGCCGGGCACGCCGCTCCAGACGGTGAACCACGGCGACGAGGATCTGCTCGTCTATGCCTACGGCACCCCGCGCGAGAGCGAGCGCGCCGAGATCCTGGACTCCGCGGTCTAGCCAGCCGCCCTAGCCCTGCTCCGCGTCGCCGCCTTCGTTGATGCGTTCGATCCATCTTGCAAAGAGTGGGTCGACGACCACGTGCTTTCCGTCCTCCGCCTCGATTTCGGCCGTCGCGGTCAGGCGCGGTAGCGCTTTCCTGACGATGTCCTTCGTCAGTTCGAGCCGTCTCAGGACGTCGGCCTTGTACGGGGAGCCCGCGCCGGCGATCACCGCCCGCATCGTCTTCTGTTCCGACGTGTCGAAGCCGCGCCACTGAGCATCGAACTCCGGGTTGAGCTCGGCGAGCGCGGCGGTGTGCGCCTCGCGCCAGTCGTCCAGCGTCGCGGTCTTCCCTTTCTCGACCGTCGCCCAGAGCCGGTGCGCCAGGAGCATCGCCCTCTGCGGATGCCCTTTGGCCGCATCGAGGAGCGGGTTCAACGTCTCGCCCACTCGTCGCTTCGTCTGCTCGAAGCGGCCGGCGACATATTCGGCGATGTCCTCGTTCCGCAGGCGCTGGAGCCGAATCGGCACGGCGGACCCGTAGAGCGGGCGGTCTTTGACCTCGAAGAGCTGTCTCATCAGCGCGGGCTCGGAGCCGGCAAAGACGTACGAGGCCACCTCTGCCTGATGCTGGATGTGGCTACGGATGAGGCCGTCGAGGTTCGGGACCTTGCCGACGTCCTGGAACTCGTCGAGCGCCACGTAGGCGCGGTACCCGCCGCTCTCCTCGAGTCGAAGCGGCAGGTCGAGCAGCGCGTGCAGCGCCGGCAGCGGATCGACCTTCGGATCGAGCTGGAGCTTGGCGCTGATCCCGTAGGCGCCGAGTGAGACGCCGATGCCCGTCTTCTGGAGAAAGTCCTCGATCTTGTTGCGAACGGCGCCCTTCAACTGCTTCGAGTAGGCGCGCTCGAGGCGAAGCGTCACATCGGCGATCGAGGACACGCGGTAGAGGTCGACGAGGATCGGGATCAGCCCCTCCTTCGCCTCCCCGTCGCGAAGCGCGCGCTTGAGCAGGCTCGTCTTCCCGTACTTCCGCGGCGCATAGAGCCGGACGAAGTGGCCGCCGACGGCGTTCCTGAGCAGCTCCTGCGTCTCGTCGTCGCGGTCGATGACCTCCTCGGCGGAGACTGGGTGGGAGTAGACGAACGGATTGACGTCCGTGATCATTCGCCTAGCAGACTACCAAATAGTCGTCTATTAGACGAACGGTCATAGCCGATCGGGACACCCGGCGAGTAGTCTCCACGGCTCCGCGCCAACGGACGGCTCCCCGGTACGTCGACGCTCGTGACGCGAAGCTCAGCCGGGACCTATTTCCGGCAGCCAGCCCTCGCGGTAGCGGTTCGGTTCGCGCGCGGGGAAACGCGCGTCAGCGCCTGCGGCCTCGACTGACGATCAGGTTGATCTTCGAGCGCGCGGGCAGCACCCGTCCAGGCCGGCGGCTTTGGGAGATGACGATGCCCTTCTTCCGCGTGCGCGAGTAGGCGCGCCCCACCTTGCCGGTACGGCAATGCCTCTTTGCGATCGTCCGCCTGGCCGCCGCAACCTGTTTGCCGACGACTTTCGGCACCTTGCATCGCGCGCTCGCGATCGAGAAGGTGCGCGAGACGTCGGGCGCCGGATTGAAGTCCTCGTCGCCCGCCTGCGAAGCGATCACCGTGCACGAACCGGGGCCGGTCAGATGGACCATCGCACCCTTGACCGTGCACTTCCCGCTCCCACCGAAGGAGACCGTCAGGCCGGAGGACGCTGTCGCGTGAACGCGGAAGTCCGGGACGCCGTAGGTTTTGCGCGCCAGTGGCCCGAACATGATCGTCTGGTTCCTGACGCCCAATGCCAGGCTGTGATCGAGGCCGCCGGCGACCGCGGTCACACCGGAGAGGCCGGTCGGGACGCTGCATTGCCCCGAGTCGGTGCTGCCGCTGCAGCCCCAGGCGATAACGGTGCCGTCGCTCTTCAATGCCACGCTGTGAGCGTAGCCCGCGGCGATCGCGGTCACGCCGGAGAGGCCGCTCGGAACATTGCACTGCCCGAAGTCCTGGCCGGCGCCGCACCCCCACGCGACGACGGTGCCGTCGCCCTTCAAGGCCAGGCTGTGAAAAGCGCCGCCCTCGATCGCGGTCACGCCGGAGAGGCCGCTCGGCACGGCGCACTGCCCGAAGTCTCCCCCGGCGCCGCAGCCCCAGGCAAGCACGGTGCCGCCGCCTTTCAAGGCCAGGCTGTGATAGTCGCCGGCGGCGACTGCGGTCACGCCGGAGAGCGCGCTCGGGACGTTGCACTGGCCGAAGTCGTGGCCGGCGCCGCAGCCCCAGGCAAGCACGGTGCCGTCGCTGTACAAGGCCAGGCTGTGAGCGCCGCCGGCGGAGATCGCGCTCACGCCGAAGAGGCCGTTCGGCACGCTGCATTGCCCGACATTGGTGCTGCCGGCGCAGCCCCAGGCGACAACGGTTCCGTCGCCCTTCAAAGCCAGGCTGTGAGCGAAGCCCGCGGCGATCGCGCTCACGGCGGAGAGGCCGCTCGGGACGCTGCACTGGCCGAAGTCGTGACCGCCGGCGCAGCCCCAGGCGACGACGGTTCCGTCGCCCTTCAAAGCCAGGCTGTGAAAGGCGCTGCCCTCGATCGCGGTCACGCCGGAGAGGCCGCTCGGCACGCTGCACTGTCCAACGTTGGTCGTGGCGCGGCAGCCCCAGGCGACCGGCCTGCCGGTGGCGGTTGCCCGCGCGGCGCCTGGCGCGAAGAGCAGCGCGACGCTCAGCCCGGCCAGCGCGCAGAACCGGACGGGCGGCCCCGGTCTCGTTGACAACTTGGTGTCTCCCGCTCCTTTCGGCCGCCTGAGTCGAGCGACGCTCTTCAGGAACCATCAACACGAGCCTGCCATAACGCCTCACACGGAGATGACGATCTTTCCTTGCGCGTGTCCTTCGCCCAGGTACCGGAGAGCGTCGGCGACTTCGCCCAGCTCGTAACGCCTCTCCACGACCGGCTTCACCTGGCCGGACTCGAGCAGCTCCCGCAGGGCATCCAGGTCCGGCCGGTTGAAGTTCGCGACGAAGAAGACGGCCTTCTGACCGCCGCGCCAGGCCGCCAGCCGCACTCTGGCTATGTGGCCGAGAGGCCCGAGAAATCGATTCGTCTTCGGTGCTCCGACGAGGACGAGCCTCGCCTGCGGGCTCAGCACTCGACTGTATCGCCCCCACGACCTCGTGCCGGAGACGTCCAGGATCACGTCGTAGCGCTCGCCGGCTCGAGTGAAGTCATCCCGGGTGTAGTCGATCACGTGATCGGCGCCGAGGGATCGCGCCTGCTCGACATTCCGCGTGCTGCAGACGGCCGTCACCTCTGCACCGAGCGCTTTGGCGATCTGCACGGCGAACGTGCCCACCCCGCCCGAGGCGCCGTTGACGAGGACCTTCTGCCCTCCCTGCAGCTGCCCGTGGTCGCGCAGGCCCTGGAGCGCGGTGAGCGCTGCGACCGGCACGGCCGCGGCCTCCTCGAACGTCAGGTTCGCCGGCTTCCGCGCGACGTCCATCGGCACGCAGACGTACTCGGCGAACGATCCGCCCCCGGCCTTCCCGCCGAAGACGTCGTCACCCGGTTGCAGGTCCGTGACGTCCTTGCCGACGGCCTCCACCGTTCCTGCGAAATCGCGGCCGACCAGGCGGGAGTCCTTCGGCCCGCGTAGGCCAGTCATCGGGCGGGCGATCCACGGTGTGCCCGTGACGTCGTACCAGTCCACTTGGTTCAGCGACGCGGCGCGCACTCGAACCAGGACGCCGTCGTCCGTGAGCTCCGGCCGCTCGACCGCCTGGAGCTCAAGCACGTCGGGCGGGCCGTACCCGTCACGGATGATCGCGTTCATCGTCGTGGTCGGTGTCGCTGTCATGATCGCCTCTCGTTCGTACAGTGTAAGCTTATGTCGTAAGTTATACGTACGACGTAAGCTTTGTCAATGGCCACGAGAACAGACTCCCGCCTCCCCCTCAGCCGAGATCGGATCCTGCAGGCAGCCCTCGAGCTCGCGGACGAGGGCGGTATCGAGACGCTGACGATGCGCAAGCTCGGGCAGGCGCTCGGGTTCGAGGCCATGTCGCTCTACAACCACGTCGCGAACAAAGACGACCTCCTCGACGGCATCCTCGACCTCGTCCTGGCTGAAAGCGAGCCGCCTGCGCCGGGAGGAGACTGGGACGCGGCACTACGGACGAGCGCGATCTCCGTCCACGACGCTCTCGGGCGTCACCCCTGGTCGTGCATGCTGCTGATGGCGCCCGAACACGCCCGTCCCGCACGGGTGCGATACATGGACTTGCTCCTCGGACGGCTGCGCGAAGCCGGGTTCTCGGCCGAGACGACCTACACCGCCTACCACGTCCTCGACGCACATATCTTCGGCTTCTCGCTCTGGGAGACGAGTCACAGCTACACGGCCGAGGAGGCCTCGAACCTCGCGGCGACGTTCATGGAGACGATCACGGCCGATGCCTATCCCCACCTCCATGAACATGCCCAGCAGCACTTCAGCGAAGGCCCCCACCGCGAGGTGAGCGCGTTCGAGCTCGGGCTCGATCTGATCGTCGACGGCCTGAAGAAGATCCGCGAAACGGCCTGACTACACCGCGGCCGTTTCGGCGATCCTGACCAGATCGAGCGCTTGCTTGATCGTGAGCCTGCGGCCGGCCTCTGTGGCTCGGGCGACCTCGTCGGCCGAGAGGGCTGCTCGTGCCGTGTCGACGAACTCGCGACCCGGCGTCTCGTCGGAGTAGACGTTGACGATGCCCTCCTGCTGGGCGTAGAGCTCTGCCGCGGCAGCCAATTGCACGGCATTGCCGGGCCGCTGCTCGACCGTCTCGGCGGCCGCGAGCCCGATCAGCGAGAGCCCGACTCCACGGACGCTTGCCACGTCGATGTAGGCCTGCACCGAGCCGAGGAAGTACCGGCGCGCGAGCGCCGGGTCCTCCTGTCGTAGGTGCGTCCACGCCATCTCGGAGAGAATCCGGGCTTCCTCCGCGCGGTCACCGATCGCTTCAAACGCGGCGAGAGACCGGCGGTAGAGGTCGACGGAACCGGTGAGGTCGCCGCGAACGGATGCGAGTTGGGCGAGACCGCCGAGCGACAGGCCGGCTCCTTCCTCATCGCCGAGACGCTGCTGGATCTCGAGTGCGTGGGAGTAGCTCGCCTGGGCGGCGTCGAGCTCGCCGGAGACCGTCTGGAGGATTCCGTCAACGGACGAGGCGAAAGCTTCCGCCCACGTCAGGCCGCGTGCGCGGCTTCGCTCGATTGCCTCGCTCGTCCACCTGAGGCCGGCTTCGAGATCGGACCCGAGCAGCGCGATCGCCCCGAGGAACGCAGCGACGCAGACCTCGCGATCGGCTTCGAGCCCTGCCGCGATGCGATACGCCTCGGCACATTCGTCGTTCGCCCGCTCAAACTGGCCCAGCATCCACGACGCCAGGCCGGCCGTGGTCAGCGCGCCCGCTCGTCCGACCGTGGGAGCGCCGCCCGGGTCGGCTTCGAGGAAGGAGGCGGCGTACTCCCTGGCGGTGATGTTCTTGCCGCGGATGTGCCAGTAGAGGTACAGGTCGCCACACAGCTGCAGGCCCTCTTCGCAGGCAGCGGCATCGCCGTCCTGTGCCGCTGCCAGGAGCGCGTCGAGCGCGGCCTGAAGGTTGCCCTCCTCGGCGATGCCGCGTTCGAGGGACCCGATCTGATCGGTGCCCTCGACGCCGTCGCGGATCTCCCGGCCGAGCTCCGCATACCGGCGGGCGTGCCTCAGCGCAACGTCACGCATCTCGCCCGCGCTCTCGAGGCGCTCGCGCGCGTACTCACCGATCGTCTGCAGCATCCGGAGCCGGTCGCCCTGGCTGTCCGTTTGCACGAGAGCCTTGTCGACGAGTGACTCCAGCTCGTCGAGAATGGCCTCGCCGGGGTCTGCGCAGACGGCCTCGACGTCCGCGACCGTGCAGCCTCCCGCGAAGACCGCCATCCGCCGGAAGAGGCGCTGCTCCGGCTCCGCGAGGAGCGAGTGGCTCCAGTCGATTGTGGCGCGGAGAGTTTGCTGCCGCTCAGGAATGTCGCGAGGGCCCGATGTGAGCACCTGGAGGGCGTGATCGAGCCGGTCGAGCAGCGCCTCCGGAGACAGGAGCCGCAGCCGGGCCGCGGCGAGCTCGAGAGCCAGTGGCAGGCCGTCCAGGCGCCGACAGACAGCCACGACGGCCCCGGCGTTCTCGGCGGTCAGCGCGAACGAGCCCTTCGTCGTTATGGCGCGCTCGACGAACAAGGCGATGGCTGGATACGTCATGAGCGACTCGGTTGACTCCGCGTCCGATGGCGGAGGGAGCTCGAGCGGGGCGAGTGAGTACTCCTGTTCGGCGGCGATCCTGAGCGGTGTCCTGCTGGTGGTCACGATCCGCAGCCCAGGGCACTGCTCGATCAGACCGGCCACCTCCGAAGCCGCCGCCACGATCTGCTCGAGGTTGTCGAGAAGCAGGAGCGCCTTCTTGTCACCGATGAGGGCCGCAACCCCCTCGCCAAGCGTCCGCCCCTCGGCCTCCTTCACGTCCAGCGCCTCTGCGAGAGCCGGTAGGAAGTCCGCAGGCTCGGTGACGGCGGCGAGCGCGATGAACGAGACACCATCCAGGAACTCCGACGCGAGCAGCCGGCCGAGCTCGACGACGAGCCGGGTCTTTCCGACACCGCCGGGGCCGGTGATCGTGACGACCCGATGTTCCCGCGCGAGCTTCACGAGCGCAGCCAGGTCGGGAGCCCGGCCGACCAGTAGTGCGCCCGGGTCGGGCAAGTTGCTGGGCAGACTGGCGAACCGCTCGCCCTTGCCCTCCAGCACCCCTGGATCCGGCACCACGATGCCGTCGGCCGCTACCGCGTAGAGCTCGATTGGGGCCCCGACGTTCTTGAACCTGAACTGCCCCAGGCGGACGACGCCGACGTCGCTGCGGTTCTTGATCTGGTCGTACGCGGAGTCGGACAACATCACTCCGCCGGGTACGGCGAACGACTCGATTCGAGCAGCGATGTTCACCGCGATGCCGGTGAGCCGCTCGGCCTCGACGATCACCTCGCCCACGTGGACGCCGATGCGAACCGGTACGTCTTGTTCTGCGAGTTCCCGCTGGATCGCAACCGCGGCGAGCACGGCATCGAGGGAGCTCGGGAACATGCTCATGCTGCCGTCCCCGAGCCGCTGGACGATCGTCCCGCCAAAGGCGCTGTGGTGAGTCTCGAGCGCACTCATGTACCGGTTGCGCTTGTCGACTCCCAGGCGCTCGTCCGCCTGAATCAGCGCCGTGTACCCGACCACATCGGTGAACATCACCGCGACGAGCCGACGATCAAGCCGCTCACTCACGGCTACTCCTCTTCAAGCGCCTTCGACAGACACGCGCCGGAGCGAGAAGCCCCACGCGCGCCCGCTCGCGAACAGCTCGTCTGCGTCGACTTCGTCGGCCCAGGCGAGAAAGTGGGGCTTCGCGTCGTCGTCGGTCGAGCCGTAGAGAGCCGTGCGTGTAGGCGGATGACGAGCCGAATCGATCGGTTCGCCGCGCTCGATGGCGTCGAGGCGCGCCTGCGCTGCCTCGGCGACGGGTCCTTCCTCGTACCCGCGCGGCATCGTGCGAGTGTAGCCCGAGAAAGCGAGATTTCGGTGTCGCAGCTACAGGAGGTGCGCGGATGACGCCTGACCCAGATCAATGGCTTGATTTCGCTCGGCGCTACACCGAGGCCTGGTGCAGCCAGGACCCGGCCAGCGTGGCCGAGCACTTCGCGCCCGAGGGCTCGCTCACGATCAACGGTGGTCCGCCCTCAGTGGGGCGAGCTGCGATCACGGAGGCAGCGCGGGCATTCATGGTCGCGTTCCCGGACATGCGGGTGCTCATGGACGACCTACGCGTCCAGGGCGGCGGCCTCGAGTACCACTGGACCCTGATCGGCGCCAACACCGGGCCGGGCGGGACCGGAAACCGCGTTCGGATCACCGGGTTCGAGGAGTGGACGATGGGTGACGACGGGCTCATCGCCGAGTCGCAGGGCCATTACGACCAGGCCGAGTACGACCGCCAGCTCGAGCACGGAGTGGAAGAGCCCCGCTAGGTTAAGGATATGGCGCTACGATCGCGCCACGGGGTCGAGGAGAGAGGGGAGACAGAATGCCCGGCCGGTTTTTCGCGACCACATCCTCCACGATTGTCCTTGCGTTTGCGGGTGCTCTAGTCATGGCGACGCTGGCGACGGCCGCCGCGCCGATCCCGAACTTCAATGTGACCGCGAGGCCAGGTAACGAGGCGGAGGATGCGATCGCGGTCAATCCGACCAACCCTTCGAACGTCGTGGCGATGTCGACGCTGCCGGACGTCGTCGCCGGCCTCGCGGTAGGCGTCTCCTTCAACGGCGGGCACACGTGGGCGCGACGGGTGATCGGCACGACCGGCGACCCGCTCGGGGAGATCTGCTGCGACGAGCAACTGGCGTGGGATCGGTACGGAAACCTCTGGATGACGTACCTGCTCAACACCAGCGGCGACGTCCTGGTCGCGCTTTCCACGGACGGGGGCAGAACGTTCACGAAGGTCGGCGACATCGTGACGAACGGCGACCAGCCTTCGATCGCGGTCGGGCCGAGCAGCGTCTGGGTCAGCTACACGAGCTTCCCCGGAACTCTGATCCAGGCATTCGGCGCGCCGGTCACCGGGCTCGGCCAGTTCGGGGCCTTCAGTACGCCGGAGAGGGTTCCCACCTCGAACGGCCGAGGCGACTACGGGGATACGGCCGTCGGGCCGAACGGCCAGGTAATGGTCACCTACCAGGACAAGACGGGCGGTCAGGTCGGCTCCAACATCTACACGGCGGTCGATCCCGACGGCCTCGGATCCACCGGTTTCAACGACCCCCGGTTCCTTGCCCACAGCTACGTCGGCGGCTTCGACTACATCCCGGCTCAGCCGGACCGGTCGATCGACGCCGAGGCGAACCTGGCCTGGGATCGGAGTGGCGGCGCGCACAGCGGCCGTGCATACGTCATCTGGACCCAGGAGACGCCGAACGAGAGCAACAACACGGACATCATGTTCCAGTACTCCGACGACAGCGGCACTACCTGGTCGCTGGCCGTCCGGCTAAACGACGATCACACGGTGAACAGCCAGTACAACCCGGCGATCGCGCTCGACCAGTCGAGCGGTGACGTCGCCGTTTCCTGGTACGACACCCGGAACGACCTCGGGACCGGCGGGAGCGGTGACACAAACGGCGTCCCGAATGACGATTTCCAGATCTGGGCCACCGATACCACGAACGGCGGGACGACGTTCGCCCCGAACTTGCGGGTCAGCCGCGGAACTTCGAACGCGGTCGATGCGAACAGCTTCTTCGACACCGGCGACTACACGCACGCGGCGTTCCAGTCAGGCGCGTTCTGGCCCGCCTGGTCGGACAACTCGAACAGCACCCACGACAACCCGAACGGAACCCTTCACCAGCTCGACCTCTACACAGCGAAGGTCTCAATCCCCTAACGCGTGCAATCTTTGTGCCAAATCGTGGAGACGGCTGCCGGTGCTGCCCTCTCACTCTCGGTTTCCTGACGCGTCGCTCCGTGCCCGTATGCGAGCCGAGAGCTTCGTCGACAGCTTCAAGACCGAGCTGATCACCGACCGCGTCTGGGTGTCGCTCCAAGCCTCGAGCTAGCCATCGTCGAATACGTCGGCTGGTTCAACCTTGACCGCCTGCACGAGTCCCTCGGCTACCTACCACCAGTCGAGTTCGAAGCTCTCTACGCTCCGCAGATCGAGACAAGAAAGGTTTCAAGAACAGGAGAAGTCAAATGAACTGGAACCCGTACGACAACCTTCCCCCAGCGGCCTCATTCTCACTGACCAGCAGCGACCTGAAGGAGGGCGAGAAGCTGGCGATGCCGCAGGTCAGCGGCATCTTCGGCGCTAGCGGCCACGACGTTTCCCCGCAGCTCTCCTGGAGCGGCTTCCCGTCGGGAACGCAGAGCTTCGTGGTCACCATGTGCGACCCCGAAGCGCCCACCGTCACCGGCTTTTGGCACTGGGCGGTCGTCAACATTCCCGGCAACGTCACCGAGTTGCCTGCGGGCGCCGGCGACAAGTCCGGCTCTGGGCTCCCGGAGGGCGCTTTTCAGCTCAAAAACGACGCCAGAATGGCGTGCTACGTCGGCGCCGGGCCGCCGGAGGGCCACGGCAGGCACCGCTATATCTTCGCGGCCCTCGCCCTCGAGGCTGAGAGGGTCGAGATTGACAAGGAAGCGACGCCCGCATTGCTGATGTTCAACCTATTCAACGGCACTCTTGGACGCGCCTTCCTCGAGGGCTGGTACGAGAGGTAGACCAGAGGAAGCGTGAAACACCGCGTCATACCGACGAACCGATCGTCCCCGAACGGGACCGAGAGCGATCCTGTGAGCGGCAGATGCGGGGCCGTCTTCCGCTTTGTGGCTCGGCCCTCGAAGATCCGCTGGTGAGCGGGATGCTCTACGACGACCAGTCGGCCTCCCTCCTCGAGCGGGCCTACGCGACAACGGACATGATCGTCCAGCGCGAGGCATCGCGGAAGTCGCTTCGCGCATCCATCGGCGAATCCATTCTCGATCTCGGCTCGGGCCCTGGGTTCCTCGCTTGTGAGATCGCAGAGGAAGTTGGCGAAACGGGCCGGGTCTTCGCGGTGGACATCAGCTCGGAAATGAACTCGATCTCCGCAACGCGTGCCGCTGCCGCTGGGTTGAGCGATCGAATCGAGATCACGGAGGGTGACGCCACGGCGCTCACGTTTCCGGACTCGGCCTTCGATGCCGCCGTCTCGACGCAGGTGATCGAGTACCTTGCAGACCCCGACGCGGCACTCGTCGAGCTCGCGCGCGTCCTACGACCGGGCGGACGACTCGTCCTCATCGACACCGACTGGGACTCACTGGTCTGGGCGGCTACGGATCGTGACCTCGCTGCTCGGATCGCGGCCGCTTGGGACGAGCATCTGCCCGACCCGCACCTGCCGCGCTCTCTCCTCCCTCGACTCCGCGCAGCCGGGTTCGATATTCAAGAAGTCCGAATCGTGCCGATTCTCAACACGGAATACGGCCCGGCGACTTTTAGTTACAGCATTGCTGCTCTGATCGCGGCATTCGTACCTGGTCACCGAGGCATCTCCGAAAATGACGCGACGAGCTGGCTGAACGACCTTGCAGACCTCCAGCAGCATGGGCGGTACTTCTTCAGCCTCAATCGATACCTCTTCGTGGCGTCGCGCTAGGTGGCAAACAGTCCGACCCCGGTGAGATCTCCCTGACGCCCAAGATCTGGCCTGAGCCAGTGTGCGGGAATGTCGCTTGACGAGGACGAGCGGCTCCGCTCGGATGCCGAGGTCGAGCGCGTCCTCAGGAGCGTCGCGCCCGGGAGCTGACTACCTGAGTAAGACCAACCCGCGACCGTGTGTCCGGCCGTGCATGTCGTACGATGGCGGAGGAGGATGCCAGGTGGCGACGTCTGATCCGATCGCCGAGATCATCGGGGACTATCGAGCCTTCGCGGCGATGCAGCGCGACCGTCTTGTTGCCCGCGGCATCGACATCGCACCCTACCCGCTCAGCCACCTCGCCGTCCGCGTCGCCGATTGGGACCTTTACGTCCACCAGCGCACGCTTCTCGAGCGCCATGCGAGGGCGAACAGCGAGAACGTCTGGAACGGGCGTCCGATCTCCTTGATCGTGCTCGCCGAGCCGCTCGATGTCCTCGACGGGACTCCGGTCTCGCTCATCGAGCTCATCCCGCCTGTTCACCAGCGCGTCTACCGGATGGGTCTCGAGCACCTCGGCGTCGTGGTCGGTGAGGACATCGACGACTTCTCACGAGTGCATCGGGCCGCGCTAACTGGCCAGCAGTTCCAGAGTCCCTCCGTCGAGCCGTGCTACGTCCTGTTCGAGGACTTCACCCACGTGAAGTTCTATCGCCGCTCCTTGTACGACGGCGTCATCCTCGAGGGAGCGCGCTTCGACGGCTTCAGCCACGTCGACGACTGGGTGCCGCAACGGCTGGTCACCGCCACCGGCCCGAACCCGCTGCCGCGGTGACCCGGGCTGCTGCCGGGCTACAAGACCGCCCCTGCGAAAGCGTTCGGGAATGTCCTCTGACTTCTCGCTACCGCTTATGCCTCAATCCAGCAGCGTGCAGGCTGCCGCGGTCGTCACGACTTCCGCGAACTCGTCCTGGAGGTTGATGCCGGTCATGCGCGCGATCTCGGCAGCCGGCACCACTTCGCCATCCGGCGCGGCGCTGTCGAACGTGTGGGTCGCGTCGAGGACGAACCACACGTCGTACCCAAGGTCGGAGCCGATGCGAGCGGTCGTCTCACAGCAAAAGTTCGTCTGAATCCCGCACACCGCGATCGCGCCGATCTCGCGCTCGCGAAGCCATGCGTCGAGATCGACATCTCCGTGAAACGACGAGTGCACTGTCTTGACGATGCGCAGATCGGGCTCGCCGGCGACGGCCTCTTTCAGCTCGAAGCCGGGCGTGCCGCGCTCGAGCGGTCCACCCGGCCAATCGTGCTGAACGACCACGATCGGGTCGCCGCGCCGGCGCCACGCGGCAATCAGGTTGGCGACGTTCTCCTCGGCATGGGGATTGTCGCGGGGTCCGAGCGCTGGATCCTCGAAGCCGCGCTGAACGTCAACCACCAGCAGCGCACGCTGCCCGATCATGCGTCTGACCCTACCAAGGTCGCGGTTCTTGGCTTGTATTTCTTGCTCAACCGATGCGGATCAGCTTCTTGTTGACGAACTCGTCGGCGCCGTAGCGGCCGAGCTCGCGTCCGAAGCCGGAGCGTTTCGTGCCGCCGAACGGCAGCTCAGCTCCGTCCGCGCCGACGATGTTCACGTAGACCATGCCCGCGTCGATCCGGTCCGCAACGCGCTCGGCCTGCTCCAGGTCGTTCGTCATCACGTATGAGCCGAGCCCGAACGGCGTGTCGTTTGCCAGCGCGACCGCCTCCTCCTCCGACGGCACGCGATAGACCTGGGCGGCCGGGCCGAATAGCTCTTCACGGTAGATGTCGTTCTCCGGCGTGATGTCCGTCAGCACCGTCGGCTCAAAGTAGTTGCCGTTGCGCTTGCCGCCGGCGACGACCGTCGCGCCCTGCTCGACCGCGCGCCGGACCTGATCCTCGAGGCGGTCGGCCGCGACCTGAGAGGACAGCGGCCCGCACTCGGTCTCGCGCTCGCGCGGATCACCCTGCTTCACAGCGGTGAGCGCGGCCGTGAACTTCTCGAGGAACGGCTCGTAGAGCTCGTCGATCACGATAAACCGTTTCGCGCCGTTGCACGACTGGCCCGCGTTGTCGATCCGCGCGGCGACAGCGTCCTCGACCGTCTTGTCGAGGTCGTCAGTGCCGAGGACGATGAACGGGTCGGAGCCGCCGAGCTCGAGAACGACCTTCTTCAGATGCCGGCCAGCGATCTCCGCGACGGCGGCGCCGGCGCGCTCGGAGCCGGTGACCGAGACGCCGCGGACACGCGGGTCGGCGATCACCCACTCGATCTGCTCGTTCGTGGCGTAGATGTTCACGTAGGCGCCGTCGGGGAAGCCAGCGTCGACGAACATCTGCGCCATCGCCTCGGCCGACTGCGGGCACTGGGGCGCGTGCTTCAACAGGACCGTATTGCCGTTGATCAGGTTCGGCGCCGCGAAGCGTGCGACCTGGTAGTAGGGGAAGTTCCACGGCATGATCCCTAGCAGGACGCCGAGTGAGCTGCGGCGGACGACGGCCGACCCCTGACCCTTGAGGAGCTCGATCGGCTCGTCCGCCATCAGGGCTTCTGCATTGTCGGCGTAGAACTCGTAGATCGACGCGCAGAAGTCGACCTCGCCCCGCGCCTGACCGACCGGCTTGCCCATCTCGGCGACGATGATCTCCGCGAGTTCCTTTCGCCGTTCCGAGTAGAGCTCGCCGACGCGCCGCACAAGCGAGGCGCGATCGGCGACAGTCGCAGCTTTCGACCATTCCCGGTGCGCCCGGTCGGCGCGGGCGACCGCGTCCCGCAGCTCGTCGTCGGTGATCGTCGGGTACTCCTTGACCGTTTCGCCGGTCGCGGGGTCGACAACTGCGTACACGCTCGTCACTTCGCTCCTCCGTCGGTCGGACTGAGGCGACTCTAATGTGTTCGAGTCGGCACGATGAGGAAAGTCGGTGTCCGACACCGTTTTGGGAAAGTCGGTGTCCGACACCGTTTTGTGTCAAGAGCCAAAAGCGCCAACTTCGGAACATTGCTCCCTCGCTCTCGGTTTCCTGACGTGTCGCTGAGCGCCCGTAAGCGAGTGGGACAGTGTTGGCGACACACGGCCCGCTCGCTGGAGGACGCTCAGCGGCGCGAGGCGGCGGGCGGAGCCGGGCTCTGCCCGGCGGGAGCCCGCCGCCGGTCAGGGAAGCGAGAGTGGAGGCGGCGGGAATCGAACCCGCGCAAGATTCCCGCCGGGTTCTAGGGCTCAGCTCCTCGAGATTCGAGCACAGCTTGGATGAAGTAGTCGGGCGGGCGGTAGCGATGCGCCGTCACGTAGTGGACGATCATGTCGGGCGAGGCGTACACGACGCGATGTCGCCCGCGCACTCGAATCTCCGCGCTGCCAACGAGGTAATCGCCAGCCGAAGAATGGACCCGAGTCGGTTCAGGAAGCTGGTTCTCGGCAGTTCGGCCGCAGAGGCTGCACCGATGGAATCCTCGCGTCTGGTTGACGCCGTTGCGGCAAAGCTTGGCGAGACGAGCGACGAACTCGGACTCAACGTCCGCAACCGTGAACGGCTCGGTGGCCTCAAGCCAGCCGACGTTGATGAGGTCAAAACCGCTCTCGGCGGCTCCGAACTCGTAAGGCATGAAGGGTAGCGCGACCCGTCAGCGAAGTACGTCACCTCGTCATCCCTACCACGTACGACAGCGCGCGAACCAGGTGTCGGACACTGTTCGGTGTCAAGGGTTCTGTGTGCCGACTTTGCGCCAAATCGTGCAGCCGGCTGCCGATGCCGGCTTTGCCGGCGTCGGCTTGCATTCGTTCTTCGAAGAAATAGAGTCGATCGAAGTCGTCATGGCTCCGCGACAGCGGAGCCGGACTTCGATCGACGATGGTCCTCAGGGGAGTTCTTTCAAACCCTCCTGAAAGTCTGAAAGACCTGCTCGACGGTCCGACTCCAGGATCTCACGAGCCGTGATTCCAAGCAATTGGATGCGCTTGTGGCTGGCGTGAAGCCGACGGTCGGCGGGGACGAGC
>DATHDS010000028.1:0-27757 GCA_035318925.1 Gaiellaceae bacterium
ACCGCCACTGCCTCCGCCTCCTCCTCCTCCACCACCTCCTCCTCCTCCACCTCCACCTCCACCTCCACCTCCGCCTCCACCTCCGCCTCCACCTCCACCGCCTCCGGCGCCTCCGCCTCCGCCACCGCCTCCTCCTGCACCGCCCGGCCCCCCACCCCCCGAGTTCGTCTTCCCGAGTGTGCCCGGCGTTCCGGGGACGAGCCTGCCCGAGCGCGCCTGCGGCGATCTCTTGCCCTCGTTCGATTGCGCCCTGCTCGGCGGCTTCACCCGCTCCGACTACGAAGGCTGGGCGATCTTGAACGGTGTCAACGAGCGCATGGTCTGGGCTGCCGATCCGGACGGCTCAAGCAGGACAGTGGCGCGCTTCGACGTCTACGGCACCGACGACGCCGACGAGTACGGCGGCACGCGCACATCGCTCTACCGAAACCCCGACAACTGCTCCGGTTGCGAGGCCTGGCAGGCATGGGGCACCTACATCCCAGCGAACTTCCAGTTCCCCGACGACTGGTTCGCTCTCTACCAGGACTTCTCCTCCGGTGGCAATCCGGCTCAGGCGCTCGAGCTCAAGAACGGCTCCGGCTGTGGCGGCATCACGCCGCGCAACTACCTCTGCTGGAAGGACCAGACCGCATCCGATTCGGGGAGAAACTACTTCCCGCTCGGCCCCGCGCAGCCCGGCCACTGGTTCTACATTGTGGAGCACATCAAGTTCCTGAACACAAGCGAGGGTTTCGACAAGGTCTGGTACTCGGTCGACTCGCTACCCGACACGAGCCGGGCGCCCTCTGTCGATTGGAGCGGCATCACCGCCTACACGACGGGCGCGAACCGAAGCAACATCTTCATGTATCGCGCCGCGGGCTCGCTCTCGCAGCACCAGACCGTCTACTACTGCGGCTTCCACCGCGCAGCCGACGCGGTCAGAGCGATGATTCTGCCGTACTGCCCCTGAACCTGCCGAAGGGTTAGTTCGAGTCGAGCCCGCCGGCTTTCGATCGGGAAAGAGTGACCGAGTTCGTCGGCTGCCGCCTAGGCGACAATAGCCCTTGCGGTGTCACCAACCGTGACGATTGCGTAGCTTGGCACCTCAAGCCTCTCGAGGGTCTCCCGCACCGACTTCGCTCGCTCCTTCGTCGTCTTCTTCTCTTGCGCGACGACGATCGCCGTTTCAGCGACCGAGAGTAGTTCGAAGGTCGTCCTCGAGGGCAGTGGTGGAGCATCGACGACGACATATTCCGCTCGAGATTTCAGATCGGTGACGAGATCCGCGATCGACCAATAGGCACGGCTTTCCCGATCCGAGTCCGATGGATGTCGCAACACGAGGAGCTGCATGCGTCCCGGCTTCCCACTCCGCCCCGCGTGCCCGTCGATCCAGGCAAGATCATGCGGGGCGTCGTCGTTCCCACTGTCACGGCCAGCCGTAACAGCTGCCTCTGCGGCCGAGCCTGGAGCGATCCCGTCGCCGAGATCCACTTCCCGAAGCGCTTTCGGCACATCCATCGGCCCGCGAACAGTCTCAGCACTGTCGCCGTCGCCATTCCGAAGATCGAGGTAGTGCGAAAGCCTCCGACCAGTTGAATTGACGTCGACACAAATGACGTGCTCTCCCGAAACGGCGAGCGCGATGCTGAGGTTTGCCGCGACCGTGCTCTTGCCCTCACCTAGTCCACCACTCGTGATGACTATCAGCCTGACGCGGGCATCCCCACGAGAGAGCTGCCGTCGCAGCGGCTCCACAGCCTGAACGAAGGACGGCACGGGCCGTCGCCCTTGTGCCACCGCTCGCCGGCCGACCATCTTCTTCGGAAGCGCAGCGATTACGGGAGCTCCGAAGTACTCCTCCAACTCCTGTCGCCCGTGCATGCTCTCGTCGAGCGTGTCGCGCAAAAGCCCAAGCACGACTCCTAGAGCCAGCCCAATGATTCCGGCGAAGGCGATCGTGCGCTTCGGATGCGGTGAGATCGGGGTTGACGAGGCATGCGCCGGATCGAACACCGTCGCTGTGATGACCGGCACCGCAGCCTGGCCTTTCGATGCTTCTGGTCCTCGGAGCGTCTCTTGCACGCGAGCGATGAAGACTGATGCAATGCTGCCCAGGATCCGAACAGCGTCAGCTTTGTTCTTCGAGTCAAAGCTGACTTGGAGAACGGCGCTGTCCGGAGTGCTTGAAACGTGGAGGTTTTTCAGAAGGTCATTCGACGATCCCTTGAGGCCGAGGTCCTGGATGACCCTTTTCGCCACGATATCGCTCACCAGCAGAGACGACATCGTCTGAGTGAACGGCTGGACGACATTGCCGAATTGCGGCTGAAGTGACCCTCCCTGGCCGACGACGATCTTCGTCGACGCGCGGTAGACCTTGGGCTGTGTAAATGAGACCGCGGCCGCCGTGCCCACCGTCAGCGCCGTAACCAAAGCGATGACGCCAGCTTGGCGTTTGAGAAACTCGAGCTGCCGGCGAGCAGCAGACTGAGAGTCAGGCACTCGTGTTGAGGGAGTCATCGGAACCAAAAGAGTTCGAGAGCGTTGACAAATCGTACTGGCGAACTGCGTCTCCCGCTCGCCAGCATGGCCGGCGCGGCTGTTCAAGCGCCACGCTGTCGACTGACCGCCTGAACGTCCCCCTAACGCGGAGGTGGCACGAGGCTAGCTCCCCTCGACCGTCGCGCTCCGGCCGCGCGGACCCTGCCCAATCCGGCCAATGAGACCGACCGCGCGCCACACGTCGAAACAGAACGGAAGGGGATCCCGCCACGAGAACACGGCATCGACCATCGGCCCCCGCAGCGAGCCCATCCAGCCGCGAATGCTGAGCTCACCCCGCCGCCAGTAGTGGAAGGCGGAGCGGATGTCCCGGCCGAAGTAGATCCACTTGGCCCCGACATAGCGCTGAGAGAGGTGCTCTTCCGGAAGCGGCAGCCCCAGAACGTCACAGTACATCGCGTACAGGAGCTCCACGCCCCCCGCCTCGGCCGTGGCCGACCTCCCGGTCGGGCGCCCGACGTTCGGCTCGATGATCATGTGCTTCCCCGACTCTGCGTCCTGCTTCAGCTCGAGGTAGGCGAGCCCCCAGAAGCCCAAGCTCGAGAAGAGGCGCACCGTCTCGTCGCGGACGACGTCGTTCCTCCACTCAACGGCCAGGGACCCTGCGCCGGTCTGCGGAGGCCACTGCCGGATCTTCCTGGTGACGAACGTGACCACAGGCCTCGATTGCCTGTCGAAATATCCGTTGCAGGTGAAGTGGTCGCCCTCGGAGCCGCTGATCCACTCCTGTGCGAGGAGGTGATCCGTCGACCCCGCGACTTCGTCGTAGACGGCCAGGAACTCTTCGCGCGTACGCGCCTTGTACGCCTTATCCCGCGCATCTCGTTCCCAAAGCGCCGTCTTGAGCGGGGGCTTGATCATGCACGGAAAGCGCAGAGAGTCGGCGGCGACTTCAGCGTCTTCGCGGCTCGTCAGGAGGATCGTCTCCGGGATCGGTAGCCCCTGCTCCTGCGCGTACGCGGCGAAACTGGCCTTGTCGGTCAGGAGCTCGACGACTGCCGTGTCGGGCAAAGCAACGTGATACGCGTCCTCGAGCTCGCTTCGCCGACGAGCAATGGTCAATACGCTCACGTCGGTGCACGGGAAAAGCACTGCCTTCTGATCGAAGCTCGAACCGAGCACTGTGAGCCCGCCGATGAGCTCGTCGCCGGTGATATCGGCATGGACGATTCGTTCGCAGACGCGGGTCCGGCAGCAGAAGTGCGTCAGGTCCCCTGCGACTCCGACCACCGGGACACCGCGCCGGGCAAGGATCCGCGCGGTCTGCAGGCCCGTGATGCTGTCGAGGCCTACGACCACCGCCGTCGCACGCAGCGTCTTCGACCGCCTGTGCATCAGGATCGACCTCCTCGTCGCGGCCCACCTTTGCGCCTAGGAGCCCGTTGACCGGAAGAGCGTTCCTGAAGGCGGCGATCGTGGAAGGATCGGATCGTCGCCGCAATCTCCTGCACGACCTCGTCCGGCGGCATGGCCGCGTCGACGACCACGCACTCGGGGAGCAGATCGAGCACCGCGAGGTACTCCTCTCGCTTCTGCCTCACGCGTTCGAGCGAGCCCTCCGGCTTCCGCGCGTGGAGGACTTCCGCCGGCGCGTCGAGAAAAACCACGAGATCGGGCTTCGGGTAGACGTGCTGCAGAACGAAACCGTGCACGCGCCGGGCCAACGGGCGCGAGCCTGGCGCCTCGCGGATGTCGTCGGCATAGAAGTCCGCGAAGAAGTGCCGGTCGAAGACCACAATCCGTCCGCGCCGGGTGTGTAGGCGCGCGACGGAGAGGCGATACAACTCCTCTGTGAGCCAGCTTGCCAAGCGAAGACCTGACCGCACGGACGCGGCTGCTCGTCGGACGACCGTCTTCGGCGGCGGCTTGAAGGTCTTGATGTCCGACATTGCGTTCTCGTCGTCCCCGACCGCCAGGCGTCGGAGCGCGAGGATCAGGCGCGTGTGCGGCAGCATGACGTTGCTCGAGTGCAAGTTGACGCCCATGTAGATCGACGTGGCCGGCAGCCCCAGCTCCGTCTCTAGACGCCGGCAAATCGTGGACTTGCCTGAGCCGTCGGGACCGATGAGTGCGACCGTAAACACGATAGCTATCCGACGATCGGCGCCATCGCGTCGTACAGCGCGCGGACCGGAGCGGGAAACGGATGGTAGAGCGCGTACGTCTCGCTTTCTGCGAACGCCTCGAGGAGGATCTTCCGCTCGATCTCGTTAGCCCGCTCGATCAGTGCGCTGGAACGCTCGGGGAACGCGAACCGGTAGCGGAGATAGTGCGCGAGCATCGGGAGCCGTTCGGCTCCGAGTGAGAAGACAAGCCGATCGGCAAGGCGTTCAGGCTCGATGGGCTCGACGCGGACGTCAGCGCCCTGGTGAGCGATGGCCAGGAATGCTCGGTCAAGCTTGCCGGTAAGGGGATACGACCCGAAAAGCCGATCGGGCGCGATCGCGACGCTCGCATCGTCTGCGAAGCTCGCGACTCGGCGCGCCAGGCCGTGCGTGGCCCCGATCCGATCCGCCGCGGACACCGACGTTGCAAGGCGACCCAGTGCTGACGAAAAGCGAAGGCGCGATCGCTCCCGCCAACGGACGAGCTCGCCATAGCGAGGCAGCTCGGCCAAGTGCCAGGCCCTGAGGCCGACCGGTTGGGCGAGGCCATAGAGGCGGTTTCCAGCGGGATTAAGGTAGACGCGGTCATCGCCGATGAACGCGGCGCCGCGGGCCATGAACGCGAGCAGGCTCGTCGTCTTGCCCCCTCTGGCCCAGCCCGCCACCAGTACGCCCGTACCGTTGTGTGTGAACGCGGACGCGTGCAGGGCAATTACGCCCTTCGCGAGCATGCTCAGATCGACCAGCGGCCGAAGGAGCGGCACGGCCGCGAGGCCCGTGCGGCAGAGTATCTCGTAGGGCCGATCGACAGCATCCAAGGCCAAGCGAGCAGCGGGCTTCTGACCGGAGCCGGGAGCGAACAGGAAGAACCCGTCGTCGCTGAAGCCAACCTCGTGCGGCTCGATCCAGCTCAGCGCGCCGCTCGGAACCTCGTCGACAAACCGGATCGTGATATCCGGATCGCGGGAAAGCGTCCCCTGCATGTTCCCGATCTGCCCCGAGACAGCGGCGACGTCGCGCAGCGAAGGGTCGACCAAGCGAATGCCGACCAGCCCGTGAACGTCGTAGTCAACGTTCGCTCGCAGCGAGCGAACGGCTGTTTGCAGCGCCTGCGTCATGGCCGGTGGTTTGCAAGCCTCACGAGTTTGAAGCGGTCTTCACGAGGCCGCCGGGAAACCGCCTGCCGAAGAACCGCCCACTTGATGCACGAAGGATCGAGTCGCTCGAGCGTCAGCACCCGACCGTCAATCGGTTGCGCGTGTCTGTTGGGGTTGACCGCTTCGCCGCATGCTCCGCTCCTGCTCCTTTCACGAATCCCACTCTAGCCACGGCGCGCGAGATGGCCAGTCAACGCATTCGTGGCCGCCGAGGGAGTCGCGCAGCCGAACGACCGGCTGGCCCGGGGATCTCTTGCTCCTAGAAACACGACACTTAAGCCTTGACGTATCTGGCGAAAACTGTAATAACCTACTGCGGGAGAGCAAACGCTGGTGAGCGGGCGGCCGCCCACCTGCACTGCTCGGAAAGGGAGAAATGTGGCACTGCGGCACGGACCATGCTCCCGGCGGGGCTCCAACGTCAACCGATCGTACGCTCTCGCCTGGGGTCTCAGCGAGGCGCAACTGTTCCGGTCACGCGGTCGGCATGCGAGCGACGCGCCTACCGGACCAATCCGCTTGGCCCCCCGCCGCGGTCGTCCACAGCCGTGGCGTCGCCGTTTCTCTACCCGGGCGGCTCAACGTTCGACGACGCGCATCCCGCTACGCGAAGCGGCGCCCTGAGCGAAGAGCGAGGACGCGAGCAGCGTGATGGACGAGCTGGGCAAGAAGGTGAGCAAACGGCACCGCCGTTCGATGCTGAAAACCGTGCGTAGCAACGGCAACGGGAGCGTGCACGGCAACGGCAACGGGAACGGGCACGGCCGCCTGACAACGAACCCCCTCGTGCTCGCGGGCGAGCACGGTACTCAGCTCGCAGCTGACCTCTCCACGCTGAGCACCACACCGGCCCTCGAGCACGGAACGTATCCAAGCTTCGCGGAAACGCGGCCGACGACGGTCGGTAGGAATGGAACACGCCGAGACGCGGACTCCGCCCGACGCCTGTCTCGGGTTCGAGATCTCGGCGCAGGAGTTCTTCGCGGTCCGCTCTTGCGTCTCCTGGCCGTGATCATGCCGATCGCTGTTGTCCTGCTGACGAGCGCCTACAGGCTGCCCTTTCCCGAGCTCCTCGCACCCCTCGCGCTTTTGACCGCCGTGTGGCTGGCGATGCAGCATGCCGCGAACGCGTCTGCCCGGCTCTCACCGTTCGTCGTCGGGGTTTGGGCGAAGAGCATGATCGGAGCCGTCAACGGGGCGGTCGCAGCCGCTGCGATCTGCCTCCTGCTTCCGGGTCTAGGTGTGAGGTCCCCGCAGGTCCTTCTGATGCTCGCGGGCGTCTTGACCATGTCATACGCCGCGGAATCGCTCTCGCTGAGGTTGGGCCGTCACCGGCGCTTGCTGCTTGTCGGGGTGTCTGAAGGCGCAACGGAACTCGTGAGGGATCTAGCCGCAAACCCGAAGCTCCCATTCCAATGGGTCGGCGCGGTCGCAGAAGACGTGCGTCCCGACGCTGCCTTCCCGATCCCGTTGCTGGGGACGATGGCCGACCTTCCCCGGATCGTTCTCGACGCCCGTCCCGATCTCGTTGTCGTCGTCGACGTGGAGCAGCGCGACCAGGCGATTGAGCACCTACTGGGCGTCGCGAAGGCGGGCTTCCGGATCGTCGGCCTGCCCGAGATCTACGAATATGCCTTCGGCCGCGTTCCAGTACGTGACCTTCCGCACGCGTGGTTCATGAGCCTCCTTCACCTCTACCAGCGGCCGTACTCGAGGTTCGCCGCCCGCAGCGTGGATCTTGTAGTTGCGACGGTCGGGCTCGTCCTGACAGCTCCGCTCTTCCCGCTCATCGCCACGTTAGTGCGCTGGTCGGGCCCGGGCCCCATCTTGTTCCGGCAGAAGCGCGTCGGTGAGGGTGGCACGCTCTTCGAGATGATCAAGTTCCGAACCATGATCGACGGGGCCGAACAGAATGGCGCGGCGGTCTGGGCGGCGGAGCGCGATAGCCGGGTCACCGGAATCGGGCGGTTCCTGCGTAACACGCGATTGGACGAGCTTCCGCAGCTCTGGAACGTCCTGTGCGGCGAGATGAGCATCATCGGGCCGAGGCCGGAGCGCCCGGAGTTTCTCGAGCTCCTCGAGCGCGAGGTGCCGTTCTGGGGGCGCCGTCTCCTGGTCAAGCCGGGCATCACCGGCTGGGCGCAGGTCCAGCGGGGGTACGCCGCGGATGCGATTGGTGCGGCAGAGAAGCTCTCCTATGATCTCTACTACCTGAAGCACCGAAGCATGCTCCTGGACTTCGCGATCGTTGCCAAGACCGCGGGAGCAGTCCTTAACCGCTCGGGCGCCCGCTAGGGGCAGCCGCCAACCTTCGGCGCCGAGCTCAATCCCACCGGAGAGCTACGCGATGTCCCGGGGCTTGACCGCCGGCCCTGTGTCGGCTTCCGTTGTCTTCGCCTCCTCGTTGCCAGGAATCCCCGGCAAAAGGCGTTGTGCTCCGATCTGCGCCAGCCCGACCAGCACTCCAGCTCCCCAGACTCCGTGCATTGTCCCCAGGGCGACCATGGTTCGCCAGCCACCTCGCGACGCCACTGTTACACCTGCGAGGACAACCCCGTAGCCGGCCAGGGCGCCGCGCGCTGCGCGAGCCGGACCGACGGGGAGCACCGCTGTCGTAGCCGTCGCGAGCAGCGCGACAGGCGCTATTTGCCGAGGGCGGAGCGAGCGTGGCGCAGTCGCGACAGTCAGTGCCTTGAACCGACCGTAATCCCAGTATTGACGCGCGATCCCTCGAAGGGATTCCCGAGGACGATAGTGCGACCAGACCCCTGGATCGAAGACGAGTCGCCCGCCGGCTCTGCGTAGGCGGAAATTCAACTCGAAGTCCTGGTTGCGGAGGAAGCGCTCATCCCACCCGCCGACAGCACGAAGACTTTCAGTGGGCCAGCAACCGAGCGGGAAGGTATCCACATCGACTCGGGACTGACCCGCTCTCGGCCGGCTCCATGACCGCGCATTCCCGATCCCGAAGCGCGAAGCGAGCGCGGCGCCGATCGCGCGTCCCCAGGGCCCACTCGCGTCGACCTGCACCCAGCCACCGATGCCGACCGCGCCGATCTCCTCGTCGAGAGCACGCACGGATGCCTCGACGTAACCGGGCGGCATCCTGCCATGCGCATCGAAGCGGACGACAATCTCGCCGCGCGCCGCGGCGAGGGCTGCGTTGAGACCTGCCGGTGTCGTCCCCTTCGGGTTCTGAACGACCGTCGCACCGGCGGAACGGGCAAGCTTCTCAGTTTCGTCGGAAGAGATTCCGTCGGCGACGATGACCTCCATCCCACCTTCGACACGTTGGGCGAAGATGGAGCGAAGGCAGTCCTCGATGTGGGCGGCCTCGTTGCGAGCAGGGACGATGACCGAGACGCGCGGAGCCATCTCGTCACTCATGCCGTTCACCCACAACGCTGCCCCACCGGTGGAGCAGGTCGGCCATCGTCGTCCAGCGGAAATCCGCCAGAAGCGACTTGAAGCGAGCCTCGCACCGGCTGAGACCAACGTAGTGGCGGAAACGGTACGAGCGTGGCAGCCCTTCCACGCGCGGCTGATGAGGGTCGATTTCCCAGGGATGGATGTAGAAGACGTACGGCCGCCCGGACCGGAGAATCCGTCTTGCGCCGTGACGGAAGACCGAGTATGGGAGTAGGCGAAAATAGCCGCCGCCACCCCACGGAAAACCGCGTGACGCGATCGTGACGCAAGAGACACTGACCTCGAAGAAGCCGGGTGAAACCTCGACTACGGGTTGGTCGGGACCGATGCCCGCCAAGCTTCCGTAACGATCATGGCCGAAGCTTGGAAAGAGGGACGAATCGTACGAGAATCCAACATCCTGGAGTATCGGTATTGCCCATTCCTTGATTGAAAAACTCGGGGCGCGGTATCCACGAACTTCGGCACCCGCGATGTCTTCGAGCAGCCCTTTCGACCGCTCTACGTCGGCGCGAAACGCTTCGGGCGAAAGCGAATCAAGGAGTTCGTGGCCGTAGCCGTGCGACGCAATCTCATGCCCTGCGTCGGCCATGCGGCGAACGAGTTCCGGGCACCTCTCGGCAACCCACCCAAGGACGAAGCACGTGCAGCGGACCCCGCCGTCGAAGCCGGCCATGAGCTCTAGCATTCGGTCGACGTTTCGCTCGACACGTAGTTGCCGCTCGCTCCAGGTGTCGCGCGGGATAACCGGTCTCAAGTTCTCGACGTGGAACCAATCCTCGACGTCAATCGACATGACAGCCGGCGGCGCGTCGGCAGGAGCAAATGTCATCTCAACCTACAGTAGGCGATGGCCGCGTTTGCGGAAGCTCTTGACGTCGTCGCGCTTCGGGAATGAATGGTAGGAGGCGTTTTCCATGTCGAGCGGTTGCGGTTTGGAGTCTCCAGCTGCAAGTTCGCTCAAGACACGAATTAGCAGATGCGCCCCTGCTCGCTTTGCGGCAATCATTACGCGATCGAGACTGTCATGCTCTTGGATCACACATTCCGCAGTTCCGAGCACTGCGCCGGCGTCGAGCGCCGGCGCCATCTCGTGAACAGTTACCGTTGCATGTTGCTCGCCAAAGCGCATTTGCCAAAACGTCGGCATCATGCCACGGTATGTTGGCAGCCGACCGGAGTGGATGTTTATGCATCCGAGCCGCGGAGACTGAAGGATTTCTTGCTTGAAGATTTCGGGCGCCGCGACGGAGACGATAACGTCGGGCTGCGACGCTTTCATGCGGCGTACAAAAAGAGGATCATTGACGGACTTCGTTGGCATCAACGACACGCCTTCCCGGCGAGCGAGAGTCGCGATCGAACGCCTGCGCAGCTTTCGAACTGCGATTCTGCCCAGCAAGCGCGCGAAACCGAGCGGCCCGTACAACGAAGATACCCGCCTGGCCGTGGCGATTCTCGATTCGTTAAATGGCTCCTGGATCGACATCCCGATGATCTCAAACTCGCTTCGCGGATATTTGGTGAAAAAAGTCTCGAAGAACTCGATGACATAGAGCGGATCGTCCTCCGTAACGAAGTGAATGCGCAGTCTTGGATCGAGAGACATTACGGCGGGCAATGCTACCTAGACAACTTCGATATCTACAGGGCAGACGGCGCGCCGGCGGGCGCGACACCGTCCGCGATGAACCGGGCAACCTGCGCGGCCTGGCGCTCGAGCGTAAGTCCGTGCGCGACGTCGAGGCCGTGCGTGGCGTTCGCCTCGCGCAATGCGCTGTCCTCACACAGGCGTCGGAGGGCCCCAACCAGCGCGTCGATGTCTGCCGGGGGCACGAGCAGACCAGCACGGCCATTGTCGAGCGCGGTGGCCACGCCGCCGACGTCCGTGGCCACGATCGGAAGGCCCGCCGCTAACGCCTCGATCAAGACCTGAGGCAGTCCCTCGGTCAGCGACACATGGACGAAAGCGTGCGCCTGGCGGTAGTAGGCGAGCAGTCCGGGGCCGAACGGGACGTAGCCTCGCAGTTCGAGAGCGTCCTCGAGACCAAGCTCCTTCGCACGCCGCTCGACGTCCTCCTCGAGCATTCCACGTCCGATCCATACAAGCCTGAACCGGCCTCGGCTCTCCGCCTCGAGCCGAGCGAGCGCGTCGACGAGCAGCAGCGGGTTCTTCTCCGGCTCGAGGCGACCGACGGTCAGGAGAGAGATCTGACCCGTCCAATCCCGTTCCGGAAGAGAGGTCACGACATCTTCGGCGCGCATGAGCGAGATGGCGATCGGAAGCACGGTCGATCGTCCGCTCGCGTACCTCTGCGCCACTCCGGTGCCAACTGCAGTCGTCGGGAGCCGGCGCGCGAGCAGACGGTAGACGGCCTCGATGCTCCAGACCACGCCGAGGATCGGGGACCAGAGCCTGCTCGTGAGCCGCCGCCGATGGTATTCGACCGTGTCTTCGCGAATGCAGAGAGCCACACGTTTGCGCCGGACCATCGCGAAGATGACCAAGAGGATGCTGAACGGATGCGGGCCCCAAGCCCAGACAATGTCGACCTCCGACAGGCCGCGCCACATCCCGACGAAGGTTCCGAAGGTCGCGCGTGCGACCTCCCATGGCCTTCTGAGGCTCGAGTAATCCGGTAGCGCAATGAGCTCGACCCCAGCCGGCAACTCGACCTCCCCCTCGGTTGGCTCGCTTCTACAGCGGCCGAAGAAGACTGTCCCGCGGAAGTGCTGACCGACTTCGCAGGCGAACAGAGGCGCGGCGCGATTGACCGCGATGCGGGAACTCCCCTCGTGAGTCTCGACCCTGTGGAAGCGCGCGTCTACGTAAATGCCGAGACGACGGCTGTCGCGAGGGTGTTCGGATCTCAGAGTCGATTCCCGTGTCGGCGAGCTTCTCTGCGGTGTAGCGGGCGTCGAGCGGCCCGCCTGAGCTCGTAGCTCAGTGGCACGCGCCGGTACCGGAGTCGGTGAAGGTTCCTCCGGCTTCCGGAACGAATTGCCAATCGTAGCTCGTCGGGTGCAGCGTCAGCTTCAGCACACCGTAGGTGTCGTTGTTACGGACCTGACTGTTCGCAGCCTGGGTGATCAACGCTTCATGCTCTTGCCCTCCCGTCCCCACGACGAACGCACGGATTCCATCGGCAACGGGTGTCTGGTTGGGGTCCTGGGGAGCGAATCGCTCGTAGTCATGGTCATGACCGCTCAGCACGATGTCAGCATGGGCGTTGTACAGATCTGTCCACCAGGTCGCGAAGGAGTCGTCGTTGCCGTGCAGACCCGAGGAGAATCTCGGCCTGTGCCAGTACGCAAGCGTGCACGCGTTCGGATGCGCAGCGAGGTCGCTCCGGAGCCATTGCTCCTCCGGTGTGTTGGCCACGCAACCGCCGATGTTGGCGCATTCGGAGTTGAGCGCAATGATGTGCCACGTGCCGACGTCGAAGCTGTAGTAGCCCTTGGTCGGATCGCCGGCGAGCGTACTGAAATACGTGTAGTACCCGGCCGCTCCCTGCGTCAGATATTCGTGGTTGCCCGGCACGGGATGAGTGAGGTTGAATACTCGACCCCAGGAGGCATCATAGGACTGCAGGAATTTCCACTGGGTGGCGTCCTCGTACTGGTTGTCGCCGAGTGGAAGGACCGCCGCCAGGTCGGAGCTGAAGAGGATGTTCGAGGTCGCCAGCTGTCGGCAGGCGGTCGAGGTCCCGACACCGCCGTTGTATCTGGTGTCGCCCGGATCACAGGCGATATCGCCCGCAGTGGCGATCACCGGGTCGCCTGAGGCGGGTGCGCCGGTCGTCCCGGAGGCCGAGGTTGACTGCCCGGACCGGTTGCCGGCGCCGTCGAAAGCATCGACCTTGTAGCTGTACGTGGTCGACGACGCGAGGCCCGTGTCGGCGTATCCGATCGTGTTGGGTCCGAGGGTCGCGATGGCGTTTCCGTTCCGGTAGAGCGTGTAACCGGTGACCTGGTTGTTGTCCTGTGCTGCATTCCAGGTGACGTTCAATCGACTCGACCCGATCGGGACGGCCGCAACACCGGTTGGGGTCGTCGGAGGGGAAACGTCCGCGGCGGTCGAAACGATCACGTTGTCGAAGGCGTAGTCGAAAGTGCGCCCGGCCGCGGGGTCGCCGATGTAAACGCGCCCGACCGGGGTGGTGCCGAGCGAGTCGGTCTTGCTCATGGCGCTGATCATCGTTCCGTCGAGCCAGACCTCGATCAGGCTGGAGGCGCCGTTGATCCGCACGTGCACCTCGAGCTCGTGCCAGGCGCCGGCGCTGACCGTGGGGCCGACGGTGGTCACTCCGGTGACCTCGTTGTAGTAGGCGAGCTTGTTGTCCGAGCGGCGCAGCATCGACAGGATCGCGCCCACGGCGGAAGTACGGAAGCGCACGACCGAGGCGCTGGTCGTGCTGCCCTGGCTGATGACGTTGAAGCGGGCGTCGTAGTAGAGCTCCGAAACCGTCGTGTTGAAGTTCTTGTACGCATACGCAGTCGCGTTGCCGTTCCCGCTGCTCGTCGCCCGTCCCGCCCACGATCCCGCGTATGTCACCTGTTGCTGAACGGTGACGCCGCTCGAGCCGGTCCACTGCGACAAGTTGCCGCTTTCGAACCCGTCACTGAAGATGGTTCCAGGCATCCTGGCCGTCACGCCGCTCGACAGCAGCGAATGGTTTCCGGCTGCGTCGAAGGCATCGACCTTGTATGTGTATGTCGAGTTCGCCGTCGCGCTAAGATCGGAGTAAGTCGTACTGCCCGCTCCTGTGTTTGCGAGCACGTTTCCATTCCGGTAGACGGTGTAGCCGGTGACCCCGACATTGTCCGTCGAAGCCGTCCAGGAGAGGTCAACGCGGGTTGGGGTGATCACGCTCGCGGTGAGTCCGGTAGGTGTAGTCGGCGGAGTCGTATCTCCCGCCGCAGGTGTGGTCGCGGATGCAGGCGCCGACTGTGCCGAGTGATTCTGGGCGGCGTCGAACGCGTCGACGGTGTACGTGTACGTGGTCGAGGGGCTGACGGTGGTGTCGGAGTAGGTGGTGGTGGTGCCCGAGACCGTTCCGATTGGCGAGCCCCCGCGGTAGATCGTGTAGCCGGCGACGCCGACGTTGTCCGTGGAGGCGGTCCAGCTGAGGTCGATGCGATTTGAGCCAATCGCGGTGGCCACCAGGTTCGTCGGCACAGAAGGGGGCGCCGAGTCGGCGATGATCGACGTCTGAGACGAGGTCGCCGTGCTCGAGCCGCCGTCATTGGAGGCCGTGACAGTGAACCGAATAGTCGTGCCGATGTCAGCGGGAGCAACCACATAAGTCTGCGAGGTCGCCCCGCCGATGTCCTGGCAGCTGCCACCCGCCTGGTCGCATCTCCGCCATTGGTGCGTGTACGTGATCGGCTCCGTCCCGGACCAGGTGCCCTGGTCGCCGCTCAGCGTCTGTCCGACCTGGGCGGTCCCAGAGATCGTCGGCAGCGAGGTGTTCGAGGGGGGGATCGGTCCAGAATCGACGACGACGGCCGTCGCGTCCGAGGTTGCAGTGCTGGAGCCGGCGTCGTTAGAGCCCGTCACCGCGACCCGGAGTGTCGTGTCGAGGTCGGGCTCTGTGAGCGTGTACGTCTGATCCGTGGCTCCGGAGATGTCAGAGCAGTTGGCGCCTCCCTGGTCGCAGCTGCGCCATTGGAACGTGTACGTGATCGGCTCCGTCCCGGACCAGGTGCCCTGGTCGGCGCTCAGCGTCTGTCCTACCTCCGCGGTCCCAGAGATCGTCGGCGGCGAGGTGTTCGAGGGGGGGATCGGTCCAGAATCGACGACGACGGCCGTCGCGTCCGAGGTTGCAGTGCTGAAGCCGAAGGCGTTTGAGCCCGTCACCGCGACCCGGAGCGTGGTGTCGAGGTCGGGCTCTGTGAGCGTGTACGTCTGAGCCGTGGCTCCGGAGATGTCAGAGCAGTTGGCGCCCCCCTGGTCGCAGCTCCGCCATTGGTACGCGAACGCGATCGGGCTCGTTCCCGACCACTGGCCTGGGTCAGCACTCAACGTCTGTCCTAGCTCAGCGGTCCCAGAGATGGTCGGCGGCGAGGTATTGGCCGGGCTGCTAGGCGTCGTTACAACTGCCGGCGACGACTGCGCCGAGTGGTTCGCGCCGGCGTCGAACGCATCGACCGTGTACGAATACTCCGTCGCCGGCGAAGCGGTCGTGTCCGAGTAGTTGGTCGTCGAGCCGCCGACGACGTCCAGTTGGTTGCCATCTCGATAGATCGTGTAACCGGTCACGGCGACGTTGTCCGTCGACGCGTTCCACGTCAGATCGACGCGGTTGGGATTGACGGCCGTTGCCGTCAGCGAGGTTGGCACGCTCGGGGGCTGAACGTCCGTGACCGGCGTGATGGTGACGGGGCTCGAGGGAGCAGAATGATTCCCGGCTCCATCGAACGCGTCGACGGTGTACGTGTACGTCGTTCCAGAGACAACGGTTGCGTCGTGGTACGTCGTCGTTCCGCCGCTGACCGTGGCGATCGCCGAGCCGTTCCTGTAGACGGTGTACCCCGTGACGCCGGTGTCGTCCGTCGACGCCGTCCAGGAGAGATCGACGGCGAGGGAGCCCACTGCGTGCGCGCTCAGATTCGTCGGCGCGGTCGGCGGGTTGATATCAGACGAGGTCGAAACGATCTCGTTGTCGAAGGCGTAGTCAAAAGTCCGCCCGGTCGCGGGGTCGCCGATGTAAATGCGCCCGACCGGAGTGGTGCCGAGCGAGTCGGTCTTGCTCAAGGCGCTGATCCTCGTCCCGTCGAGCCAGACCTCGACCAGGCTCGAGGCCCCGTTGATCAGCACGTGCACCTCGAGCTCGTGCCAGGCGCCGGCGCTGACCGTGGGGCCGACCGTAGTCACTCCGGTGACCTCGTTGAAGTAGGCGAGCTTGTTGTCGGAGCGGCGCAGCATCGACAGGATCGAGCCCACAGCAGAGGTACGGAAGCGCACGAGCGAGGCGTTGGTCGTGCTGCCCTGGCTGATGACGTTGAAGCGACCGTCGTAATAGAGCTCCGAGAGCGGAGTGCCGAGCGACTTGTACGCGTACGCCGGGGTCGTGCCGTTGCTCGTCGCCCGCGCCGCCCACGATCCCGCGTATGTCACCTGTTGCTGCACGGTGACGCTGCTCGACCCCGACCACTGCGACAAGTTGCCGCTTTCGAACCCGTCGCTGAAGACGAGTCCCGTGGCACCGGCCGTGCCGGCAACCAGTCCGAGTCCGACAACGACCGCGGCCACGCACGCCGGCAAGATCAGCGTGCGCCAGCCGGCCCGGCGAAGAAACCGGATCGCGTCTACGCCGCCAGCCGCAAGCGAACGGGGGCGCCCGTTATCGTCACCGTTGCCGCTACGATCGATCAACCCTCTGCTCCCTCTCCCATCCCTGCGCGCGATGGGACTCGCCGCAGGGACGAATACTATCCTTATGTCCCTAATCTTGCAACAACGTGTCTCGAGCCTCGACGCCGCGATGCCCGAGAAGAACTCGCTGACGGTGTCGGCTCATGGAAGTCGCCTGAAAGCCGCCGTCATCAACGCGACGCTCCGATGTTGAAGCTCGAGCGGCTCGACCTCAAACGCATCGATTGGCAGGAGCTCGACAGCTTCCCTGACCGAAACGTGTACCAGACACGCGAGTGGCTCGAGTTCGTGGGAAAGACCCAGAACGCGGATCCGGTTCTCGCAGCCGTCAAACGGTCCGGCGAGACCGTTGGCTTCTTCACGGGACTGGTCGTAAGGCGCTACGGGATCCGAATCCTGGGCAGCCCCTTCCGCGGATGGACGACTGCATACATGGGCTTCAATCTGCGGGACGGCGTATCGAGGCGAGCGGCGGCTGAAGCGCTTGTGCCCTTCGCTTTCGGTTCGCTTCGATGCATGCATCTCGAGCTACGCGACCGCCAGCTTACGATCGACGAGGTCGAAGGCTTGGGCTTCACCCACAGCGCGAAGACGATCTTCGAAGTGGACCTGCGTCCGCCGGAGGATGAGATCTTCAGTCGCATGAGCAGCGCGTGCCGTCGCTGCATCCGCAAGGCCGAGAAAGTCGGCGTCACGATCGAAGAGGCCGACGACCTGGAGTTCGCGGATGAGTACTACGCACAGCTGCGCGACGTCTTCGCGAAGCAGTCGCTCGTGCCGCCGTACGGAGCGGCTCGCGTCACGGAGCTCATCCGCCACCTCCATCCCACCGGGCGGCTCTTGCTTCTGCGCGCGCGCGACCCCGAGGGAAAATGCATTGCGACGGGCATCTTCCCGGCGATGAACCGAACGGTGGACTTCTGGGGCGGCGCGAGCTGGCACGAGCACCAGATCCTCCGGCCCAACGAGGCGGTGATGTGGTACGCGATGCGGTACTGGAAGGCGCGCAGCATCGAGTCATTCGACCTCGGAGGCGGCGCTGAGTACAAGCGGAAGTACGGGGGCCTCGAAGTTCCAGTGCCGTCTTTCATGACCTCGCGCTTCCGCGCGCTCTCCGGAGCCCGACAGATGGCCAAAAAGGGAGTGAGGCTGCGGCAGGCGGCGCTGGGGCGGTTCAATAGGCGCGCTAAAGCGTGAGACTCGCTCGCCGGGCTAGGCGCCTCTAGCCGGCAGTAGGATCGGGGAGCTTCGCCGCGGCCGCAGACGGGCGGAAGGCAAGCAGGAGCGTCTGACGGTCGGTGTTCGATACTCCGATGAAACGCAGCAGAATGAGTGCGTAGAGCGCGATGAGCAGGATTCCGAGGGCGGCGGTCCCAAGCAGCGAGTGTCCGAGCGACGTAAGTTGTGCGATCGCTGCGACGACTCCGGAAGCCACGGTCGCCGCGACGAGGGGCCGGAGGAGCGAGCGGCTCAGGGCGGTCATATGAATCGTTCGGAAGAGAAAGTACGTCTTCGCGACGTTGCGGACGAGGGTGTAGATCAAGACGCTGACCGCGGCCCCAACGAGACCGTAGCGCGGCGTCAGAACTACAGCGATGCCGATGACGAGCACGGTTGCGACCACGTTCGTCCCCATCTCGAGTTTTACTCGCCCGGTCATGATCAGCGCGCGCTCGACCGGCCCAGCAAGCGCGTTGAGCAGCGTCGCGACGGTCATGATCGCGAGGGCGGAAGCTGCCGGTCGGTACTCGGGGCCAAAAATCTGTAGCAGAGGCCCGGGCAGCGCAATCGCGATCGCGTACAGCGGAACGGCGAAGATCGCAACCCAGCGGGTGATGCTCTTCAGCAACTCGTCGAGGGCCTGGTTCTCGCCCCGGTCCCAGAGCCGCGCGATGGCGGGAGAGAAGCGGTACGTGAAAGCGTTGTAAACGAGAAGCGGAAGCTGGGAGATCGCGAACGCGGCACCGAAGAGGCCCACCGTCCGCGCGTCGGTCGAACGCGAGAGGATCACCACAGCGGCGACCACCCACAACTGGGTCGCCACGTTGGCGACGGCCTGTGGCCAAGCAAAGGCGAAGACGACTCGCGCGCTCGTGCCGGTCGTGTCTGTGGTGCCGCCGCGCGGAAGCGCGCGCCAGAGAACGTATCCGACCGCGACGGCTGCCGCCGCGGCCGCTCCCGCCATGCCCAGCGTCGCAGCAACGAGCCCGAATCCAAGTGAGAGCGTCAACACCCCGAGCGCAATCCGCCCACCTTGCTCGACGACCTTTCGCACCAACTCACCTCGGGCGTGCTCAAGGCCGCTGAGGCAGGCCGAGAACATCTGGGCCAGGACCGTCAGGGGGAGCACGAGGGTGGCGGCGAGCAGGATTGGCGTGAAATCCGGCTGGGCCAGGAGGTCCCTTGAAATCGGCCCGGCGAAGACGGCCACCGTCGCCGCAACGCAAATGTTGAGGGTCATCACCAGCCGGATCGGCGTGATCATCGCCCCTCGCTTCGCCCCAGGCGTTCTCGCGGCAGCGACGTGGCGGATGGCCGCGTAGTCCGCGCCTGCGACGGTCACGGCTGCGCCGGCGGTGAGGAGGTTCACCGCGAGGATGAGCAGACCGAACTCGTGCTGGCTAACGAGCCGTGCCATCGCGACGGCGTAGACGAAGCCGAGACCGCCCCCGAGCACGCTCCCGAGGAGCGCCACAGACATCCCGCGGATGATTGCTGCAAGCTCGGAGGTGTGGCCATGTCCCGCAGTCGGCTCACGTTCCTCCACTTTTCAAACCATAGTCCAATCGACTCGAGACTCAGCGGCCACATCTCAGACGTGCCTGCAGTGACCTGCGTGCACCTTCGTGAGTACGATGCGCGTCTCGGCCGACACATTCGGCACTCACGCAGTCAGCTCGTCAAATGACCGTTCAGTCTGTTTCGCGCCGGCTCCCGATCGGCGAGGGCGCGTCGGGGCCGCTTACGTTGTGGGTCGCGATTGCGGCTGGCTCAGGCATCGCGGTCGGAGCGGCGGCATCGGTTTCCCCTACGGGTGCGATCGCCCTGGCGGCTGCCATCGCCCTGCTGATCTGGGTCATACCGCGACCGGCGATCATTCTGATCGTGCTCATCGGCAGCGTGTTCGTGCAGGTGATCACGGTCGGAGGAGTCACGATCGCCCGGATCTGCGCACCCATCGCTCTGCTCCTCGTCGTCATTGCGCTGCTCCGCCGAAAGGCGACTCTCCTGCCGGCCGCTCCGCTTGGCTGGGCGGCCGCGTACGCCCTGTGGGCCGTTGCCAGTGGCCTCTGGACAGCTCACCTGGGCAGCACATTGACCCAGCTAGCGTCACTCGCGATCGCACTCGTGTACATGCTCGCGTTCGCAACACTGCTCGACAACCGAGACGACATGAACCGCGTGCTGTACACGATCGCTTTCGTCGCATTCGCGGTCGGGATCTACGGTACTGTCGCTTCCCAGGGGCGAGCGGGCACTGATACGGGCGACGCGAACTTCTTCGCGCTGGTCGAGATCGTGGCGCTACCGCTCGTGCTTGCTCTTGCGGCCGACGTGCGCGCGCGTTGGCTCCGGGGCGCTCTCTACGGTGTCGTCCTGGTGATCATCGCGGCGGTCTTCTCCTCTCTCTCTCGGGGTGGCCTCATCGCGCTTGGCATCGCTGTTCTTGGTGTCATCGCCTTACCCTCGCGGACGTTCTTCCGGTCACCCAGGCAGAAGGTGGTCGTCCTTCTCATCCTCGCCGTCGCCGTCTTCGGGGCGTACAAGTTGACGTCGCAAGCACTATCCAAACGAGTCGAGGAAGTCTTCACCGCGCAGGGCAGGACAGGCTCAGGCCGGTTGAACGCGTGGCGGGCGGCGTACACCTCGATCAACGAGCGACCGTTCGACGGCCTCGGCTACGGGGGCTTCGAAGCGAGCGCGAACGACCTGATGCTACGAACGCCGGGCGTAGACTTGAGCAACTTCCGCCTGCGCCCGAACGGCCTCGAGGCTCACAGTGCGTACATCGGCACACTGGCCGACCTCGGCATTCCCGGATTGGTGCTTTTCCTCGGGCTGTTGGCCTCGACCATAACGACGATCCGCCGCGCCGCGATAACAGCGAGTCGGGCCGGCGCGCTCTCCACAGCCCGTCTCTCCTACGCGCTGCTGATAAGTTTCGTCGGCTGGGCGGTCGCATCGATTTTCCTCTCCTCTGAGACTTTCAGACCACCCTGGATCGTGATCGGAATCGCTCTCGCTCTTCCGAAGCTCATCGCGGACGAGACTCGTCGGCAGCGAGACCAACAAGCCGGAGATCAGCTATGAAATCGCGGTTGCGAAGCCTTTTCTCGACGCGCGCACGGTCGATCGGGATCATCCTCGTGGTGATCGGTGCTGCAGCAACCGCGGCAAGCATCGCTAGACCTGATGACGGTGCGTCGACCTCGACTGCGCTCGGCAGTTTCACGCACCGGCTTCAGGCGACATCTCGACCGTGCAATCGCACCCCCTCCACGCGCCGCTACGTCTCCGCCAGGGGCTCGGACCGAAACGGAGGGACCCTCAAACGTCCGTGGAGGACGATCGGTAGGGCTCTGCGCACCAGCGTCCCCGGAGAAGCCGTGTACGTGCGCGCTGGTGTCTACCCAGAGTGGGCGATCGAAGCGCGCGGCGGCACCGCCAACGCCCCCATCTCGCTCCGTGCCTATGCCGGCGAGCACCCTGTGATCACCGGCCGCCTGAAGATCGAAGGCGCCTTCTTCTGCGTGACTGGTTTCCGCTTCAAAGGAGGGACTTCGGCAAACATGCAAGGCGTGTTGATCTACCTCGCCGGCGCTCACCACATCGAGATTCTCCGGAACACGATCATGAATGCGTTCATGTCCGGCATTTATGTGGGCGACGAGGGAGACCTTTCAGGCGACGTCAGCATCATCGGCAATTACATTCGCGACAACGGGACGCACGACAGGTTCGATCACGGCGTCTACTTCGGACATGTGAACCAGGGGCTCATCTCCAACAACCTCGTCGTCGGGAACCGCGCGCTCGGCCTGAAGATCGAACCGGAGGCGAACGATGTAACGGTGACGCAGAACACGGTGGTGGGCAACGGCACTTCTGGCATCACCGTGGGCGGCGAGGAGAACTGGTCGTCGAACGACACTCTCGTCGTAAACAACATCGTTGTCGGCAACGCTGCCTGGGGGATCCGAAGCTACTGGGAGCAGAGCATCGGGAGCGGAAACCGCGCTCTCCGGAACCTCGTCTTCGCCAACGGGGCCGGAGCCTTCTGGTTTCCGGGTGGAGGAATGGACGAGCAGGAGTCGATACGCGCCAACCCGAGGTTCGTCGCCCCCGGCGATTATCGCCTTCGCGCCGGGAGCCCTGCAGTCAATCGGGCAATTCGCGCATTCTCGATGCGGTTCGACTTCGACGGGCGTAGACGTCCGTCAGGGTCTGCGCCGGATCTTGGCGCCTTCGAGCGCTGAAGGGCAGTCCGCCCGGTTTCCGGTCACGACCGATCGAGCAGGAAGGTTCGTAGGCTTCGATAGGAGTCGCCGAGCACGGCCTTTGCGACGCCTTTCGCTCTCCACGAAGCCAGCTGACGAAAGCGGGGAGCAAGCTCCCCCCGGACCAGTCGCACGGCGAGCTCCGGCGGTGTCCCGGCCAGGATTGCGTAGCGTCCTAGCAGAAGGCAGCCCTCAACTTGTTGCACGGCGCGCACGGGCTCCGAAGTGAAGAGCGCTTTCACCCCGGACAGCGCTGCCGTACGGGCGACGCGCCGCGAACAGTAGCCGCCGGGAACTGATCCACTGACGACGGTGCTGCCGATGATCTCGCTCAGAACGTTCACGCTCCGGCCCCATTCCTCCAGGAGTTGCTCTTCGGAAAGGCTGGAGAGCGGGATTGGATGTGAGCACGAATGCGTCCCGATCACATGTCCCATTTGCGCGAGCCTGGAGGTACCAGCTTCGTCGAGAAAGCCAGGCTTACCGATGTAATCCACCGGAATGAAGAAGTGCCCCACCCATCCCATTCGTGTGAGCGCATCCCCGATCCGTGCCGCACTCGCGCCACCGTCGTCGAACGTCAGAAACAGCGGCCACGGAGTAACCCGTCGTCCCAGATCCCGGAAGTCCACAACGCTGGCCGGCTTTCCTCCGACCGCGGCGATTGCTCCGAGGTGACGATCGAACAAGGTCCAGTCGAGCTTGTATCTCGCTGGACCGCCTCCGGGAAATCCACTGGCGTCGACGCTCTCTTGCTCGACGACATCGTGGTACATGAGCGAGATCGCCCGGAGGGGCGTTCTTGTTGCGCTTAAGGCCGTCAGCAAAAGTGCCCGTTGGACGCGCGCCACTCTCTACGCGTTGCTTTTCCGCGCCCTCTGTCTAGTCTACGCGCATGGAGCAGCCCTTCGGATTTTCGGCTCGGGAAGGTCGCGGGCCGGCGAGGAACTCCTGCCGGACGCGACGCTTGGATCTCGAAAAGCGCCTGCGTTGAGCGTGCATTACCGCCGAGCTCACGAGCATTCGCGGCAGTGAAAGTGCGACCGCTGGTCTTGTGCTACCACGCGATCTCGGAGACCTGGCGTGACGCGCTTGCGGTCGCGCCGGCGGCTTTCGAACGCCAAGTGCGTGTCCTTCTCGACCGCGGCTATCGACCTGCAACAGCCGCGGATGTGACAAACGCCAACGGAAAGCTCCTCCACGTGACGTTTGACGATGCGTTCCGCAGTGTTGCGAGCGCTCTACCGGTCCTCGAGCGGCTCGGTGTGCCGGCGACGGTGTTCGTCTGCCCAGGCTTCGCGGACGAGGGGAAAGCCCTGGCTGTCCCCGAGCTTGCGATGCAGGTTCGGGAGCATCCCGAGGAACTGGCCACAATGCCGTGGCGTGAGCTTCGCGGACTCGTCGAGCGCGGAGTCGAGGTTGGCTCCCATACGCTCACCCATCCGCACCTAACCGAACTCGACGATCACGAACTTCGCTCTGAACTTCGGGAATCGCGCCAGCGACTCGAGGACGAGCTCGCTGTGCCCTGCCGCTTTCTCGCATATCCCTACGGAGAGGAGGATGAGCGCGTTCGTGCCGCGGCCCGCGCGAGCGGGTATGAGGCAGCCTTCGCACTACCCGGCCGGCAGGCGCCGGTGGACGTCTACGCCGTCCCGCGAGTTGGGATTTGGCAAAAAGACGGCCCCATCCGGGTAACCGTCAAGACATCGGCAGCGGGTCGGCGGCTCCTACTTGAACCGCTGACATCGGCGCGAGAACGGTGGCCGCGGCTAGCTCGGCCACGCAAGCGGATGTCCGAGCGCAGCGTGCGGCAGTCGGGATAGCTCAATCAAGCCTGCTTGCCCGCTCCGGATGGGCCAACGGAGCGTTGCACCGAGTCGCGGCCTTGCCCTAGCGAAGCACGTCACTGGCGAAGCCGACTCCGACCAGACCCTTGTCGGAGTGTTCCTCGAACGAGCTCCGCGGGAGAAGCGCCCAGGCACTAAGGGCCTGCCGCCCGGTCCACGCGAACGCCTGCAGCAAGACGCAGTATCGAGAGCCCCTTGGTACGAGGCGACGGAGACGCTCTGGCGAGACGAGTAGCTGGCGATAGCCGCCGCCATTCACGCCGACTACGCCGTAATCGCATACGCGGCGCGTCGACACGAACCAGCGGCCGTGTTCGTAAGCCAGAAGCGCCGCCGGCGGATTCGCTCGGAAACGTGTACCCCTCGGTCGAGGTTGTCCAAAGTCCCAGCGGTACCAGCCTCGACCCAATGCGTAATACAACGCGCCCGCCGACGACGGAACCAGGTCGGCCTGAGGGTCGTGCTGGACCGTGACTTTGCTGACGGCGCCATCCGAAAAGCGCTCGCGAATGACCACCGACTGATCGGGGTTGGTGGAGTCGCGAGTGAAGACGACGCCCTGCTTCGCGAGTGTGATCTGTTCGAGCTGGTAGCAGCGTCCGCCGACGCAGCGCGGCATCTTCGTGGCCAGGCGTACACGGCCCGCTCTCATGTCCCGGACGACGACTCGTTGTTGACCGCCCTCTTGCTCTGCCCAGGCAATCAGCGGCCCGCGGGCAGCGAACGGCGCAGCCAGCGAGTGCGAGAGAACGATTCTCTTCGAGCCGTCGCGGCTGATCGCGATCAGGCTCGTACGGGCACCGCCATTCGCGTAGACGGTCCAGCCTGCTGTGACGGCGAGCCCATAACTCGGGTTGACGTGCTGCGCAAGAATCCGCTTGCGACCGCTGCCCGCGACGCGGTCGAGGACCACCGTCGGGCCGTTTCCCTCGAGGGGCCCGGTTTCCCACACGAGGTGCCTCTGTTCCGCGGCGACTCTCTCGACCGCCGCACCCCTCTTCAAGACGAGCAGACCGGGCCGAAGCAAGGGGACCGAACCCCTGGCCGTCCGTGTGGCCGAACTGCGTTTACTCATAAAACGATTCGCTCGAGCGTTCGTCTCGACCGCAAACAACCCTATTGCGCACGCAGCAAACGCCACCGATACCGAGGCTCCGCGGAGAAGCCGGCCGGGACGCGGCCGGCCAATTGACGAGCTTGCCCGCGGCCTATGCATCTCTCAGGGCCCGCTCGAGGCCCGGCCCCTGAGGACTCGACGGACTCTGCGCGAGAGTGCTCGCACCGGCGACGGGCGCAAGTGGTAGGCGTGCGGGGGCAGCCCACGGCGGCGGAGGGCTCGTCGGCATCCGCCGTGGTCGTAGCGGATCGCATGGAAGGTCGCCTGCCCGCGTGCGAGGTCGAGCACGAGGAACCGCGCGAGCGCCCGCAACTCCCGCGACTGCCCGACTGCGCCCGGATTGAGCAGCCACGCCTGCGTGCCCAGGGCAATGGGAGCCCGGCCGCGAGCGGACAACGCCCCTCGCCGCTCATTCCATGCCCGTGCCCGGTGGGTGTGCCCGAGGAGCAGGACGCGCGCGTCGGGGTGCTCCGCTTTGAGGCGCCCCAACTGTTCGTCCCTCTGCTCGGGGCGTGTAACGTATTGCTCGGGATCGTCCAGGGAGCCATGGGCGATCACGACCCCGCCCTCCGCCTCGGCGCGGAGCGGGAGCGTCTCGAGGTAAGCCTGCGTGTCCTCCCGTAGAGCGAGGCGGGTCCACGCCAGGCTCTCCCGCGCGATGCGGATGCAGCGTCGATCCGAAAGCCGGCCGACTGCGATCAGGTCGTGGTTGCCTGCGACACAAACCGCCCCCAGCTCGCGAATCAGGTCGACACACTCGTTCGGGAACGGCCCGTAGCCGACGAGATCCCCCGCGACGAGATAGCCGTCCACACGCTCGCGCCGAAGCGCGCGAAGCGTCGCTTCAAGCGCATGCAGATTGCCGTGGATATCCGCGAGGACGCCGTACCGCATCCCGACAGCTTCTCTCCTGGGCAGCGCCTCGGCTCGTCCCACACGACCGCCTAGTTCACCTTGCGCGCGCCGAGGGAGCGGACCCTTGCGCCGAGGACCCCGAGCACGAAGGGCAGCGGGTCGCTCCACGCGAAGGGCGACTTCACCTCCACGCCCCACATCCAGCGAAGCCATCGCACGAAGCCAATGCCGTCGGCCTTCGCGGCCTGCACGTCGTGTCGGAGACTGCACCATCGGACACCCGCGCGAGCACGGCCGGCGGAATGCCTCGGCCGTCCTACGAGATCGTCGTAGACGAGCGCGGGAAGGTTCACCCCCGCCCGCGCGGCCGGGTGATGCCAGAGGTTGAAGCGGGGATTGATTTCGAGCAGGTGCAGGCTGCCGTCCGATCCGCGCTTGAAATCGAACTTTGACACGCCCTCGAGATTCAGCCGCGCCAAGAGCGTGCGGCCAAGAGCAGCAACCTCCGGGTCGTCGGTGATCACGAGGGCGGTGCTGTAGCCGAACTCGGACGGATACGTCCTGATCTTCTTTCCCGTGAACTCGCCTGCGATCTGCCCGCTCTCGTCGACATACGCGTGATAGCTCTCGATCAGGCTCTCGGGTCCCTCGACGATCTCCTGCACGAGGACGTCCAACTGCAGCTCGACCAGCCGGGGCCAGAGCTCGCCCAATGCCTCCCGCGACCGGATCGCTAGCGCCTTCCCGATCGATATCGGCCGCCACGTCTCATGCTGGCGAGTCAGCGGCTTGAGGACGAGTGGAAACCGCAGATGCACATCCTCCGGTGTTGCGCCGCTGGCCGGGGAAAGCGATTGACCGCGCGGCACCGGCAGGTCAAGTCGCTCAGCAAGAGCCTGGAACCTGGCCTTGTCCACCAGATCCTCGACCAGCCCCGAATCGGCGACAACGAAGCGAAAGGCGTCCCTGAGCTGCTCCCGGAATCGCGAAACCACCAGGAGATCCCAGTCGGCCGAGTAGTAGAGCACCGGCTTCTCGGGCTGCCCGCTCCCGAAGCCGATCAACCGCGCGACGAACTCCTCCGGCTGCTTCCACGGATCGACCCATGGCACGACGCGGGTGGTGTAGCGCGAGTCCCGCGTGGGAGATCCGGGACGAGCCACGACGGCAGATCGAATGCCGGCGAGGCCCAGTGCTCGCACTACCTCGATCGGGCCGATCACACAGGCCAGCGGTCCCGCCCGCCGCTTCTCGGCGGTCACACCTCGTCCTGCAACCGTTCATACATGGCACAAACCTACGCGTTCGCGACTCTAGAGCCTCGAACTCGCGTGCGAATCGCCTCCCCGCGCTTTCACGAGTGACCGACGCAGCAGTTGTCGCAAATGATGGACCGCGATCCTCTGCCGAGGATGGCCTCGTACATTGTCGCGGCCTTGTCGTTCGCGGGCGGTCAGCGTTCTTCTCGCTCGTGCGAACGCCTCGGCACGTTCAGGAGCAGTTCGGCAGTGTCTTCGCCGTCACCGCGTCGGCTGCGCGGTGGAAGCCGCAGTAGTAGACGGTCTGGTGCTGTGCGTTGGTGCTCGGAGCGCGATACATGAAGATGTTGCTTCGGTTCGCGCCGGTCGTATAGGCGGTGATGCCGTGCCAGTCCACGAGCGGCGGCTGAGCTGTGTTGGGCAGCGAGTCGACCGAGTACCAGACCTGGTCGAAACCGTCGCTTGTGTTCAGGAACTTGATGTGCTCGACGATGTAGGCCCAGTGGCCCGTCGAGACCGGGGCCAGGGGGGAGTAGTTCAGCCCCGTAAACGGCGCCGT
>DATHDS010000029.1:0-53975 GCA_035318925.1 Gaiellaceae bacterium
GGTTGTTCGTCGACCCGAGCAGCTGTGCGTTAATGAAGTCGCCGGCCGCCGGAATGAAGGTGAGCAGCGTTCCGGCGACGATGCCCGGCAGCGAGAGCGGCAGCGTCACGCGCAGGAACGCATGGAGCTTGCTCGCGTAGAGATCCTCCGCGGCTTCGATCATGCGCCCGGCGATCTGCTCGAGCGACACGTACAACGGCAGCGCCATGAAGGGCAGGAAGTTGTAGGTGATCCCGGCGACGACGGCCGTGGAGGTTGCGAGCAGCCTCCCGTTCGCGCCGAGAATGCCGACGTCACGGAGGATCCTGACGACCGGGCCTTGGTCGGCGAGGATCGTCTCCCACGCGAGCGTTCGGATCAGGTACGTGACGAAGAATGGGGCGATGAGCATCACGAGCAGGAGGTTCTTCCAGCGTCCGCCGCGAAACGCGATCCAGTACGCGAGCGGGTAGCTGATCACGAGCGCGAGCACGGTCGAGAGGCCCGCGTACAGAAGCGACCGGAAGAGCCATGCGTGGTAGCGGTGGAGTGCGTCCCAGTAGTTGCCCCAGGCCCAATCGAAGGCGTAGCCGATGTCGAACGTCCCGGATTGGAGCGACTGGAAGGCGAGGAACCCGAGCGGGACGAGGAAGAACACGGCCAGCCAGGCGATGCCCGGAGCGAGCAGGAGGTACGGCGTCAGCCCGCGGTGACGGTGAAAGAAACCCAGTGCTCAGTCCTTCTCAGGCGCCGACCACGGCCTGCCACTGCTCGGCGTAGCTCTGGTTCTTGAGCGCGTCCGGATCGATCAGGTGCAGCTTGGCGAGCGTCTCTTCCGAGGGAAAGACCAGCTCGTCCGCGGCCGTCTTCGGGTCCGTCTTCGCGAGTACCTCGCGTGATCCCTTCACCGGGCTGATGTAGTGGATGGCGCCGTAGAGCTTGGCGGCTACCTCCGGCTCGTAGACGAAGTTCAGGAACGTCGACGCGGTGAAGATGTCGCCGCCCTTCGGGATCAGAGCGTTGTCCGTCCAGATGATCCCGCCGTCGTCGGGAATCACCCACTTCAGATTGGGGTTGTCCGGGAGGAGCTGGGGGATGTCACCCCCCCACGCGAGGCAGGCCTTGAGGTCGCCCTTGGCCAGTGGACCTGAGTAGTCGTTGCCGTAGATCGACCGGATCTGTCCCGAGTCGTTCGCGGCCTTGACGCGGTCGATCGCGGCCTTGAAGGAAGCGTCGGTGATCTTGCCCGGGTCGTCTCCGTTCGCGAGAATGACCAGCCCGAGTGTGTCGCCGAAGCCGTCGAGCACGCCCACGCGGCCCTTTAGGCTCTTGTCCTCCAGGAGCTGCTCCACCGAGGTGATGGGCTTCGTCAGGCTCTTGTTGTACGCGATCCCGGTCATTCCCGAGGCCCAGGGGAGGCTGAACTCGCGGTTCGGGTCGAAGCCGGGATGGCGTTGGATGTCGACGAGATTCTTGATGTTCGGAAGCGCGTCCTTGTCGAGCTTCTCGACCCAGCCCTTGTCGATATACGTGGCAAGGAATCGCTCGTTGTCGGTGGACACGATCAGGTCGCGGTTGATCGACTGCCCCCGCGACAGCTGTCCCTGGACCTTCCCGAAGAACTGAGAGTTCGAGTTGACGTCCTCCGTGTACGCGACCGTGGTCCCGTAGCGCTTCTTGAACGCCTCGAGCGTCAGCCACTTCCCGGTCTTCGCGTCCTTGTCCATGTAGTACGTCCAGTTGGAGAAGTTCATGGTCTTGGCGAGCTCGTTCTTGCCGCCGCTACTGCTCTTGCCTCCGCCGCACGCAGCGGCGAAGCCGGGAACGGAGACCAGTGCCGCGGCGAAGGCGGCGCGGCGGAACAGCTCTTCTCGGGTCAGCAGATCGGTCACTTCTCCTCCTCTGGCAGGTCGACGACGAACGTCGCTTCGGGATCGAAGCTGACGGTGATGGGGTCTCCGGGCGCAGCCATCTGCGCGCCGGGCTCGATGTTCTGGACATAGACGGTCAAGCGCCCCGCCGGAGTGTCGACGACGTACTGCGTCGAGACGCCGACGTACGCGCGCTCGAACACGGTTCCGGTCAGCGTGTTGCCGGAGCCGGCTCCGATGCGGATCTTCTCGGGCCGGATGCCGACCGCGACCCGTCCGGTGCGGCCGTGCAGCGAATCCGGGAGGACGTGGACGTTCGCGCCGCCGTCGAGCTGGATCGCGCCGGGCCCGGTCTGCTTGCCCGGCAGCAGGTTCGAAACGCCGAGGAAGCCGGCGACGAAGGCGGTCTGGGGCCGTTCGTAGAGCTCGTGCGGCGGCCCGAGCTGCTCGACTTGCCCGCCGTTCATGACGGCGATGGTGTCGGCCATCGTCATCGCCTCCTCCTGGTCGTGCGTGACGTGGATGAACGTGACGCCGAGCTCGCTCTGGATCAGCTTCAGCTCCAGCTGCATCTGCCGGCGGAGCTTCAGGTCGAGCGCCCCGAGCGGCTCGTCGAGGAGGAGGACGCGAGGCTTGTTGACGAGCGCGCGCGCGAGGGCGACACGCTGTTGCTGGCCGCCGGAGAGCTGCCGGGGCTTCCGGGCCTCGAGGCCGTGCAGGTCGACGAGCTCGAGAATCGCCTGCACGCGGCCGGCGAGCTGTTTCCCACGAACTCTCTGGCGGCGCATCCCGAACGCGACGTTCTCGAAGATCGAGAGGTGCGGAAAGAGGGCGTAGGACTGGAAGACGGTGTTGACGTCGCGCTTGTATGGAGGCAGTCCCACCACGTCTCGGTCGTCGAGGTAGATCGAGCCCGCCGTCGGCTCCTCGAAGCCTCCGATCATGCGCAGCGTCGTCGTCTTCCCGCAGCCGGACGGCCCGAGCAGCGCGAAGAACTGGCCGGGCTCGACCGCGAGCGAGATGTCGTCGACGGCGGCGACGTCGTCGAAGCGCTTCGTGATGCCCTCGAGGCGAACGTCGGACGCCTGCTGTCCAGGGCTCCGCTCGGCGTCCAGCGGCTCGACCGCGACCATCTAGTCGATCTTCGCCATTACGTGCTTGATCTGCGTGTAGTCCTCGAGCGAGTAGACCGAGAGGTCCTTGCCGTACCCGGACTGTTTGTAGCCGCCGTGCGGCATCTCGGAGACGAGCGGGATGTGGTCGTTGATCCAGACCGTCCCGAACTGAAGCTTGCGGGCGGCGTTCAGGGCGCGGCCGACGTCACGCGTCCAGACCGAGGCCGAGAGCCCGTAGTCGACATCGTTGGCCCAGGCGAGCGCCTCGTTGTCGTCCGCGAAGCGCTGCACGGTGACGACGGGGCCGAAGACCTCCTTCTGGACGATCTCGTCCTTCTGGCCGACGTCGACGACCACCGTCGGCTGGACGAAGAACCCGCGCTCACCGTTCGAACCGCCTCCGGTCAACACCTTCGCCGTGGATGCCCGTTCGAGGAAGCCGAACACGCGCTCCTGCTGGGCCTTCGAGATCACCGGGCCCATGTCGAGGTCCTCGCTCGTCGCGGGATCGCCAACCTGAAGCGACTCGACGGCCGGCACGAGCTCCTCGAGGAGCTGGTCGTAGACCTTGGGCCCGGCCATGACGCGTGAGGCGGCGGTGCAGTCCTGACCCGAGTTCCAGTAGCCGGCGATCTTGATCCCTTCGGCGACCGCGGCCGGGTCGGCGTCGTCGAAGACGACGACCGGGGCCTTGCCGCCGAGCTCGAGATGAACGCGCTTGAGGTTGTCGGTCGCGGCGCGCGCGACCTCTCTGCCCGTTGCGACGTCGCCGGTGAGCGAGACCATCCGCACGTCGGGGTGACGCACGATGCCTGCCCCGACGGGCTCGCCGTCACCGGTGATCACGTTCAGGACGCCCGCCGGGAAGATGTCGGCGGCGAGCTGCGCCATCCGCAGCGTCGTCAGCGGCGTTTGCTCCGACGGCTTGAGGACGATGACGTTCCCGGCCGCGAGGGCGGGGGCGATCTTCCAGACCGCCATCATCAGCGGGTAGTTCCAGGGCGCGATCTGGCCGACGATCCCGACGGGCTCGCGGCGGATCATCGACGTGTAGCCGCGCATGTACTCGCCGGCCGCGCGGCCCTCCATCGTGCGCGCGGCGCCCGCGAAGAAGCGGACGTTGTCCGAAGCGACGGGGAGCTCGTCCCTGGCGGCCGGGAGCGGCTTGCCCACATTCTGCGACTCGAGCTGGGCCAGCTCCTCCGTGTTCGCGTCGAGGGCGTCGGCGAGCTTCAGCAGCATCTCCGCCCGTTCGCCCGGAGTCGTCTCGAGCCACTCGGGCAGGGCGGACTTCGCCGCCTCGACCGCACGGTCGACGTCCGCCTGGGTGCCCTGAGGCACCTCGGCGATGGTCTCTGCTGTCGACGGGTTCAGGATCTCGGCCGTCCCGCCCTCGGCCGCGTCGACCCACTTGCCGCCGACGTAATTCTGGTACTGCGCGACCGTCACGCTCATCTGGACCTCCTGATCTCTGGCTGAAACTATCTCATTCATTCATTCACTGACGCGCGCCCGCGGCAGCCGCGCCCGGTGCAGCGACGGCCGCCTCGGTCGTGAGGCGCTGCGCAACATAGACCGGAATCGCCGAGAGCAAGACGACGAGGACGGCGACGACGTTCACGATCGGCAGCTGGTTCGGCCGCGACAGGTTCGTGAAGATCCAGATCGGAAGCGTCTGCTCCGCGCCCGCGGTGAAGGTTGTGACGATGATCTCGTCGAAGGAGAGCGCGAACGCCAGGAGCGCTCCCGCCAGAAGGGCGGTTCGGATCGCCGGCAGCGTCACGTACCGGAACGTCTGCCACGTGTCGGCGCCTAGATCCATCGACGCCTCCTCGATCGAGGGCGACAGCCGGCGGAGGCGCGCGACAACATTGTTGTAGACGACGACGATGCAGAACGTTGCGTGGCCGACGATGACCGTGAACAGGCCGAGGCCGACGCCGAACGGCTCGAAGACCGAGCGGAATGTCGCGTTCAGCGCCATTCCCGTCACGATCCCCGGCAGCGCGATCGGCAGGATGACGAGGAACGAGACCGTCTCGCGCCCGAAGAAGCGGTACCGCTGCACAGCGAACGCCGCCAGCGAGCCGAGGACGAGCGCGAGGGCGGTCGCGCCGAGGCCCGCCTTGAGCGACGTCAGGAGCGCATCGCGGGCGCCCGGGTTTTCGAGCGCCTTGCCGAACCACTTGAGCGTCAGGCCCTGGATCGGCCACGCCTGGGTCGTCCGGTCGTTGAACGCATAGAGCGCAATCACGAGCAGGGGCAGGTAGATGAAGGCGAGCGTCAGCAGCGTCGCTGCGCGCAACGCGAACCGGGTGAGGGGCGACTCGACCATCAGTGCCCCGCCCAGTGACGCTGCCGAGCTTCTGGGTCGCGAGCACCAAGCCAGAGGCCGCACTCGTCCGCGGTCAAGGCTAGTAGCCTTGACAAGGGCGAGGGCGGGCTCTGGCGCCGCGTGATCGCGGGCCAGAAGCCGGTATGTGTTGCTGGGCGGGGCACTTACAACGATTCGAAGGCACCCAGCCGCCGGGCGACGAGCAGGTAGCCGATCATGACGACCACCGGTACGAGCGCGAACGCCGCCGCGAAGGGGAGGTTGTTCGCGACGCCGACGTTGTCGTAGACGACGTTTCCGATGAACTGCGTGTTCGAGACGAGCTGCGGGGTGATGTAGTCCCCGAGGGTGAGCGAGAACGTGAAGATCGAGCCGGCCACGACCGCGGGGAAGGAGAGCGGGAGGATGACGTTGCGGAACGTGCGCCCAGCCCTCGCGCCGAGGTCGCTCGAGGCCTCGATCAGCGACGACGGGATCCGCTCGAGCCCCGCGTAGACCGGCAGGATCATGAACGGCAGCCAGAGGTAGCTGAAGACGAGCCACGTCGCGAGGACTCCGAAGCCCGGCCCCTTCAGCCCCAGCGGGCTCAGAGCCCAGTTCACGAGCCCGCCCTCCTGGAGCATCGTCCGCCAGGCGTAGACCTTGACGAGGTAGCTCGACCAGAGCGGCATCAGGATCGCGACGAGCAGCAGGCCGCGCACCCGCGGCGTGGCGATCCGCGCCATGTAGTAGGCGATCGGGAACGCGAGGACCGCGTCCGTGATCGTGACCGCAGCCGCGATCCCGACCGTGCGCGTCGCGATCGTGCGGTAGACATCGGTTTCCCAGAGCGTCCGGAAGTTGCCGAACCCGAGCTGGTGCACGACCTGCGCGGTGAACGGGTCGAGTCGCCAGAACGCCGCGACGAACAGCACCGCCAGCGACCCGAGGTAGGCGAGGACGAGCCACCCCATCGGCCCGGCGAGGAGCAGGCTGACCTGAAGCCTCGGCCGGCGGTAGAGGAAGGTGGCGAGTCGCCGCCCCAGCGAGGGCCGGGGCGGCGCCGCCAGTGAATCGTTAGTGGCCGCCGGCTACCCCTTGATCTCGGTCCAGGCCTGCGTCCACTGGGAGTAGTCCTTGCACTTGCTCCCGCGGTCGTCTCCGCAATCGGCGATCGGCGTCTCCCACTCCGCGACCCTGTCGAAGTACGCCTCGTCGGTCGCATGGAAGATCGCGCAGTGGTTCTTCACCGTGGTCAGCGCGCACGCCTTCGCGTTCGCCGGCGCCTCGCCGAACCACTCGGCGATCTGTGCCTGCACCTTCGGCGAGATCACGTAGTCGAACCACTTGTACATGCAGTTCGGATGCTTCGCCTTGGACGAGATCATCCACGTGTCCGACCAGCCGGTCGAGCCCTCCTTCGGGAGGATCGCCTTCACCGCGACGGGCGGCGTCCCCGCCTCGAGCGTGTTCGCCTGGTACTGCCACGTCGTCCCGACCAGCGTGCTGCCGCTCGTGAACGATTGGATCTCCTTCGCCGCGTCGGTCCAGTACTCGCCGGCGACGCTCCGCTGCTTCTTGAGCAGGTCGACGGCCGCGTTGAACTGGTTGTCGTCCAGCTCGTATGGGTTCGTGATCTTCAGGTCGGGCTGCGTCGCCTTCAGATAGACGGCTGCATCGGCGATGTAGATCGGCCTGTCGTAGGCGGTGATGTGGCCCTTGTACGGCGAGCTCGGGTCGAAGACGACGCTCCAGCTGTCCGGGGCGGGCTTCACCTTGTCCGTCCGCCACATGAGCAGGTTCGCGCCGCGCCCGTGCGGGATGCCGTAGTGGACGCCGTCGACTGTGTTGTACGGCTGGTCTTTGAGCGCCGGCACGACGTCCTTGTAGTTCGGGACCAGATCGACGTTGACGGGGGCGACGTCCTTGCCGCCGACGAGCCTCAGGGATGCATCCCCTGAAGCGGAGACGCCGTCGTAGCCACCGGTTCGCATCAGCGTCACCATCTCGTCGGAGGAGCCGGCCACCTTCACGCTCGTCTGGCAGCCTGTCTGCTGCTCGAACGGCGTCACCCAGTCGACCTTCGGGTCCGTCGAGCCGTCCTCGACGTAGCCGGCCCAGGCGATCAGGCTGAGCTTCCCCTCGCCGGCTCCGATGCTCTTCTGCATCGCGGATCCGCTCTTCTTGCTGCTGCCGCAACCCGCGGCCGCGAAAGCGAGAACGACCACGGTCAGTGCCAGTCCGGCACGGCCCACTCGCCGCTTCCATCTACCCATGCTGCTCCTCCTCTTCCCCCGTCTCGATTGCGTACGTGTGTTCCGGAAGCCAGGCGAGGCGGACCCGCCGGCCACGGGCCTCGAGTGCCTCGCTGGACGTGGTTTCGAGGTTCTGGCGAATGACCATCAACACTCCGCCCTCGTCGAGCTCGACCGCGTACCTGGTGACCATCCCGGCGTAGACCACGTCGCGGATCCTGCCGGTCTCCGAGTGCGCTCCGGCTTCGGCCGTATCGCTCTCGTCGAGGATGCGGATCTTCTCAGGACGGACCGTGAAGCGGCTCGGTTGACCGTTGAGGGGGCGCTCGAGCATGTTCGAGACGCCGACGAAGCCGGCCACGAACTCGGTCTCGGGGTGCTCGTAGACGTCTGCCGGCGCGCCGACCTGCTCGATGCGCCCGTTGTTGAAGACGGCGAGCCGGTCGCTCATCGTCAGGGCCTCCTCCTGGTCGTGCGTCACGTAGACGAACGTGATCCCGACCTCCTGCTGGATCCGCTTCAGCTCGATCTGCATCTCCTGGCGGAGCTTCAGGTCGAGCGCGCCCAGCGGCTCGTCGAGCAGGAGCACTTGCGGGCGATTGACGATCGCGCGGGCCAGGGCGACACGCTGGCGCTGCCCGCCCGAGAGCTGGGACGGCTTGCGGCCTTCGAGCCCGCCCAGCCGGACGAGCTCGAGCGCTTCCGTCGCCCTGCGATTGCGTTCGGCCCGCTTGACGCGCTTCACCTTCAGCCCGTAGGCGACGTTCTCGCCGACTGTCAGGTGCGGGAAGAGCGCGTAATCCTGGAAGACGGTGTTGACGTCGCGCGCAAAGGGCGGCTGACGTGTGACGTCGACGCCGTTCAGCAGCACACGGCCCTCGTCGGGGAGCTCGAAGCCCGCGATCAGCCGCAGCGTCGTCGTCTTCCCGGAGCCCGAGGGGCCGAGCATCGTGAAGAACTCGCCGGGCGCGACTTCGAGCGCGAGGTCGTCGACCGCGACGACGTGGCCGTACGCCTTCGTGACCGATTCGAGCTGAACGTCAGCCTGAGGCTGCGACAAGCGACTCCTCCAGGATCTCGAGGCCCCGGTCGAGGTCGTCGTCGGAGATGACGAGCGGAACGAGGATGCGGGCGACATTCCCGTAGAGCCCGCACGAGAGGAGGATCAGGCCACGCTCCCTCGCCGCCGCTGTCGTTCGCTTCGTGAGCTCGGCGGCCGGCTCCTTCGTCTCGCGGTCGGTGACGAGCTCGAGGGCGAGCATCGGCCCGAGGCCGCGCACCTCGCCGACGTGATCGATCCGCATCGCGATCTCGTCCAGGCGCGCGCGCAGCCGCCGTCCGAGCTCCTCGGAGTGCGCACGGAACTCGTCACTCGCGACCTCGTCGAGGACTGCGAGCCCGGCCGCGCAGGCGACGGGATTCCCGCCGAAGGTTCCGCCGAGCCCGCCGGCCTCTGGCGCGTCCATCACCTCGGCCCGTCCGGTGACGGCGGCGAGCGGCAGGCCCCCGCCGAGCGACTTGCCCGAGACGAGCAGATCCGGCTGCACGCCGTAGTGCTCGATCGCCCAGACCGGCCCGGTGCGGCCGACTCCGGACTGCACCTCGTCGTCGACGTAGAGGATGCCGTGCTCGGCGCAGAGCTCCTGCAAGCGCGCGGGGAAGTCGGGCGGCATGACGACGAAGCCGCCCTCGCCCTGGACGGGCTCGAGGACGACGCAGGCGACGGACTGCGGGTCGACGTCGCCCTTGAAGAGCTCGTGCAGCGCGTCGATCGAGTCGTCGGTCGTGACGCCGCGGTAGGGGTACGGAGCGGGAGCGCGGTAGACCTCGGGCGCGAACGGGCCGAAGCCCCGCTTGTACGGCACGACCTTGCTGGTCATCGTCATCGCGAGCAGCGTCCGTCCGTGGAACGCGCGGTCGAAGACGACGACGGCCGGTCGTCCCGTCGCGGCCCGCGCGATCTTGACGGCGTTCTCGACCGCCTCCGCGCCCGTGTTCAGGAGGACGCTCTTCTGGACCGGCCCAGCGCAGGCAGACAGCTCGGCGAGCCGGCGGCAGACCTCGACATACGGCTCGTAGACGCCGACCATGACGCACTGGTGGAGATAGGTGTCGATCTGCTCGTGCATCGCGGCGACGGCCGGCGGGAAGCCGTGGCCCGTGTTCTGGCAGCCGAGCCCGCCGGCGAAGTCGATGTAGCTGCGGCCGTCGACGTCCTCGACGCGCGCTCCCTCGGCGCGGGCGACGACGATCGGCGGAGTGGCGATCCCGCGCGCGACGTAGCGCTCGCGGGCCGCCAGCACCCGTTCGGAGGAGGTGCCTTGCTCGACGGCCATCGAGGCGGATTCTCGCACGTGCTTCAATCGGTGCGTGATCGCTGTCATCGGTGCAGCCGGAACGATCGGGCGCAACGTGGCCGGTTTCCTCGAAGAGTGGGGGGCCGAGGTCGCCCGGCGGGACTTTCGGCTCGCAGGCCGGGAGCACGTCGATGCGCGCGACCGGGAGTCGCTTGCGCGCGCGCTCGAAGGCGCGGCCGTTGTCGTCAATTGCGCCGACTACCGGCTCAACCTCGATGTCATGGGCGGTGCTCTTGCCGCGCGCAGCCACTACGTCGACCTCGGCCGGCTCTTCCATATGACGAAGCGCCAGCTCGAGCTCGACGGTGCGTTCCGCGCCGCAGGGCTGACCGCGATCCTCGGCCTCGGCTCGGCTCCGGGCAAGACGAACCTGCTGGCGAGTGCCGCGGGGCGGCGGCTCGGCGCCGAGCCGGTCTCGATGGAGATCTGGGCGGCCACGCGCGACCCGGCTGCCGCCGGCCACCCGTTCCCCGCGCCCTACTCGGTGCAGACGCTGCGGGACGAGCTCCAGCTGCGCCCGGTCGTCGTCGCCGACGGCGAGCTGACCGAGGTCGAGCCGCTCTCGGGCGAGGCGGAGCGCGAGTTTCCGGAGCCCGTCGGGCGCGCGACCGGGATCTACACGCTCCACTCCGAGCTCGCGACCCTTCCGGCGAGCTACCCCAGCCTGCGAGAGGCGAGCTTCCGGCTCTGCCTCAGTCCTGGGCTGCTCGAGAAGCTGCTCGCGCTCGAGGGCGACGAGCTGCCCGAGCCCTATGTTCAATCGGCGGAGTCAGTCGCTGTTCACGAGGTCGAGTTGGCCGCGAACGGGTCCCGAGTCGTCGGGACGACCGTCACGCGGGGTGGTAGCGCGAGGTCGACCTCCGAGCCGGCGGCGCGAGCTGCGCTCGAGATCGCCGCGGGCAGGCTCTCGGCACCGGGCGTCAAGCCGCCGGAGCTGGCAGTCGAGGAGCCCGAAACGTTTCTCGGGCTGCTGTCCACGGAGGTGCGCTGGCAGAGCTCGTGATCTGTCACGAAGTCGTGACGGACGGGTCGCATCCTTTCCGCTATGTTGCCTTCTATGGCAACGAAGACGGCAACACCGTGGGGGCCGGCGTCCCCGGTCGAAGAGCTGACCGTTCCGCAGCGGGCGGGGGACAAGCGGTTTGCGTCGGTCGTCCAGTTGCTCGAAGGGGTCAAGGGCGAGCGCTTCGTCCGCTTCGCCTACTCGACCGGCGGAACGGCACGGCGCGGCCCCGTCACGCTTCGCGCGCGAGATGTCGAGAGGCTGGTCAGCTCACTGGCGGGCTGCCCTCAACTGGCCGAGATGCTCGGGTTCGGCGGGAAGGAGGGAGCCAAGGAGAACGGCTAGCCCACACTTTTCGCTCTTCGTCGCGCGGCCGCTTCACGACGGGCTAGGCCGGGGCGAGCAGGCGTTCCCGCGCGCGCTCGACGAGCGCTCGCAGGATCAGCGCCCCGTCGGCCGAGCCGAGCAGAGGGTCGACCGCATGCTCCGGGTGGGGCATGAGCCCCAGCACGTTGCCGTCTGCGTTGACGACGCCGGCGATGTCGTCGATCGACCCGTTCGGGTTGTCCGCGTCGTAGCGGAGCACGATCTGGCGCGCCTCCTCGAGTTCGGACAGGAGCGCCGGATCGGCGAAGAAGCATCCTTCCCCGTGCTTGACCGGGATCGTCAGTCGCTGCCCGACCTCGCAGTGCGTGAGGAACGGCGTGTCCGAGCGCTCGACCCGGAGCCGCACGTCCCGGCAGACGAAGGAGAGCGACTCGTTCGGGCGCAATGCGCCGGGCAGGAGGCCGGCCTCGCAGAGGACCTGGAAGCCGTTGCAAATGCCGAGCACGAACCCGCCGTCGGCGGCGAAGTCGGCGACCGCCTGCATCGCCGGCGAGAAGCGGGCGATCGCGCCGGCCCGGAGGTAGTCGCCGTAGGAGAACCCGCCGGGGAGGACGACAGCGCCGACTGGCGGCAGCTCCCGGTCCGCGTGCCAGACGAGCACGGGCTCGGCACCGAGGCCCTTGAGTGCGAGTGCGGCGTCCCGGTCGTCGTTCGACCCGGGGAAGACGAGGACCGCGACGCGCGGGCGCGGCTCGCTCACGGGCCCTCCGAGAGCTCGATCTCGTAGCTCTCGATCAAGGGGTTGGCGAGGAGCTCCGCGCACATGCGCTCGACCTCGGCGCGTGCCTCCTCGGGGTCCGAGGCCGCGACCTCCAAGTCGACGAGCCGCCCGACCCTCGTGCCCTCGACCGTGAAGCCGAGGTGCCGCAGGGAGGTCTCGACCGCCTTGCCCTCCGGATCGAGGATCCCGGGCTTGGGCCTGACGAGGACGGTCGCCTTTATCGGAGCACCGTCCCGGGGTCGGCCGCGTACTCGTCGAATGGGATCCCGGTGATCTGCTGGAAAACCTCGAGGTAGCGCGCCCGGGTGCCCGCGACGACCTCGTTCGGCAGCTCGGGCCCGGGCGGGGTCTTGTCCCAGTCCAGCGACTCCGCGTAGTCGCGGACGAACTGCTTGTCGAACGACGGCTGGGGCCCGCCGGGCTCGTACTCGGCGGCCGGCCAGAAGCGCGACGAGTCCGGGGTGAACGCCTCGTCGCCGAGAACGAGCCGGCCCTCCTCGTCGAGCCCGAGCTCGAACTTCGTGTCGGCGATGATAATCCCGCGCGCGGCGGCGTAGTCCGCCGCGGTTCGATAGAGCTCGAGCGAGATGCGCTCGACCGCATCGAAGCGGTCGGCGCCGACGAGCCCGGCCGCCTGCTCGCGCGTGATGTTCTCGTCGTGGCCGGTCTCGGCCTTCGTCGCCGGAGTGAAGATCGGCTCGGCCAGCTTGTCCGACTCGCGAAGCCCCTTCGACAGGCGGTGGCCGCACACCTCGCCCGTCTCGCGGTAGTCCTTCCAGCCGGAGCCGGACAGGTAGCCGCGCACGACGCACTCGATCGGCAGCATCGTCAGCCGCCGGCACTCCGTCGAGCGCCCGTCCTCGCGGATGCCGAGCAGGTGGTTGGGACACGTCTCCCGCGTTCGGGCGAACCAGAACCCCGAGAGGCCTGTGAGAACACGGCCCTTGTCGGGGATCTCGGTTGGCAGGACGACGTCGAAGACGGAGATGCGGTCGCTGGCGACGAGCAGCAGCCGCTCGTCGTCGAGCGCGTAGAGCTCGCGCACCTTCCCGCTCCCGACATGGACGGCCTCAGGCATGAACGGGCTCCTCCTTCTGGCTCAGTGCGTGCAGCCGGTCGAAAACGGTGTCGACGTGGCGGACGTACTGGTCGAGGTCGAAGATCGAGTCGAGCCTAGCTGCGTCGAGGCGCTGCGTGATCTCCGGGTCGGCCCGCACGAGCTCGGGGAAGTCCAGCTCCTCCTCCCACGCGCGCATCGCGTGCCCCTGCACGACCCGGTAGGCGTCGTCGCGCGAGAGACCCGAGTCGACGAGCGCGAGCAAGAGCCGTTGGCTGAAGTAGAGGCCGCGGCTGCTGTCGAGGTTCTTGCGCATCTGGTCGGGGCGGACGACGAGGCCCTCGACGAGCCACGCGAAACGGTCGAGCATGTAGTCGAGCGCGAGGAAGGCGTCGGGGATCGCAATCCGCTCGGCCGAGGAATGAGAGATGTCGCGCTCGTGCCAGAGAGCGACGTTCTCGAGCCCGACGAGCGCGGCCGCGCGCACGACCCGCGCGAGCCCGCAGATCCGCTCGGCGACGATCGGGTTCCGCTTGTGCGGCATCGCCGACGATCCCTTCTGGCCTTTGCCGAACGGCTCCTGCACCTCGGCGACCTCGGTTCTCGCGAGGTGGCGGATCTCGACGGCGAAGCGCTCCAACGAGGCCGCGCCGACCGCGAGCGCCGCGAGTAGCCCCGCGTGGCGGTCGCGCTGGACGACCTGGGTCGCCGCCGGCTCGGGCTCGAGCCCGAGCCGCTCGCAGGCAATGCGCTCGACCTCGGGGTCGATCGCGGCATAGTTCCCGACGGCGCCCGACAGCTTGCCGACGCGAACGCCTTCGAGCGCCTGCGCGACTCGAGCCCGCGCCCGGTCGAGCTCGAACGCCCAGACCGCGAGCTTAAGGCCGAACGTCGTCGGCTCGGCGTGGACGCCGTGCGTGCGGCCGATCGTCAGCGTCAGCCGGTGCTCCTCCGCCCGCGCGGCCACGGCGTCGAACGCGCGACCGATGCCTTCGAGGATCAACTCGCCTGCGGCCCTGAGCTGGAGCGCGAGCGCCGTATCGACGACGTCCGAGGAGGTCAGGCCGTAGTGGAACCAGCGCCCTTCCTCGCCAAGCTCGCCCGCGACAGCGTCGACGAAGGCCGCGAGATCGTGGTGCGTCTTCTCCTCGATCTCCGCGACGCGGGCGGGGGAGGGCACTTCAGCCTCGGCACGGATCGCCTCCGCAGCCTCCGCCGGTACGACGCCGAGCTCGGCCCAGCCGTCGACCGCGGCGAGCTCGACCTCGAGCCAGCGCTCGAGCCTGCCCTCGTCCGACCAGATCCTGGTCATGGCCGGGCGGGAGTAGCGAGAAATCACTATTTCGATTCTAGTGACGGGTGCTGCGGGTACCCGCCGCCCTGGGCGAGGATCCGCGCCGCGAGGATGGCCGCATTCCGCGATCCGTCGACCGAGACGCACGCCACCGGCACGCCCGGCGGCATCTGGGCGATCGCAAGCAGCGCGTCGAGCCCGCCGCCAACGCTCTTCGACGAGCGCAGCGGAACGCCGATCACGGGCAGGTCGCTGTAGGCGGCCACGACACCCGGCAGCGCTGCGGCCATTCCGGCTCCGGCGATGATCACGCGCACTCCCCGGAGCTGGGCGGTCGAGGCGTATTCCGCGACCCCGCGCGGGTCACGGTGGGCAGAGAGAACCTTCAGCTCGTGCGAGATCCCGCGCTCGTTCAGCTCGGCGAGCGCCGGGTCCATCGCCTCGAGGTCCGACTCGGAGCCGACGAGGATGCCGACGAGTGGGCCGCGCTCGTCGAGCTCGTCCAGGAGCCCGATCGGCCCCGTCTGTGTCTCTGGCTCACTCACCCGGCGACGTTCACCGCCTTCGCCGCGATGTCCCGCCGGAAGCGCGCGCCGGGAAACGAGATCCGCTCGCACGCCTCGTATGCACGCGTCCGCGCCTCCTCGAGGGTGTCTCCGACTCCGGTCACGTTCAGGATCCTGCCACCACTCGTCGCGAGCTGCCCGTCCCGGACCGCGGTTCCCGCATGAAACACGAGCGCGCCCTCTGCCTCCGCGGCCTCGACGCCCTCGATCGGCGAGCCGGCGTCCCGGCTCTCCGGATACCCCGCGGCGGCGAGGACGACGGTGACGGCGGCGGTATCGGCGACTCCGAGCGCAACCTCCCCCAGATCGCCGGTGGCCGCGGCCGCGAGCGCCTCGGCGAGATCGCCTTCGATCCGAGGCATGATCGTCTGAGTCTCGGGGTCGCCGAAGCGGCAGTTGAATTCGAGCACGCGCGGCCCCTCGCTGGTCAGCATCAGACCGGCGTACAAGCAGCCGATGAATGGCGAGCCTCTCGAGACGAGCTCCTCGACGACCGGCCGGTGAATCGTGTCGACGAGCTCTGCAACCTGGCCTTTGTCGAGCTCCGGAACTGGTGAGTAGGAGCCCATGCCTCCCGTGTTGGGGCCGGTGTCGCCGTCGCCGACCCGGCTGTAGTCGCGCGATTCCGGCAGCGCCACGATGTTGCTGCCGTCCACGAGCGCAAAGAGCGAAAGCTCCTCGCCTTCCAGCAGCTCCTCGATCACCCACTGGTCGCCGAAAGACTTGACCGCGAGCAGTGCGTCGGCCAGCTCCTCCTGGGTGTGGCACATGAAGACCCCCTTGCCGGCTGCGGGCCCGTCCGCCTTGACCACACAAGGCACGCGGGCGACCGACATGGTCTCCGCGATCGGAACACCTGCCGCGCGCATGACGTCCTTCGCGAAGCTCTTCGAGCCCTCGATCTGCGCAGCCGCGGCGCTCGGCCCGAAGACCGCGACACCACCACGGCGCAGCTCGTCGGCGACGCCTGTTACGAGCGGCGTCTCTGGCCCGATCACGACCAGGCCCGCGCTCAGCGTCCGGGCAAGAGCCAGCAGGCTCTCGCCGTCCTCGGCGCGGATCGGGTGGCACTGGCCGAGCCTGGCGATGCCCGGGTTTCCGGGTGCCGCGTGGAGCTCCTCGACGGCCGGGCTTTGCGCCAGCTTCCAGGCCAGCGCATGCTCCCTCCCGCCGGAGCCGACGACGAGGACTCTCACCCGGCGAAGCCTAGTACGTGTGGTCCCGGGCCACGGGCCCGGGGTGGTCCCGGGCCGCGGGCCCGGGACTCGCGCAAAGTGCTTCGCACTTTCCGCGACCAAAAGCACGGGTGCCGAGGAATGACGGCTCGACCGGCCCGCCCAAGCCACGGTCGACGGTTCCGGCCCGCTGGCTGCGTGTCCCAGCCCGCCTGGGGTCAGTCGGTCGTCGTGGCTGCGTTGACGCCGGCCCAGAAGTCCTCGACCAGCTGGCTGGGCGTCGGCGACGTGGACGCGCGCTGCGTGAACAGGATCCCGGTGACGCCGCTGCGAGGGTTGGAGCGCCACGTGGTGCCGGTGCCGCCGTCCCAGCCGATGCCGTACGGGAGCGGTTGGTCCGACGAGCCGGCGGCGGGCACCACCAGGCCGAGGCCCCAGCCCCCGTGGTCGCCGAGGAACAGCGCAGAAGCGTCCCGTTGTGACGGGGTGAGCCGGTCCGCTGTCATGAGGGCGAGCGTCGCCGGCGAGAGGATGCGCTCGCCGTGCCCCGTGCCTCCTGCCAACAGCATCGAGACGAACGACCAGTAGTCGTCGATCGTGGAGAGAAGCATCCCGCTCGCATCCGGGAACGAGGGCGGTGTGCTCCACCAGCTGTCGGCGACGTCGTCGAGGACTGAAAGCTCACCGGTCTCACGATCGGGCTGGTACGCGGTGGTGAGCCTGCTCAGCTGCTCGGTGGAGACGGTGAACCCGGTGTCGACCATCCCGAGTGGCTCGAAGATGCGCTCACGCAGCACCGACTCCACATCCTGGTCGCAGGCCCGCGCCAGGAGGACCCCGAGCACCTGGGCCGACGAGTTGTAGAGCCATTGCTCACCGGGCTGGGACATGAGCGGCAGCGACCCGAGAGCGCCGATCCATCCGTCCACGTCGTGGGCCACTGGGGGCCACGGCGGACCGCTGATGCTCCGGAGCTCCAACTCGTCCTCGGCCCGCTGGATCGGGTAGCTGCCGGGTGGCGCCATCACGGTGCCGAAGCCGAACCGATAGCTGAGGAGGTCCTCGACGGTGATCGGCCGGTTGGCGGGAACCGTGTCGTCGAGCTCGGCGTCGATTGCCCGCAGGATGCGGCGGTCGGCCAGCTCCGGCACGAGCTCGTCGATCGGGTCCTCGAGGCGAAGGAGGCCTTCCTCGACCAGCGACATCGTGGCCACCGCGGTGATGGGCTTGGTGAGCGAGGCGATCCGGAAGATGGCGTCGCGCGCCAGCGGGGCGTCGTCGTCGAAGGACGGCGCGCCGATGGTGTCGACGTGCACGTCGCCGCCGCCGGCCACGAGGGTCACGAGCCCCGGCAGGTCACCGGCTGCGACATGTGCCGCCATCGACTCGTGCAGGCGGGCGAGGCCCTTCTTCGAGAGCTGGTTAGCGGGGGTCTCGTTGGTGGTCAGGGTCGACTTTCGGTGCGTGTCATTTCGTGTAGACGTCGAGCCGAGCCCAAAGTAATCGATTCGCCTCGTCGCTGAGCTCGAACGGCCGAGCCCGTTCTAGTACGGTCGGCCGATGAGCGAAGCGGACTACACCGCGACCTTTCGCACCTCCACGGATATGTATGGGCGCTTCGTCGGGCGCTATGCACCCTCCCTCTCGCCGGCGCTGATCCAGGTTGCCGGCATCGAGCCCGGCAGCTGGCTGCTGGATGTGGGCTGCGGGCCGGGCGGCCTTGCGAAGGCGCTGGCCGACGTCGTCGGCGCCGAAAACGTGTCTGCCGTCGATCCGTCCAAGCCCTTCGCCGAGCTGTGCCGCGAACAGCTGCCGAATGCCGATGTTCGAGTGGCGTCCGCGGAGAAGCTCCCGTTCCCGGACGATTCGTTCGACGGCGCGCTCTCGCAGCTCGTCGTCAACTTCATGAGCGACGCGGAACGCGGCGTGGGGGAGATGAAGCGCGTCGTCAAGCCGGGCGGGACGGTCGCCGCCTGCACGTGGGACTACGCCGGCGAGATGACGATGCTGCGCGCCTACTGGGACGCCGCTCGCGAGGTTGCCCCAGACGAGGCGGCGCAGGCCGACGAGGCCACCATGCGCTATGCCAACGTTGCTGAGCTAACCGACCTCTGGCGCAAGGTCGGCCTGGACGACGTCGAGGGCGGCGAGCTCTGGGCGAGTGCCGGCTACGAGGATTTCGACGACCTGTGGGCGCCGTTCCCGAGCGGGATCGGCCCCGCCGGCGCCTTCTGTGCTGGACTCGAGCCGGAACGCCAGGACGCTCTCCGCACAGCTTTCGCGCGGCGGCTCGGCGATCCAAGCGGCCCGTTCGAGCTCCGCGCGCGAGCCTGGTACGCGGTCGGACGGGCCTAAGGGGAGAGCACGGTCTCGACGCCGCGGCGCGAGAGAACGTGCTCCCGGTCGGCGCCGGTGCCGATCAGGCACACCTCGACGCCGATCGCCTGCTCGACGTACTCGACGTAGCGCCGCGCGGCCTCGGGCAGCTCGGCGACGTCTTCGATTCCGTCGAGCGTCTGCTGCCAACCCGGCAGCGTCTCGTAGACCGGCTCGCAGTGGTGGAAGTCGCTCTGGTGGGCCGGGAACTCGTCCGTCTCGCTCCCGTCCCGCAGGCGGTAGCGCACGCAGACCGGGAGCTCGGCGAAGGTCGACAGGACGTCGAGCTTCGTCAGCGCAAGCGACGTCATCCCATTCAGGCGCACGGCATAGCGCAGCCCGACGACGTCGAGCCAGCCGCACCGCCGCTGCCGGCCCGTCACCGTCCCGTACTCGCCGCCGAGCTCACGGAGGCGCTCCTGGTCGGGCCCGACGATCTCGGTCGGGAACGGCCCCTCGCCGACGCGGGTGACGTAGGCCTTCGCGACTCCGATCACCCGGTCGATTCGGGTCGGGCCGATGCCGATGCCCGTGGCGGCCGCCCCCGCGATCGGGTTCGACGAGGTGACGAAAGGATACGTGCCGTGGTCGAGGTCGAGCAGCGTCGCCTGGGCGCCCTCGCAGAGCACGGCCTTGCCATCGCGCAGGGCCCGGTCGACGAGCAGTGACGTGTCCGCGATGTACGGGCGCAGCCGCTGGGCGTAACCCTCGGATTGCTCGGCGACCTCCTCGAGCTCCAGCGGCGCCGCACCGTAGACGCGCTCGAGCCAGACGTTCTTCTCGGCGAGCGCAACCTCGATCTTCTGGCGGAGGATCTTCGGGTCGAACAGGTCCTGGATGCGGATCCCGAGCCGCGCGGACTTGTCCGCGTAGGCCGGGCCGATCCCGCGCCTGGTCGTCCCGATCTGGAGCTCGCCGAGCCGGCGCTCGCTCGCCTGGTCGAGCGCGATGTGCCACGGCATGACGAGATGCGCGTTGCCCGAGACGCGGACGGTCGCGGTCGAGATCCCGCGCGCCTCCAGCTCGTCGAGCTCTTCGATGAACACGCCCGGGTCGATGACGCAGCCCGCCCCGAGCACGCACTCCTTGCCCCAGAGGATCCCCGAGGGCATGTGCTTGAACTTGTACGTCTCGCCCTCGGCGATGATCGTGTGGCCGGCGTTGGGGCCGCCCTGGTAGCGGCAGACGAGGTCGGAATGCTGGGCGAGCAGATCGACGATCTTGCCCTTGCCCTCGTCCCCCCACTGCGCGCCAACGATGACTGTGGCGGGCACGAGGGATCAGTCTGCCAGAAGGTGCTGCCGACGCGGTTTGACGTTGCATAGCATATCTGCTATGAATAGCAAGTATGCGATACAACCACGTAAGAGAAGCGGCGCAACGATGACCGAGTTCCGGGAGGTTGAGTCTTCGCCGACGGCCGTTTGCCAACGAATCCTGATCTGGTTCTCGATCGTGCTTGCCTTGTCTCTGGTCTCTGTCGTGTCGGCTTGCACCCGAGACGTAGATCGGAGCTCGTACGTCGCGAAGAACGAACGGATGCTCGAACGACTGAAGCCCTATCCAGGCGCAATGCTCGTCCACAAGAGCTCCGCTCCCTATTACGAGCCGGACAACGACAGTTCCCCGATCATCGGGTACACGACGAATCTCGATTACGAGCTTCGGCGCGCGGTCGCGGCGCGAGAGGTGGCCGACTTCCACGGGCGCCAGCTGGCCGGTTGGAAACGACGCGAGGAAGTTGTTCCGTGCGCGCGGATCGACAAGCCTGCGAAGCCTTGTCCCAGCGTCCTGCTCGTCTTCTTCACGAGGGGCGAGGCGGGCGTGTCGCTGAACTTCAGCAACTTCAACGGAACACGGCGCAAGACCTACGAGCTCGTCGTCGATCACCGCGGCGCCGTCCAGCCGTAATCGCCATGGACCCACGCCCGAGCCTCAATACGCGCCGGTGGCCCTTCCTGGTGATTCTCGTGATGGGTGTTCTCATCGCGGCCGTCTTGGCGTTCATCGTCTGGTGGGCCACGCTGATCGGGTAGAGCCTGCGGTCAGGCCGCGAGGTCGGCGAACTTCGCGTAGCGCTTCATGAACGAGAGCTTCTCGGCGCCGGTCGGCCCGTTGCGGTGCTTCGCGCAGATGACCTCCGCGAGGCCCTGGTGCTCCGACTCCTCGTTGTAGTACTCGTCGCGGTAGATGAAGAAGACGAGGTCCGCGTCCTGCTCGATAGCACCCGACTCGCGAAGGTCGGAGAGGATCGGACGCTTGTCGTGCCGCTGCTCGACCGCGCGGGAAAGCTGCGACATCGCCAGCACCGGAGTGTCGAGGTCGCGCGCGAGCACCTTCAGCTGACGCGAGATCTGCGAGACCTCCTGGACGCGGTTCTCGACCGACGCCCCCGAGGTCATCAGCTGTAGGTAGTCGACGATGATCAGGCCGAGGGTCGGCTCCTGGGTCTTCAGCCGCCGCGCCTTCGCGCGGATCTCCATCATCGTGATCGAGCCCATGTCGTCGATGTAGATCGGCGCCTTCGCGAGCTTGTCGCAGGCGGCGGTCAGGCGGGGCCAGTCGTCGACGGCGAGCTTGCCCGTGCGCAGGCGGTTCGACTCGACCTTCGCCTCGCTGCACATGAGCCGCTGCGTGACCTCCGACTTCGACATCTCGAGCGTGAACAGCGCTACCGGCACCTGGTGGCGCACGCCGAGGTTGGCGGCGATGCCGAGGCCGAGCGCCGACTTCCCCATGCTCGGGCGGGCGGCGACGATGATCAGGTTGCCGGGCTGGAAGCCGCCGGTCAGCCGGTCGATGTCGCGGAACCCGGACGGCACACCCGTGATGTCCTCGCCCGCCTCGTAGAGCTGCGTGATCCGCTCGAAGCTCTCCTTGAGGAGGGCCTCGATGTGGCTGAACTCGGTCGAGATGCGGCTCTGGGAGAGCTGGAAGACGATCTGCTCGGCCTGATCGACGAGATCCCGCGCGTCGCCCGGCCGGTCCCAGCCGAGCCGCGCGACCTCGCCGCCCGCGCGGATGAGGCCGCGCAGCGTCGCCATCTCGCGAACGATCTTCGCGTAGTGCGCGGCGTTCGAGGTCGCGGGGACGAGCGCCGCGAGCTCGTGGATTCGCGCCCGCCCGCCGGCGCCCTCGAGCTCGCTCCGCTCCTCGAGCTCGTCGACGAGCGTGATCGCGTCCACAGGTTCACCGCGCGCGTACAGGGAGAGCGCGCAGCGGTAGACCTTCGCGTGGCTCTCGCGGTAGAAGTCGCTCGCGTCCAGGACCTCGCTGACCGCCCCGATCGCACCGGGGGAGAGCATCATCGCACCGAGGACGGACTCCTCCGCGTCGAGATTCTGCGGTGGAACTGGGGCGGTCTGCGTGGACTGGGCGATAACGGCCACGTCGGCATTAGTGGTGCCTGGAAGCGACAATTTCAACGGGTGGACAACCCCCGCCCGGATCGGATGCCCGCGAGGAGAAAGTGTGCCGCTTGCAGGGTGAGGGAACGCACGTTCGGTCGATTCTCCCCAGCCTGTCGGACATCATCCCCAGCTCACCGAACAGCAAGAGCCGTCGAATTTCGCGCTGTGAGCGGTTTCTTCGTGAATTTGTCCACAGCCCGAAAAGGGCCTGTGGAAAATCAGGCCTGCTCTTGTGACTCCTGCGGCTTCCGGGGCTCCTCCTCGGTTGCCTCCGGTGACGACGCCTCGGGCTCCTCGGTTGCCTCGGGTGGCGACGCCTCTTCGGATTCCGGCTGCTCTTCATCCGGTTCCGGCTCGAGCTGCTCCTCGATTGCGGCCCTGGCGGCGGCGCGCTCCTCCTCGATTGCGGCCTCCGCGGCCGCGGCTTCGGCGGCGGCCGCGTCCTCCATCGCTTGGAGCTCCTCCTCGGGCGGCAGCTCCCCGCCCTCGGGGACGACGAGGACCCGGGTCTCCACCGTCACGTCGGCGAAGAGCTCGATCGGTACCTGGTAGCGCCCGATCCGCTTGAGGGGGTCGGCGAGCTCGATCTTGCGCCGGTCGACGCGCACCTTGAGCTTCTCCCAGATCGCATCGGCGAGATTGGTCTGCGTCACCGAGCCGAAGAGCACGCCGGTCTCGCCGGCCTTGACGTCGAAGCGGATCTCCGCCTGGCCGAGGCGCTGCGCGATCTCCTGCGCCTGCTCGAAGCTCTGGGCCTCGCTGAGGGCACGGCGCGCGTTGACCTTTGCGAGCTCCGCGACGCGGGACGGAGTCGCGTGCTCGGCCAGCTTGCGCGGCAGGAGGAAGTTACGGGCGTACCCGCGCGCGACCTCGACGACCTCGCCGCGCAGGCCGAGCTTCTCGACGTCTTCTCGGAGGACGACCTTCATCGCTCAGTTGGTCACGTACGGCAGGAGCGCCATCTCACGGGCACGCTTGACCGCGACCGCCACCTGTCGCTGGTGGCGGCGGCACGTGCCGGTGATCCGGCGGGAGCGGATCTTGCCCTTCTCCGAGACGTGGCGGCGGAGCTGGTTGAAGTTCTTCCAGTCCACTTCCTCGACCTTCTCCTTGCAGAAGTAGCAGGGCCGCCGCCGGCCCGGCGCCGCCATCGGCGCGCGCCTGCGGCCTCCCTGGCGCTCCTTCGGTTCGCGGTCGCGGGCCATCTAGAAGGGGATGTCGTCGTCGGTGGCGCCGCCGCTCGACCCCATGTCGGCATCGGCGGTTGCGCCCGCGGGAACGAACTGCCGCTCGCCGCCGCCTTCCGCGTCGCTGCGGCTGCCGAGGAACTGGACCGTGTTCGCGATGATCTGAACCGCCTGGCGCTTGGTGCCGTCCTGTGCGTCCCACTCTCGCCAGTCCAGGCGCCCGTCGACTGCCACGGGACGTCCTTTGGACAGGTACTGGGCGCAATTCTCACCCTGCTTGTCCCAGACGGTGACGTCGAAGTAGTTGGGCTTCTCGACCCACTCGCCGGTCGACGAGTCCTTCTGGCGCGAGTTGACCGCCAGTCGCAGGCTGCAGACCGCAGTGCCGCTCGGCGTGTGCCGGAGCTCCGGATCCTTGGTCAGGTTGCCGACGAGGACGACGCGATTGATGTTGGCCATTTACTCATCCCTCCGTTCAGGTTCGCCGGAGTCGGGGGCTTGCTCCCCGATACCGGGCTCGAGGCTGGTATCGGGAGAGCTCACCGTGGCTCCGGCCTGCTCGAAATCGGGCTCAGGGTACTCGGGCTCGCGGTCGGCGCTCGGCGGTGGCCCGGTGGGCCGAGCGCCCGGCTTCGGCCGCCTGACGGCGAGGTGCCGTATGACGCCGTCGGTGATCTTGAGGACGCGCGAGATCTCGTCCAGCGTTCCCGGCTCGGCCGAGAAGGTCAGGAGGTAGTAGGCACCCTCAGGCTTGTGGTCGATCTCGTAGGCGAGCCTGCGCCGACCCCAGGCATCCTGGCTCTCGAAGGTGCCGCCGTCACGCTCGACGAGCTCCCGCGTGCGCGTGACGATCTCGTTCTGCCGCTCGTCGGGCAACTCCGCGTCGAGCAGCAGCAGGACTTCGTAGTCGATCACGTTCCCTTGGCCTCCTTCGGTCTGAGTCGGCCTCGCCGCTTCTTTCGAAGGCCGCTCGGGAACGAGGCGGCGGTGGGCGAGGCAGGTGCCGGGGGACACTGTAGCATCGGCCTCGTGCAAGGCCGGCTGGCCCTTTTGCTCGGCGGCGCCGTGATCGCGGGCGCAGCCGCGTACCGCGCTCTGACCCGCCGCCCGCCCGCGCCGGTCGTCCCGGAGCCGCACGTCGAGGCCTTGAAGGCGAGGCTCGCCGAGTCGAAAGCCGTCGTCGCGGAGCGCGAGGAGTTCGAGTCCGGCGAGACACCCGTCGACCGGGCCGAGCCGCTCCCGAGCGAGGTCGGGGACCGCCGCGCCTCCGTCCACGAGCGCGGCCGTGCCGCCGCCGAGCAGATGCGGCGCGGCAGCTCTCCCGGCTAGCGGCAGCTCTCCCGGCCAGCTGTTTTAGGCGTACGGGTCAGACGTGTAGTACAGCCGCCGCCCGTTCGGAGACCAGAGCGGCGTGTTGTGGCGTCCGACTCCGTGCGCGACGACCCGCACGGATCCACGCCGGACGTTCATCACCATCAAGTTGCTGCCGGAGCGATATCCGATAAACGCGATTCGCTTCCCGTCGGGTGACCAGGACGGAAGCTCCGGAGCGAGGCCGCGCGTGGTGGGGAACCGCCGTAGTCCCGACCCGTCCGGGTTGACTGTGTCGACGGTTGCGGACGGGCCTTCGGACGTCACGAGGACGAGCCGGCGGCCCGTGGGCGACCACGACGGATCCTGCCCGTCATCCGAGATCAGCGCATAGTGCCGCCCGGGGGAGACGTCCACCGTGTAGAGCCGAGTTGAGTCTCGATCTTCCGCGGTGAAAACGACCTGCCGCCCCGTCGGCGAGGCTGACACGCCGAGCACATCGAACAGGCCGACGTCCGCCGCGCTGGCGATGACCCGCCGGCCGCTGCCGTCCGAGTTGGCCACGGCGATCTCGTATGCAGAGTCTCCGACGTCCGACAAGAACGCGAGCCGCGTGCTGGTGAGCCACGTCGGCTGGGAGGCGTCCGAGATCCAGGTGAGATCGCCTCCGTCACGTCTCACGACCCCGACCGCGCGCTCGAACGGGGGGCGTTCTGGGCAGCACGTCTCGAACGCAAGCAACTTCCCGTCCCGGGACCAATCGGGGTCGCGTGCGCTCGAGTTGGGAAGACGAACCAGCCTGCGCACCGGGCCGCCACGCGCGGGCATGAGGTTGACGCTCCACCAGCCATAGCCGCGTTCGGACCGGAGCCGGTCGAACGCGAGAGTGCCTCCGGCGGGGGAGAGCGCTCGAGCGACGCGTGGGGCCGGCTTCGACCTGGCAGTGAGGTTGCGGAGCCCGGTGCCATCGACGTTGACCACGAAGATGTTGCTGTTCCCATACCCGCGGTCACGCGAAGGCGCCTCGGCGACGAGGGCTACGTCGCAGAGGGCGGCACAGACGAGCGAGATCACAGCCACGCGACTACCCACGTCCCGCCGACCGTACTGCTGCTCCATGAAGAAACGTTCAGGGTTTCGTAAGTAAAACCGCGACGCCGGCGCTGAAGCCGCGCGCCACCTTCCACTGGTACGGGCTCGACTGCAGGAGCCGGCGCTCGGCCGGGTTCGTCATGAAGCCGGTCTCGACGAGGACGGCGGGGACGTTCGCCCAGTTGAATCCGGTCAGGTCGCTCCGCCGCGAAAGGCCGAGATCTCGGGCCCCGGTCGCGACCACGGTTGCCTTCTGGATCACCTTCGCGGCGCGCAGGCTCGAGCGGTAGATGTCGTCCGTCCAGCCGCGATGGAAGGCCGGATACAGGGTCGAAACGCCGTGTTGAGAGGTGTCAGTGGAGCCGTCCGCGTGGATGCGAAGCATGAGCGCGGCGTGCCGGCGGTTGCAGAACTGCGCCCGGGCGATGTTGCCGCCGTTCCCGTATCTGAAGACGGGGCCTGTCCGGGTCATCGCGACGCGGTAGCCTCGCCGCAGGAGGAGCGTGCGCGTCTTCTTCGCGATCGCGAGCGCGACCACGGCCTCGCCGTTTGCGCCGCCGCCGTCCTTGATCTTGCGGATGCTCGAGCCGGGCCCGAGCGGCTCCGTCTGCCGGCCGATCGCAGGCGGGGTGCCGTGCCCGGGATCGAGACAGATGAGCGCTGCGGTCAGAGCCTCGACGATCACGCAGCCACGATAGCTCGGGCGTTTCCCCAACCGGCATCGACGGGTTGGTGCCCGCCCGAGCGGTTCCCTGGAGCCGAGCCTCGCGCGCGCTCGAGGCTCGCCGCGACGAGCTCGGCCTCCTGGGCGCGCGCAATGGGGCTCGTCGCGACGCTCGCCTTCTTCCTCCTCGTCGCGGCGATGAAGTAGGCGCTAGAGCGAGCGCTCGGCGCTCTTCAGCCCGCGGAAGGCCCAGAGCAGAAAGGCCGCGCCGAGCCCTAGCGCGGCGCCGAAGGCGAGCGTGACGTGCGCGGGGTCGCCCGCGATCAGGCTGCGCCCCGCCTCGAGGAGCGCGGTCGCCGGGTTGACACTCGCGACGGCGTGCAGCCAGCCCTTGAGCAGGCCGAGCGGCACGTAGACGGGCGCGAAGAAGAGTGTCAGGAAGACCGGCATCTGCATCACCGGGCCGGCCTGCATCGTTCGGATCCGGAGGGCGACTCCGGTCGCCCAGAGCGTCCCGGCCAGGTTGACGATCACGGCGAGCGCGTAGAGACCGAAGAGGTCGACTCCGTTACCGCCGACGTTCATGCCGGCGGTAACGGCGACCAGCGTGAGAATCGTCGCCGTGATCGCCCAGCGGCCGACCGCTGCGATCGCATACCCGGCCAGCAGGCCCGTTCGGTTGGGCGCCGCCAGCATCAGGCGTCGGGCAAAGCCGTATTCGAAGTCACGCGCGACCCCGAACCCGGTGAACACGCCGTTGAACGCCGCGGACTGGAGCAGCACGAAGACGAACTGGAACGCGGTGTATCCGGGCGGGAAGTCGAAGCCCGGGATGTTGCTGACCCGCGAGAGGCCGCCCGCGAAGGCCGTGAAGAAGAAGAGCGGGAAGAGGATCCCCGGTATGAGCAGCGCCGGCGTCGTGTACACGTTGTGCAGGACCCTCCACGCGACCGCGAGGGCCACCGACCAGAAGCTCCTGGTCATGTTCTCGTCAGCCTTCTCTGGAGGGCCCAGACCGAGGCGGAGATCGAGAGCGCGGCGATCAGCAACGCGAAGCCGAAGCCGAGTGCGAGCGCCTCGGGGTCCCAGCCCACGATGATCAAGCTCCGCACGCCCTCGATCAGGTACGAGACCGGGTTGAACGTCGCCACAATCCGGAACCAGTCCGTCTGGATCAGGTTCCGCGGCAGGTTCATCGACGACAGGAAGAGCCCGACGAAGAGCAGTGGAAAGAGCCCCTGCACCGCCTCGCCCGAGCCGGTGCGCAAAGCGAAGAACGCGCCCAGGGCCCCAAAGGCGAACGCGATCAGGGTCGCCAGGCCGAGGATCACGAGCACGCCGAGCGCTCCTGAGGCGATCGAGACGCCGGCGACCAGCCCGACCGTGAGATAGAAGCAGGCTTGGAGGAAGCCCATCGTCACAACGCCCGCCAGGTGGCCGATGATGAGGGCCGACCCGCGCATCGGGGTCAGCGAGAGCCGGTTCAGGAAGCCCGTCTGGATGTCGCGGGCGAGGTCGGTGCCCGCATTCATCGTCGCGAAGAGCGCGCCCTGGATGAACGGGAAGGCGAGGAAGAACGCGAGGAACGAGTCGGACGGAAAGCCGCGCAGGCGCGTCGCCGAGGTGAGGCCGGCCGAGGTGACGGCAAGCAGCGCGGTCGGGAAGATGAACGGCGGAATCGCGCTCGCGGGCTGGCGCAGGGTGCGCACGACGGAGCGCTGCGCGATCTGCCCGACCTGGATGGCAAGCGCATTCATTCTTCGGGAGCCTCCGCGTCGGCCTCTTCCTGCGCGCCCTCCAGCGACCTGCCCGTCTTGGCCAGGAAGACGTCGTCGAGGCTCGGCGCGTGCAGGTGCAGGTCGGCGACGCGCGCTCCCTCGGCGTCGAGGGCGCGCACGATCTCAGCGAGGTCGTCGATGCCGTGCGCGAGCCGCACGGACACGCCCTTCGGCGAGCCGTCCGTCCGCTCGCCGAAGCGCTCGAGGATCCGCGCGACCGCCGCCGAGTCGGTGCCGTCTGCGGGGATCGCCTCCACCGTCGGCAGGTCGATCTCCGCCTTCAGGTCCTCGGTCGTCCCCTCGGCGACGATCCGGCCGTGGTCGATGATCCCGATCCGGTCTGCGAGCGCGTCCGCCTCCTCGAGGTACTGCGTCGTCAGGAAGACGGTCACGCCCTCCTCGCGTGCGAGCCGCGCGACCTCCAGCCAGAGCGCGCTTCGGCTCTGCGGGTCGAGCCCCGTGGTCGGCTCGTCGAGGAAAAGGATCGTCGGCCGGTGGGCGAGGGCCAGCGCCAGGTCGAGGCGCCGCTTCATCCCGCCGGAATAGCCCTTGACCTTGCGGTCGGCGGCGAGCGTCAGGCCGACGCGCTCGAGGAGCTCGGCCGCCCGGACCTTTCGCTCGCGGCGGGAGATCCCGTGCAACGCGCACTGGAGACGGAGGTGCTCCCGACCGGTGAGGATCGGGTCGAGGGCGGCCTCCTGGAGCGCGGCGCCGATCGAACGGCGCACGGCCGGCCCCTCGTTCTCGACGTCGAAGCCGGCCACGCGTGCGTGTCCCGCCGAGGGCGGAAGAAGCGTCGTCAGGATGTGGACCGTCGTCGACTTGCCCGCGCCGTTGGGCCCGAGGAAGCCGTAGATCTCACCGGGCTGCACGGCGAGGTCGATCCCGTCGACCGCGCGAATGTCGCCCTTGAATGTGCGAACGAGGCCCTCGGCCTCGATGCCGTGCTGCGCTCTCACGCCTCCACTATGCCGCTTCGACGCGCTGCTGTGTTCGCGGGGCGGCTACCAGGCCCTCGAGGAGCTCGCGGATCGACTCTCGCGTCCTCTCGTCCGTCAGCCGGCCGTCCTCGTCGAAGTGCTCCCAGGCGACCGGGAGGGCGACTTCCGGCTCCTCGAGCACGATCGCGCCCGGAAAGAGCAGCGCGTCTCGCACCTGTTGCTGCGCGCGGCGAGTGCCGCCGCGGCCGGTCGAGGCGCCCATGATCGCGACGGGCTTCCAGCGCAGGACCGACGCGAGCGCCGGGCGCGAGAGCCAGTCGATCGCGTTCTTGAGGACGCCGGACGTTCCGCGGTTGTACTCGGGCGTCGCGAACAGGAGCCCGTCCGCCTCGGCGACCGCGGCTCTCAAGTCGGCAACCGGCCCGGGATCGCCGGCTGCCTCGACGTCGCCGTCGTAGAAGGGGAGGTGGGAGATGTCGAACTCCTCGATCTCGACGCCCTCGGGCGCCAACTCCCGGGCAGCCCGGAGGAGCGCCCGGTTGTACGAGCGCTCCCTGAGGCTGCCGGAGATGGCGAGGATTCGAGTCATTAGCGGGTGGCCGTGATGTCTGCCGTGATCTCGACTCGCGTCGGGCCCCACTCGATCCCGCCCGTGATGCGAAGCAGGGTGCTCTCGACGCCCTGGGGGTTGGTTCCGGTGCCCTGGAACTTCGCGTCGAGCTCGACCGGGACAGGGACGTCCTTGATAGTCAGCTCGCCGAAGATCTTGTGGCGGTCGCCCTCGACGTGCTCGATGCGGTTCGACTCGAAGCGGATCTCGGGAAAGCGCTCGACCTCGAGAAAATCGGGCGAGCGGAGATGATCGTCGCGCTGCTGATTGTCGGAGAGGACGCTCGCGGTGCGGACGATCCCCTTGGTCTCGCCGGGCTCGACGGTACCCTCGAAGTCGGTGAATCGGCCGCTGATCGACTTGAACATCGTCTCTGTGTCAACGACGTCGAAACGGATGCTCGAGTGGACAGGATCGACCGTCCAGGTCCCGGTTGGGACGAGAGTGGTGGTTTCAGTCTCTACTGCGGACATCTGGACTCCTTCCAGGTCTAGTGCTAGTATTTGAGTGCTCAATGATTGAGCGATCAACAATATAGCGGAGGAAGCTTGAGTAGTCAAGTATCAGAGTTGCGAGGCGTAGAACTGGAGGCATGGAGCAACTTCCTCCGCGCCCACGCTGCCGTCACGCGGCAGTTCAACTCCGACCTCCAGACGACCCACGGCCTGACGATCAACGACTTCGACGTGCTCGCCCAGCTCGCCCGTGCGCCAGAGCGCGCGCTGAAGCGAGTCGAGCTCTCCGAGCGGGTCCTGCTCACGCCCTCGGGCATCACGCGACTGCTCAAGGGTCTCGAGCGAGCGGGGTACGTGTGCAACCGGTCCTGCGATTCCGATGCGCGGGTGACCTACGCCGTGCTGACCGACAAGGGGCACGAGAAGCTGCGCCAGGCCGGCCAGACCCATCGCGCAAGCGTGCGCGAGCTCTTCTCGGAGCGGTTCGAGAAGGACGAGCTTCGCTCGCTCGCCGAGCTGCTCGAGCGCCTGCCGATGCGCGACGTTCCCTGCGACGAGTAGCGTCCGGCCGGTGATCGAGCTCTACCCGCTGACGCCGGCGTTCCTGGAGGCGCTCCTGGACGGACGCCGCGAGGAGGCTGCGACGCTGCTCGGGGCCGAGCTGCCCGACGAGTTCCCGCGCGACGGGGAGCGCCGCTTCCTCACCCTGCGGCTCCGGCAGATGCGCGAGGACGCGCGGTTCGAGGACTGGAGCCCGTTCGCAGTCGTTCTCGACGGCCGCATGATCGGGCACGCCGGGTATCACGGCCCACCGGGCGTGAACACGAAGAAGACCCCGGACGCCGTCGAGATCGGGTACACGATCGAGCCCGAATACCGGCGCCGGGGCTTCGCGACGGCCGCGGCGAGCGAGCTCATCCGCCGGGCGGAGGAGCGGGGAATCCAACATGTCATCGCCTGCAGCTCGCCCGGGAACGAACCGTCGCTCGCGATCATCCGCGGTCTCGGGTTCAGCCAGACAGGCGAGGCGATGGACGAGGAGGACGGGCTCGAGCTTGTCTTTGAGCGCACGTAGGTCCCGGGCCACGGGCCCGGGACTCGCAAAAAGTGCTCCGCACTTTATGCGACCAAAAGCTCGGGAGCCGAGGAACGACCGCTCGACCGGCCCGCCTATGCCGCGATCGAGGTGCGCTGCTGAGTACCGACGCGCACGCGCGCGAGGTATTTCGCCAAACCCTCCTACGAGAAACGAGCAACGGTAGGCTCGGATCGATGAAGGAGCTCTCGCCGGACCTCAGACGGTGGCGCGAGCGCGGAGACGAGAGCGTCGCGCTGGCCACGGTCGTCGCGACGCGGAATTCTGCCCCGAGGCCGGTCGGGTCGAAGCTCGCGGTCTCCGAGCAGGGTGAGCTCGCAGGCTCGGTCTCCGGAGGTTGCGTCGAGAGTGAGGTCTTCGAAGAGGCGCGGGCGGTCCTCGCGGGCGGGGCGTCACGGCTCCTCTCCTACGGGATCTCCGACGAGCAGGCCTGGTCGGTCGGGCTCCCGTGCGGCGGGGAGATCGACGTGTTCGTCGAACAGGTCGAGCTGGTCGAGCTCCTGGAGATCGCCGAGCGCATCGAGCGCGGCGAGCGCTTTACCCGCACGACGGCCATCGACGACGCCGGCGGGATGTTCGTCGAGGACTATGGCCCGCCGCCGCGGCTGCTCATCTTCGGCGCGGTCGACACCGCCGAAGCGCTGAGCGCCGCCGCGAAACAGCTCGGCTGGGAGACGATCGTCGCCGATGCGCGCGGCAAGTTCGCGACCGCCGAGCGCATCCCGAGCGCCGACGAGCTCCTGGTCGAATGGCCCGACGAGGCCCTCGCGCGCGTTCAGCCGGACGAGCACACAGCGGTCGTCGTGCTCACACACGAGGACCGCTTCGACATCCCGGCGCTCAGGGGCGCGCTCGAGACGGATGCGTTCTACGTCGGTGCCCTCGGCGCGCGCCGGAACCAGGAGCGACGGCGCGAGCGGCTGCTCGAAGCGGGGGTGGAGGCGGAGGCGATCGACCGCATCGCGGGCCCGGCCGGGCTCGACATCGGGGCCGACACGACGGCCGAGGTCGCCCTCTCGATCCTCGCGGAGATCCTCGCTCGCCGGGCGGGGCGCTCGGGCGGCCCGCTGAAGGACGCTAAGGGTCGCATCCACGCCGAGCTTCAGAGAAGATAGGCACGTGGCGAACGTCCTCTGCGTCCTCTACGACGATCCGGTCGACGGCTATCCGCCCGCCTACGCACGTGACGACGTACCGCACATCGAGAGCTACTACGGCGGCGCGACGACGCCGACGCCCGAGGCGATCGACTTCACGCCCGGAGAGCTGCTCGGGTGTGTGTCCGGCGAGCTCGGGCTGCGGAGCTTCCTCGAGGAGCGCGGCCATCAGCTGACGGTCACGTCCGACAAGGACGGGCCCGACTCGGCCTTCGAGCAGGGGCTTCCCGAGGCGGAAGTCGTCATCTCACAACCGTTCTGGCCCGCGTACCTGACCGCGGAGCGGATCGCCAAGGCGCCGAACCTGAAGCTGGCGATCACGGCCGGGATCGGCTCGGACCACGTCGATCTGCAAGCCGCGATCGACCGCGGAATCACCGTTGCCGAGGTCACCTACTCGAACTCGATCAGCGTCTCCGAGCATGTCGTGATGATGATCCTCGCGCTCGTTCGCAACTACCTGCCCGCGCACCAGATCGTGCTCGACGGAGGCTGGAACATCGCCGACGCCGTGTCCCGTTCGTACGACCTCGAGGGGATGCAGGTCGGCACCGTCGGCGCCGGCCGCATCGGCTCGGCGGTACTGCGCCGTCTGAAGCCGTTCGAGGTCGGGCTGCACTACTTCGACAAGCACCCGTTGCCGGCCGAGGTAGAGGAAGAGCTCGGCGTCACGCGCCACGACAGCCCGGAGGAGCTCGTCGCCGTCTGCGACGTGGTCACGATCAACGCGCCGCTCCATCCCGAGACCGAGCACCTGTTCGACGATGAGCTGATCGGGAAGATGAAGCGCGGCGCCTACCTCGTGAACACGGCGCGCGGGAAGATCTGCGACCGGGATGCAGTCGCGCGCGCGTGCGAGAGCGGGCAGCTGGCGGGCTACGCGGGCGACGTCTGGTTCCCGCAACCGGCACCCCAGGATCACCCGTGGCGGTCGATGCCGCACCACGGGATGACGCCGCACACCTCGGGGACGAGCCTCTCGGCGCAGGCGCGCTACGCGGCCGGGACACGTGAGATTCTCGAATGCTGGTTCGACGAGAAGCCGATCCGCGAGGAGTACCTGATCGTGGACGGCGGCCGGCTCGCCGGCGCGGGCGCGCACTCGTACAGCGAGGGTGACGCGACCGGCGGCTCGGACGAGGCCGCCCGCTTCAAGTCCGGCTGATGGAGCAGCGGCTCAGCGTCGTCACCCTCGGCGTCTCCGACCTCGCGCGTTCGCGCGCGTTCTACGAGGCGCTCGGCTGGACCACGGGTGCCGCGCCCGACGACGACGTCGTCTTCTTCCAGTCCGGCGGGATGGTCTTCGCGCTCTGGAGCCGGTCGCAGCTCGCCGAGGACAGCGGCGTCGCCGAAGGCCAGGGCTGGGGCGGCATCACGCTCGCGCACAACGTGCGGTCGCAGTCGGAGGTGGACAGCGCGATGTCGGAGGCCGCGGCCGTCGGCGCGACGATCACGCGCAGGGCGGGCGAGACGTTCTGGGGCGGCTACTCCGGGGTCTTCCTCGACCCCGACGGGTACCCGTGGGAGGTAGCCCACAACCCGCACTGGACGATCGAGGAGGACGGTTCCGTCAAGCTCGCGCCGTGACCGCGGCCGACCAGCTCCTCAACGTCCGGGACTACGAGCGCGCGGCCGAGGAGCGACTCGACCCCGCCACCTTCGACTACATCGCCGGCGGGGCAGGCGACGAGTGGACGATGCGCGAGAACCTCGCGGCGTTCGAGCGCTTCGTGCTGAGGCCGCGCATGCTCGTCGACGTCTCGGAGGTGACGGCGGCGACAACCGTCCTCGGTACGAAGAGCGCTCTTCCCGTACTCGTTGCTCCGACGGCGTTCCAGCGGATTGTGCACCCGGACGGCGAGCTCGCGATGGCGCGCGGGGCTGCCGCGGCGGGCGCGGTCATGTGCCTGTCGACGGCCGCGACGGCCACGATCGAAGAGGTCGCGGCTTCAGCGCCGGATGCGGCGCGCTGGTTCCAGCTCTACTGGTCGCGGGACCGCGGCGTCGTGCGGGACATCGTCGATCGCGCGGCCGGAGTGGGCTACGGAGCAATCATGGTCACCGTCGACCTCCCGGAGCTCGGCCGCCGCGAGCGCGATCTGCGGACCGGGTTCGAGATTCCGGAGGACGTGCCCGTCCCTGCCTTTCTCGCCCTGGCGGGGAGCGCAGCCGTGACGCCGGACCAGCTCAACTTCCTGGTCGACAACTCGCTGACCTGGCGCGATCTGGAATGGCTGCGTTCGGTCACGTCCCTGCCGCTCCTCCTGAAGGGCATCCTCACCACCGAGGACGCGGCGCTCGCGGTCGAGGCGGGAGTGGAGGGCATCGTCGTCTCGAACCACGGGGGCCGCCAGCTCGACGGCGCCGCCGCCACGCTCGATGCGCTGCCGGAGGTGGTCGAGGCGGCCGGCGACCGGGTGGAGGTGCTGCTCGACAGCGGCATCCGCCGAGGGGCCGACGTCGTCAAGGCGCTCGCGCTCGGAGCGCGCGCCGTGCTCGTGGGCCGTGCGCCGCTCTACGGGCTCGCTGTCGGGGGCGCCGAGGGGGTCGAGCGGGTCCTCGGTCTGCTGCGCGAGGAGACCGAGCTCGCGCTTGCGCTCTGCGGCTGCAGGTCGCCAGCCGAGGTCACTCGCGCGCATGTTGCCCGCGCCGGTTCGTCAGGGTAATCGGGTGTTGTACGAGCCGGAGGCACACGAGCCGCTGACCGACGAGACCTGGGACCCGGGCCGAGTCGCCGGCGGGATCCGCGCGATCGTCGCCGACGCCGACGCGGCGTTCGACCCGGATGCGCTCTGGCCGGCCGACGAGTGGGACGTCTGGGAGGCGACGCCGCCGATGAAGGACCTTTACGTCGGGGCGTCCGGGGTCGTCTGGGCACTCGACGCGTTGCGCAGGCGCGGCCACGCGGAGACGACGCTTGATCTCACCTCGGCTGCGCGGCGTGTGCTCGAAGCCTGGCACCAGACGCCCGACTATGCGCAGTGGGACGACGTCCCCTCACAGGCGCCGGCGGCGCTCCTCATGGGCGAGAGTGGGCCGCTCCTCGCCGCGTGGCGGGTCGAGTCGAGCGCAGACCTGGCCGATCGCCTGTTCGCGCGCGTGCGCGAGAACGTCGACAACGAGGCGGTCGAGATCATGTGGGGCGCGCCGGGAACGATGCTCGCCGCGCGGGCGATGCTGGACTGGACGGGCGAGGAGCGCTGGGCCGACGCGTGGCGGGACAGCGCCGAGGCGCTCTGGAAGGCCCGCGATCCCGACGGCCTCTGGACGAACCGGCTCTACGGCGAGACGTTCCGCAGCCTCGGACCGCCGCACGGCCTGGTGGGCAACGTCCTCGCGCTGCGAGCCGGCGGGCTCCTGGCCCCGGAGCGGGTCGAGAGGCTCGAGCAGGAGACGGCGGCGATACTGGAACGTCTAGCGCTGACCGAAGACGGGCTCGCCAACTGGCCGAGACGGGAAGACACGAACGACGAAGCCCTGCGCCTCCAGTGGTGCAACGGCGCGCCCGGGATCGTCGCGGCTACTGCGGACTACCTGGACGAGGAGCTGCTCCTCGCCGGCGCCGAGCTCACCTGGCAGGCCGGCTCGCCGGGGATGGACAAGGGCTCGAGCCTCTGCCACGGAACGGCCGGCAACGGCTACGCGTTCCTCAAGGCTTTCGAGCGCACCGGCGACGAGCGCTGGCTCGAGCGCGCGCGGCACTTCGCCGTTCACGCGCTCGAGCAGGTCGCCCATCGCGGCCGCGGGCGCTACTCGCTCTGGACGGGCGACGTCGGCGTCGCTCTGTACGCAGCCGACTGCCTCGGCGAGCGCAGCGCCTATCCGATCATCGACTCTCTCTAGGTCCCTGTCAGCGCGATCCAGCGAGGCGTCGTGCCCGCGGTCGTCACGAACACGAGCGGCGCGATGCACGGGCTCGGCAGGCTCACGCTTCCGTCGAACTCCGCGTCTCCTCCGGGCATGGTCGCCGGAAAGGCGTCCGTCAACTGGTTCACCGTCACCGCCTGTCCGTTGCCGTCGATCGACAGGCAGCTGACGATCGCCTTGAACGTGGCCAGCGGATTCTGTCCAGTGCTCACGAGGACGAGTCCCTTGACCTCGACCTCGAGGTCGCCGTTGCTGCGCAGCTTGCCCTTAGCCCGGTCGATCTGCCAGGCCGCGCCGGCCCCTTGGATACCCCGAGTGAGGGCGGCGTTCGTCGGGGAGCCGACGTAGGGCGGGACCACCCCGACCATGGTCTTGAAGTCGAGCACCTTCGCGCCCTGATGCCCGGTTGCCCACGACGTGGTGACGATCGCTAGTGCGAGCACGAAGACGCTCGCGACCATCCATTTCCTCATCCCTTGCTCCTTCCCCTCGATTCAGGCAGGTGAGTCAATTCGCTCCACGCCCGCCTCTCGCCTCTAATACCGCGAGAGGCTCGTGTCGGTTTCGGGGAGGGCGCGGAGGCCTCAGGCGTGCCGGATGCGGGCGCGCCTCTCCGAGTAGCGCAATGCCTCCCACGCGACGAGCGCCCAGCAGACGACCGTGACCGCCGCCAGCGCCTCGAGGGCGCCGAGCGAGAGCGCTGCCGGGATCAGGGCGACGAGGGCGAGAACGGTCAGAGAGCGCCGCCAGTTGTACGTCCTCGAGGTGCGGAAGCGCATCGCATCGTGGGCCACGAGGTACATCGCGGGCCCGATGCACAGGGCGACGGCGGGAACGGTCTCGAGCTCGTCGCCGATGTGGGCGAGTGTCTGCTTGAGCGCCAGGGCGAAGAGGACGATGCCGGCGACCATTGGCAGATGGAGGTAGCTGTACGTGTCGCGCGCCAGGGAGGCCTGCGCGACGCCCCTCAACTCGGTCAGCTTTCGCTCGGCGACGATCGCGACGACGTCGAAGTACGACCACCACAGGGCCGTCACGACCGCGATGCCCAGCAGGGCCGCGCCGATCACTCCCGCGTCGAGCGCCTCGCCGCGTGCTCCGACGCCGATGGCGACGATCGACTCGCCGAGGGCGATGATGATGATCAGGCCGTGGCGCTCGGCGAAATGTCCCGGCGAGACGCGCCAGCCGCCGCTCGAGAACGCTCCGCCCAGGTAGTCGATCGTCAGCGCGATCGTCCAGAGCGCAGCCTGAGCCCCGCCGTCGGTGAAGCCGGCGACGATGATGAGCCCCGGGCCGATCGTCGACCCGATCGCGAGTCGCATCACGCTGCCGAGCATGTCGCGGTCGCCTCGCGCGGCGAGGACGAACAAGACGATGTGGAGGAGGCGGACCGAGAGATACGCAACGCCGAAGAGGACGGCGTCGTCGCCGAAGGCGTTCGGCACCGCGAGCGCGACGAGGAGGAGCGCGCCCATTGCGCCGAGGATGGAGAGCCGCACCGCCTCCTCGTCGAGATTGACGGTGTTCGTCAGCCACGCGTAGCCGGTCCAGGCCCACCAGAGGGCGCCGAGGACGAGCAGCGCGCGCCCGAGACCGCCCCAGGTCGGGTCGGCCGAGAGCATGCTCGTCACCTGCGTGATCGCGAAGACGAAGACGAGGTCGAAGAACAGCTCGAGCGGGGTCACCCGCTCCGCGCGCTCGACGTGGTGGTCTTCCACTGCCGGCGGAAAAGCTAACTCAGAGGTAGCCGCCGCGCTTGAACCACGCGAAGATGCCGAAGAACGGGATCAGGAGGCCGGCGAGGCCGAAGACGGCGAACGCCTCGAACGAGTCCACGTGCCGCACCAGCCAGCCGAAGTTCTGCCCGTAGAAGCCGGTGATGAAGGTCAGCGGCAGGAAGACCGTGGAGACGAGGGTCAGCCGCCGTACGACGACGTTCTGCTCGGCCGCGATCTCGCTCTGGCGGATGTTGATCAGCGAGAGATGCGCCTCGAGCACGCTGATCAGCTGGTCCCGCTGGGCGAAGATCTCCTCCTGGATCCGGCGGACGTGGTCCGCGATGTCGCGGAAGTAGCGCAGGAGCCCGGGGTCGACCGGCTCGAAGCCGCCGCGCTCCAGCACGTCGAGGGGCGCGAGCAAGGGGTGCACGGCGCGGTAGACCTCGTTGATCTCCTGCTTGAGGAGGTAGATCTGCTCGGTCAGGTTCTCCCCGCCGCCGAAGATCGCCCGCTCCACGTCTTCGATGTCCTCCTCGAGACCGTCGAGGACCGGCGCGTAGTCGTCGACGATCGTGTCGAGAATTGCCCAGACGGCAGCGGTCGGCCCGCTCTTGAGCAGGTGCGGGGTCTGCTCGAGGTGCCGTCGTGCCCGCTCGGGGTCGGCCGGCTCGCCGTGCCGCACGGCGATCACGAACCCGGCACCGAGGAAGAGGTCGAGCTCGGTGAAGACGACTCGGTTGGTCGGCTTGTCGTAGCGGGCGGCGCGGTAGACGATGAAGTAGAAGTCGTCGTAGGGCTCGACCTTCGGCCGCTGGTGCGCGTGGGCTGCGTCCTCGACGGCGAGCTCGTGGAGGCCGAAGTGACTGCTCACCTCGGCCATCAGCTCTCGGCTCGGCTCGTAGAGCTCGATCCAGACGAAGTTGTTCCCGCGGCGCTTGTGCGCTGCCGCCTCCTCCAGGGACTGTGCATCCCCAGGCTGCCGGGCACCGCCCGAGTAGTACGCGCAGTCGACCATGCCCTCAGATTCGACGGAGACGGCTGTTCGCCTACGGCGCGGTCGATTCAGTGCACGACGAGCACGTCGCACGGTGCCTGCCGGACGAGCCTGGTGCTGACCGAGCCGTGGATCAAGCGCCGAAGCCCGCTGCCCCGGCCGACGACGACGATTCCGGTACCACGCTCCTCGGCGGCGGTCCGGATCTCAGTGGCAGGGTCGCCGACGGCCTTCACAGCAGTCATTCCCACGTCCCACTCGCCGAGGACCATGTTGGCCTCCTGCAGCAGCTTCTTCTGGCGGCGGCGCTCGCGGTCGCTCAGGTTCTCGATGCGGGCGCTGACCGGCTGGACGGTGATGACGTTGATGACGTCGACGGTCCCGCCGCGCCCGACGAGCTCCGCGGCGTGAACGAGCGCGCGCCGCGCGGTCTCGGAGCCGTCGTATCCGACCAGGAGCTTCATGGCAGGTGATAGGGGACGCTCGAGAGCAGGACGCGCGGCTCGAAGAGCAGGAGCCGCTTGATGTAGAGCGCTCGCTGGTTGTGCAGGAGCTTGCGAGACCCGCTGAAGACGAGCTCAGGCATGAGCAAGGAGACCGCGACCTCCGGATCGGCAGTCAGCTCTCGCAGGTAGTGGAGGAGGGGGTCGCCGATGTCTCGGAACGGCGCTTCAATGATCTCGAGCGGCACTCCGAGGCTCTGGCGCTCCCAGTCACGTCCGATCCTCTTCGCCTCGTCCGAGTCGAAGGCGAAGAACACTGCCTTCGTGTCTGGCAGGCGCAGCGTCCGCGCGTAGTTCACCGCGCGCACCGACGAGGCGTGGACTTCCGAGACGAGCACGCGGGCAACAGCTCGCTTTGGCTCCGGCGACGGACGATCCCCTTCGGAAACGACGGTCACGTTCGTGATCACGATCCCCGGCTCGGAGAGGAGTCGCACCTTCAGCGAGAACGTCGTTCGCCGGCGGACGACCGCAGAGAACAGAGAGGGCCGCTCGAAGCTCTCGGGGATGACGACGGTGAGGAAGTTCGACTCTCCGCGCGGTAGTGCCCAGACATAGTCGAGGACGGCGTCGGCGGGCCGTGCGATCCCTTGCAACGGCTCGATGCGGGTGCCGCCGCCGCTGAAGTCCCACCAGCGGCCCCGCGGATCCGGCCTCCGGCGGCCGTCCTCGACCCAGACCGGGTGGTAGTCGTGCCCGGCGATCTGCTCCGCGTACCAGGCCGCGAGCTTCGTCGCGGGGTCGAGATCGTCGACGTACAGAACGACCCTGTTCTTCGCGCCTGACGATGCCTTGACGGCCGCCGTGCCCGCTCGCAGGCGCCGGCTGACGATGCGGTAGTGGCGGTTGACGACGAGAAAGAAGGCGATCAAGGTCGGAATCGCGACGACGACCGTCCAGGCGCCTGCGGTGAACTTCGCCTGGATCACGAGCACCGTCACGACGCCGGTCGCAACCGCGCCGAACCCGTTGATGAACGCACTCCTGCGCCAGCCGCGCTCCTTGCGCCGGAACCAGTAGCGCACCATCCCGGCCTGGGAGATCGTGAAGGCGGTGAAGACGCCGATCACGTAGAGGTGAATGAGCGAGATCACGTTTGCGTGGAAGACCCAGATCAGGAGTGAGGCGATCCCGGCCAGGACGAGAATCCCGTTCGAGTAGACGAGGCGGTCGCCGAGGTTGACGAACTGGCGAGGGAAGAAGCGGTCGCGCGCCAGCACAGCGGCCAGGCGCGGGAAGCCCTGATACGAGGTGTTCGCGGCCAGGACGAGGATGCCGAAGGTCAGTGCCTGGACGGCGAAGTACATCGGCGCGCTGATGGAGGACGAGGGGAACGTCGCACGGGCGATCTCGGAGATGAGCGAGACGTTCGCGCTCGGGCGGGCGTGCATGTGCACCGCGAGGTAGGAGACGCCGATGAAGAGGCTGATCGCGATCACGCCCATCGCGACCAGCGTCTTCGCTGCGTTCTTCCCGCTCGGCGTGCGGAAGGCGCTGACGCCGTTCGAGATCGCCTCGACTCCGGTGAGCGCGGCTGCGCCGGAGGCGAAGGCCTGGAGGAGGACGAACACGCCCACGACGCCGACGCCTGCGGCGACAGGGTGCGGCGCGACCGCTTGAGGGCAGCCGCCGGTAGCGCACTTGCCGACCCCCGTCGCGACCATCGCGTACATGACGGCGACGAAGGCGTACGTCGGGATCGCGAAGAGGATGCCCGATTCGCGGACTCCCCGCAGGTTGGCGACCGTGAGGATGGCGATGAAGGCGATCGAGAGCGTCACCTCGTGGCCCCGAAGGGACGGCGCCGCCGACGTGAGCGCGAGGACGCCGGCTGCGACCGACACTGCGACGGTCAGGATGTAGTCGACGAGGAGCGCCGACGCGGCGACGAGGCTTGGCATCTTGCCGAGGTTCTCCCTGGCGACGACGTAGGCCCCGCCGCTCGTCTCGTACGCCCTGACCGTCTGGACGTACGAGAGGACGACGATCGCCATGACAGACGCGATCGCGATCGAGATCGGTAGCACGAGATGGCCTGCAGTCGCCGAAGCCGCGATCAGGACGACGAGCGCAGCCTCGGTCGCATAGGCCACCGAGGACAGCGGGTCGGACGCGAAGATCGGGAGCGCGAGCGTCTTGGAGAGGAGCGTGTCCTCCATCTCCCCCGTCGCGCGCGGGCGACCGATCAGGGTCCGCTTGAAGGCGTGTTGCCGCTGGGCCACCCACTCAAGCTAGGGCGGGCCGCCTCAGGGCGGACTCAAGATTTCGGGTCGACGAACCGGTAGCCCGCGCCTGTCTCCGTCAGCAGGTAGCGCGGCCGAGTCGGGTCGACCTCGATCTTGCGGCGCAGCTGCGAGACGTAGACGTGCAGGTAGTGGGACTCGGACTGGTAGGCCGCACCCCAGACCTCTCTGAGGATCGTGCGGTGTGTCAGCAGCTTGCCTTCGTTCGTTGCGAAGAGCCGGAGCAGCCCGAACTCGTGTGGCGTGAGCTGAACGAGCTCGCCGTTCATGCGAAGGGAGCGCTTCTCGAGATCGATTTCGAGGTCGCCGACCTCGACGAGCGACTCGGCGGGGGCGGCGCGTCGGAGGACTGCGCGGAGCCGGGCGAGCAGCTCGTCGACCCCGAAGGGCTTCGTCACGTAGTCGTCGGCGCCCGCGTCGAGCGCCGCGACCTTCTCCTGCTCCTCGCCGATCACGGAGAGGACGAGCACCGGGGCGTCGCTCCACTCACGCAGCTCACGGCAGACCTCGACGCCGCTTTTGCCGGGGAGAACGAGGTCGAGGATGACGCCGTCCGGGGGGCGAACCGACGCCTGGGTGAGCGCGTCCTCTCCGGTGGCCGCCGTCTCGACGTCGTAACCGGCGGCGTGGAGCGTGGTCTCGAGCGCGCTCAGGATCTGCGGCTCGTCGTCGACGACGAGGATCCGCGCACCGCTCACGGCGAAGGGACCGAGAGGATGAACGAGGAGCCACCGTCCCGCCTCGGTTCGGCCTCCAGCGTCGCTCCGTTGGCCTGAGCGAAGCCTCTGGCGATCGCCAGACCGAGCCCGGTGCCCCTGCTTGCCGTCCGTCCTTGCTCGAAGGGCTCGAAGATCCGCTTGAGCTCTGCCTCGCTCAGGCCCGGGCCGCGATCCTCGATGCGCACCACGACGTCGCCGTTCAGCCGCTCGCCACTGAGCTCCACCTGCTCGGTCGAGAACTTCAGGGCATTGTCGATCAGGTTGACGAGGACGAGCCCGATCTGGGCGCCGTCGACCTCCACCGGCGGCAGATCGGCCGCGAGGGAGACTGTCACACGCTCCGCGCCGGCGCCGAGCTCGGACAGAGCCTGGCCGACCAGGCTTTCGACCGTCCAGAGCTCGGGCTTGGGCTCCGCAGCGCCGAGCTCGAGCCTCGACAGGTCGAGCAGGTTGGCGACGAGCCGGTCGAGCCGCTTCGCTTCCGCCTCGATCGTCGCGAGCAGGGCCGCGCGATCGGCTTCGGTCAAGTCCAGGTCGGCGTTCGCGAGCCCTTCCGTCGCGGCGCGGATGGCGGTCAGCGGCGAGCGCAGGTCGTGACTGACCGAGCGGAGGATCGCCGTCTTGATTGCATCGCTTCGGCGCAGGGTTTCCGCCTCGACCGCCCGCCGGCCGAGCCGTTCGCGGTCGATCGCGACGGCGAGCAGCGACGCGAGCCCGGGCAGCAGGCTCGCGGCGATCTCGGCGTCGGGCTCCTCCTCGAGGAAGACTCGGCCCACGCTGCGCTCCCGGGCGCGGAGCTCATGCGCCGACTCGTGTCCTTCCGGGCGGCGCACCGAGTCGAGCTCGATCCGCCCTCGACGTGCACCGAGTGCGTGGGCGACTCGACCCGCGATACCCCGTAGCTCGTCCTGGACGTGGTCGGTCTCCAGCAGCGAGCCCGCGACCTCGGCGAGCAGGGCTGCCTCGCGGGCTTTCCGGTCGGCCTCTGCCTCGCGGCGGCGCGACCGGGCCGCGAGGCCGCTGACGACCACTGCCGTGACGAAGTAGACCGCGAGCGCGACCCAGTTCTCCGAGTTCGTGAGCCGAAACGTGTGCCGCGGCGGAAGGAAGAACCAGTTGAACGCGAGCATGCTCGCAACCGAGACGGGCAATGCGTAGGCGAGCCCGAAGAGCACGGCGACCGGAAGGACGGCGAAGACATAGAGGACGCCGAGGCTGAGGACGGGGGCGACCGGCTCGAGCGCGAAGATTGCACCGGTGACAACGGCCACGGCGGCGATGCTCGTCGCCACAGCTACCGCGTGGCGCGCCAGGCTCTGGTTGGAGAGAGGAAGCGCTGCCTTCACGTTCGTCGCGGGATCCTCGGTCAGGCTTGCGGAAGCTCGACGATGAACGTCGCACCGGCGCCGAGCTCGGAGTTGAGCTCCAGGCGGCCTCCCATGCGCTGGGCGAGCTCGCGAGAGATGTAGAGCCCGAGGCCCGTGCCGCCCGGCGAGCGTGCGAGCTGCGGATCGGCGCGATAGAACTTCTCGAAGATCTTCGGCTGGTCGGCGAGGGCGATCCCCGGCCCCGCGTCGACGACGCAGATCCGGATCACACCGTCCGTGCGGTAGGCCTGGACCTTGACCGGGCCGGCGCCGTACTTGACGGCGTTGTCGAGCAGGTTGACGAGCACCTGTTGAATCCGGTCGCGGTCGCCGGAGACAGCGCCGACGTCTGCAGGGATCTCGATCTCGATCTCGGGTGCTTCGGGAAGCTGAGACCCCATCGCCTCGACCGTCTCGCCCACGATCTCGGCGATGTCGACCGGCTCTGCCTCGACCGGCAGGTCGCCGCGGTCCAACCGGCTCGTCAACAGCAGTTCCTCCGTGATCTGGCTCAGCCGGGTGGCCTGCGTGGCGATCATCTCCAGGAGCTGCTGTCGTCGCTCCGGGGGAAACTCGACATCCGTGCGGAGCAGCGTCTTGGCCGCGCCGTAGACGGCCGACATCGGCGTGCGCAGCTCGTGCGAGATCGTGGCGACGAGATCGGTCTTCTCCTCCTCCAGCCGTCGCTCGCTCGTGACGTCGTGGCAGGCGTAGATCACGCCGTCCGCTGTACGGACAGCCGCGAATGAGAGCCAGAGATCCTTCTCGCCGATCTGCAGAGGAAGGGTCGCCGACGGTGCCAGCGTGCCGTCCTCGGCGATCGAGATGCGAGCGGCGAGCGCCTCCCACTCGGGGATCAGGGCATCGAGTGACTGTCCCAGGACGCGCTCCGCGGGCAAGCAGCTGAGGAGCTCGGCTGCCTTGTTCCAGAGGCGAACGACCCCCTCCCGGTCGACGAGGAAGATCACGTCGCCGACAGCATCGAGCACGCGGGCGGCCTGCTCGCGCTCCGCCGCCACTGCGCGGGCCGCCGCCTCGGCCGCCTCCAGGCGCCGGCGCTCTTGCTGCAGGCGCGCGTTTCGCACCGCAGCCGCCATCTGCGTGACGAGCCCGTCGAAGACCTCGAGCTGCTTGCTCGAGTACCGGCCGAGGTCGCTCATCAGCTGGACGACGCCGACGACGCGGCCCTCGTCCTTGACCGGCACCATCATCGCGGCGGCCGTCCCCGACGGACCGGACTCAGGCAGCTTCTGGATCGTTCCTTCCCGATCGACGTTGTAGTAGACGCCGTCCGGCTTGGTGACGCGCTCGGCGACGTCGTTGAAGACGAGCGGTTCGCCGCTGACGATCACGCGGCTCTGCATGCCGCCGCCCGAGCGGTTCAGGGGAACCGGCGGCAGCGTCGAGGGATCGAGGATCTCACCCTCCGTCCAGACGTATTCCGCGCGGATGAGGTCGTCTCGGTCGTCGTAGGACGAGACGACCAGGCCGTCGTGCTGAACGACGTCGGTGAGGAGCTCGTGGAAGCGCTCGTAGACACGCTCCGGCTCGAGGCTCTCGCCGAGCTGCCGCGCCGCGTGGAGGAGAAGCTCCGCGAGCTCGGCTTTCTGCTCGAGTTCCCGGTTGCTCACCCCGTGAGCGTAACCAGCCCAAGCGTGGCGAGAGCTAAGCTCTTCGCCATGTGCCGAAACATTCACACGCTCTACAACTTCGAGCCGCCCGCGACCGAGGACGAAGTGCGTGACGCGGCGCTCCAGTACGTCCGCAAGATCAGCGGCTTCACGAAGCCGTCACAGGCGAACGAGGTTGCGTTTGGGCGCGCCGTCGACGCGGTCTCAACCGCTACGGCGCAGCTCCTCGGCGAGCTCGTGACCTCCGCGCTGCCGAAAGACCGCGAGGTCGAGGCGGCCAAGGCCCGCGCGCGCTGGGAACAGCGGATCGCCGTCTAGCCGAAGTCTCGCCGGCTAGCGGAAGACCACGTCGCCAGCGTCGAGCGTCGGCGCGATCGCGGCCCTACCCCTTCCGGGGGGTGTTGATCTCCCCCTTTTGTAGCGATACCCCTGGAGAAACCAGGACTTTCCTCGCTCTGCTTCGCGGCGATCCAACTCTTGACTACTCCTCTTCGCGGGATATCCCGACAGGCACGGGCTGCTGCCCTCGTTGCGGCGATCGCCGCGCTTGGATTCGGCGTCTACGCCTCGTCTCCGAACGCGGCCCCCGGCCCGCTCACGGTCACCCCGGTCACCTGGGACGTGCTCGGCCTCGACTCGAACAACGTGAACGCGGGCCCGAACGTCTTCCCTGTCGGCGTGCGCGTGTGCAACACGGGCTCCGACCCGGCGACGAACGTCGTCGCGACCTGGGCGTGGAAGACGTCGCAGAACTCGTTCACCGGTCCCGCGGACGGCGCGACGGTGAGCGTGGGGACGCTGACGGCAGGCTCCTGCCTCGACTCGTACTTCGAGGTGACGATCAACCGGTCGCCGGCCTCGCGCAAGAAGGCCCGGGACTACCAGATCACGTTGACGGCAGACGGCGGCCTCAGCACGGCGGGGGCCCAGCGGACGCTCTACATCCAGCCGCTGGTATCGCAGAACCGGAACCACACGGAGAAGCTGTCCGGGCCGAACGGCTGCAACCTCGCGTACACCATCTGCGACCCCGCTCCGGCGAACATCCTCGTCGGGCGGACCTACTCCTACAAGCTCTACGCGGAGACCTCGACGGCGTACAAGCAGCTCGAGACGTTCGCGAACTTCCCGTCGGCGGTCGTGCCGGTCCTTCAGACGAGCTCCACCTACAGCAATCCGATCGGCGCCAGCTCGAGCTCGATGTACGCCGACGCCTGCGGCTGGAACGCGGCAACGCGAGCCTGCGTGGGGCCTGAGAACATCGTCGGCGGAAAGGCCGGCGGCCGGGTCGTCGTAACGTACCTCGTCAAGGCGATCGCACCCGGCTCGGGGACGCTGCGAGCGACGATCTACGACTTCTCCGGCGCCAGCTACCACTACAACTCCGACTTCGACACCGTCACGCTCACGACCACGCCGCTCACCGTCCGCTACGAGCTGGCGAGCGCGACCACGGGCCACGGAAAGGTCACCTCGTCCCCGGCGGGCACGCTCACGGGCGGGACCTCCAGCGGGATCGATTGCGGCGGCGCGGGCACGACCTGCTCCGTCGGCTACGGCAGCGGCACGGTCGTCACGCTGACCGAACTGGCGCTCGGCGCCGACACGTTCACGGGCTGGTCGGGCGGCGGGTGCAGCGGAGCCGCCTCCACCTGCGTGGTGACGATGAATCAGTCCCGCTCGGTGACCGCCGCGTTCACGGGCGTGACCTCGTACCCACTCGACGTCTCCAAGGTCGGATCGGGCACGGTCAACGCCGACGTCGGCGCGGTCAGCTGTGGGGCGACCTGCGTCGGGAACTACGCAAGCGGCACTCTGGTCACCCTGACGGCGACAGCGAGCACGGGCTGGACCTTCGGCGGCTGGTCCGGCGAAGGCTGCTCGGGCACCGGCACGTGCGCCGTCACGATGAGCCAGGCGCGCTCGGTGACCGCGACCTTCATCGAGCAGACCTTCCAGCTCAGCGTCACTGGTTTGGGCAACGGCGTGGTGACCGCGAACGTCGGAACGATCAGCTGCGGCAACGGCGAAACCTTCTGTAGCGACATCTACGGCTCGGGCACCCTCGTCACGCTCACCGCGACTCCTGCGTCAGGGCAGACGCTGCTGAGCTGGGCGGGGGCCTGCACGGGTAACGCGGCCACCTGCATCGTGACCATGGATCAGGCGCGTTCCGTGATCGCCACGTTCAGCGGCACGGCGTCGTACACCCTCGACGTCGGACCGACCGGGACCGGCACCGGCACCATCACCTCGAATGTCGGCGGCATCAACTGCGGCGCCACCTGCAGCGCGACGTACACCGCCGGCACGCTCGTCACCCTGACCGCCGCCGCCACCGGCGGCTCCTTCTTCAACGGCTGGGCCGGCGACTGCTCCGGAGCGAGCACCACGTGCATAGTCACGATGAGCCAGGCTCGCGGCGTGACAGCGGATTTCGGTCCGCTCATGCGCGTGCTCACGGTCACGAAAGCGGGATCCGGCGCGGGAACGGTCACCTCCGACGTCGCCGGAATCAACTGTGGCGCCACCTGTAGCGGGAGCTTCGCGGACGGCACCGTCGTCACGTTGACCGCGGCCGCCTCCGCGGGCTCCTCCTTCACCGGCTGGTCCGGCGATTGCTCCGGGACCGGCACGTGCATCGTGACGATGAGCGCCGCGCGGAACGTGACGGCGACCTTCGTCCTCCTGAACACGCTCACGGTGACGAAGACCGGATCGGGCGCGGGAACCGTCACCTCCGACGTCGGCGGCATCAACTGCGGCGCCACCTGTAGCGCGGACTACACGAGCGGGACGGTGGTGCTCACCGCCGCCGCTTCTGCCGGCTCGCGCTTCGGCGGCTGGTCGGGCGAGGGCTGCTCGGGGACAGGCACCTGCACTGTGGTCATGAGCCAGGCGCGCAATGTCACGGCCGATTTCGTCGCCGTCTGGACGCTGACGGTGAGCAAGACCGGCTCCGGCGCAGGCACCGTCAGCTCCGACGTTGGAGGGATCAGCTGTGGTGCCACCTGCAGCGCCGACTACGACACGGGCACCTCGGTCACGCTCAGCGCCTCGGCTTCGGCCGGCTCCCGCTTCGGCGGCTGGTCGGGTGCGGGCTGCTCGGGCACCAGCACCTGCACAGTGGTCATGAGCCAGGCGCGCAACGTTACGGCCAATTTCGTCGCCGTCTACACGCTGACCGTGAGCAAGACCGGCTCCGGCGCAGGGACCGTAACCTCCGACGTGGGAGCCATCAGTTGCGGTGTCACCTGCAGCGCCGACTACGACACGGGCACCTCGGTCACGCTCAGCGCCTCGGCTTCGGCCGGTTCCCGTTTCGCCGGCTGGTCGGGCGCGGGCTGCTCGGGGACAGGCACCTGCACGGTGTCCATGATCCAGGCTCGCAACGTCAGCGCCAGTTTCGTCGCCGTCTACACGTTGACCGTGACCAAGACCGGCTCCGGCGCAGGCACCGTCAGCTCCGACGTGGGAGCGATCAGTTGTGGCGTCACCTGTAGCGCCGACTACGACACGGGGACGTCGGTCACGCTCAGCGCCTCGGCTTCGGCCGGCTCCCGTTTCGCCGGCTGGTCGGGTGCGGGCTGCTCGGGCACCGGCAGCACCTGCACGGTCACCATGAGCCAGGCCCGCAACGTTACGGCCAATTTCGTCGCCGTCTACACGCTGACAGTCACGAAGACCGGCTCCGGCGCAGGCACCGTCAGCTCCGACGTGGGAGCGATCAGTTGTGGCGTCACCTGTAGCGCCGACTACGACACCGGGACCTCGGTCACGCTCAGCGCCGCGCCGGCAGCCGGCGCCCGCTTCGGCGGTTGGTCGGGCGAAGGCTGCTCCGGCACCAGCACCTGCACGGTCGCCATGACCCAGGCTCGCACCGTCACTGCAACGTTTGTCGCCCTCCACACGCTGACGGTCACGAAGACCGGCTCCGGAGGCGGCACGGTCAGCTCTGACGTCGGAGCGATCGACTGCGGCGCCACCTGTGCGGACGACTACGACGAGGGCACGTCCGTCGTGTTGACGGCCACGGCCTCAGCCGGATCCAGGTTCGCCGGCTGGTCGGGCGCGGGCTGCTCCGGCACTGACACCTGCAGCGTCACGATGACCCAGGCCCGCGTCGTCACCGCAAACTTTGTCGCGCTCCACACGCTGACCGTGAGCAAGGCCGGCTCGGGCGCGGGGACCGTGAGCTCCGACGTGGGTGCAATCGACTGCGGCGCCACCTGCAGCGACGACTACGACGAGGGCACCTCGGTCATCCTCACAGCGGCCGCCTTCTCGGGCTCCCGCTTCGCCGGCTGGTCGGGCGCAGGCTGTTCCGGCACGGACACCTGCACCGTGACCATGAGCCAGGCCCGCAACGTCACGGCCAGCTTCGTCACCGTCTACGCGCTGACCGTGAACAAGACCGGCTCCGGCGCAGGCACCGTCAGCTCCGACGTCGGAGCGATCGACTGCGGCGCCACCTGCACGGACGATTACGACCAGGGCACCTCGGTCACGCTGAGCGCCTCGGCTTCGCCGGGGTCCCGCTTCGACGGCTGGTCGGGTGAGGGCTGCTCCGGCACAGACACCTGCACCGTGACGATGAGCCAGGCGCGCGATGTCAGCGCCGCCTTTGTCGCCTTCCACACGCTGACGGTGAGCAAAAGCGGCTCCGGGAGCGGGACCGTGAGCTCGGACGTCGGAGCGATCGACTGCGGCGCTACCTGCAGCGACGTCTACGACGAGGGCACCTCGGTCACGCTCAGTGCGGCCGCCTCCTCGGGCTCGCGGTTCGCCGGCTGGTCGGGCGAGGGCTGCTCCGGCACGGACACCTGCACGGTGACCATGAGCCAGGCGCGTGACATAACCGCCACCTTTGTCGCCCTGCACACGCTGACGGTCACGAAGATCGGCTCCGGGAGCGGGATCGTGAGCTCCGACGTGGGAGCGATCGACTGCGGCGCGACCTGCAGCGACGATTACGACGAGGACACCTCCGTCACGCTCAGCGCAGCGCCCGCAGCTGCTTCCGCCTTCGCCGGCTGGTCGGGCGAGGGCTGCGCCGGCACCGGCACGTGCACAGTGACGATGAGCCAAGCGCGCGACGTCACCGCCAGCTTCGTGATCGGCCTGACGCTCACGGTCATCAAGACGGGTTCCGGCGCGGGTACGGTGAGCTCCGACGTGGGGGGAATCGACTGCGGCGTCACCTGCAGCGCGATCTACGACGCCGGCACCTCGGTCACGCTCAGCGCCACGCCCGCAGCCGGATCCCGCTTTGCCGGCTGGTCAGGCGCGGGCTGCTCGGGCACGGACACCTGCACAGTGACCATGAGCCAGGCCCGCAACGTCACCGCAACCTTTGTCGCGCTCCACACGCTGACCGTCACGAAGACGGGCTCCGGGAGCGGGACCGTCACCTCCGACGTCGGAGGGATCGACTGTGGCTCCACCTGCAGCGCTGTCTACGACGAGGGCACCTCGGTCACGCTCAGCGCCTCGGCCTCGGCCGGTTCCCGCTTCGCCGGTTGGTCGGGCGAAGGCTGTTCTGGCACGGACACCTGCACGGTGACGGTGAGCCAGGCGAGTGAGGTCGGCGCAAGCTTCGTCGAGGTCTACACGCTCACGGTCACGAAGACCGGCTCCGGCTCGGGCACCGTCAGCTCCGACGTCGGAGCGATCGACTGCGGCTCCACCTGCACAGACGATTACGACACGGGAACCTCGGTCACGCTGAGCGCCTCGGCTGCCGCCGGCTCGCGCTTTGCCGGCTGGTCGGGCGCAGGCTGCTCGGGCACCGACACCTGCACGGTGACCATGAGCCAGGCCCGCAACGTCACCGCCACGTTCGTCGCCGTCTACGCGCTGACCGTGAGCAAGACCGGCTCCGGTGCGGGCACCGTCAGCTCCGATGTCGGAGCGATCGACTGCGGCTCCATCTGCGCGGACGACTACGACACCGGCACCTCGGTCACGCTCAGCGCCTCGGCCTCGGCCGGCTCCCGCTTTGCCGGCTGGTCGGGCGAAGGCTGTTCCGGCACGGGCACCTGCACGGTGACCATGAGCCAGGCCCGCAATGTCGCTGCCACGTTCGTCGCCCGTTACACGCTGACGGTCACGAAGACCGGCTCCGGCAGCGGGACCGTGACCGGCGCCGGGATCAGCTGCGGGGCCACCTGCACGGACGACTACGACAACGGCACCTCGGTCACGCTCAGTGCCCCGGCGGCAGCCGGCTCGCGCTTCGCCGGCTGGTCAGGCGCGGGCTGCTCCGGAACCGGCACCTGCACCGTGACCATGAGCCAGGCGCGCAACATCGGCGCCAGCTTCGTTGCGCGCCACACGCTTACTGTGACGAAGACGGGCTCGGGCTTGGTGAGCTCCGACGTCGGTGCGATCAGTTGCGGAGCCACCTGCACGGACGACTACGACGAGGGCACCCGCGTCACGCTCACGGCGTCCGCTCCGCCGGGCTCCCGCTTCGCCGGCTGGTCCGGCGCCTGCTCGGGCACGGCGAACACGTGCACCGTCACGATGAGCGAGGCTCGCAATGCCAACGCCACATTCGTCGTCCGCCACACGTTGCTTGTCTCGAGGGCCGGTTCCCGCAAGGGCTCGGTCAGTTCGCGGCCGGCAGGGATCCACTGCGGTGCCGACTGCTCGGCCGACTACGACGAGGGCACGACCGTCACGCTGACAGCGTTGCCGGCCGCAGGCTCGCAGTTCGTCGGGTGGTCGGGCGAGGGCTGCAACGGCACCGGTGCCTGCACGCTGACGATGAGCCAATCCCGCGCGGTCACGGCCACGTTTGTCAGCTTGGTCTCGCTCAGGGTGACCGTGAGTGGGCGGGGCGCCGTCCGCTCCGAGCCCAGGGGAATCCGTTGCGGCCACTCCTGTACGAGCGAGTACGAGTCCGGCACCCACGTCACCCTGAAGGCGAAGGCGAAGCATGGCCGCTGGTTCCTGGGCTGGTCGGGAGCCTGCAGCGGCAGGAAGGTCAAGTGCACGGTGACCATGAGCCGGGCGCGCCTCGTGCACGCCCGCTTCGCGCGCGCGCTCGCGCTTCGGCTGCAGATTCCGAACTGGCTCGTCTACCACTGGCCCCACGAGCAAGCGAGGATCCGAGCGCGCGCGACGTGGCGCGGCAAGCGGCTCGCGGGTGCGCACGTCGAGCTCGTCATCACCTGCCGGGGCCGCCGATCCACTGCGCTGCTGACAACCGGGCACGACGGGCGGGTCGCGCTCTCCTTCCGCGCGACGATGCCGAACATGCTGCGCGTCCTGACCTGCAAGGTGCGTGGGCGCGTGACGGCGAAACGTCGGACCGCGCGAGCGGACAAGCCCGGCACACTGCGCTTCATCCACCCGCTCTGGCTCGAGAGCCACGTTACGAGGGGCAAGATCGTCGTTCGCGTCTGGGGACGTGCGGGCGAGGCCGTCCAGCTGTTCGCTGACGGCAACGTAGTAGGCCGGGCGCGGATCGGTCGCGCCGGCTGGGTTGAGATCGTGTCAGGACGAATTCAGCACGGCGACAACCTGTGGGTCACCGGCCCGCACGGCCACACGTCGCATCGCGTTACCGCCTGACCTCGAGGTCCCGCTCGCAAGCGATCCCGCGTAGCGGACGGACGGAATGCCGGTGACTGAGGTGTGTCTCTCCCTGCGTGAGCTTGTAGAAAACCGCGTTTCAGTGTAATCATGCAGGGTCTGTGGGGTTTGAGACTTGCTGCGGCCGGTAAGACCTTTTCGCAAGGTCCTTCTTTGCGTGGTCCCGGTCGTTTTCGGCCTCGCGGCTGGCTCGGCTGTTGCGGGCCTGCGACCTGATCCGCCACCGAAACCGCCGCCACCGCCGCCACCGCCGTTGCAGCAACCGGCGCCGCCTCGTCCTATGCTGCTGCCGCCGCCGCCCGTGCGCCAAGGAACGAGCGTGGATGCGAGTGCGGCCGCGCGCAGGGCAGCAGCAGCGCGGAAACGTGCGCGACTGGGCGTCCAGCGCACCAAGGCCGCACAGGCCCGGGCAACGGCCCGTGCTCGCGCCGCTCGTCGGCGCGCTCAGAAAGCCCGTGCCGCGCGTGAAGCCGAGCCCGCGGCCGTTGCATTGGCGGCGCAGACCCTCGTCGAGCCACAATCGAGAACGGCGGCAATCATGCCGCTCGCGCTCGCGCTCGCATGCGCGGCGCTTCTGCTCTTCAGCCTGGCCGCGATTCCCGCCTGGGTCGTGCCCTGGCCCTGGGTCATGCGTAGGCTCGACCACAGGCGAGCGGACCTCGCCTTCCTGGGCATCGTGGCTCTCCTCGTGATGGCCGTCCTCTTCTTGGCCGGGTAACGGATGCTCAATCGCCTCCTCCTTCTCGTCCTGGCCTTCGTCCTTGCTGCACCCCTCGCGTCGGCCGCCCCCGATGTCGTCGCGCTCGGCGAGAGCCAGCATGGAGCAATCAGTCATGCCGACGACCCACTGCCGGAGCTCTCGATCGACGACGTGACAGTGGCCGAGGGCGACTCTGGCACTGTTACCGCCACCTTTACGGTCACGCTCTCCGCGGCAAGCGACCAGATAGTTGAGGTCGCGTTTGCGACCGCGGACGACACGGCGTCGGCGCCCGACGATTATCTGCCGGCAGTTGGCCCGCTCGTCTTCGACCCCGGGCAGACGACGCAGTCGGTGAGCGTCACGGTCAACGGCGACACGCTCGACGAGACGAACGAGACCTACTTCGTCAACCTCTCGAACGCGGTCAACGCCACGATCGCCGACAGCCAGGGGCTGG
>DATHDS010000030.1:0-141647 GCA_035318925.1 Gaiellaceae bacterium
GCCGACGTCATCGCCGACGTCATCGGCCAGCCGGCACAGCACAACGACATCGACCGCAATGCATGGATCGACGGCAGCGTCGCGGCCGGCGTGCCCGCCGAGTACGGCGAGACGCTCCGCAGGCTGACCGAGACCATCGCCTCCGGCCATGGCTCCCGGCCTAACAGCGACGTCCAGAACGTCACCGGAGTGCCGCCGATCAGCTTCGCCGACTTCGCCCGGCGAACCGCACAGGCGTGGGTGTAAAAGGACGGCGTGATGACCCCGATCAACGACCTCGACGACTTCAAGGCGCTGGAGCCGTTCTTTCGGATCATCGAAGAGGGGCTCGACGGCCTCGCCGATGGCGGGCACTTCTTCGACCTGCTGGCCGAAGACGTCGTCTTCGACTACATCATCACGACTCCCGGCTACCCAAGACACGTCGAGGGCCGCAAGGCCGTCGCCGAGCTCTACCGCCCTTACGGCACCATGATCGTCCTAGACCGGTGTCACGACCTCGCGGTCCATCACGACATCAAGACCGGCGTCGTTGTGCTCGAGTACGCCTCCGAAGGCCGAGTCGTCTCGACCGGGACCCCGTACACCAACCGGTACATCTCGGTCCTCACGATCACCGATCGCAAGGTCACTCACTGGCGCGACTACCTCGACCCCGTGGCGGTCTTCGACGCGCTCGGATGGCCGTCACGTTGATGCCCTAAGCCGCGACACCGCTGAACTGCGGGATGATCTCCTTGCCGTAGGCGGTGAGCGTTTCGTCCTGGCCCTCGGTCATCAGGTAGATGTTGAACTGGTCGACGCCGATCGACTCGAGCTCCTTGAGTTTCTCCGTCGCCTGCTCGGCCGTCCCCAGCACACAGAAGCGGTCGCAGATCTCGTCGGTGACGAACTCGCCGTGCTTGGCGCCGACCCGGCTGTGGTCCTTGTAGTCGTAGAACTTCCGCGCCTTCACGTAGTCGGTCAGCGCCGCCGGGATCGCGGAGTCGAAGCCGTAGCGCTCGATCAGGTCCATGACATGGTTCGAGACCATCGCGGGGAACCAGCGCACCTGCTCGCGGGCGCCGGCGATGTCGTCCGTGAGGATGCTCGGCGCGCAGACGATGCACTCGAGCGCGTCGGGGTCGCGGCCCTCCTCGGTGGCCGCGGTGCGGGCCGTCTCCATGATCCACTGGATGATCTGCGGGTCGGCGAGCTGGATGATGACGCCGTCGCCGACACGGCCCGCGACGCCGAGCGCTCGTGGCCCGTAGCCCGCGACGTGCATCGGGATCTCCGGTAGCTCGCGGGCCCACTCGAGCGTGAGGTCCTTCTCGTTCCACTCGACCGGGCGGCCGTTCATCAGGTCCTTCATCATCCGCAGGCGCCGCTCGAACTCGACGATCTTGACTGGCTTGAGGCCGACGACGCGCCGCGAGGAGTCGCCGCGGCCGATGCCCATCACCATCCGGCCCTCGGAGACGTCCTGCATGGTTGCGTACCAGCTCGCCGTGATCGTCGGATCGCGGATGCCCGGATTCGTGACGCAGTGGCCGAGCTTGAGGGTCTTCGTCTGGGCCGCGGCGAGCGGCAGGAGCGCGTAGGACTCCTGCCAGAGGATGTGCGAGTCGTACGTCCAGCCGTACTCGAAGCCCTGCTCTTCGGCACGCTGAAAGAGCTCGATCAGGCGCCCGTAGGGCGGGTCCGGCATGACAGTGACGCCGAAGCTCAGCAAGTTTCGGAGCATACTCCTGGAGTGATCTCGTCATCGCGAGGCGCAACTGCGAGCGGCTCTTCGAGCCTGTCTAGGCGCGCTAGGATTCCAACCGATTCTCGGTCGCGCATCTCTCCTTGAGCGGGGTGGTTCCCCGCTTCACCAGACTTCGGCCCGCTTTCCGGCGGGTCGTGGTCTTTCTAGGGGCCGCCGCGAATGCGCCAACTTTGCTCAAAAAGGCGGAGCTGATACGAGACACCGACTTTTCGCCCGTACGCTCGCGGGGGCGGAGGGTGAAATCTCAAGGCGAGATGCGCGGCCCAGAACCGCAGCGACCGGCTAATCCCCGGTTCCGGTTCGAGTCCGGCGCCCTCCGCGCCGACGCGGCGGGTCGAAGCTGGAGTGGAAAGGTTCGCTACGATGCGAATCGGTTCTGGGCCACGCGCGGGGTGGTTCCCCGCTTCACCAGACTTCGACCCGCCTCCCGGCGGGTCGTGTCTTTCTAGGAACGGGCTGCGACGAAGGCGATCGTCCGGTCCGCGAGCCGGTCGAGCGCCCGCACCGCGAGCTCCAGGTGCTCCTCCTTCGTGTCCTCGAGCTTCGTGTGCGACAGGCCGCGCAGGCTCTGGACGAAGAGCATCACCGTCGGCACGCCGGCGCGGGAGACCTCGGCCGCGTCGTGCAGCGGCCCGCTCGGGAGCCGATGCGACGTGCCGGCGACCTCCCGGATCGACTCGTCGGCGAGCTCGATCAGCTCGTCGTCAAAGAGGATCGGCTCGATCTGCCAGATGCGCTCCCACTCGACTTCGATGTCCTCTTCCTGGGCGATCCGCTCGGAGGCTGATTTCGCCTCGCCGAGCATCGAGGCGAGCGTCGCCGCGTCGAGGTTGCGCTGATCGAGCAGGCACTCGGCCGTCTCGACGACCGACGTGACGATGCCCGGTTTCGTGACGACGCTGCCCATCGTGCAGACGGCCCCGGCGCCCGTGCGCTTCGCGATCTCGCGGATCTCGAGCTCGAGCCTCGCCGCGCCGGCGAGCGCGTCGCGCCGCTTGTCCATCGGCGTCGAGCCGGCGTGGGCGGCCTGGCCGCGGAACGTGACCTGGTGGCGCTCGACGCCGAAGGTGCCGAGGACGACGCCGAGCGGCAGGTTGAGCGATTCCAGCACGGGACCCTGCTCGATGTGCAGCTCGAGATAAGCCGCAGCATTCCTGAGATTCGCCTCGGATGCCTTGTCGAGAGCGACGCCGTGCTCGGCGAGGACGTCGGGCAGGGACTTCCCGTCGGCGTCCCTCCGCGCACGCAGCTCCTCCTGGTCGCCCATCGAGGCGGCCGCGGCGCTCGAGCCGAAGAGCGAGCGGCCAAAGCGCGCGCCCTCCTCGTCAGCCCAATTGACGAGGCGAACGGTCGCTGCCGGCTCCGCATCCTCGGCGAGGCGCCGCAGCACCTCGACGCCCGCGACGACGTTCAGCGCCCCGTCCAGCCAGCCGCCGTTCGGCACCGAGTCGATGTGCCCGCCGATCAGCACCGCCTTCTCGGAGCGGCCGGGCAGCGTCCACCATTGGTTGCCGGCCTCGTCAATCTCCGCCTCGAGCGGAACCTTCTCGTCCAGCCAGTCCTTCGCGCGCACCCAGGTGTCAGTCCAAGCGACGCGCTGGGCGCCGTTCTCGTCGCCGGTCAGCTCCTGTAACTCGCGGAGCTCGGCGACCGTGCGCTTGGGGTCGAGCGGCACCGTGCGAGCTTACTGCGGCGGCGCGCGACGACCAGACCGGCATGCCAACCTGGAGCACGCCCACCTGACGGCGGATGTAGCCCCTCGACATCGAGGCCGGCGCGCGTGAGCAGCCACGAGATCAACGAGTTTGAATTCCACATCTCGCCTGCGGCGAGCTCGTCGCGCCCCCAGACCGGCGTCGGAACACTGGGGACGAGCTCGAGGACCCGCTGAGCGAGAGTTGCATCGTCGGTCAGCCGTTGTGGGCTCTCGACGGCCTCGCCGATGTCTGGAATCAGACCGTCGGGCCAGCGTCGGTTCTCGTATCGGAAAATCCGCAGCCAGCGAGCCCAGCGGCTGCCGACTGGGCCTTCCGAGACCACGCCTCGCAGCGCGCCATCTCTGTCACGGACGGGGGCCATCTCGATCACGAACCTTCCTTCTGGCGCGGTGACTTCGAGCGCGGAGTGGTAGATGTCCTTCGTCGGCCGCTTCTGAAGTCGCGCAGCGACCGCTTCGAAGATGCGTCCATTCAGCCGCACTGAATGACCGCCGGCACCCAGCGGGAGCCAGTAGAGGTCGACTCCAGTTCGCGAATCGTCGGTCACGTTGGAAGCGTGGCCTCGAACCGGCGCCGGCGCATCGGAGGAACGCCGAAGAGCCCTGCGGTGAACTACTGCTTCTAGCCGTGTGGCGCTCGGTCGATTACGCTCGCTCCATGTCCGTTTTGATCAAAGGCGGGCGAATCGTCACCGCCGCCGACGACTACGTCGCCGACATCTACGTCGAGGACGAGACGGTGACGCTGATCGGCGAGTCGCTCGACCAGCAGGCGGACAAGGTGATCGACGCGACCGGGAAGTACTTGCTCCCTGGGGGCGTCGACCCGCACACGCATCTCGACATGCCATTCGGCGGCACGGTGACGATCGACGACGTCGAGTCCGGCCAGACCTCCGCGGCGTTCGGCGGGACGACGACGCATGTCGACTTCATCATCCAGCCGCCTGGCATGTCGTTCTCCGCCGCCGTCGACGAATGGAAGGCGAAGGCGAACGGCAAGCAAGTGATCGACATGGGCTACCACATGGCGGTCACCGACCTGAAGGAGGGCGGGACGCTCGAGGAGCTCGCGGCGCTGCCCGACCAGGGGATCACGAGCTACAAGCTCTTCATGGCCTACAAGGGCGCGCTGATGGTCGACGACGAGACGCTCTTCCGGGTCATGCAGGTCGCCGCGGAGACGGGCGCGCTCGTGATGGTGCATGCCGAGAACGGCGACGCGATCGACGTGCTGGTGAAGGAGGCTCTGGCCGAGGGCAAGACCGAGCCGCGCTTCCACGCGCTGACGCGGCCGCCGGAGACGGAGGGCGAGGCGACGAACCGGGCGATCCAGCTCGCACGGGTGGCCGGCTGCAAGCTCTACGTCGTCCACGTCTCGTGCCGGGAGTCGGTCGAGCCGATCGAGCTCGCGCGCAAGAAGGGCTGGGACGTGTGGGGCGAGACTTGTACGCAGTACTTCTTCATCGATTATTCGTTCCTCGAGCGGCCCGACTTCGAGGGCGCGAAGTACGTGTACACGCCGCCGCCACGGGCGAAGGAGAACCATGAGGTGCTCTGGCGGGCGGTCGAGAACGACGTCTTGTCGGTGATCTCGACCGACCACTGCGCATTCCTCTGGGACGGCCAGAAGACGATGGGCCGTGACGACTTCTCGAAGATCCCAAACGGCGGGCCCGGCCTCGAGAACCGGCTGCAGATGATCCACGAGTTCGGCGTGCGCGCCGGCCGGATCTCGCTGAACCGGATGGTCGAGCTGCTCTCGACGAGCCCGGCGCGCTACTTCGGCCTCTATCCGCGCAAGGGCACGATCGCCGTCGGCTCGGACGCCGACCTCGTCGTCTTCGACCCGGAGCGCAAGGTGACGATCTCAGCCGCGACGCACCATTCGAAGTGCGACTACAACCTCTTCGAGGGCACCGAGGTCACGGGCGCACCGCAGGTTGTCCTGCTACGTGGCCGAGTGCTCGTCGAGGGCGACGAGCTCGTCGGGCAACCAGGTGTCGGCGAGTTCATCCGCCGAGCGCGCTTCGGCGAGGAACTGCGGCGAGCCGCGGCCGCACCCGTCGGCTAGGCCGAGGCTCGGTAGCGCTCGCTGGTGTGCGAGCCGGCGTCATCGGCGAGCAGGTCGGTCATGTGTTCGGCTGGCATGGGGCGCGCGAACAGGAAGCCCTGAGCCAGGTCGCAGCCGAGCTCGCGCACGGACGCAAGTTGGCCCTCGGTTTCGATGCCCTCGGCGATTGCGGTCAGACCGAGAGCGTGGGCGAGGCTGGTCAGGTTCGCGGTGATCGCCGCGTCCTTCGCGTCGTGCTCGACACCCTGGACGAACGAGCGGTCGACCTTGATGACGTCGACCGGGAAGCGACGCAGGTGGCCGAGCGACGAGAACCCCGTGCCGAAGTCGTCGATCGCGATTCGCACACCTCGGTCATGCAGGTCCTCGAGCTCGGCCCGTGCTCGATCACCGGAGACTCCTTCGACGATGATGGCTGTCTCGGTCACTTCGAGTCCCAGCAGGCCCGGGGCGAGAGCCGCCGCTTCGAGCGCCTTCTGAACGAGCTCTCTGACTCCACCGTGCGAAAGTTGCTTGCCGGAGAGGTTGACCCATGTAACGAAAGGCTCGGGCAGAAGTCCCTCACTGCACCACTGAGCGGTCTGCCTGCAGGCCTCGTTCAAGACGAACTCGCCGAGCGGGATGATCAGCCCGGTCGCTTCGGCGACCGGGATGAACTGCACGGGCGGGACGACGCCCCGAGTCGGTGAAGTCCAACGGGCGAGCGTCTCGACGCCGACGATCGACTGAGTGTCGACGTCGATTTCCGGCTGGTAATGGACCGTGAACTCTCCTTGCTCGAGCCCTTGCCGCATCTCGTGCTCGAGCCCGAGCAGTTCGCCGAACTCACGCGCCATCTCGTGGCGAAACACTTCGTAGTGACCCCTGCCGGCTCCCTTGGCCTCGTACATCGCAAGGTCGGCGTGCCGAAGCAGGCCTTCGCCCTCGCCGGGCCCGCCGGGATGAAGAGCAATCCCAATGCTGGTATCGAGCGCGAGCTGATGACCGGCGATGTCGACGGGGGCGGAGAGGCAGTCCAGCAACCGACTCGCGCCGGCTATGGCTCCTGGCTCGTTTGCACCTTCGAGGAGCAGGGCGAACTCGTCGCCGCCCAGGCGGGCAAGCGTGTCACCGGGGCGGATCACCTCCGCAAAGCGGTCGGCGACCTGTTGCAGGATCTGGTCTCCGGCATCGTGCCCGAGACCGTCGTTGACTTGCTTGAAGCCGTCGAGGTCGACCAGCAGCACGGCAAGGACTTCTTGCGATCGCTCGGAGCGTGCGATGGCCTGGTCGAGCCGGTCGCGGAAGAGTGCACGGTTGGCCAGGCCGGTCAGGCCATCGTGAAACGCCTGGTGCGTCAGTTCTTCCTCGAGCCGAATGCGCTCGGTGACGTCCCTGGCGTTGAGCACGACACCTCGAACCCGCCGGTCGTTCCGGAGATTGGTGACGTTCGCCTCGAGATGTCGCCATTCACCGAACCTGTCCAGCAGGCGAAAGACGATCTGATGCGGCTCCCCGTGTTCGGAAGCGGCCAGCAAAGAGACACGATCGTCAACATGCACGCAGTCTGCAAATCCACGACCGAGCATGTCCTGCTCAGGGCGTCCCAGGGTGCGCGTGACGGATTGGCTCACGTACAGGCACCCGCCCGGTCCAAACACCACCACGAGGTCGGTCGAGGAAGTGACCAGGCTGCGGAAATGTGCCGTTTGCCTTCGAGTTGCGTGCATGAGGGCAAAGGCCAGGAGCAGGGACATGAGCAGCCCGGCAATGCCCAGCACCACCTGGAGATTGATCAGGTGGCTGATGTTGGCGTCGGACTGAGTCGCAATCGTGCGGGCTGCGTTGAGCGACACGTTCGCGGTCAGCTCGGCGAGCACACGCAGCCGCCCGACCGGATCCACGATCACAACGTGCTCGTGGGCTGTCAGCGGAATCGTCGTCACGGGCCGGTGAGCAAGCAACGCGCTGCCCGTCGCTGTCAGATCCGCCACCAGTAGCTGATTCTGCTTGAGCTGCGCACGGACGACCTTCCCGGAAGCCGGCGAGAGCGTCGTTTCGTCGTCATCTCCGTTGACTGCGGGCGCGATTCCTCCGTCGAGCAGGGCGTGGGCACTCTGAGTGAGGGCCACGGCCGTGTAGCTCGGGTCAGCCTGCGCCCCGGCGCGCGCTAACAGCACCTCCTTGACGTAGCGCTCGGCGAGCGTCCGTTGTCGCGCCGCGACCTCGACGACGGCTGCCCGGTGCTGCGAGCGCTGCGTCGCTGAAATCGTCGAGTGCACGCTGATCGCTGAGAACACCCCGAAGGTGACGAGGATCGCGCCAACGACGCCACGGCCTCGCGCGCTGAAGGGCCGGAAGGATCGCCTCCTCGGCATCATCATTGCACTACCAATTCCCTGTGCATGCCGCCCAGGAAGTGGCCCGACATGTTGCAGATCAACATGTAGCGACCGGGGCGCAGATGCACGAGCAACTCACGCACACTGCCGGGTGCACCGGGCTCGAGCACTCCCACGGTCGCCCGCTTCAGCGCATCCTCGTCGACAGTCACCCCGTCGGGCCGAAGCGGCAAGTGTGAGCTCGGCGCCCGCACGACGATCAACTCATGAGCATCGGGACCTCGGTTGTGCACGACAAGCCGAACATCGGGCGAGGACACGAGCTGTGGCGCCGAGATCCGAAAGTCGCGCTCGGTGACGCGCAGCACTGTCCCGGCCGCCGGCGCTCGGTGGTGACCCGCCGAGCAGCCGCTGACTAGGAAGAGAGAGGCCGCAATGATCGCGACACGCGTGAGCGCACGTGACACGCGTCTGACATCGGGCGTTCCTGTTGGATACTTGAGCATGAGCTACATGCCGGCGGAAGACCGCTACGAGCGGAGGACGTACCGGCGGAGCGGACGCAGCGGTTTGCTCCTGCCCGCGATCTCACTCGGGCTCTGGCACAACTTCGGCGACGAGGACGATCCGCTCGGGACGGGCCGCGCGATCATCCGCCGAGCGTTCGACCTCGGGATCACGCACTTCGACCTCGCCAACAACTACGGGCCCCCGTATGGCTCCGCCGAGCGAAACTTCGGTGAGATCCTCCGGCAGGACCTCGCGCCCTACCGCGACGAGCTGATCATCTCGACGAAGGCCGGATACGACATGTGGCCCGGCCCGTACGGCGAATGGGGCTCACGGAAGTACCTGCTCGCGAGCCTCGATCAAAGTCTCGCGCGGATGGGGCTCGACTACGTCGACATCTTCTACTCGCACCGCTTCGACCCGGAGACGCCGCTCGAGGAGACGATGGGCGCGCTCGACACCGCGGTCAAGCAGGGCAAAGCGCTGTACGTCGGGGTCTCTTCGTACTCGGCGGAGGCCACGCGCGAGGCGCACGCGATCCTCCACGAGCTCCGAACCCCGTTTGTCATCCACCAGCCTTCGTACGCGATGCTGAACCGCTGGATCGAGGACGAGTTGCTCGACACGCTCGGCGAGCTCGGGGTCGGCTGCATCGTCTTCTCGCCGCTCGCCCAGGGGATGCTCACCGACAAGTACCTGGATGGGATCCCCGAGGGCTCGCGAGCAACGCGGGGGAGCTCGCTGTCGCCGAGTCTCATTACCGATGAAACGCTGGCGAAGATCCGAGCCCTGAATGAGATCGCGCAGCGGCGCGGACAGACGCTGGCGCAGATGGCAGTCGCGTGGACGCTCCGCCACCCGCGGGTCACCTCAGCGCTCGTCGGCGCGAGCAGCGTCGAGCAACTCGAGGCGAACGTGGGAGCACTCGACAACCTCGAGTTCACAGACGAGGAGTTGGCCGAGATCGATCGCTACGCGACCGAGAGCGGCATCAACCTCTGGGCCAAGTCCAGCGAGTAGTCGCGCGACTCGGGCATTCGCGGCACGAGGCGAGTTTCGTCACGCCGACGCCGCGAGAAGCGCCTCGCCCTCGCGGACGTAACCGGTCGCGCCGACTTCTCGATAGAACGCGAGCGCCTTGTTCAGCTCCGCGTCCGCCTCCGCGCGCTGTCCTTCTTCGACGAGCTGCTTCGTCGCCCGCAGCCGCGCGTACGCCTCGCCGCTTCGGCAGCCGATGTCGCCGAGCACGTCGGCGGCGCGCCGGAACTCGCCGGAGCAGATCGCCGACGCCGCTTCGACCCATGGGGTCGCCCGCGACTTCTCGAGCAACTGCTCATAGTCAGCCTGGAACCCGAGGTCCCGCATGAGCCAGGCAGCGTCGATCACGTTTATGTCGTTCGAGACGACGACGAGGCGAGTGCCCATCTCGAGCGCCTCACGCGCCAGAGTCGCGGCTTCGTCGCTGCGCCCCGCTTCGAGAAACACGGACCCGGCACCGATGAGCGCTGGTGCCAGCACCTGTGCGTCTGCGCTACCCCGAGCGAGCATGAGGGATTGCTCTACGTCGGCGACTGCACCCGGCAGGTCACCGGACGCGCGGCGGATCGTTGCGCGGAGTAGGCGACACGAATAATCGGTGTAGTGCCGATTGCCGGCTTCCGACTCCGCAATCAGCTCATTCGTTACGCGGCTGACCTCCGCCCAGTCGCCCTCCAGTAAGCCGAATTCCGCGGTGAGGACTTGAACCCAGCGAAGCCTCGACGGGGTGGCGTGCTGTTCGGCGTTCCGCTTGATCTCGGCCAATGACTCGTGAGCGGCTTCGAGTTGTCCCATGCTGATCTGCACTACGGCAAGGTTGTTCAAAGCGGTGTGGAGTTCCTCGAAAGCATGGATCTCGGAGGCAAGGGCGATCGCCTGCTCGAAGTCGGCGAATCCGCCGGCGTCGCCGGCCGCGTTCCGCGCGTAACCGCGCAACTCGAGCAACCGCACGCGAACTTCACCGAGACCCAGACGCTCGGCGATAGGCAGGCCTTCCTCAGCCAGGGCGATGGTGTCCCCGAACTCGCCATCGAACATATGCCTGGAGGCTTGAGCGGCGATCGCCCACACCCTTGCGGCAGATTCCTGCCGTTCACCGACGAGCTCGAGGGCCCTCCCTATGAACGCGTTGTGCTCGGCGACCTCGCCGTGCTGCCAGTGGCAGCGCCCTGTCACGACGGCCGCGTGCGCCGCGGCTTCCACGTCGCCGGCGGCCTCGAGCTCGTCGACCGCAGCTTCGAGCATGTCCAGCCCCGTGCCGTCCGTGTTGAAACGAGCTCGTCCGCACCGAAAGTGCAGGTGCGGCAGCTCCGGCTCGTCCTCCGGCCAGAGCTCGAGCGCCTCGGTGTAGAAGCGGGCGGCGGCGGGCCAGGCTTGGAGTGACGCTGCGCGATCGCCGGCATCGCGCAGCGCAATTCGTGCGCGCTCGGAGAGCTCGCCGTCCTCTCTGCCGGCCGCCCGGGCGTACTCGAGCGCGCGCGAGTAGTGCGACGCGAGCATCTCCGCGTGGTCGTCGGCGCGGCCGAGCCCTTCGACCCACTCGGCCGCAGCCCGGTGCTTGTCGACGCGCGCCGCGCGCGGGATCTGGCCGTAGGCGACGTCTCGGACCAGGAGGTGACGGAACGCATACTCGCCCTCGCCCTCGACCGACGAACGCCTTGCGCGCTGGACGAGCTCCTTGCGCTCGAGCCCGAGCAGGGCTTCCTCTGCCGGGCCGCTCTCGACCCCGCCTATCGCTCGGAGCGACCCGAGCCAGAAGACCTTGCCGACCACCGAAGCGTCCTGGAGGAGAGCCTTCTCCGAATCCGATAGCCCGTCGAGGCGGGCCGCGATGATTCCCTGCACCGTCTCGGGCAACGGCAGGTCCTCGGCGTCGCCTCGCTCCACGAGCATCCGTGCGTACTGCTCGGCGTATAACGGGTTCCCCGCGGCGCGTGCAAGGAGGACGGACTGCGTCTCAGCAGGCAGGACCGCCCGCTGGAGCAACGACGAAAAGAGCCGTGCTGTGTCCTCGTCCTCCAGCGGTGGCAGCGAGAGCGTCGACGCGTTCGCCTTGCCCCCACCCCAGCCCGGCCGGCGCTCCAGCAGCTCGGGCCGGGCAGTGCAAAGCACGAGGATCGGCGCGGAGCGCGCCCAGTCCACGAGCTGGTCGACGAAGTCGAGCAGCCCCTCGTCAGCCCAGTGGAGATCTTCGAAGACGAGAACGACGGGATGCCGCTCGGCCAGCGCTTCGACGAAGCGCCGCCAGGCGGAGAAGTTCTCACCCAGAGACGCGCCCGCGACCTCGTCCGTCGTCTGTAGCCCGACGAGGTTGCCGAGCCGTGCCGAGAGCCAGTCGGCCTCCCTCTCGTCGGCGGCCACCGCTGCGACTGCGGCTCGCAGCTTGCTCTCGACGTCCGCCTCGGAGTCGGACTCGAGGATTCCCGCCTCCCCCTTGACGATCTCGGCCAGCGCCCAGAAGCTGACGCCTTCGCCATACGGCAGCGAGCGACCCTGACGCCAGGTCGTGAAGTCGGGCTCGGCCTCAACCGATTGGAAGAGCTCGTACACGAGCCTGGACTTGCCAATCCCCGGAACCCCGACGAGCGTCACGAGCTGGAGGACCTGCGAGCGGGCCCGCGCGAGCGCGTCGCGGAGCGCATCGAGCTCGCCCTCGCGCCCGACGAGCGGGGCTCGCGCCTCGGCCAGATCGACGCCGTAGCGCGAGCGCGGCGCGACCACTTCCCAGACCGGGATCGGCTCCGACTTTCCTTTGGCCCCAACCGGCTCCGCCTCGCGGTATTCGATCACGTGCTTCGTCGCCCGATAGGTGGTCTCGCCGACGAGGATGCCGTTGACGGGCGCCGCCGACTGAAGGCGGGCGGTCGTGTTGATGACATCGCCGGCCGCCATTCCCTCCCCTTCCGCCGTTCGCGCGCCGAGCGTGATCAGCGCTTCGCCGGTGTTCACCGCCAGTCGCAGCTGGAGCTCATTCTCTTGCTCGCCGACCCAGTCGAGGATCGCGAGCGCCGCGCGGACGGCGCGCTCAGGGTCGTCCTCGTGAGCGGTCGGCGCGCCGAAGAGCGCCATCACAGCGTCGCCGATGAACTTCTCGACGGTGCCGCCGAAGCGCTCGAGCTCTTCGCGCAGCCGGGCGTGGAACGGCGCCAGCAACCCGCGCACGTCCTCGGGATCGAGCTGCTCGGAGCGAGCCGTGAACCCGACCAGATCGGCAAACAGCACGGTCACGACCTTGCGCTCCTCCCGCGCCTGGGTGGGGGAAGCCTCGAGCGCTGCGCCGCAAGCGCTGCAGAAACGGGCGCCGGCCGGATTCTTCTGGGAACAGCTCGGGCAGACGATCACGCTCAAAGCCTACGACCGCGCACCGCAAGCTTCTAGAGTCATACCCGGCATGAACCTGTCAGAGGGAGGAGGATCATGAGCAGAACTCAGTGGGATTCCGCACTGACGATGCCGGTCGCCGAAGCGCGGGACCACGTCCAGGGGCCGGCGGACGCGGCGGTGACGCTCGTCGAGTACGGCGACTACGAATGCCCGTACTGCGGTGCCGCGTATCCGATCGTCAAAGAGGTGCAGGCCCGGATGGGCGACAGGCTCCGGTTCGTGTTTCGGAACTTCCCGATCTCGACCTCGCACCCGCATGCCGAACAAGCCGCTGAAGCTGCCGAAGCTGCAGCGATCCAGGGCCCGTTTTGGCAGATGCACGATCTTCTCTACGAGAACCAGAAGCGGTTGAGCGACGATGACCTGCGTGCCTACGCCGAGACGCTCGGGCTCGACCTCGAGTCGTTCGACAGAGAACTGGCCGAGCACGTCCACGCCGCGCGCGTCCACAAGGACTTCATGAGTGGCGTGCGCAGCGGCGTGAACGGTACGCCGAGCTTCTACATCAACGGTGCGAGGCACGACGACTCGTACGATCTCGAGACCTTGCTCGCCGCCCTGGAGCGAGCGGCGGCGTAAAGGTTGAGCAGTAGCGGCGCCGAGGCCGGCGGTCCCACGGTCGCGTCAGGTGACGATGCCGACGGCTGATGCAAGCAGCTTGTTGTGCCTGGCGGAGTGAACGACGAGGAGGAACCGATGGCCTCGCTTCAGCCTCGAGGCGGACGCGGTCAGCGACAGCGCCCTGGCGTACACCGCCTTGTTACGGAGCACGAGCCTCCTGGTGAGGGTGAAACGCGGGGCGCCTGAGGGCCCCAGGTCGTAGACCGTCGCAAGGCACTTGCTCCTCGCTCCGCACCCAGGGACGGTTGCGTGGATAGCCGTCTTCGCGCGTCGCACGCCGGCGTGCATGCGAATCGGCCTCAGCTTGGAAGCCAGGCTGTACTTCGGAACGCTGAACGTGATGCCCTGGACGCCGATCAGCAAGCCGTCCGAGCCGTGCGTCGCGGCGGCCCAGGGGGTGTACATGGGCGCGTCGTTCGTGCCGGCATCACCGGCCCGAGTCGTCGTGAAGGCGGAAGCGTCGCTCGGGAGCACTCCGTAGAGGTTGACGAGGCCCGCGCTCGGAATGAAGGCCTGGAGCGTTCCGAGCTGGGGCGTGCCGTCGGACTGCGTATGTGTCGACGAGACCTGGATGTCGAGCGACGGAGCCTGAGCCGTACCGCCGGGCTGGAGATAACCGGCGATCGCGTGCTGAGTGGCGAAGGCGGCTCCGGTCAGCACCGGATCGAGCGTGTCGTCGAGGCTGAAGACCATGGCGGCCGTGAGGGCGTCGTCGTCCGCACTCGAGATGGAGCAGTTGAAGATCGGCGTGGCGGTGCAGCCGTTGCCGTTCGGGAACTGGGCCACGTACGGCACCGGCGCCGGCCTGAACTTGATGTGGACCGTCGCATCGTCCTGACCGAGGTTGGTGGTGCGCCAGTAGAGGAGGTTGCCGGACACCCCTGTCCAGCGCAGGCTCTTCCCGAGCGAGTTGAGCGCCACGGTCAGGTCGATCACCGTGTCGGCGTTGACGTCCGGAGTGACAGGGAGTTGCGGATCGGCGAAGTCCCAGCCGTTGACGTCGCCCACTTGATAGGTGACTGTCAGCGCCACCCGGTTCGGCGTCGCGTAACAGACCCCATGCGCCGGAGCCTGATCGGCCCGGCAGAGGTTGAGAGGCGAGATGACCGTAGTCACGCCGCCGTCGTCCGGGGGGTCCGAGGCGGTGCTGCCGTCGGTGATTACCGGGGTGGCCGTCGCGCCGTTGATGACGGTGAGTGACTTGACATAGGGACGACCGTCGACTCCGCCGGTCATGTCGGCCCAGCCGGCCTGGCCGGTGCCGTCTGGGTCGGCCGAGGACAGGTCGACAGTCGCCTGCGACGGCATACCGTCCGAGACGTCCGCCGTAGCGGCCACGGCGACGGAAGGTTTCGTCGTCCCACTCGACCCGGCCAGCACGGCGACCGCGACCGCTCCGAGCATGAGCCCTCTCACACGTCCGTTCATCCGCTGCAGCATCGGCGACTCGAGGAGGGAACTTGAGGCGAGCAGAGGCCTGTGGGCAAGACCACGCGAAAGCGAAACTCCGTGGGGCGCCGCATGCCCCACGAGTTTCGCTTGGATCAAATCGTGGCGCTCCCGACCGTTTCGGTGGCGCGCCACGCCGCAACATGAGTCAACCAAATGGGGCGCCGATTGACCTATACCCCTTTTGGGGGATCCCTTCGTTACTTCACTTTTCTTCACTTCCCTTGCCAAACCGTCTACTGTGGGGGCTACATGAGCGATGTTCGGACAAAGACGGTCCGCCGGCCTTCGCCTTCAGCGATCGGGGAGCGAGTCCGGCAGCTGCGCATCGCGCGGGGCTTGACACAAACCGAGCTCGGTCTCGGCCGGTTCTCGAAGGAGTACATCAGCCAGATCGAGCGGGGTCGCGCGCGTCCGGCGCCGGCTGCGCTGGACTGGCTCGCCGAGCGGCTGGGAACCCCGCGACGGTTCCTCGAGACGGGTCTTTCCTCATACGAGCACGAGCGAACGATCGGCTTGATCTCACGCGCGGAGGCGGCTGTCGCAGCGCGCGAGTTCGAGGAGACGCTCACGTGCCTCGACAACGCCGGGCCGCTGTCCGAGGGTTGGGAGCCCGAACTGGCTCTGCGCGCGATGTTGGCAGGCGCGACCGCTCGCACGGAGCTGGGACGGGTCAAGGAGGCGCTCGCCCTGCTCGAGCAAGCCGGCGATCTCGTCAACGGTGACCCCTTCACCGCCGTCGACCGCGCAAACGTTCTCTTCCACAATGGCCAGTGCCGGTACAAGCTGTCGTCGATCCCGACTGCCGTCGCGCTCTTCACGGAAGCGCTCGACCTGATGCGCCATTCCGACCTGATCGACGATCGTCTGCGGTCGCGGATCTTCCGCTGGCGCTCCCGGTGCTACCGTCGCCAGCGCGACTGGGAGGCGGCGCGGGGGGACGTCGAAGCGGCGCTCGAGCTCTCCGAGCAGCTCGACGACCGCGACGCCCTCGCCCACGGTTACTTTCAGGCGTCGATCATCGCTGAACGGAACGGGCAGTGGGTGCTCGCACGCTCGTACGCGGAGCGCGCGAAATCGCTCTACGAGGAGCAGGACGACCGCCTCAACGTGGGCAGGCTCCTGAACAACCTGGGCGGCCTGACCTTCCTGCTCGGCAACCCCGAGCGGGCCGTCGGTCTCCTGAAGGAGGCGTTCTCGGTCGCGTTGGAAGTCGGCAGCGAGCCGGACGCGGCTCAGGCCGTCTCGTCGCTTGCCCAGGTGCATTTGCGCACCGGCGAGGTCGAGCTCGCCGAGGAGCAGGCACGGCACGCACTGAGCCTGCTCGAGGGAAGAGTCGATTTTCTCGATGAGCAGGGGAACGTCCAGCTCGTGCTCGGACGCGCCCTGCTCGAGCAGGGGAGGCTCGACGAGGCCGCGGAAGCTCTGGCCGCGAGCGAAGCCACCTTTGACCAGCTATCTTCGACGAGCCATCGTGCCGCTGCCTGGGCTGCGCAAGCCGAGTTGAGCATCCGCCGTGGCGACCAGGAGCAGGCCTTGAAGCTGTACCGCCGAGCGGCCGAAACCCTGCAGGACTTCCGTTTCTAGGAGGAACGTCGTGATCAACAAACACTGGGCAGTGATCCTCCTACTGGTCTTGGCCAGCGCCGGCGCCTCGGCGATGGTCCCCGAGACCTCTTCGGCCAATGGGAACGGGCTGGTAGCCGTAGTCGCGCAGCCGGCCCCCGCGGGCTTTTCTGACGGAGGGGACGCGCCTGCCGCAGGGCAGCTGGTCGCCGTGTTGGCGCAACCCGCCCCGGACGGCTTTTCGGACGGCGGCGACGGCTTCTCGGACGGAGGGGACGGAGTGGCCGTGGTGGCACAGGTCGCGCCGAACGGTTTTTCGGACGGCGGGGATGGGCCGGTCGTCGTACAGGTGAAACTCGCCCCGACCGGTTTTTCGGACGGAGGGGATGGGCCGATGGTCGTGTTGGCTCGAGTCGCCCCGGACGGTTTTTCCGACGGAGGCGACGGAATGGTCGCCGTGTTGGCGCAACCCCTCCCGTAAGAACACACTCAGCCGAGGGCGAGCGTGACCGCTTCGTCGAACGGCAGCGCGTGACCTTCGGCCCAAACGGCTTCGGCCTCTAAGCCGAGCCCCTCTCGGGCGACACCGGCGTAGCGATCCAGGAGCGCGTTCCAGAACGGCACCTCCAAAGTGGCGCCGATCGATTCCCACATGGCGTAGCCGGCTGCGACCAGGCGGAGCCCTCGCGCCCAGTCGCCCCTACCGGCCGCCGACATGCCGACGCCCTGCACCTCGAAGCTCGTCTCGAGAATATCCGCCAGCGGGAGCGCGGCCCGCAGGCTCGCCCTGTACAGATCCTCGGAATCGTCACAGTCGCCGCGAATGAGCGCGCAATCGCCCAGGAAGTGGTGTCCCCAATGCTCCGCCCGCGGGTCACCTCGATCGCGGGCCAGCTCGAGCAGCTCCCTCGAGAGCGGCTCGGCACGGTCGACCTCGCCCTCGGCCACGAGCATCTGGCAGACACCCGCGAGCGCGCGCATCTCACCGAGCACGTCGCCCGAGGTGCGCCGGAGCTCCAGACTCTCCTCGAAGGCCGCAAGACCCGGCAGGTTGTCGCCGAGCACGAAGAACACCCAGCCGAGCGTCTCGAGGGCGTAGGCCAGCTCAGCGACATCGCCGAGCTCCCGCCAGAGGGCGATCCCCTCGCCGACCCAGCCAGGACCGCGGTCGGCATCGCCCTGCCAGCCGGCGATCCCTCCGACGGCGGTGAGCGCCGCGGCACGGACGGAGCCCCCGACCGGCGATCGGGCCAGCGCTTCGGTGAGGCGGCGTCTTCCCTCGGGAAGATGCGAGTGAGAGAACCAGAACCACCCCAGGGCGCCGGCCAGTTCGAGCTCGGCATCCGGGTCGTGAGCGGCGAGCCACTCGAGCGCAGCGCGGAGGTCGTCGTGGTCCGATTCAAGGCGCTCCGAGCACTCGGCCTCCGCGTCCACGCGACGCGCATAGCACTCGGCGGCCAGAGAGCGAAATGCGTCTGTATGGCGACGACGAAACTCGTCGGCCTCGCCTGATGCCTCGAGCCGCTCGGCGGCGTATTCCCTGATCGTCTCCAGCATCAGGAAGCGGTCCTCGGCGATCGGCTTCAGCAAACTGAGGTCGACGAGCGCTGACACGGCGTCGAGGTCCGCGTCGCAAACCTCCTCGGCGACGGCGAGCGGAAAGCTCCCGAGAAAGACCGAGAGACGCGCGAAGAGGCGTTTCGACTCCTCGTCGAGGAGGTCGTGGCTCCATTCGATCGTCGCGCGGAGGGTTCGTTGCCGCTCGGGCGCGTCGCGCGCGCCACCGGTGAGCAGAGACAGAGCGCGATCGAGGCGCTCCAGGAGCGCGTCCGGGCTGAGGAGCTTCGTGCGCGCAGCGGCGAGCTCGATCGCCAGCGGCAGGCCGTCCAGGCGTAGACAGATCGACTCGATCGTCGGGCTCGGCGCGAAGTCCTTCCCGACCCCGCGGGCTCGTTCCAGGAACAGCGTCACAGCATCCTCCGGAGGCAGCGGCTCGAGCGGGTACTCACGCTCCCCGGAGATCCTCAGCGGCGCTCGGCTCGTCACGATCACGCGCAGCCCGTCAGCCGCGGCGAGCAGCGCTGCGAGTTCGGGCGCGGCAGCGAGCAGGTGCTCGAAGTTGTCCAGCAGCAGCAGCAACTGCTTCCCGCGCAGATAGCCGACGAGGTCGTCTCGGGCAGGCAGGGTCCGAGCGATCTCCGGCACGACGAGCTCGGGATCGGCGAGGCCGGCCAGAGGAGCCCAGAACACGCCGCCCGAGAACGTGCCGACCAGCTCAGCCGCGACCTGGAGCGCAAGGCGGGTCTTCCCGGTCCCGCCCGGACCGGTGACGGTCACGAGGCGCGTCCCGTCCGAGAGCAGCGCCACGAGCTCCGCCAACTCCTGCTCCCTGCCCAGGAGCGGGCTCGCCGTGACGGGAAGATTCGTCGCGTCGAGCGTGCGCAGCGGCGGGAACTCGTCGTCTCCGAGCTGATAGAGGCGCTCGGGCGCGGTCAGATCCTTCAGGCGATGCACTCCCAGATCGCGGAGACCGGAGTCGTCGATCAGATCACGCGTCGTCTGCGAGATCACCACCTGCCCACCGTGGGCGGCAGCGGCGATGCGTGCGGCCCGGTGGACGTCGATCCCCACGTAGCCCTCGGCCGTGACGAGCGGCTCACCGGTGTGAACGCCGATGCGGACGCGGAGCGGGCCCTCGGCCAGAGAGTCCTGCCCTACGCTCGCGGCCTCGACGGCATCTCCGGCCCTCGTGAAGGCGTAGAAGAACGCGTCTCCCTGCGTGTCCACCTCGACGCCGCCGCGTTTCGTGAACGCGGCCCGGAGGATCCGTCGATGTTCCGCGAGCGCGTCGGCGTACTCGTCACCGAGGCTGTGCAGGAGCGCGGTCGAGCCCTCGACGTCGGTGAAGAGCAAGGTGACGGTTCCGGCCGGGAGCTCGCGCATTCGCCTGAATGATGGAGCGAGCCGAGTAGCTGTGCTAGGGCCACGTGCGCTTCAATGTGGCGAATGCAGTTTCCGAGCCGGATTCGCTGGGGTGCACTCGCCGGCGGCCTCATCCTCATCGTCGCGGGCTGCGGCGGAGGTCAGAAGTCGTCCTCCGGCTCCTTGACCACCCTGAGCGCCGCCGGCGCCAAGGTCTTCGCCGGCTCACGCTGTGGGAGCTGCCATACGCTTCACGAGGCGGGCACGAAGGGCACGCTCGGACCGAACCTCGACCAGCTCAGGCCCTCGGCCGAACGCGTCGCCCGCCAGGTCGTGAAGGGCGGAGTCGGAATGCCCTCGTTCCGCGGCAAGCTGAGCGCCGGGCAGATCAGCGACGTCGCCGACTTCGTCGCGGCGGCGGCGAGGACGGCGGCCGGGATCCCCGCCGGCTTCAAGCCCGACAACACGAAGATCGAGGATTGTGCAGCCAAGGCGCCCGTGGATCGCTGCTACGAGCAGGCATTCGCAAACCTGGCGTACGAGAAGGGGCCGGGGGCCGCACTCGACGAGCTCCAGCAGCTCGAGGCTAGTAACCGAGCCGTCCTCGTCAACTGCCACCAGATCGCGCACATGATCGGCGCCGGTGGCCTCCTCCACTTCAAGGGAAACGTCGGCAAGGCGTTCGCAGAGGGCAACAGCACCTGCGGCTCCGGCTACTACCACGGGCTCCTCCAGTGGAAGCTTGCCGGGGTCAAGGCGAGCCAGGTGGCCGGCATCGCGCGCGAGGTATGCAATGACCCCGAGATCAAGACGAACGGGTTCAACTACTACCAGTGCGATCACGGTCTCGGTCACGGGCTGATGCTCTATACGGCCTACGACCTACCCCAGGCGCTGCGCCTCTGCCACAAGCTCCAGACCAACTTCGACCAGACCTCTTGCACCGGCGGCGTCTTCATGGAGAACCTCAGCTCGTCGTTCGGCGTGAAGACGAACTGGCTGAACAAGAAGAACCTGCTCTACCCCTGCAACAGCAAGGTCGTCAGCGAGAGCGACAAGACCTACTGCTACACGATTGTCGCGCAGCGGATCCTCCCCGCGGTCGACTACAATTGGAAGAAGACCGCGGACTGGTGCCGCCGCAGCGAGCCGGGGTGGGCCGACGAGTGCTTCCAGTCCTTCGGCCGCTCCGTCGCGAGCGCCACGCGCTCCGCCGGCCGCGCAACGACAAGCGCGGCCGCCGCGCGAATGCGAACGCTCTGCCACCAGGCCGGAAGCGGCGAGCGGGACTGCATCATCGGAGCCGTGATCGACGTGCTGAACAACAACCCCTCCGATCTAACCGTGAGCGCCGTCTGTGACAGCGTCAGGCACCCGTTCGCGGCCTCCTGCTACCGCACGATCGGCTTCATGGTCGGTCTCCAGCACCCCGACGCGGCCGGCAAGCAGGAGGCCTGCCGGCAGTTCGCAGTGAAGGCAGACGCTTACGCGCAGTGTTTGAGCCGGGCCGGAGGATGAGCGCGGGCGGCGACCAGAACAAGGCCGGCGGCGACTCCGGCCAGGCCTTTCTCGGTCTTCACGGACTAACGGCTGGGAGCTGGAAGCTGCGCGCCCGGTGCCTGGACGCACCGCGCGCTTCGCTCATTTGCGTCCGCGCTTGAAGACATTCCGTCCACTGAGGTCGAGCGCGACCACGAGCATGAGCGTCCAGGCCCAGGCATTCACCGGATCGAACCTGAGCGCCTCTCGGTCGCCGACTCGGTCCGAGATGAACCAGATCAGGAACCAGACGAGCGTCACGTCCGGCCGATCGTAACGTCACACGAATCTCGACCGCTGCATACGGCGGGCCGGTCGAGCCGTCGTTCCTCAGCTCCCGTGCTTTTAGGTCGCGGAAAGTGCGGCAGCACTTTCCGCGAGTCCCCGGTCCGTGGCCGGGGACCTACCCTAGAAGCGGCCGCGCCCGGTGCCGCCGTGGCGCCGGCGCGCGCGCTGATTCGGAGCGTCGGTCAGCAGGACCGCTTCCTCCGCCTGCCGAACGCCTCCGTCTCTCGTCACGCGAAAGGTGACCGCGAGCCCTGCGCACCGGCCCTTGGGCCGCACGCCTCCCGCAAAGCCCGTACCGGCGACATACAGGCGCTCGCCGGCCTCGGTGGAGATGTAGCCGTGGTCTTTCTCCTCGTTGAACCAGAGCATCGTCCCGCTCTCTTCCTGCCCGGCTGGTTGGGGGTTGAGCACGGGATCAGCTGCCAGATATGTCATCGATGACTCCCTCAGCCGGGGTTGCCGGCAAATCGGTCTCTGCCGGTGCTGCCGGCAAATCGGCGTCTGCCGGCGATTCCGGCAAATCGTTGTCTGCCATTGGTCCGGTCAGACCGTTCTCGGCAAGTGGTCCATAGAGCTCGACCTCTTCGGGCGGCGCGTTGCGAGCGATGGCCGCGGCGTGCTTCTTCGCCAGCTTCAACTCCCGCTTCTCCCTGACCGCCTGTTCTCGGTTCCTCTTCGCCATCGTCTGCTGTCGTTTGGAGCTCGAGGCCATTCAGGCCCTCCCTTTCAGTCGAGACTTGTCAGTTCGCGGCACGGAACTGCACCGGGGAACTGCGATCCGATCCGGCACACCAGCCGCTTGCACAGCACCTCCCAACGAAGGCGGAGGGCGCGGCGCGGCCACCGGATTCGCGTTCGACAAGACACATTGTAGCTGGTCGGCGTCGAGGCCCACACTCGCCCCGTCGGCGCGTTTCAGCTTTTAAAATGGGGTTGGTGCTACTGTGTGAGAACGGATCGGCAATCGGGCCGTCCGGTGAGATGAGCTTCTCGTTCCTCCTTCGGGTGTTTCGAGGTAGGCAAGTCTCGAACCCGTAAGGAGTCGAACTACATGTCCAAGCTGTCCTTTCGCGAACTCGGCGTTTCGCAACCCGTCGTCGCCGTGCTCGCCAACAATTCGATCGAGCATCCGTTCCGGATCCAGGAGCTCGTCCTTCCCGACGCGCTTGCCGGACTGGACGTTCTCGCCCGCGCGCCGACCGGGTCTGGCAAGACGCTCGCCTTTGGGTTGCCGATCGTCGAGCGCACGCTGCCGACGGACGCCTGCCCGACGGCGCTCGTGCTCGTTCCGACACGAGAGCTCGCGGCCCAGGTGACCGCGGAGCTCGCACGGCTCGGAAAGCCCAAGGGCCTGTCCGTCGCGGCCACCTATGGCGGCCTGCCCCTCCGGGCGCAGGCGAAACGGGCCAAGGGCGCCCAGATACTCGTCGCAACGCCGGGCCGCCTCGAGGACCTGGCAGAGCGCCGGCTGGTCGACCTGTCCCGAGTCCAGACCTTCATCCTCGACGAGGCCGACCGGATGCTCGACATGGGGTTCAAGCCCCAGGTCGACCGGATCGTCCGCCGTCTGCCGAAGAACCGCCAGACGATGTTCTTCTCGGCAACGCTCGACGGGGAAGCCGGCGAGCTCGCCCGCGCCTACACCAACAGCCCCTCTCGCTTCGAGGCCGACCTGCTGCCCGACGATCCGGGTGAGATCGAGCACCGCTTCGTGGCGGTGACCCCGGAGTCGAAGGTCGAGACGCTCGTCGAGCACATCTCGAAGTCGGAGTCCACGCTCGTCTTCGTCCGAACGAAGCGCGGCGCCGATCGGCTCGTCCAGAAGCTCAAGCGCCACGGCGTACGGGCGGCGGCCATGCACGGGGACATGTCCCAGAACGCCCGGCAGCGGGCGCTGGCCGACTTCGAGCGGGGCAAGGTGGCGACGCTCGTCGCAACCGACGTCGCCGCTCGAGGCCTGGATCTGGACGGCATCACGCACGTGATCAACTTCGATCCGCCCGAAGAGGACAAGGGGTACGTGCACCGCACCGGCCGCACGGGCCGGGCGGGCCGAAGCGGAACGGCGATCACGTTTGTCCTGCCCGAACAGCAGGCCGATACGAGCCGCGTCGCCCGCCGGCTCGGTCACAGCGAGCAGTACGAGGAATCCGGGCTCCAGTCCGCGCGCGCGAAGATCCTGTACACGAGTCGCCGCGGCCGCCGCTCGAAGTGGTAAAGCCCTACGCCCCGCGTGCCCGGCTCAGAGCGAACAGGCTGACGAGCATCCAACCGGCCAGATAGAAGAACGCCGCCTTCGGCGAGACGAGCGTCCAGAGCGCGCCGGCGATCGCCGAGGCGGCGAGATTGCCGAAGCTCTGGATCGCCGCCAGCACGCCGAAGGCCGAGCCGCGTAGGTCGACGGGCGCCAGCGCCGCGACCGCGGCCTGCTCCGCGGTCTCGACGAGGCCCTTGCCGACCCCCGCGAGGAGGAAGAGCGCCGCCAGCAGCACGAGGGTGCCGCCGACGACCGCGAAGCCTGCGTAGGCGACGAGGAACGACGCCACGCCGAGCGAGAGCACGACGATGCTGCCTCTCCGGTCGTGCAGCCTCCCAGCCGGCAGGCTCGCGACCGTCGCGCCGAGGTTGTACCCGGCATAGAGCACGAGCCCGAGCTTGACCGCCGAGCCGTGGCCGTGACCGGGAGAGAGCTCATCCGTCGCCCGCAGGATGAGCAGCGTCGCAGCCGCGTTTCCGACCTCGAACGCCGTGATCGCGTACAGGAGGCGGCCGAGCCCGCCCCGGAGCACGGGTCGGACGCGAAGCCGTAGGGGTGGACGCTCGCGCTGCTCGAGCTTCGGAGCTGCTTTGACCGCGAGCAGGATCGCGCCGGCAGCTATCAGTCCGGGCACAACGGACAGCAGGATCGCCGTTCGGATGCCCACGGTGGAGACCAGCGCGAGGCCGAGCAGGGGACCTCCGATCGCGCCCAGGTTGTCCATCGCCCGCTCGAGCCCGTACGCGCGCCCGTAGGCCTCGGGCGGAGCGACATCGGCGAGCAGGGCGCTCCGAGCGGGCCCTCGCAGTCCGCGCGCGACCCAGCCTGCCACCCGCAGGGCCCCGACCTGCCAGACGGCGGTCGCGGTGCCGATCAGGGCGGTCAGGACTGCGGTCGCCGTGTAGCCGCCGACGGCAGTCGTCCGCCGGCGCTCAGGATCGTCGGCGAGCGCCCCTCCGGCTAGCTTCGCGACGCCTGCGAGACCGTCTGCCACCCCCTCGATGACGCCGAGCGCCGCGGCAGGCGCTCGCAGCGTCGACGTGAGAAACGCGGGCAGCAGCGACGTCGGGATCTCGTAGCCGAGGTCGGCGAAGAAACTCGCGCCGCCGATCGCGAGGACGCCGCGGTTGAGCCAGCCCGGGCGGACGATAGGCTAGCTACCGCCGCCCGACGACCAGGTTCACCTTCGTGCCGCGTGGACGCAGCGCATGCGCTCTCGGGCTCTGCGAGAGCACCCGCCCCACCCGGCGAGAGCGCGCCCGGCGAACCCGGCCGACCCGGCAGTGCGCCCGGCGGATGCGCGACCGCGCGGTGGCGAGCCGTAGCCCGATCACCCGCGGCACGGTGCAGCGCGCCGGAGGCGCGGGCGGCGGAGGCGGCGTCGCGGACGGATCGTTGAGGAAGACATCGGTGAAATGGTTCGAATCTCCCGCGACGAGGTTCGAGGCATCCGAATCGAAGACGACGAGCCGGCCGTCCCCGCTGATCGCGGGCCGGACGCTGTCGCCGTTCGCCTCGACGCCCCCGGCGGCGACGCTGACCCGCTTCGTTGCGCCGCTGCGCCGGTCGTGGACGAAGACGTCCGTCGACCCGTTCGTGTCACCGGGGACGAGGTTCGAGGCGTCCGAGTAGAACGCGACGATGCGGCCGTCCGCGCTCACGGCGGGCCGTATGCTGTCGCCGCTCACCTGCGTTCCCGAGTCGTCGACGCTCGCCTGGGTCAGGACGTCCGTCTGGCGGTCCTTGACGAAGACGTCGAAGGCGTCGTTCACGTCGCCGAAGGCGAGGTTATCCGCGTCGGAGTCGAAGGCGACGAAGCGGCCGTCGGCGCTGATCGCGGGCCTGAGGCTGTCGAAGTCCGACTCGAAGCCGCCCTGGTACTCGCTCACGCGCGTCGTCGTCCCTGCCAGGAGGTTGCGGACGAACACGTCGGAGCTCTCGTTCTGGTCGAGTGGGATCAGGTTGTCGGAAAACGACGAGAACGCGACGAACCGCCCGTCGGCGCTGAGCACCGGCGTCGCGCTGTCGATGTCGGCCTGCACGCCGGCACTGTCAACGCTCGCCCTCATCGTGGTTCCGGTCTGGCGGTCGAAGACGAACACATCGCGGACCGAGTTCGTGTCCCCCGCGACGAGGTTCGTCGCATCCGAGAGGAACGCGACGTAGCGCCCGTCGCCGCTGATCGAGGGCGAAAAGCTCCCGCCGTTCGCCTCGGCGCCGCCCGGAGCGACGCTCACCCGCGTCGTCGTCCCCTCCTGCCGGTCGCGAACGAAGACGTCGTCGGCGCCGTTCATGTCGCCGGCGACCAGGTTCGAAGCGGCCGAGGAGAAGGCGACGAAGCGACCGTCGGCGCTGATCGCCGGCGCGAAGCTGTCGTCATTCGCCTCAACGCCGGAGCTGTCCACGCTCACGCGGGTCAGCTCGCCGGTCTGGTAGTCGTCGACGAAAACGTCGCGCGAGCCATTCGTGTCGCCGGCGACGAGGTTGGAAGCGTCGGAGTAGAACGCGACGAAGTGCCCGTCGGAGCTGATCGCGGGGAAGAAGCTGCGACCGTTCGCCGCCCCGCCGCCGGTCGAGGCGCTCACACGGAAGGTCGCGCCCGAACCGGCGCCCGCGGCGGGTAGGGCGAGCAGCGCGAGCACGACGATGCCGAGGGAGAGTGCCGGAGCCCCGAGTCGCCGCACCATGAGGATCTTTTAGCGCCTGGGCCCCGAAATGCATAGGCGGAACCGCGCTGGCTCAGGGCGAGGCGGGCCAGCGCGGAGCGCCGAGATCGCGAGAAATGCCTCGGGCCGCCTCGACGACGGCCACGGCAACGGTCGCCTCGTGTCCCTTCCGCAGAAGCCGGGAGCGCGGGCCGGCAATCCCGACCGCGCCGACCGGCTGGGTCCGGCTGTCGAAGATCGGGGCGGCAACCCCCGCTTCCCCGATCACCGCCTCCTCGCGCTCGACCGCATAGCCGCGGGAACGGATCGCCGTCAGCTCGCGCTTGAGCGCTGCGCGGGTGATCAACGTGTGGCCGGTGAGCTTCCTCGGCTCGTCGCCGATCAGATCCTGCTGGACGTCGCCCGGCAGGTAGGCGAGCACGGCTTTGCCGAGGGCGGTCGCGTGCATCGGCAGAACCTCGCCGACCTCGAGGATCTGCAGGCTCGAGTCGGGGCGGAAGACGTGGTGGACGATGAGCACCATGTCTCCGTGCAACGCTCCGACGCGGACCGCCTCGCTTGCCCGGGCCGCCAGCAGCTCGGACCAGGCGAGCGAGCGCGAGCGGAGATCGCTCAGGTCGAGGTACCGGTTGCTCAGCTGAAGCAGCTCGGGGCCGAGCTGGTACTTGTCGCTGTCGGCGTGCTGCTCGACCAGACCGTGGGCGACGAGCGTCTTCAGCAGCCCGTGGACGGTGCCCTTCGCAAGGTCCAGGCGATTGGAGAGCTCGCTCACGCCCAGCCTGCCGGGACCGGCTGCGAGAGCCTTCAGGATCCGTATCGCGCGATCGACCGACTGGATCATTAGCTTTCAGGCTTGTCGAATGACGTTCGACATTGTAGAATAGGCCTCCGATGAACGCCGGTGCCGGTGAGAACGGTTTCGTAGGTCTGGTACTCGTCTCGCACAGCGCAGCGATCGCCGAGGGACTGGCCGACCTCGTGTCGCAGGTCGCGGGCCCAGGCGTTCCGATCGTAGCGATCGGGGGGGCTGCCGACGGGTCGCTCGGCACCGACGGTGGCCGCGTTCTCGAGGTGCTGCGAGAGGCTGCGGCAGGCTCCGGCGCGGTCGTGCTCATGGATCTCGGCAGCTCCGTGCTCGCCGTTCGCGCGGCGCAGGAGGAGCTGACGCCGGAGGAGCTCGAGCGCGTGATCGTGGCCGACGCACCGCTCGTCGAGGGCGCCGTCGCCGCAGGAGTCACCGCATCGGGAGGAGCGACCCCCGAAGAGGTCGCCGCCGCAGCCCGAGAGGCTCGCAGTGCCGCCAAGTTCTGAGCTCTGCGCGACGCTGCCGGATGACGTGCCTCTGCATGCACGGCCGGCGGGCACTTTCGTCCGCGAGGCGGCGCGCTTCACCGCAGACGTCGCCGTCGCCGCCAACGGGAAGCAAGCGAACGCCAAGAGCATTCTCGAGGTGCTCGCCCTCGGCGCGACAGGGGGCACGGAGCTCACGTTGTCGGCCTCAGGCGACGACGCCGCCGAGGCCGTCGAGCAGCTCGCCACGGTCGTGGCCGGGCTCGCCGACTGACAGCACCTCGTCTGCGAACGCGAGCGCCTGGCGCGCCGAATCGGCGGCGACCGCCCAGCCGGCCGCCTGCGCTGCCTTCGCCGCCGAGATCCGCCGCACAATGGTGCGAACCTCGTCGAGCCGCGCCGGAGCGACGCTGAGCTCGTCCACTCCGAGCCCGACGAGGAGAACGACGAGCGGGGCCTCCCCCGCCGCCTCGCCGCAAACCTCGACCGTGAGCTCGTTGGCACGCGCGGCTTTGACGACCTCGGCGATGTGACCGAGCACTTCCGGGTCGGCGGCAGCCTGCACGGTGGCGAGTGGGAGGTCGCGGTCGAGCCCGAGCGTGTACTGCACGAGGTCGTTCGTCCCGATCGACAGGAAATCGGCTTCCGCCGCGATCTCGTCCGCGCGGGAAGCAGCCTCGGGCGTCTCGATCATGGCGCCGAGCGCAGGCGGCGGGCCGCTCCACCGAACCGACTCGAGCGCCTTGTCGAGCAGCGCGCGGGCTTTGCTCAGCTCCTCGGCGTCCCTGACCAGCGGCAGGAGCACCCTCAGATCGGTCGACGCGCCCGTCTCCAGGATCGCGCGCAGCTGAGCTTCGAACTCAGCGGGATGTGCGAGCGAGAGCGCGAGCCCGCGCTGGGTGATCCCGGCCAGGAACGGCGGCGTCTTGTCGGCGCCGAAGTCGAGCGTGCGAACCGTCGCAGTCCTCCCGGTGAGGAGGGCCAGCGCAGGCGCCAAGGCGTCTGCGTGCTGAGCGTCGGTCGGCCAGTCGCCGGTCTCGAGGAAGGCGAGCTCGGTGCGAAGCAGTCCGACACCGTCCGCTCCGGCCGCAAGCCCGGAGCTCACCTCGCCGGCGGTGCTTGCGTTGCAGAGCAGCCGAACCTTGCGTCCGTCGCGAGTCACCGCCGGCAGCGTGCGCGATGCGGCTCGCCGGCGCCGGGACCTTTTCTGCTCGTGAACGATGCGCAGCGCGCGCTCGAGCCGCTCCTCGCCCGGGTCGAGCACGGCCGAGCCCTCGCCACCGTCGAGGGCGACGAGCTCCCCGTCGGCCGCCGTCAGGATTTCGTCGCCCAGGCCAACCACGAGCGGAAGCCCGAGCGCGCGGGCCATGATCGCCGCATGGGACGTGGCCCCGCCCTCGGCGAGCGCGAAGCCCCGAATGCGGCCGCCGACCAGATCGAGCTCGGCCATGTCGGCCGGCCCGATGTCGCGCGCAATCACGATCGCCGGTCGCAGGGGCGCGAGCTGGGTCGGCTCGCCGGCGAGCAAGCGCGCGGCCCGCCGGCCGAGACCGCGCACGTCGGCAGCACGCGCCGCGAGCAGTTCGTCCGGGAGGCTCTCCAGCAACGCCGCGTGACGCTCGGTCGCCTGCAGCACCGCGGACGCGGCGGCGGTCTTTGCGGCGAGCGCCTGCACTTCCTGCGCGAGCGCGGGATCCTCGGCCATGAGCCGATTCGCCTCGAGAATCTCCGCCTCGTCGACCCGGCCGGCCGTGCGGAGACGCTCCGCGGCACGGCCGAGCTCGGCGGCCACGTCGCTCAGCGCTCTCGCCGCACGGCGTTGCTCCTCCTCGCCGCCCTCGCCCTGGGCCACGGGGTGCTCGTCGCGCAAGATGAGAGCGCGGCCGACCGCAACCCCGCCCGCGGCGGAGAGGCCGAGCAGCTCGCGTTCGCTCATTTCTCTGCTGCGACGGTTTGCTCGAGAGCGGCGAGGATGAGCGCCGTCGACGTCGCGCCGGGGTCCTGGTGCCCGATGCTCCGCTCTCCGAGATACGAGGCTCGGCCCTTCTGGGCCTGGAGCGGAACCGTGGCTTTCATCCCCTCCTCGCCGGCGGCCAGAGCCGCAGACAGTGCCTCGGCGACCGACGAACCGCCGTCGATGCCGGCCTTGAGCGCACGGATCGCAGGCGCCAACGTGTCGACCATCGTCTTGTCGCCCTCCCGGGCGGCGCCGAGCTCGACGATCCCTTCGAGCGCGGCGTCGAAGGCGCCCACGAGCTGAGCGCCGTCGAACTCTTCGCTGTCGCCGAGGGAGCGGCCGGCCCGCCGCAGGGCCATGCCCCACAGCGGACCGCTCGCGCCGCCGACCGTCGATACGAGCGTCGAGCCGACGGTGGTCAGGACCTTGCCGGGCGGGACGTCCTCGAGACCGTCCAGCTTCTCGACGACGGCCGTGAAGCCGCGGTCCATGTTCGTGCCGTGATCGGCGTCACCGATGGCGGCGTCGAGCTGGGTCAGGTAGTCGCGCTGCTCGTGAAGCGAAGCAGCGGCTGCCACGAACCAGGCCCGAAGCGTGCCGGCGTTCACGTTCGCCTTTCCGTTGACGCCCAACGCCTACGCGTCCCAGCGTAGCGCGGGTGTGTGCACGGGAGCATCCCAGAGCTCGGTCAGCTCGTCGTCAAGCGTCAGGATCGTGATCGAGACGCCTGCCATCTCCAGGCTCGTGATGTAGTTGCCCACGAGCGTGCGAGTCGCGGTCAGGCCGCGCTCCTCGAGCTGCTTGTGCAGCTCGTTGTAGATGACGTAGAGCTCGATCAGCGGTGTCCCGCCGAGCCCGTTGACGAACGCGAGCACGTTCGAGCCGCTCGCCGGGTTGAGATCGCCGAGGATCGCCTCACTCATCTCGGCGACGATCTCGGCCGCGGAGCGAATCTTCTCGCGCCTGCGTCCGGGCTCGCCGTGGATGCCGACTCCGAACTCCATCTCGTCGGGGCCGATGTCGAAGGTCGGCCCCGAGCCGGGAGTTGCGCACGACGTGAGCGCGACGCCGAAGCTCCGTGCCTGGTCGTTCACCTTGCGGGCAACGCCCGCGACCTCGGCGAGCGACCCGCCTGCCTCGGCCTTCGCGCCGGCGATCTTCTCGAGGAGCACCGTCGCGCCGGTTCCACGGCGACCTGCCGTGTAGAGCGAGTCCTCGACGGCGACGTCGTCATTCGTGACCACGGACTCGACCTGGATGCCCTCGTCTGCAGCCTCCTCGGCCGCGAGCTTGAAGTTCATCACGTCGCCCGTGTAGTTCTTGACGACGTGAATCACCCCGGCGCCGCCGTCGACGGCCTTCGTCGCGGCGAGCATCTGGTCGGGAACGGGCGAAGTGAAGACCGCGCCCGCAGCGGCGGCGTCGAGCATGCCGAGCCCGACGAAGCCTCCGTGCAGCGGCTCGTGCCCGGAGCCGCCGCCCGAGATCAGCGCGACCTTGCCCTTCACCGGAGCGCCTTTGCGAATGACGAGCTGGTTCTCGAGGTCGATCCGGACGAGGTCGGGATGCGCCGCGCCGAGGCCGGCGAGCGACTCCGGAACGATGTCCCCCGGGTTGTTCAGGAACTTCTTGACTACTTGCTGCTCGGTGACGCTCATGCTCTCCTCCTAGGGGGTGACCGACTCATACGAGTCGGCGTGGTCGGGCTGTGAGTTGGCGCGGTCGGGCTCGGTGACGGATTCCATGATCGGACGCTGGATGATCTTCGGTGTCGCGATCGCGTCGTAGGCGAAGGCGGCGACCGTTGCGCCGATCAAATTGGCCGGGATGTACGCGAACAACTGCTCCGTCCAGTTGTGGAACGAGCCGTTCAGGTCGGAGACGATGAGCGGGCCAAGGGCCCTCGCCGGGTTGAGCGACGCGTTCGTCACCGGGCCGACCGTGATGATGATCGCCACGATCACGAGCCCGATCACGAGCCCCGCCCAGCCCTCGGGCGAGCGGGTGTCGACGATCCCGAGGATCGCGAAGATGAGAATTCCCGTGCCGAGAGCCTCGATGAACATCGCCGAGCCCCAGCTCGTGACCGCGTGGTTGAAGTCGACGACGCCGAAGCCCGCGCCGAGGTCGAACGCACGACTCCCGAAGCTAGCCCACATGGCCAAAGCTCCGGCGATCCCGCCCGCGACCTGGCTGACCCAGTAGCCCGGAACCTCACGCCAGGGGAAGCGCTTGGTGGCGGCGAGGGCGAACGTCACAGCGGGGTTGATGTGACAGCCGGACACCTTTCCGATCGCGTACACCATCGCGGTCACGACCAGACCGAACGCGATCGCGATGAACCCGAGATCGGCTCCCGAGAACGGAGCCTTAGTGCCGCTCTCGAGTAGCAGGATCGCCGGCACCGACCCTGCTCCGATGAACACAAGCAGCGCGGTTCCGATGAATTCGGCGCCGAATCGCTGCCAGATCGTGTGCTCCTCCATAGCCCAAATCCTCCTTCTGGCGATTCGAGCCGGAGGGCGCGAACCGCTCTCCGTCCTCTTATGACACCGTCGCCCTGTACGTCAGGCTCGGGCCATATTCGACATTACCGAACATCGTTCGGAGAAATGTAACGGAGTCGGAGCCCGGCTGTCAAGGCCTGGAGGGTTTTGCGGAGCGTTGCTCGGCGGCTCAGCGATGCTTCGCCGAAACCTCCTAGTTCCAGCTGAGGCCGGCCCGGGTCGCCCAGTAATCGTCTCGGTCCTCGGTCAGTGATGCGAGCTCCTCGTCGAGCCCGCCGGCGTTATCGATCGTTCGTGCGCCCAGGTTGCTCTCGAGCTGGCGCACCGTAGCGGCTCCGCTCAGAACCACGCATGCCCAGGGTTGCGCAAGCGTCGCAGCGAGCGCGAGCGCATCCGGCGGGACCCCGCGCTTCTCCGCAGCGGCCAGCAGCCTCGCGTCTCCTCCCCGTCCAGTCAGCCGGCCGTTCGCGAGCGCCTCCTTGACGATCACGGCCAGACCGGCGTCTTCGGCCGCTGCGAGCGTCGGGCCCGCCGACCGCTCGTAGAGGTTCCAGGTCGCCTGGACGGCGTCGAAGCCGCCGACCTCGAGCACCCGCTCGATCGTCTCTCGCTGTCTCGGCCCGGAGACGGTGAGGCCGATATGGAGCCCCGCCTCGCGGAGGCGCGCAAGCTCCGCCAGCAAGGGCCGATCGTCCAGCACGCCACTCTCGAGCGTCGCCGAGTGGATCTGGTAGAGCTGGAGGTGATCGCCGAGCAGTGCGCGACTCTCGGCGAACTGGCGCGTGAGGTTCTCGAGCGAGAGGTCCTTGACCTCGTGCTGTTCGGCATCGACGCGCCACCCGGCCGTGTAGGTGTAGCCCCACTTCGACGCGACCGTGACGTCCGCGGGACCGATCGCGCGTTCATGGAGCCAGGTGCCCAGGAATTCTTCGGCCCTGCCGTAAGATCGAGCTGCGTCGAAGTACTCGACGCCCCCGGCAAGAGCGGCATCGAGAACCGCGTGTGCCCGGCTCTCTAGCGCGGGCACATCGGTCTCGCTTGCGAGGTCCTCGCCATGGCCCAGGTTGATGTAGCCGGGACGGCCGAGAGCCGCCAGGCCCAGCCCGAGACGGCTTCGCAAGTGTCCTCTAGGGTCGTGAGTCATGGTGCCGTGGACCGAACCACTCTGGCTCGCGGAGGCGCATGAATGGATCCACGAGCAGCTGGCGCGGCTCGGCGTGGGCGGCGTCGGCGTCATCGATCAGCACCACGTCCGGCCGTGGTCGACGGTGATGCGCGTGCCGACCGAGCAAGGCGACGTGTACTTCAAGGCAAACACCCCGGCACTTCGGCACGAGGCTGCGCTCGTCGAGATTCTCGCCGCTCGGCGCCCCGACTGCGTGCCGCCGCTGCTGGCCGTCGACGTCGAGCGGGGGTGGATGCTCATGGCAGATGCAGGTACACGGCTGCGCGAGTATGTCGAGCGAGAGCAAGACTTGACTTGCTGGCTGGAGATTCTGCCGCTCTATGCCGGCGTACAGATCGACCTCGCAGACCAGGTGGACCAAATGGTCGCTTTCGGTGTCCCGGATCTCCGGCTTTCGACGCTCCCATCGAGGTACGAGGAGTTGCTCGACAGTGTCGTCGACCTGCCGTCAGACGACCGCCGACGCCTCGAAGGGAACATGCCTCGGGTTCGGGAGATGTGCGAGGAGCTCGCCGGCTACGGGCTACCGGAAACGATTCAGCACGACGATTTCCACGACGGCCAGGTCTTCGTCCGTGACGGTCGCTACCTCTTGCTCGACTGGGGAGATGCCTGCGTCTCCCATCCCTTCTTCACGCTGTCCGTCACGCTCGAGGGCGGCCTCGCCTGGGGTCTCGACGACGTGCAGGGCTCGGTCGAGGTGGGACCGTTCCGCGACGCGTACCTGGCCCCGTTCACCCGGATCGCCAAGAGTGCCGACCTCGAGCCCGCCTCCGAGATCGCAATGCGGCTCGGGTGGGTCTGTCGGGCCGTCAACGGGCACCTCGCCGGCGAGGAAACCGCCGATACCCAAGCGCGGCTGCGCATGTTCCTCGACGGCCGGCCGTAGGCTCCCGCACGGACGGCCGAGAGCCGCCCGTCCGAAGCTGTATCCCTCGCGCCTGCCCTAGCCCCGGCACCTTTGAGACTTTGCAACAGTCTGTTGCAAAGTCGAGGCGCTGGGCCAGAAGCGGCGATGGGCCCACCCAGAGGCAGCCTTTTCGGTCAGGCTGTCGCGGCTCCCCGTAGCGCCGGCGTGCAGCTCGAGCGGCCGCGCTTCTCGAGGTACTGCTGGTGGTAGTCCTCGGCGACGTAGAACGTGCTCGCGGGCTCGATTTGCGTGACGACGGGCTTGCCGTGGCGCGTCTGCTCCGCCGCCTTTGACCGGACGGCCGTCTCCTGCTGCTCGGGGTCGTGGAAGAAGATCGCCGAGCGGTACTGGTCGCCGACGTCCCAGCCCTGGCGGTTGAGCTGCGTCGGGTCGTGCTTGCCCCAGAAGACCTGGAGCAGGTCGTCATAGGAGATCCGCTCCGGGTCGTAGGTGACCTGGACGACCTCGGCGTGACCGGTCGTGTGCGAGCACACATCCTCGTAGGTGGGGTTCTCGAGGGTTCCGCCCTCGTACCCGGCCTCGGTCTTCGTAACGCCGTCCAGCTGCCGGAACGCCGCCTCGACGCCCCAGAAGCAGCCGGCTCCGAAGGTTGCCTTCCGCTCCACTATTCCTCCTCCAGTTTGAGTGCTGCCGAGTTGATGCAGTAGCGCTGCCCGGTCGGGCGCGGCCCGTCGGGAAAGACGTGGCCGAGATGGCCGCCGCAGTTCGCGCACATGACCTCCGTGCGACTCATGCCGAACGTGACGTCGGTCTCCTCGTCGATCGCCTCCTCGCTCGCCGGCGCGTAGAAGGCCGGCCAGCCGCAGCCCGAGTCGTACTTCGTCTCGGCGACGAAGAGCTCGGCCCCGCAACCGGCGCACGTGTAGGTGCCCGGCTCGAAGACGTGGTCGTACTCACCTGTGAACGGCCGCTCCGTCCCCTTCTCGCGCAGCACGTGGTACTGCTCGGGGCTCAGCTCGGCCTTCCACTCCGGTTCTGTTTTCTGAATTTTTGTCATCGCATAACAGTCTGCCTGACGCCGACTTTGTTACAGCCCATCGATCGTGGCTCAGGGGGGCCTGTTGAACTGTCGTCCCTCGGCTCCCGTGCTTTAAGTCGCGGAAAGTGCGCAGCACTTTGCGCGAGTCCCGGGCCCGTGGCCCGGGACCATAGAAAGAGGCGGCCCGAGGGCCGCCTCTTCGTCACCGAGCGGAGTCGCCGCTCAGCCTGTGGCTACCACCGGATTCCGCACCGCCTCTTTGGCGACTACTTCTCTCCGGCGCAGCGCGCCTCCCAGCGTGAGGATCAGGAAGCCGATCCCCGTCAGCAGGAGGGCAATGCCCATGACCATTCCGAACACGCCGACGCGCTCGGCGAAGAACGCCGTGTTGAGCGCCGTGGTGAGTGCGGTCTCGGTCACCCAGAGATTGCGCAGCCCGTTCTCGACCGGCTGGCCCGTCGGGCCCTTGGCGGCGAGCGCCTCGTCCGAAGTGGCCTTGCCGTTCTTGTCGAGGAAGCGACCCATCTGGGAGTAGGTCTGTCCACCGGTTGCCTCAAGCGCATGGATGCGCATGTAGCTGGCGAAGCACCGGGCCTTGCTTCCGGTGTCGACTGCCTGGCCGGCGATGTTGCAGGTCGGATAACTCACATTGGTCAGGCCGGCCTTCTGGCCCTCGGCCTTGATCGCGCTCGGCGTCATGTCCGGCGTTCCGGAGATCTGCTCGAGCTTGAGGTTGTCCCGAACGTTGTTGATCCCCCAGGCGCCGATCCCTACAGATCCGGCACCGAAGGCGATGAGAACTACGCTGGCGGCGATGCCGCCGTACTCAAAAAGCTTGCGCATGGTGGCGACTCCTTTCTCGTTCTTACTCATTGGTCGGAGTCTCGGGTCGTTGCGTCGCGGCGCCATCGGTGAGCGCCCGCGGAGCTGTTGCGGATTTACCGCAGGGAACGCTGGACTACCCGGCCGGCAAGTTACTTGGGCCGGGTGAAGATGACGAGCACGCTGAGGCCTTCGTAGCCGGTGAACCGATGGTCGGCGCCGGCCGAGACGAATGCGGCCTGTCCCTCGGCCAGCGCGGTCTCCTCACCTTCCACCGTCAGCACGCCGCTGCCCTCGAGGACGACGTACAGCTCGTCGTCTTCGTGCGGCTGCTGGTGATCCGGCTCGGGCGCGACGAGCACGTAGACCCCGACCTCGAGCCCGGGCGAACGGTGAACGATCTCGTAGCCACCCTGACCGGCCGCGAGACGCCGTCGAACCGCTTCCACCTCGATCGCATTCACGAGCCGACCCTAACCAACGGAGGGCGCGAAGACATCCCCGCCCTCGCTGTCGCCCGGGCCTGGATGGTCCCGGGCCACGGGCCCGGGACTCGCGCAAAGTGCTTCGCACTTTCCGCGACTAAAAGCACGCAAGCCGAGGAACGACACCTGAACAGGCCCGCCCATGCCACGATCGTGCCAGGGCAGCGAGCTCCTTCCCGCACTAAGGGGCGAAGACATCTCCGCCCTCGCTGTCGCCCGGGCCCGGCGTCGCCGCGAAGGAGATTTCCTCGGATGGGTGCGGCCTGATCCACGAGTAGACGTCCTCGGCCATCCGCGGTGGGCCGGCGACGAGCTCGTTCCAGCCCGCGATCGCCTCCCAGAGAGTCGGATCGGAGGCGAGCCGCTCGACTGCACCGAGGTCGTCGGCCTCGAAGACGAACACGGCCTCGTCGTCGGTGAGAAAGACGTGATGACGCTCGAGGCCGGCCGTGTCGGGATCGAAAGGAGGGCCATCCCCGAGCAGGACGCGGGCGGTCTCCCGTTTGCCTTGCTGCAGCGGAACGACGATCACAAGACGGCTCATGGCGCGCTCCACTCCGGCGTGTCGAAGGACAGTGAGGCTCTCGGCGAGCTCCGAGATGATGCCTGGTTGCCCCACCCCGGCGATTCTGAGGGGTGTCGCACCGCGGCGATCGACGACCAGCGTCGGGCGGCCGGTCAGGCGTTCGCGGGAGACACGCGTGATCTGCGCACTCGTCAGGTCGTGGTAGGCGATGTCTCGCCTCTGCGCCGATCCGGAGCAGCTGGAGCCTTCGAGGACGAATGACCCTGTCCGGAGCTCGAGCTTGCCGTGCCGAACCGGTCCGGCACCTTCCTGCCAGGTCACTGCGTAGCTCGCCTTCATGCACGCAGGCTCGGCGCAAAGGCAATTCGGCGCATCGGGTGCAGCCCGGAAGAGGCCTGCGGAAAACCCGCACCTACTTGACGCGCTCGCGGAGGTGTGCGAAGGTTGGTGAGTCAAGTCCTGTGGGCCCTCGGGTCTGCGGGACTTGGCACATCTGGGGCCATTCCGCGGTCGGCCGAGAGTGCCGAGCGGAGTTAGATGAGCCCGATTATTTGGCCGTCGGCGTCTAGGTCCATGGTTTCGGCTGCCGAGTGCAACGGTAGGCCGGGCATCGTCTGGGTCTCGCCGCAGACCGCCACGATCCAGCCCGCTCCGGTGTAGGGCCGCAGCTCGCGCACCGGGAGCACAAAGTCGCTCGGCGCGCCGAGGAGCTCCGGGTCGTGCGACAGCGAGAGATGGGTCTTGGCCACGCAGATGGGGAGGCGGTGCAGCGGCGCCGGCATTCTGTCGAGCGTCTGGCGCGCCGCGGGGGACAGTTCGACGCCCTTGCCTCCGTAAACGCGCCGCGCGAGCACGTCGAGCTTCGTCTCGACCGAGTCCTCGAGCTCGTACAGGAACCGGGCGCGAGCGTTCCCTGCGGCCGCTCCAACGACCGCCTCGGCCAGCTCCGACGCGCCGGCGCCGCCCCGCGCGTAGCCGTCGTTGACGGCCGTGGCGAAAGCACCGTGCTCGAGCGCGAGCCCCGCGAGGGCGTCGAGCTCCGGCTGCGAGTCGTCCGGGAAGCGGTTGACCGCCACGACGGCGTCGAAGCCGAGCTCCTTGACGACCCGCAGGTGCGCGGCGAGGTTCTCCGCTCCCCGCTCGAGCGCCGGCAAGCCTCCGTCGAGGTCGCCGCCGTGCCGCTTCAGCGCCCGCACCGTTGCGACGAGGACGACGGCGGCAGGTGTCAGCCCGCCCGCACGGCAGACGATGTGCACGAACTTCTCGAAGCCGAGATCGCTCCCGAAGCCGCCTTCCGTGACGACGTAGTCGGCGAGCTTCAGCCCAACGAGGTCCGCGATGAGCGAGCTGTTGCCGTGCGCGATGTTCGCGAAGGGCCCGGCATGTATGAGCGCCGGCTGGCCTTCGACGGTCTGCACGAGGTTGGGCTTGAGCGTGTCCTTGAGGAGAACGGCCATCGCCCCGGCGACCTCGAGTTGCTCGGCCGTCACCGGCTCGCCGTCGTACGTCATCCCGATCGTGATCGCGCCGAGGCGCTGCCGGACGTCGTCGCGGTCGGCGGCCATCGCCATCAGCGCCATCACCTCGGAGGCGGCGGTGATGTCGAACCCCGTCTCGCGCGGAAACGGCTCCTCCTCTCCGACTCCGATTGTGGTGCGGCGCAGAAGCCGATCCTCGATGTCCAGACAGCGGCGCCACGAGATGTTCAACGGGTCGATGCCGAGCTCGTTGCCGTGAATCAGGTGCGCGTCGACGGCGGAGGCGAGGAGGTTGGTGGCGGCGGCGATCGCGTGCAGGTCGCCGGTGAAGTGCAGGTTGATGTCATCACCGGGGACGACCTGGGCCTGGCCGCCGCCGGTGCCCCCGCCCTTCGCGCCGAGCACGGGCCCGACCGACGGCTCGCGCAGGCAGACCAGCGAGCGCTCGCCGATGAAGCCCAGCCCCTCCGTGAGCGAGACGGCCGTTGTCGTCTTGCCCTCGCCGGCCTTCGTCGGCGTGATGCCGGTGATGGCGACCAGCTTGCCGTTCGGGCGCGAGGCGAGACGCTCGAGCACCGAGAGCCGGATCTTCGCCTTGTCGCGACCGTAGAGCTCGATCTCGCCTGGATCCAGGCCGGCCCCATCCGCGATCTGAGAGATCTCGAGCATTGCGAGCGGACTACGCGACCAGCAGGCCGGCGGCGTGGCCGACCTTCTCGAACGCCGTGACCGCGCGGTCGAGATGCTCTGGCTCGAGCGCCGCGGACATCTGCACCCGGACACGAGCCGTTCCCTCGGGGACCACTGGATAGCCGAAGCCGGTCACGAAGACGCCCTCGTCGAGCAGGCGCCCGCTGACCTCGATCGCGAAGGCGGTGTCGCCGACGATGATCGGGATGATCGCCGCCTCGCCCTCGAGCGGGCGGAAGCCGGCCTCGGCGAGCCGTTCGCGGAACGTGCGCGAGCTCGAGTGCAGGCGCTCGACGAGCTCCGGCTGAGAGCGAAGGACGCGCACCGCGGCCAGCGCACCGCACGCGACCGAAGGCGGGATCCCGTTCGAGAAGAGCTGCGGCCGCGAGCGCTGCGCAAGCAGGTCACAGACCTCACGGCTCGAGGCGACGAAGCCGCCCGCGGCACCGCCGAGGGCCTTGCCGAGCGTGCTCGTGATGACGTCGATCTCGCCGAGCAGGCCGAAGTGCTCCGCGACGCCGCGGCCCGTCGCGCCCATGACACCCGTGCCGTGCGAGTCGTCGACGATCAGGATCGCATCGTGCTCGCGCGTCAGCTCGACGAGCTCGGGCAGCCGGGCGAGATCGCCTTCCATGCTGAACACGCCGTCGGTGACGACGATCTTCCGCTGGCCCGGCTCGCAGGACTGGAGCGCCGCACGAAGCTCGTCCAGGTCCGAGTGTCCGAAGATGACCTTGCGCGCGGGCTTCGCGAGCCGCATCGCGTCGACGATGCTCGCGTGGTTGAACTCGTCCGAGATGAGGACCGTGTTCTCGTCTGTCAACGACGGGATCAGGGCCTCGTTTGCATTCCAGCAGGAGGCATACGTCAAAGCCGCCTCGGTGCCGACGAGCTCGGCGAGCGCCGCCTCGAGCTCGAGGTGGGGCTCGAACGTGCCGCAGATGAAGCGAACGGACGCGGTGCCGGCCCCGTAGCGGTCGAGGCCGTCCTTCGCCGCCTCGACCACCTCGGGGTGCGCGGCCAACCCGAGGTAGTTGTTCGAGGAGAGCACGAGCACCTCGCCGCGACCCTCCATCTCGACGACCGGCCCCTGCGGGGAACGCAACGTAAGGAAGGTCTTGTAGGTGTTGGCCTCCCGCAACTCGTCGAGCTGCGCGGAGAGGTCGGCACGCAGGCGCTCGTTCATCGGTGAGCCCACCGCGCCAGGTCGCGCACTCGTTGGCCTGCCTTACGCTCCTGTGCAGGAGCGGTCGCGATGGGCGCCTCACCCTGTCCTCCGGGAAAGAAGACGACCTTGCACGCCTGCCCGGCGTCGAGCTCCTCGAGCGCGCGCTCGAAGTCCGTGAGCGCGTAGCGGTGCGTGATCAGGGGTCGGAGGTCGACGACGCCCTGCTCGAGCAGCCAGCGGGTCTTGTACCAGGTGCCGAAGATCTGCCGGCCGTTTACGGCCGTCACGGTCAGGTTCTTGAAGATGAGCGACTCGGCGATGTCGAGCTCGACCGGATGGGCAGGAATCCCGAAGAGGACGACGTGGCCGCCGTTCCGGACGATCGTGAACGCATCTCCGATCGCCTGCGGCGAGCCCGACATCTCGAAGACGATGTCCACGTGCTCGCCCTCGTTCTGCTCGAGGAACCAGCCCGGCACATCGGCCACGTCCTCGATGTTCAGCGCTTCGGTCACACCCATCGTGCGGGCGAGCTCGAGCCGGAAGGCGACGCGATCGGACGCCAGCACGCGCCCGGCTCCCGAGGCGCGCGTGACGGCGATGCTGAAGAGCCCGACGGGACCGCAACCGAGGATCGCCACCGTCTTGCCCGCGAAATCGTGCTTGCTCGTGGCGAAGACGGCGTTGCCGAACGGCTCCTGGAGCGTCGCGATCTCGGGCGGGAGCTTCGATCGGTCGTTGCGCCAGATCACCGACTCGGGCACGACGACGTACTCGGCGAAGGCGCCGTCCCGGTCGACGCCGAGGATCTGCGTCCGCTCGCACATGTGCGCCTGGCCCGTCCGGCACTGGAAGCACATGCCGCACGTGACGTGGCTCTCGGCGGAGACATAGTCGCCCTGCTGGACGTGGCGTACATTGCGCCCGACCTCGGCGACGGTGCCGGCGAACTCGTGGCCCAGCGTGAGCGGGGGCCTGACGCGGTTTGCGGCCCAATCGTTCCAGTGGAAGATGTGCAGGTCGGTCCCGCAGAGGCTCGCGGCCTCGACCTGAATGAGGACGTCGTCGTCCCCGGGAACCGGAACCGGCGTCTCGTCGAGAACGAGCCCCGGCTCGGCACGAAGCTTTCGAATCGCCCACATCGTCTCAGCCACAGGTCTCCCTATACGAGTATGACGACCTCGCCCCGGGCACCGCAGCGTTGGCTCACCCGGGCTCTTCTTCGAGCAGTCCGGTGTCGATCGCGTAGCGCACGAGCTCGGCGCGCGTCGTCAGCCTGAGCTTCTGCATGATGTGCGCGCGGTGCGTCTCGACCGTTCGCACCGAGAGGTAGAGCATCTTCGCAATCTCATGGTTCGTGTGACCCAGGGCGAGGAGCCTCAACACCTCGTGCTCGCGGTCGGAGAGTGGATCCGCATCAGCCCGCGCACGCTCCTCCGCGTCGGCCGCGACGAGGCGTGCTCCGAGAGCCGGATGGACGTATCTCCGTCCACCGGCAACCTCGCGGATCGCGTCGACGACCTCCGCGTCCGCGGCCTCCTTCAGCACGTAGCCGCTCGCCCCCGCCTCGAACGCCTCCCGCACGTAGCGCGGGTCGTCCTGCATCGACAGAACGAGGACGATCGCGTCCGGCGCCTCCTTCAGCACCGCGGCCGTCGCCTCGATCCCACTGCCGCCGGGCATCACGAGGTCCATGAGAACGACGTCCGGCTTCTGCTCCCTCGCCTCGAAGATCGCTGTCCGCATGTCGCTCGCCTCGCCGACGACCTCGAGGTCGTCTTCGGCCTCGAGCACCCGCCGCAACCCGGAACGGACGACGGCATGGTCGTCGACGATCAAGACTCTGATGCTCACGGGATCGGAACGTCCGCGACGAGCGTCGTCCCGCCGTCCGATGACGACTCGATCTGGAGGCGGCCGTCGAGCAGCGAGAGCCGCTCCTTCATCCCGAGCAGGCCGAGCCCGCCGTCGCGCGTGTCGTCGACTGCGAAGCCGCGGCCGTCGTCCTCGAACACGGCCGAAACGCTCGAGCCCCTGCGCGAGAGGACGATGCTCACCCTGCTCGCCTGTGCGTGCTTGACGACGTTCGTCAGAGCCTCCTGGATGATCCGGTAGAGCGCGGTCTCGATCTCGGACGGTAACCGTTCCCGGCCGAGTTGCGGCTCCATGATCACCTCGATCCCGGTCTGCTCCTGGAACGTTTCGACGAGACGCTCGAGCGCCGGGACGAGACCGAAATCGTCGAGCGCCTTGGGGCGAAGCTCGACCGCGAGCCGGCGGACGTCCTGCAACGTGGTCACGACGAGCTCCCGCAGCCGCGCGGTCGCCGCGCTCACGTCCGCCTCGCTTCCTGCGTCCTCGAGCTCCTTCAGCCCCAGCAGGATCGAGGTCAGCGCCTGCCCGGTCTCGTCGTGGAGCTCCCTCGCCAGCCGCTCTCGCTCCAGCTCCTGGGCGCTGACGACGCTGCGCAGCGCATCGCGCGCAACGCGCTGCGAGAGATCGACCGCGACCGCGACCCGGGCCGAGAGGGTCTCGGCCAGCCGCAGGTCCTCGTCGGTGAAGCGCGGATCAGCGCCCTCCTTGTCGTGCGCCGAGACGACGCCGATCGGCCGCCCACGCAGCAGGAGCGGTACGTAGAGACCGGTTCTTGCACCCATCCGCCGTCCGGCCTCCTGATCGACCTCGGGGTCATCGATGATCGAGTCGACCCGCTCGCTGCGACCGCGATCGAGCACGCGGCCGGACTTCGAGCCTCGCCGCTCGAGCCCGGTCCCGAGGAGCTCCTCGGCGCTTTCGCCCACGACCGTGCGGATGACGAGGTCGCCGCCTGCAGATGGCATCGCAATCAGGACGAGCCTGGCCTTGACCAGCTCGCGCAGCCGCGTCGCGACCAGCTCGAGCAGCTTCGGCAGCTCGACCTCCGAGACGAGCGCGTCGACGATCTCGTTCAAGGACTCCAGCTGGGTTAGCCAGCGGGTCGCCGATTCGTACAGCCGGGCATTCTCGATGGCGACCGCGGCCTGGGCCGCGAGCACCTGCGAGAGCTCCTCGTCCTCCTCGGTGAACGCCTCTCCGCCGGCCTTCTCTGTCAGGTAGAGGTTCCCGTACGCGACCCCGCGCAAGAGGATGGGCACGCCGAGAAACGTCTTCATCGGCGGGTGGTTGGCCGGGAACCCGACCGAGTGCGAATCCTGGCCGAGGTCGTCGAGCCGAAGCGGCCGCGCATCCGTGATCAGCAGGCCGAGGATGCCCCGTCCGCGCGGGAGATCGCCGATCGCAGCCTGCGTCTCGGCATCGATGCCCGTGATGACGAATCGCTCGAGCTCCTGACCGGTAGGATCGATGACGCCGAGCGCCGCGTACTGCGCGTCGGTCAACTCGGCCGCCGCCTCGACGATCTTCTGCAGCACGCCGTCCAGGGAGAGCTCCCCGGTGAGCGCAATGCCGGCGTCGAGCAGCGCCCGAAGGCGGTCCCGCTTCTCGGGCATGGCGCGATTATCTATTCAGCTGACGATTTCGACCATCTCCGCGGGCTCCGGCAGCGCCTGCTCGGCCGCGGCCTTCAAGCCCTCGCCGAAGGTCGGGAAGACGTGGTGCATCCGAGCCAGGTCGTCCACCGTGACGTCGAGGCGCAACGCCAGCGAGAAGCCTTGGACGACGTCGCTGCCGCCGGGGGCGACGACGTGTAGTCCGAGCACCCGCCGCGAGCGGGGGTCGTAGAGCACCTTGTACAGCCCGAGCTTCTGGTCCTTGTACGAGGAACGCTGGACGTACTTGATGTCGTGGACGACGATCTCGTGCTCGATTCCCTGCTCCTGCGCTTCCTCCTCGGTCAACCCGACCCCGGCCAGCTCGGGCTCCGTGAAGATCGCGGTCGGCAGGACGGAGTAGTCCGCTGCCGGAGCGTCGCCGCCGAACATGTCGTCGACGGCGATCCGCGCCTGGTACTGGGCGATCGGGGTGAACTGGTGCCTGCCGGTCACGTCCCCGGCGGCCCAGATCCCGTCGACTCCGGTGCGCATGTGCTCGTCGATGACGATCCCCATGCGGTCCCGCTCGATGCCGAGCTCCTCGAGCCGGAGCGCTTCGACATTCGGCACCCGCCCCGAGGCGAGCAGCACATGCGTCACGCGCAGCTCGCGCGAGCCGTTCCCGTCCTTGGGGGCGACCGTCGCGACGATCTCGTCGCCGTCACGCACGACTGCCTTGACGCGCGAGGAGAGGATGACCTCGATCCCGTCCGCCTCCAGCGCCGCCTGGAGCACGTCGGCGGCCTGCCCGTCCGAGCGGGGCGAGATGCGGTCGGGCGACTGGACGATCGTCACGCGCGAGCCGAACCGGGCGAAGATCTGGGCGAACTCGAGGCCGACGGGGCCTGCGCCGACGACGAGCAGCGACTCCGGCAGCTCGGTCAGCTCGAGCGCGGAGACATGGTCGACCCAGTCGATCTCCTCGATCCCCTGGATCGGCGGGATCGCCGTGCGGGAACCCGTCGCGATCAGGATGTGCTCGGCCGTCAGCTCCTCCTCGCCGACCTTGACCGTTTGCGCATCAACGAGCGAGGCCTCGCCGTCGTAGGTCTCGAAGCCGGCGGAGCTCAGATCCTCGACCCATTTCGGCTGCGCCTTCTTCAGCGAGTCCTTGCGCGCCTTGACCCGGGCCATGTCGATGGTCGCCGGCCCGACCTCGATTCCGAGCTTCCCGGCGAGCTCGTTGATGTCGTGCACGAGCTCGGCGACGACGAGGTACGCCTTCGTCGGCTTGCACGCGACGTTCGGGCAGCTCCCTCCCCAGCGGGTGGTCTCGACGAGCGCAACCTTCGCGCCGTACTTCGACGCGGCCTTGGCCGCGGCGTCGCGCGCCGCGGATCCAGAGCCGAGGACGATCAGGTCGTAGTGCTCCATCAGCGAGCCTCCTCCGCTTGGGTGTTTCTTGTGGTGAACTCCGTCCTGTGCGTTCGCTGCGCGTTACACGTACCAGAGTCTGAACCGAATGGAGATCTTCGACATCAGGGTCCCGATCCGCACCGGGATGGTCACCTACCCGGGCGACCCGCAGGTGCGGCTGGAGCGAGTGGCCTCGATCGCCGACGGCGCGCCTGCGAACGTGAGCAAGCTCGACTTCGGCGTCCACTCCGGGACGCACGTCGATGCGACGGTGCATTTCATCGAAGGCGCCGCCGGAGCCGAGCAGCTCTCGCTGGACGTGCTCCTAGGCCCGTGCGTCGTCGTCGCAACCGAGGGGCTATCCCGCAGCGATGTGGCGCGCGCTCCCGAAGGCGCCGAGCGCGTCCTGTTCAAGACCTCGAACTCGGAGCTCTGGGCGCAGAACGAGTTCCCGGAGGACTTCGCGCGCTTCGACGCCGAGGCGGCGCAGCTCCTCGTCGATCGCGGCGTCAAGCTCGTCGGCGTCGACTGGCTCTCGGTCGGACACGAAGACGTGCATCACATCCTGCTCGACGCGGGCGTCGTTCCGATCGAAGGCCTCGACCTGCGCGGAGTGGAGCCGGGCGACTACTTCCTCGTCGCGGCGCCGCTCAAGATCGAGGGCTCGGACGGCGCTCCAGCGCGCGTACTGCTTATTCGTGGCCTCCCGGCCGACTACTAGTAGTAGGAAGGTTTGGCGCGAAAACGGAGAGTGACGGCTCGTGGGTGGCGGATCAGCTTGCTCGCGACCGCCGCTGCACGGCGAGAACGACCGCGAGAACGACCGCGAGCGTAATGAGATCCCCTAAGAGCGGTTGGAAATAGAACACGTGTTCACCCCAGACCACGCTGACCGGTGGATTGCCGTCCTCTGAACTTGTGTTTCGGAGGCCGAGGGTGATGAGACTCCCCACGCCCACGGCGACCTGGTAGAGCGACCAGCCCAGAGCGATGACGAACGCCAGCGCCGTCAGCGTTGTGTTTCGCAACAGCAGCTTCAGCTCGCTTCGCACGTCAGCTTGGTCGAGATCGGCGCTGCACGACGAGAATGACTGCGAGGATCACCGCGAACTCGATCAGCCCTTGCAGGAGGCTTTGGAACTCAAAGACATGACCGCGCCACGTCCAGCCAATGCTTAGCCCGTAGGGGCCACCGCCATCCGAGTTTGGAAGAGCCAGGACGATGAGGCTCCCCAGGCCCGAAGCCACTTGGTAGAGCGACCAGCCGAGCGCGATGGCGAACGCCACGGTCGTGAGCGTGGTCTCTCGCAGAAGCCGCTCCAAGTCCTGCAGCACACGGGGAGAATACGACGCTGCGGCCAAAGACGGTGTTTCCGCCAAACCTTCCTAGTAGGAGGGTTTGGCGAAATAACGGGCGAACCGCTGGCTCAGGCGTCGACCCTCCGGCAAGAGCCAAAGGCTTGTTCCGGCACCGATGAAGGGCAGGCTGTAGGCCACGAGCAGCGCCCACCAAAGAGTGGTGTCCCACGTGCTGGAGGTGTACAGCCACACGGCGCCGACCGAGGTGCCCCCAAGGACTACCCCTGCGCAGTAGACCCTCATCTCATTCACTCTGCGGATTGTGGACAAAACGAGGAGTGACGACTCGTGGCCGCCTCCCTCCTCTTTCCTCGGACCCTTTACTCCGCGAAAACGAGTGAAGAACCGATCGATTAGGCGACGACCCCCGGGTAAGAGCCACAGGCTCACTCCGGCACCGATGAAGGGCAGGATGAGCGCCCCTAACACAGCCCACCAAGGGTGAACTCTTGGCTGTACCGCGTATCCGACGACCACACCGTGGTCGCGGATTGAACTGGTGTCCCAGTCGCGGTAGGTGTAGAGCCAAACGGTGGCGACCAAGGTTGCGCCGGAGACGACCCCCGCGGAGTAGACCCTCGCAGTTTCCACGGCTGGGATTCTGAACTATGGGCACGGAATAATCGCCCGCCCTCCCGGTCTTTTGCCCAAACCCGCCTAGAAGTGGTCGAAAGGGTAGAGCCGCTCGCTTCGCGCCCACTGGCCGCCGCCGGGGCCGTTGCCCCGCATGAAGTTGAAGACGGTCAGAAACGGAACGCCGTGCTCGTCTTGCGCCTCGAAGTAAAAGCCTTCGAACTTCCAGCCTGTTCGGTCATCTGACGTGGGGGCTTTCGGATCGAGACTGCGAAGGATCTCCCGAGTATCGCGGGCCAGATCGAGGTAGTGCGTCGTCCTGACGATGAGCTTCGGCGCCAGCTGCCGTGGCCGCAGGAGCTCGACGGAGACCACCTCGAAGTGATACCGAGAAGCCGCGTCCGAAATGCGCTGGAGGAGAAGGTCGGGATCCAGGTTCTGGAATCGCGTTTTTGGATCGGCCTGCGCTCGCTTGCGGATCTCGCTCTTCCAACCGGCGACGCGGAGTCGCGCGTTGGTGAGCGCCTCGGTGCGGCTGATCACGTGCGACGTGCCGCGCGATCCGACGCCCTCGTCGAGAACCGATTTCTGCTCACCGCAAGCACTCGCAATCCCAACGACGGCGAGCAGGCCGATCAGCAGCCGGACGCGCATCGACCGAAACGATACGTGTCGCTCATTTCACCTGCACGTAGGTCTTGATCCCGTCGCCCGCCTCGAGGTGGTCGATCATCTCCTGGAAGCGGTCGAGCCCGTGCACGGGCGTCGTCAAGAGCTTCCCGAGCCAGCCCGGGTAGATCGCCTCGGCCCGGATCAGGTCCGTGACGCCGCGCTCGAAGTCGTCGCGGGAGGCGTTGACCGTCCCGACCATCACCTTGTTGCCGAGCACGAAGCCCTGGTTGATCTTGTCCGCGGGCACCTCAGCCTTCCGGTCGCCCCCGGTGACGCTGGCAACGACGAGAACGCCGTTTCGCCCAAGCGCTTCAGCCGCCTCGAAGACGAGCGGGCTGAACCCGGTCGCCTCCAGCATGAGGTCGAACGGCCCGTACTGCTCCGCCGCCTGGCCCGGTGTCAGGTCTTGCGTTGAAACATAGGTCCCGCCCAGCTCCTTGATCAGGTCGCTGTTCAGGTACGGCGCCTTCGGCAGTGAGCAGCAGACGACCTCGAGTCCCCGCAGCCGCAGGATGAGCGATGCGAGGAGCCCGATCGTGCCCGAGCCGAGCACCGCCGCGCGCTGGGGCCGCCAGACCTTGAGGCGCCGCTGGATCTCGTAGGCCTGGTTGATCCCCTTCTCGGCGACCGTCGTCGGCTCGAGCAGGACGCCGACCTCGTGCAGGCTCTCCGGGAGCGGGACGACGTACTGGCTGTCCTCGCCGTAGCGCTCGGTCAGGTAGCCGTGCAGCAGGTTGATCCCGCGCTCGTAGTAAACGTCGTCCGTCGTGAAGTCTTGGAGGCCGATCTCGTCGTAGAGCGAATGCCCCGGCCGGCGGACGGTCGAGACGACGAGGCCACCGGGCTTGATCGTCGTCGGGACGTTCGGCCCCACCTCCAGCACGCGGCCGAAGTTCTCATGGCCCGTGACGAGGAAGTCCTGGCCGGGCGGCGCGGCACCGTAGAGCCCCTCGTTGATCTCCTTGTCCGTCCCGTCGACGCCGACGCGGAGCACCTCGACGAGCACCCCGCGGCCGCCGGGCACGTCAGCGACGGAAGGTTCCGGAAGCTCGACGAGGTGGATCGAGCGCGCCTTTCCGGGATGCACGGCGATCGCCTTCACGTCCGCGTCAGTCTCGCAAGAAAGGAGGCGTTACAGTCGGGACGTGGAGCAGTCCGCTCAGCTCGAGGAGCTGCAGCTCGTCCAGGCGCTGCGTGCCGGCGACGAGCGGGTCTTCGAGCAACTCGTCCGCATGTACCAGGGCACGCTCCTGCGCGTGGCTCAGATGTACGTCTCCAGCCGCGCGGTCGCCGAGGAGGTCGTGCAGGAGACGTGGCTTGCGGTGCTGAACGGCATCGACCGGTTCGAGGGCCGCTCCTCGCTCAAGACCTGGATCTTCCGCATCCTCGCCAACCGGGCGAAGACGCGCGCCCAGCGCGAGGGCCGGACGATCCCGTTCTCGGCTCTCGGCGACGGCGACTCCGAGCCGGCCGTCGAGCCGGACCGCTTCGACCGCGGCCACTGGGCCAGCTTGCCGGCCGACTGGCCGGAGGCGCGGCTGCTCGGCGACGAGACCTTGCACGTGATCGACGGCGCGATCGAGAGCCTGCCCGCAACGCAGCGGGCGGTGATCACGCTTCGCGACGTACAGGGCTGGAGCGCCGAGGAGGTTCGTAACGCTCTCGACCTCTCCGAGACCAATCAACGAGTGCTTCTGCATCGCGCCCGCTCGAAGGTGAGGGGCGCGCTCGAGGAGTACCTCGCGGAGGACGTATGACCGACACCGTCATCGAGATCAGTTGCCAGAAGCTTGTGGAGCTCGTCACCGAGTACCTCGAGGACGCCCTGCCGCCCGGGGAGCGGGCCCGGTTCGAGGCGCACATCGTGCCGTGCGACGGCTGCCGCAACTACCTGGAGCAGATCCGGACGACGATCGAGCTCACCGGCCAACTGACGCCGGAGCAGCTCGACCCCGCCGCAGAGGCCGCCCTACTCGGCGCCTTCCGCCAGTGGCATTCGCGCTGAGAAGCGTTAGTGCTCACCGCAGGAACCGGCTCCGGGCGGCATCTAGTGACCGAGCCGGGCGACTCCGGGCTTCTGATGGCGAGCGCGAATGCGGCATTGCGCTCCCGGGGTCAGCCGGGTCGGTCGTCCGGCTCCGATCGTTCGAACGGCAGCCCGCTCGCCACCCTCCGGCGGCCCCCGGACTTGTAGACGAGGTCGACACTGTCGTTCTGCCGGTAGGTGCCGGCGACCCCCAGGAAGAGCGACAGCCAGCGCCAGAACCCGAGCCTCCCCTCGCGGGCGAGCGGCCGCTCGAAAACGAGCGTCCGGCCAACGACCCGGAAGTCGCGCCCGGCCTGCTGCGGAACCCCGTTCAGGAAGACCTCGTACGGCGCGGTGACCCCGTCGGGAATGGTCACCCACGAGTGCTCAGGCATGCGACACGCGGCTCAATGTAGCCGCCTCCAAAGCACCCTCATAGAATGGCAGCGCCTGTGCGCCGGAAGCTCCCTCTCGCCTGCTCGAGCCTCCTCGCCGTCGCGCTCGTGCTGGCCGGGAGCGCTCTTGCGGGGAACGGGGGCATAGCACCTCCCGGGAAGACACCGAACGCGGAGCGGATCCGGGACGTGTACTGGCTCGTCCTGGCCGTCACGGGCGCGATCTTCCTGATCGTCGAGGTCACGCTCGTCATGTTCGTCGTCAAGTACCGGAGTCGCGGGCGGCCGCGTGCAGAAGAGGGCCCGCAGATCCGTGGGCATACGCGGCTCGAGCTGATCTGGACGATCATCCCGGTGCTCATCCTCGCCGGGATCATCGGCTTCACCTTCTACAAGCTGCCGGGGATCAAGGACGTGCCCAGCGCGAACGCGGCGGGAGGCCCGAAGCTGACGGTGCAGGTGCAGGGCCGGCAGTTCTACTGGCTCTACACCTACCCGAACGGCGCCGTGTCGGTGAACGAGCTCCGCCTGCCGACGAACCGGCCCGTCGACCTGGAGATCACCGCGCCCGCGAACGACGTCGCCCACAGCTGGTGGGTGCCCGCGCTCGCGGGGAAGATGGACGCGATCCCGGGCAAGGTGAATCACCTCAAGTTCGTGTCGCCGGCGAGCTCCGGGCTCTACAAGGGCCAGTGCGCCGAGTTCTGCGGCGTCCAGCACGCGCTCATGCTCGCGCAGGTACAGACGATGCCGCCTGCCGAGTTCTGGACCTGGGTCTCCGCACGGAACGAGAACGGCGCCGACCTCGGCAAGCAGACCTACCAGGGAGCCTGCGGGCCGTGCCACGGCCTCACCGGCAAGGGGCTGATCGGCCCACCGCTCGAGAACAACGCAGCGCTCGCGCAGCGCGCACAGCTCGTCGAGTTGCTCGAGAACGGCAAAAACGCGATGCCGCCGGTCGGGCGCGGGTGGGACACGCAGCAGCGCGCCGCCCTCATCCAGTACGTGCAGAAGGAGTTCGGAAGTGGCGGTTAGGTCCGACGCCTTTCCGGTGTACCCGGTGCCGTGGTACCGCGGTCGCGTCGCGAGCTGGGTCACGACCGTCGACCACAAGCGGATCGGGATCCTCTATCTCGTCACGTGCCTCGTCTTCTTCGGCGCGGGCGGGGTGCTCGCGCTCCTCATGCGGACGCAGCTCGCGCAAGCGAACGAGCACTTCCTGACGCGCGACTCCTACAACGAGGTGATGACGCTGCACGGGACCGCGATGGTCTTCCTCGTCATCGTTCCGATCCTCGCCGGCTTCGGCAACTTCCTCGTCCCGCTCATGATCGGGGCGAGAGACGTCGCCTTCCCGCGCCTGAACGCGCTCTCGTACTGGCTCTTCCTGCTCGGGGGCCTGATTCTCTTCGGGAGCTTCTTCGCCTCCGGCGGGGCGGCCAAGACCGGCTGGACGATCTACGCGCCGCTCTCGGAGCGACTCGGCGGCAACGGGGTCGACTACCTGATCCTCTCGCTGCACGTCCTCACGATCTCGTCGCTCGCCGGCGCGATCAACTTCATCGTTACGATCCACCGGCTGCGGGCGCCCGGCATGTCGTGGATGCGCGTGCCGCTCTTCGTCTGGTCGATCGAGGTCTACGCGGCGCTACTCATCGTCGTGCTGCCGGCGCTCTCCGCCGGGCTTACGCTGCTGCTCCTCGACCGTCAGGCGGGAACGCACTTCTTCGACCCGAACAAGGGCGGCAACGCCGTGCTCTGGCAGCACGTCTTCTGGTTCTTCGGCCACCCCGAGGTCTACATCATGATCCTGCCCGTGATGGGGATCATCTCGGAGGTGATCCCCGTCTTCTCGCGCAAGCCGATCTTCGGCTACACGGCGATCGTCTTCTCGACCGTCGCGATCGGCTTCTACTCGTTGCTCGTGTGGGCCCACCACATGTTCTCGGTCGGCCTGGCCACCCCGCTGCTCGGCTTCTTCATGATCTCGTCGATGGTGATCGCCGTCCCCACCGGCGTGAAGATCCTGAACTGGCTCGCGACGACCTGGCGCGGCAACCTCATCTTCGACACGCCGATGCTGTTCGCGCTCGGCTTCATCGCGCTGTTCACGATCGGCGGCCTTTCGGGGATCTTCCTCGCGACGTTCCCGATCGACTGGCAGGTGACCGACACGTACTTCGTTGTCGCCCACCTGCACTACGTGCTCTTCGGCGGCTCGATGTTCGGGATCTTCGCGGGGCTCTACTACTGGTGGCCCAAGATCTTCGGCCGGATGCTGCACGAGGGGCTCGGCAAGGCCCACTTCTGGCTGCTCTTCGTCGGCTTCAACCTCGCCTTCTTCCCGCAGCACCTGCTGGGGCTGGACGGGATGCCCCGGCGGATCTACACGTACCAGAGGACCGGCCTCTGGGAGACGTACAACCTGATCTCGACGATCGGCGCGTTCGTGATGGCGGTGGCGATGCTCGTCTTCGTCGTCAACGTGGTCTGGACGAGGAACCGGCCCGGAGCCCGCGCCGGCAACGACCCGTGGCTCGCCGACACGCTCGAGTGGTACACGACCTCGCCGCCTCCGCCGCACAATTTCGACAAGGTTCCGTACGTGACGAGCGCGAGACCGTTGCGCGACCTGCGCCGGCGCATCTGGGAGCAGCGGGCATGAGGCCCGGCCCCTGGCTGCGGCTGACCGCGCTCGGAGGAGCGGGCGGGACGCTGCTCGCGGTCGTCTCCGGGTCCGCACACCTCGGAGCCGGCCACCGGGTGCTCGCCGCGCTTGCGCTGCCCCCGCTCGCCGCAGTCACCGCGGCCGCGTGGATCAGCTACCGGCGGCTGCTGCCGGCGGCCTGCGCCGCGTTGGTGTTGTTCGGCCTCGCCGCGGCGGTCACGACCCCCGGCCTCCACCTCTCCCTGGCAGCCATGGCCTTCGCGGCCACACTCGTGGTCGCAGCCCAGTCGTGGAGCCGACATCAGACTTTGCAACAGACTGTTGCTAAGGCTCGAAGGTGGCGTCGTCGTGACGCTGTTCGGGACTACGTGACGCTGACGAAGCCGCGGATCATGACGCTGCTGCTGCTGACGGGCTTCTGCGGGATGGTCGTGGGCGCCGGCGGGCTGCCACCGCTCTGGCTCGCCGCGGCGACCATGACGGGGCTCGCGCTTGCCTGCGGCGGAGCGAGCGCGCTCAACCACGTGCTGGACGCCGATATCGACCGGCTGATGGGCAAGCGCACGCGCTCTCGGCCGGTGGCCGCCGGACGAGTCCCGGCGCCGTACGCGCTCGAGTTCGGGCTTGCGCTCTCCGCGTTCTCGTTCGTGCTCCTGGCCGGGGTCGTCAACGTCCTCACCGCTGCGCTCGCTCTCGCCGGCAACCTCTTCTACGTGCTCGTCTACACGCGCCTCCTGAAGCGCTCGACGCCGCAGAACATCGTCATCGGCGGCGCGGCGGGCGCGGTGCCGCCGCTCGTGGGCTGGGCGGCCGCAACCGGGAACCTGACCCTGCCCGCGCTCGTGCTCTTCGCGATCGTCTTCCTCTGGACGCCTCCGCACTTCTGGGCGCTCGCCCTGCTCATCAAGCGCGACTACGCGGCCGCCGGTGTGCCGATGCTGCCGGTCGTCCGCGGCGAGGACGAGACGGCGCGGCAGATCGTGCTCTACACGGCCGCGCTCGTCGCCTTCACGCTCGCCCCGGCGCTCTGGGGCCAGTTCGGGCTCGTCTATCTCGTCGCGGCGGGAGCCCTCGGCGGCGGCTTCCTCTGGCTCGCGTGGCAACTGCGGCGAGAGCGAACGCCTGCTCGGGCAAGCCTGCTCTTCCACTACTCGCTCGCCTACCTCGCGCTGCTCTTCATCGCGATGGCCCTGGACGCGGTGATCGCATGAGTGAACGAACGCCCGAGCCCTACGTCCCACCGCGCGAGCCCGCTTCCACCGACGAGCGGAGCAACGCGCTCTTCGGGCTCGCTCTCTTCGGCGTCTTCCTGCTGCTCTTCGCGGGCACGGTCGGGATCGCGTTCGTCTATCTCGCGCTCGACTAGCGCTCCCAGCCGCTCTCGAGCAGGTCGCGCACTTCCTCGACCCCAGCTTGCCAGACGCGGAGCATGTCCTCGTCGGCGTGCTGGTACGCGCCGCCGAAGGAGCCGTCGCCGACGATCTGGCGAAACTCGGCCGGATCATCGGCCGCCGTTTCGACGGAGGGCTTCGGCTCGCTCGGCAGCTCGACGCCGGGCAGCCGGGTCCACGGGAAGTTCTCCATCCAGGAGGCGTGCGTGCCGTCGGAGTCGATCTCGCGGACGACGCCCAGCACGCGCGGGCTCGCCCACCAGTCGTGGTAGCGCACGCGCGCGCCGGTGTTCTTCGCGCCCCACTCCGAGGCCGCCGCGCGCGCCGGCGTGTTTCCGCCGTGGCCGTTGACGATCAGGATGCGGCGAAAGCCCTGCCCGGCCAGCGAATCGAGCAGGTCGGTGACGACTGCCATGAACGTCTCGACCCGAAGCGTCGGGCTGCCCGGGTAGGCGGCAAAGCGCGGCGTGATCCCGTACGGCAAAACGGGTAGCACCGGCACGCCCAGCGGCTCGGCGGCTTCGACAGAAACCCGCTCGGCGAGGATGTTGTCCGTGCCGAGCGACAGGTAGGCGTGCTGCTCGGTGGAACCGGTCGGCACGACAATCCGGTCGTCGCTCCGGAGGTACTCCTCCAGCTGCATCCAGTTGCGGTCGTGGACGCGCACCGGCCCCCCTGTTTTCCGGCTAGACCTCTGCGGGTTCCGGATCGGGCCGCACAAGCACCGTGTCGGCGACCGGGATGATCTCGTCGACCGGCAGCACGGCGCGCGATGCGTGCTCCCGGATCGCCTCCGGGCTTGTCGCCTGGTAGATGCAGACCGTGCCGACGGAGCCACCGTCCTCCTCGAGGACGTAGGAACGGATCCACCGCACCTGGTCCGACATCTCCTCGTCGCCGACCTTGGCCGAGCGCCCGGCAGCCTCCTCCAGGTCCTCGGGCGTTCGCCAGCCGCTTCTGCGCAGAATCACGTACATGTTCACTGCCGCCTCCTCGGGTCGGGATCCGGCCGATCCTACGCCTCCGGGGATCTTCCTGGCGAGGCCGGAATCGATCGGGGACGGCACCCGGCTGGCGGTCAAGGACCTCTTCGACACGGCCGGCCTCGCGACGACCTACGGCTCGATCGTCTACGCCGAGCACGTGCCAGAGCGGTCGGCCGAAGCGGTGACCCGGCTCGAAGCGGCGGGCTACGCGAACGTCGGGAAGACGAACCTGCACGAGTTCGCCTACGGGACCACCTCGGTCAACCCGCACTACGGCACGGTGCCGAACCCCGCCTATCCCGGCCGAATGGCCGGCGGGTCGAGCGGAGGCTCGGCGGCCGCGCTGGCGGCCGGGCTTGCCGACGCGGCCCTCGGCACCGACTCGGGGGGCTCGATCCGGATTCCAGCCGCCTGCTGCGGGATCGTCGGCTTCAAGCCCAGCTACGGGCTCGTCTCGCTCGAGGGCTGCTTCCCGCTCGCGCCGAGCTTCGACCACGTCGGGCCGATGGCGCGCACGGTCGGCGACTGCGCCCGGATGCTGCAAGTGCTCGCCGACGTGTTCGAGCCGGTCGAGCTCGCGTCGCTCGAGGAGGTCCAAGTGGGGATCGCGTGGCTCGAGCACGCAGATCCTCTCGTCCACGCGCGTGTACGCGAGGCCGCTGCGCTGTTCCCGCGCAGCCGCGAGCTCGACTTCCCGTTCCCGGGTGAGATCGGCGTCGTGTTCATGCGCGAGGTCGCAGACGTGCACCGCGATCTGTTCGCCGAGTTCGAGGACTCCTACGGCGAGAACGTGCACACGAAGATCAAGCGTTGCCTGCGGGTGACCGACGCGGACTACGAACGGGGCCTGCGGGCCCGCGCGGAGTACGCGGAGCGCGCCGGGGCCGCGCTCGACGGCGTCGACCTGCTGCTGACCCCGACCCTGGGGTTTGTAGCGCCTCCGCTCCCGGTGGACGATCTGGAGATTCGGGAGCGGACGATCCGCCGGACCATCCCGTTCAACGCTCTCGGCTGGCCGGCGCTCGCACTTCCGTGCGGCCCCGCCGAGGACGGATTGCCCGCCTCGCTGCAAATAGTCGGGCGGCAGGGCTCGGACGCGCTTGTGCTGGCAGCTGGTGGATTGCTCGAGCGCGAGATCATGTCCTCGGTTTCCTGACGTTTCGCTGAGCGCCCGTAGGCCGGCGGAACAGTGTTAGCCACACGGGCCCCCGGCTGGAGGGCGCTCAGCGGCGCGAGGCGGCCCGCGGAGCCCGGCTTCGCCGGGCGTGAGCGGGACGCCGGTTCAGGGAAGCGAGGGCGTCCCTCGATCGAGGGACGCCCAGATGAGTCATTCCTGCCGAAGACTCTCCTTGCCATGCCTACCCGACTCACTGTCGCCGGAGTCCTCGCGCTGCTCGCGCTTACCGTTGGCGTCCAGAGCGCGGCCGCAGCGGCTTCGCCCAAAGCGCCCAAGGCCCTGAAGGCCTTCCTCCTCCGCGTCAACGAGCCGGAGTCGCTCTACAACCGGAACTTCCCACGAACGCCCGCGTTCGCGTGGAATCCCGTGGCAGGCGCTAAGACCTACGAGTTCGAGCTCTCAACGAGCGAGAACTTCTCCGAGAGCGCCGTCGTCTGGTCGAGCTCGACCTCGGGCGTGACACTCAAGAGCCCCGCGGCGACGGTCCCGATCTCGCTCCCGTGGATGACCGGCAACCCGTACGCGCTCTATGCGCGGGTGCGCGGCATCACACCGAAGGGCCGGGACGGCCGCTGGAGCAAGCCCTACGGGTTCAACACGCGCTGGCGCGATCGGCCGAGGCCGCTCGACCCGCAGTTCCCGGGCCTCGTCCGCTGGACGCCGATCGAGGGCGCCACCATGTACGAGGTCTGGTTCCAGGGATCGGCCCTGACTTTCCTGACGACGACGAACGTCGCCGACGAGCGCGAGTTCTACGCATTTCACACGCAGCCGTGGTGGATCCAGTCCGTCAACTGGCGCATCCGTGCCGTCCGCAAGCTCTACGGCGAGATCCCTACGGGGATGCCGCGAGTCACCTACGGCGCCTGGAGCGACTGGTTCACGAACTTCAATCCGCCGTTCAACACCGATTTCAATTCGCCCTACAGCCAGACGCCGGCCGAGATCGCTCTCTCGGGAACCGTGTCCGGAGACGTCGTCAGCACGCCGGCCGCCCCGCGGGCGCACGAGCTGCTGCCGGCCTTCATGTGGACCGGCAACTACCGGTCCTGGGGCCAGCCGTGGTTCCTCGACACCTCGACCGAGCTCTTCCACGTCTACGTCTACACCGACAGCGAGTGCGTGAACCGCGTCTACACGAGCGCGATCGTTGGCGGCCCGGCGTACGCGCCGAGGCTTGGCCAGACCCTTGCGTACCCCGGCACGTTCGCCGACCTGAACGCGGATCGCAATACGATGCTCACGTACGGTCCCGAGGGCCCGACGTTGATGTTGGACGGAACGGTCGTCACTGCCGCCGACGCATCCAGCACGGGGAACGACCTCTGGGACACCTTCTGGCCGAGCGGTGGCTACTACTGGACCGTCGTGCCGATCTTCGCGCGCCCCGACCCTCTGGACGGGACCAAGATCATCGACTACCGCGACATCCAGCTTCCGGAGGACGTCTGCCGTGCCGGTGGTTCGGCCCGCTTCGGCAAGGTGAGCAAGCCGGTCGTGGTCGGCGACAAGGCGCCGTACGCTTCGGGCCTCTCACCGACCGGGAGCAAGCTCCTGCCCGCGACCAAGGCGGTCCCTTCTTTCTACGGCCAGCCGCTCGTGGCCTGGGAGCCGGTCGCCGCCGCGCAGGAATACGAGATCCAGTGGAGCCGCACATTGAACCCGTGGCGAACCCAGCCGGGATCGCTGAAGAGCGGGGCGACGTCGGCGGTGCTCCCGTTGACGCCCGGTCGCTGGTACTACCGCGTCCGCGGCCTCAACCCGCTGCTTCCGGGCAAGCCGGAAATGACCTGGTCGAAGCCGGTCGCGCTCAAGATCGCGAAGCCGCGCTTCAAGATCGTCCGGCCCTAGCCGGCAACCAGGCTCAGCCGGTCGCTGCTTGCGCCGCGGCCTCGTAGACCGGGTCGCGCCCGAACTCGTCGAGCTCGGCGGAGAGGAGATCGCTCCCGCTCAAGCGCTCACGCGGTAGCTGGCACGGCTCGCTGTCGACGCTGACGGACTCGAGCTGATCGGCGTCCTCATGGACGAGTTCGACCTTGTGGCCCAGGCGAGAGCTCAGCCAGCCGGCTAGCAGCGAGGCCTCCGCGATCGGGCCGGCCGCCTTCAGCTCGCCCGCCTTCGCGATTCCCGGCCAGAGGCCGGCGAGCGCGCGCCGCCACGGTTCGGTGCGCCGCCAGGCGATATCGGAGCACGCCGTGCGATCGAAGGGAACGTCGCGGTACGCCTCGGGCACGTCGGGCCACTCGCCGGAATCGACGATCAAGCGATCGCAGACGTCGACCAGCTGCTCGGCGGTGGGCTCGCCGAACGGCGGGCGTCCCCGCCAGCGCAGAAAGACTGGGAGCCCGGTGACGACCAGGGGCATGATGATGCTCGCCGGCGCCTCCCTGGTGCGTCCGCGAAGGTGCAGCTCGATCACTTCCGCCGCGATGTGCCTCCGGTGGTGGGAGAGCGGGAACGCGAGCACCGAGACTCTCGCGTCGATCCCATCGGTCGCCGACTCCTCCGGGAACAGCAGGACGCCGCGGGAAGGGTGGCGGTCGCCGAGCCCGGCGAGCGTCTCCACGGCAGCCTCTTGCCATTCGGGGGGAACCCAGGCGAGATGCGTCATGACGCTCGTCCTCAGATTTGGCCCCTCCGTCTCCCCGGCGGACTCGGTCCGCAGCCGGTAGAGCGCACTGACGACGTCGCCGATCGAGACGTCCTTTGCGCTCCACTCCTCGGCCTGCACCTCGGTCGCGCTCAACGGAGCCACTCCCTGCCGTCGCGGCGCATCAGCTCCTCCGCAGTCACGGGGCCCCACGTGCCCGCCGGATAGTTGGGGAAGGGTGGACGGTCGCGCTTCCAGGCGGCGACGATCGCATCCACGAGCGCCCATTGCTCCTCGACCTCGTCCGAGCGCGTGAAGAGCGTCTGCTCGCCGAGCATGGCGTCGAGGATCAGCCGCTCGTAGGCCTCGGGCAGATCCGTGCGGAAGGTGCCACCGTACATGAAGTCCATGTGGACGGTTCGGATGAGCATCCCCTGCCCGGGCACCTTTGCGCCGATGGCCAGTGAGACCCCCTCGTCCGGCTGCACGTGCACGAGCAGGAGGTTCGGGCGCAGCTCCTCGGTCGCCGCATCCTCGAAGGGCGGGTGCGGGGCCCGCTGGAACTGGATCGCGATCGTCGTCTCGCGGCGGGCGAGGCGCTTGCCGGTGCGCACGTAGAAAGGGGTGTCCGCCCAGCGCCAGTTGTCGACGAAGAGCTTCGCGGCGACGTACGTCTCGGTCATCGAGTCCGGGGCGACGCCTTCCTCTTCGCGATATCCCGGCACCTCCTTGCCCTCGACGTAGCCCCGCCCGTACTGGCCGCGCACGATGTGCTTGGGGCCGGGCGTGTGAATCGCCTTCAGCACCTTTACCTTCTCGTTGCGCACCGAATCCGCGGTGAAGTCGATCGGGGGCTCCATCGCCGTCAGCGCGACGAGCTGGAGCATGTGGTTCTGGACGATGTCCCGGATCGCGCCGGCCTGCTCGTAGAAGCCGGCGCGCCCCTCGATGCCCAGCGACTCGGCAACCGTGATCTGGACGTGGTCGATGAACTGGCGGTTCCAGATCGGCTCGAAGATGCCGTTCGCAAAGCGAAGGGCGAGCATGTTCTGGACCGTCTCCTTGCCGAGGTAGTGGTCGATCCGAAAGACCTCTTGCTCGGTGAAGTGGGTGCTGATCAGCTCAGTGAGCTCCCGCGCCGAGGCGAGGTCGTGCCCGAACGGCTTCTCGATGATCAGCCGGACCCAGCCTTCGGTCTTCCGCCGCTTGCCGAGCTCCTTGACGATGGTCGGCATCGCAGCGGGCGGAACGGCCAGGTAGTTGACGCGGTTGCTGCGGGTGCCGCGTTCCTCGTCGAGCTCGTTCAGGAGCTTGGCGAGCCGGTCCTCGCCGCCCTCGTCGGCGAAGTCCATCGGCAGGAAGTGCGTCGCCTCTGCGAGCCGGTCCCAGACCTCTTGCTTGAAGTCGTCGCGGCCGAACTCGCGCACGGCGCGCTCCATGCGGTCGCGGAACTCGTCGTTCGTCCAGTCGCGTCTCGCCGTGCCGACGACGGCGAAGCGCTCGGGCAGCAGGCGCCGGTAGGCCAGCGCATACAGGGCCGGGAAGATCTTGCGGTGACAGAGGTCGCCGGAGGCGCCGAAGATGACCATCGCGCACGGTTCGGGAGCGCGCCGCGGGCCGAGGCCTGTCAGCAGCGGGTTCTCGGCGAGCTCTGTGTCGGTCATTGCGACTTCACCGCGTGGCCGCCGAACTGGGCGCGCAGGGCAGCGCTGACCTTGGCCGCGAACGACTCGTCCTGCCGGGAGGCGAAGCGCATGAAGAGCGCCATCGTCATCGCCGGGGCCGGCACGCTCTCGTTGATCGCCGCGTCGACCGTCCAGCGTCCCTCGCCGGAGTCGGCGACGTAGCCGGCGATGTCGTGCAGGTCGCCGCCGTGCTGATCGAACGCGTCGTGCAGGAGCTCGAGCAGCCAGGAGCGGACGACCGATCCGTACCGCCAGATGCCGGAGATCTGCTCGAAATCGAGGTCGTACTCGGAGGCGTTCATGATCTCGAACCCTTCGCCGTAGGACTGCATGAGGCCGTACTCGATCCCGTTGTGCACCATCTTCACGAAGTGGCCGGCGCCGGACGGGCCGACATGGGCCCAGCCGTCCTCGGGAGCAAGCGAGCTCAGGATCGGGTCGAGCCGTTTGACGGGCTCGTCGGGGCCACCGGCCATCAGACAGAAGCCCTCCTTCAGCCCCCAGATACCGCCCGAGACGCCGACGTCGACGAAGTCGATTCTGTGCCCGGACGCCTCGGCGCTTCGCCGCTTGGAGTCGTGGAAGTTCGAATTGCCGCCGTCGACGATCGTGTCCCCGGACTCGAGGATCCCGAGTAGCTCGCGGAAGACGGCCTCGGTGGGCTCGCCCGACGGGATCATCATCCAGACTGCACGCGGCGCCTCGAGCTGCGTAGCGAGCTCTTCGAGCGACGAGGCGGTCGACTCGACCTTCGGGTCGTAGGTCATGACCTCGTGGCCGTCGCGCCGGAGCCGTTCCGTCATCCCGGCGCCCATGCGCCCGAGACCGACCATTCCTAATTTCATAGGTCTTCCAGCCTCACGCGGCAGACCTGCCGGCCGCGCTCCTTCAGTGCCTCGAGGTCGCCCGCGGCCTGGGCCGCGATCAGCTGCCGGAAGCCGAAATCGTGCCCGGGGATCTCGAGCTCCTCGCCGAAGTCGTCCACGACCTGGACGGCGAGGATCGCGTTCGGGCCACCCTTGTGCAGCTGCCCGGTGGAATGGAGGTAGCGAGGGCCGAGGCCCTTCGTGACGACGCACCCCGTCTCGCGCGCCCTGTGGACAAGCCCGTCGAGCTCGCTCTCTCGCGCCGGGTCGATGAAAGCCTGGATTGCGATGTACTGCGGGGGCTTCGCCGCGGCGAGCAACTCGTCGAGTGACCCCTCAGGACCTGTCTCGGGACCTGGTCCCTGGACATGGCCGGACGAGAGGATGGCGCTCGTCCGGTCCTTCGCGGCCTGCACGTCCGGCTGGTCGAAGGGGTTGATGCCGAGAATCGAGCCGGCGACCGCGGTCGCGAACTCCCAGCGGAAGAACTCCGCTCCCAGGTCGTACGGATCGTCGAGCCGGACCGGCCCATGCTGGCGGTCGGGGCCCGCCTGCGGATCCTCGCCGGGCGCGGGCACGAGCCCCTTCCCCTCTTTCCCGGTCGACTCGGCAATGAGCTGCTCGGCCCAGAGCCCGAACCCGCCGGGCGTGTCGTCGATGCAGATCTTGTCGCGGCCCTCGCTCCAGCCCTCGCCGAGCTGGAGCCCGAAGGTGAAGCCCGGGTTCTCCTCGCCGAGCCGGCACCACTCGGACATCGCGTCGGCGCGCTCCAGCAGCATCTTGACGTCGAGGCCCAGCAGCGCGGCCGGCACCATCCCGAACGGCGAGAGCACCGAGTAGCGCCCACCGATCGTCGGCTCTCCGTTGACGACGAAGGCGAAGTCGTGCTCGCGCCCGAAGTGCTCGAGCTCGGTGCCTGGATCGGTGATCGCGCCGAACGTGCCCTGGCCGCGCTCGAGGAAGTAGTCGAGCTGAGAGCGCGTCTCGAGGGTCGTTCCCGATTTCGAGGCGCCGACGAAGAGCGTCCGGTCGAGGTCGAGCTGCTCCTCGAGCCGCCGGATGGCAGTCGGATGCGTCGTGTCGAGCACGTGCAGACGAGTGATGCCGAAGGTGCGGCGAATGACCTCGGGGCCGAGGCTCGAGCCACCCATGCCGAGCAGGACGACGTCGTCGAAGTCGCGCGTCAGCCCATCGAGCTCGTCGAGGCGCTCGAGCATGCGCCCGGGCTCGTCGAGCCAACCGAGCCAGTGCGCCTCGTCGCGACCGGTCCAGACGGTCGGGTCGCGGGCCCAGATCCGGTCGACCAGCTCGACGGCTTCCAGCGAGCTCACGACAGGAACTCCAGCACGAGCCGGTCGAACTCGTCCGGACGCTCGAGGCTCGGGATGTGCGCGGTCGCGGGGATGGATGCCCGGCGCGCATGCGGAAGCGCAGCTGCCAGCCGATCGGCGATCGTGTGGATGTCGGGGCGGTCCTCCTCGCCGACGACGATCAGCGTCGGGGCACGAATCTCCGTCAGGCGCTCGGCGAGGTCCGGAACGAGCGGCTCTTCCTCGGCTGCGTCCCCGACCGGGAGCTGCAGCTCGAAGGCGCGCCGTTGCATCACGGCGACCTGCTCCCGCACGCCCGCGTCGACGTCCGAGGGGCTACGGCCTGGGCCATCGACCCACATCCGCAGGTTCAACTCGACCGCGGCCTCGACGTCGCCGCGCTCAAGCGCCGCTTGCTCCTCGGCCCAGCCGGCCTGAGTCTCCTCGGTCCAGTCATGGCCGGGCAGACCGGCGCCGACGAGCACCAACGCGGAGACGAGCTCCGGCCGGGCAACGGCGACCTCGAGCGCAACCCGGCCACCCAGCGAGACGCCGACGAGCGCGGCGGGGCCGAGAGCCAGCCGCTCCAACAGCCCGACCAGGTCTCGCGCGTTCGAGAACGACCCCGGCGTAATCGGCGTCTCGCCGAAGCCGCGCATGTCGTAGCGCACCGTCCGATGCGTCGGCGGAAAGCTCGTCCACTGGGGCTCCCACATGCGGCTGTCGGCGATGCCCTCGTGGATCAGGACGACCGGTGGGCCTTCGCCCGCGACCTCGTAGTGCAGCTCGGCCTGCGCGGTCTCGGTCACGCCGGCGCTAGCTGCCCGCGCTTGGACTCGATGCCCTCGAGCAGCTCGGTGAACGAGTCGATGAACTTCTGGACGCCTTCTCGCTCGAGCGTGTCGGAGACGTCGTCGTAGTCCACGCCCGCCTCGGCGAGCTGCTCGAAGAGGCGATGCGCCTCGTCGAGGTCGGCCTCCAGCGCGAGCGCGACCTCGCCGTGATCCTGGAACGCGTCGATCGTCTCCTTCGGCATCGTGTTCACGGTCTCGGGGCCGATCAGGTCCTCGACGTACATCACGTCCCGGTACTCCGGGTTCTTCGTCGAGGTCGAGGCCCAGAGGCAGCGCTGCTTGCTCGCGCCCTTCGCGGCGAGGGGCTCCCAGCGCTCGCCCGAGAAGGTCTGCTTGTAGTTCTGGTAGGCGAGCTTCGCGTTTGCGATCGCGAGCTTGCCCTTCAGCTCCGGGTGCCCGACCTCGTCGAGCCGCCGGTCCGCCTCGGTATCCACGCGCGAGACGAAGAAGCTCGCGACCGACGCGACGATCGACGGATCGCCGCCGGCCTCGACGAGCCGCTCGAGCCCCCTGATGTACGCCTCGGCCACCTCCTGGTGGCGCTTCAGCGAGAAGATCAGCGTCACGTTGATGTTGCGGCCGCGCGAGATCATCTCCTCGATCGCGGGCAGGCCCGGCTGCGTCGCGGGAATCTTCACGTGCAGATTCGGGCGGTCGATCCAGTCGTGGAAGCGGACCGCCTCGTCGATCGTCGCCCCGGTCTCGTAGCCGAAGTTCGGATCGACCTCGAACGAGACGTACCCGTCCGTCCCGCCGGTCGCGTCCCAGACCGGGCGGAAGAGGTCGCACGCGTCCTTGATGTCCTCCACGGCGAGCTGGAGGAAGATCTCCTTCGTCTCGTCGTGCTCCTTGACGACCTCGCGCAGCTGGTCGTCGTACCACTCGCCTTCCGCCATCGCCTTCTGGAAGATGGTCGGGTTCGACGTGACGCCGACAACCGCGTCCTCGCTCATCATCCGGGCCAGCTCGCCGTCCTTGAGCCAGCCGCGCGAGAGCGAGTCGATCCAGACGGACTGACCCAGCTCCGAGAGCTGATGGAGCCTTGAATTACCCATGTGTCCTCTCCAATGCTTCGATTTTCTCCAGCCTACGTACGTATCGTTCGCCGCCGTCAAATCGCGCGCCCAGAAAGGCGCGGATGAGCTCCCCGGCAAGCTCGGCGCCGACCACCTCGGAGCCGATGCAGAGCACGTTCATGTCGTCGTGCTCGACGCCCTGGTGGGCCGAGTAGGTGTCGTGGCAGATGGCTGCGCGGATACCGTCGACCTTGCAGGCCGCTATCGACGCGCCAACGCCCGAGCCGCAGACGAGGACGCCGCGCTCGGCTGCGCCGGCCTTGATCGCCTCGCCAATATCCTGGGCCTTGTCGGGGTAGTCGATCTTCGGCTCGGGCGCGTCCGTGCCGAGGTCGACGGGTTCGTGACCTGCGCGAACGATCTCCTCGAGGACTCGCTCCCGGAGCTTGACGCCGCGATGGTCGAAGGCAGCGGCGATCTTCATGGCCCGACTCCCTCCACAACCGTTAGGTTAAACGGAATGAGCGACTCAGATCTCTGGCGCGAGCTAGGCCAGCAGCTGCGCGTCGACTCGATCCGGGCGGCTGCCGTGCCGAATTCCGGCCACCCGACCTCGTCGATGTCGGCCGCGGACCTGATGGCGGTGCTGTTCGCGAAGTATTTCCACTACGACTTCGCCCACCCCGAGGACCCGCGAAACGACCATCTGGTCTTCTCGAAAGGCCATGCGTCGCCGCTCTTCTATGCCCTCTACAAGGCGGCCGGAGCCATCAGCGACGAGGAGCTCCTCACCTTCCGAAAGTTCGGCAGCAAGCTCGAAGGGCATCCGGTTCCGGTCTTCCCGTGGGTCGACGTCGCGACCGGGTCGCTCGGGCAGGGCCTTCCCTTCTGCGTCGGCATCGCGCTCGCCGGCCAGCGGCTCGACCAGCTCCCGTACCGGGTCTGGGCGCTGTGCGGCGACAGCGAGATGGCCGAGGGCTCGATGTGGGAGGCCTTCGAGCACGGCGCCTACGAGCAGCTCGACAACCTGACGGCGATCATCGACGTCAACCGCCTCGGCCAGCGCGGCGAGACGATGCACGGCTGGGACCTCGACTCCTACGCAAAGCGGGCCGAGGCCTTCGGCTGGCATGCGATCGAGATCGACGGCCACGACGTCGAGGCGATCGACGCGGCCTACGCCGAGGCGATCGGGACGAAGGGGCAGCCGACCGTGATCGTCGCGAAGACGATCAAGGGCAAGGGCGTCAAGGCGGTCGAGAACAAGGAGGGCTGGCACGGAAAGGCGCTCGACGATCCCGAGGCCGCGATCGAGGAGCTCGGCGGAATCCGCAACATCGTGGTCGACGTGGCGAAACCGGACTTCGAGGGCGAGCCACACGTCTTCGAGACGGGCCCGCTCGAGCTACCGACCTACGAGCTGGGCGAAGAGGTCGCGACGCGCAAGGCGTACGGGGACGCGCTGAAGGCGCTCGGCGACGGCCGCGGCGACGTGGTGGCGCTCGACGGGGAGGTCTCGAACTCGACCTTTGCCGAGATCTTCGCCAAGGCCCACCCGGAGCGCTATTTCGAGATGTTCATCGCCGAGCAGCAGTTGGTTGCCGCCGCGGTCGGGCTCCAGGTGCGCAACTGGAAGCCGTTCGCCTCGACCTTCGCAGCGTTCTTCACCCGCGCCTACGACTTCGTGCGCATGGCCGCCGTCAGCCGCGCGAACATCAAGCTCAGCGGTTCGCACGCCGGCGTCTCGATCGGCGAGGACGGGCCGTCGCAGATGGCGCTCGAGGATCTGGCCGCCTTCCGCGCGGTCCACAGCTCGACGGTCCTATACCCCTCGGACGCGAACCAGACGGCCAAGCTCGTGGAGACGATGGCCGACCTCGACGGGATCGCGTACATGCGCACGACGCGCGCCGCGACCCCGGTCATCTATGGGCCCGACGAGGACTTCCCGGTCGGCGGCAGCAAGGTCGTCCGCTCCTCGGACGACGACGACGTGACGATCGTCGGCGCCGGCATCACGCTGCACGAAGCGCTGAAGGCGGCAGACGAGCTCGCGAAGGCCGGCGTCAATGCGCGCGTGATCGACCTCTACTCCGTGAAGCCGGTCGACGTCGAGACGCTGCGGACGGCGGCCGAAGTCACCAGCGGGCGTTTCGTGACCGCCGAGGACCACTGGCCTGAAGGAGGGCTCTGCGAGGCCGTGCTCTCGGCGTTCGCCGACGCGGAGGAGCGGCCACGCGTGATCCAGCTCGCCGTGCGCGAGATGCCGACCTCGGGGAAGCCGGCCGAGCTCCTGGCAGCCGCCGGCATCGACGCCGAGCACATCGCAGCTGCGGCCCGGCGCCTCGTCGAGGCCACGGCCGGCGCGGCGGTCTAGGAACCCAGGACCGCAGCCGACTCGAGCTGGGCCTTCGCGGCTGCGACGAGCGCATCGGGAGTGAAGCCGAACTTCGTCTGGAGGTCCTTGAGCGGGGCCGAGGCGCCGAACGTCGTCATGCCCACCGCCTGGCCCGACAAGCCAACGTAGCGCTCCCAGCCGAAGGTCGACGCCTGTTCGACTGCAACGCGCGCTGTCACTTGTGGCGGCAGCACTTGATTGCGGTACTCGGCCGGTTGGCGCTCATAGAGCTCCCAGGACGGCATGCTCACGACCCGGGCGCCGACACCTTCCGCCACGAGCTGCTCGTAGGCGCCGACCGCCAGGCCGACCTCCGTGCCGGTCGCGATGAGAACGACCTCCGGCTCGCCGCCGTTCGCATCTCCGAGCACGTAGGCACCCCGGCGCAAGCCCTCGGCGGACGCGTACTTCGTCCGATCGAGAGTCGGCATGTTTTGCCGGGAGAGGACAAGCGCGACCGGATCGTGCTGCGTCTCCATGATCAGACGCCAGGCCTCCGCGACCTCGTTCGCGTCACCAGGACGGAGCGTGATCAGCCCCGGCATGGCGCGCAGCGAGGCCAGTTGCTCGATTGGCTGGTGCGTCGGGCCATCCTCGCCGACGCCAATCGAGTCGTGGGTGAAGATGTAGATCGCCGGGATCTCCATGATCGCGGCGAGGCGAATCGGCGAGCGCCCGTAGTCCGAGAAGATGAGAAAGCCGGAGCCGAACGGCCGGATCTTCGAGAGCGAGAGCCCGTTCACGATCGCGCCCATGGCGTGCTCACGAACACCGAGATGAAGGTTCCGTCCGCTCCGGTCCTCCGCTGAAAAATCGCCGGCGCCGTCGAAGGTGAGCCGCGTCTTCGTCGACGGCGCGAGGTCGGCGGCGCCCCCGATCAGCCAGGGGACCTTCGGTGCGATCGCATTCAGCACCTGAGCGGACGCGTCACGCCCGGCCACGCCCTTCTCGTCGACGGGGAACTCGGGCAGATCGCGATCCCAGCCGTCCGGGAGCTCGCGCCGCTGCATCCGGAGGAGGTGGTCGGCGAGCTCTGGGTACTCGCGCGCGTAGGCGTCGTAGAGCTCCATCCAGGCCCCGCGTGCCTCCTGGCCGCGCTTGCCGATGCCGGCGGCGAAGTGTTCGGGCACGCCGTCGGGAACGAGGAACTGGGCATCCTCGGGCCAGCCGTAGTTCCGCTTCGTGGCGCGGATCTCGTCCTCGCCGAGTGGCTCGCCGTGCGCCGCGCTCGTGTCCTGCTTCGAGGGTGCGCCGTAGCCGATGTGGCTGTCGACGACGATGAGCGTGGGCCGCTCGGGCTCCTTGCGGAAGGTCTCGAACGCCCGCGTAAGCATCTCGAGGTCGTTCGCGTCGCCGACGCGGGTGACGTTCCAGCCGTACGCGATGAAGCGCGTGGCGACGTCCTCCGAGAAGGCGAGAGACGTGTTGCCCTCGATCGTGATCTTGTTGTTGTCGTAGATCCAGCAGAGATTCGAGAGCTTGAGATGCCCGGCCAGTGAGGCGGCCTCGCTGGAGATCCCCTCCATCATGCAGCCGTCGCCGCCGAGCGCGTAGACGTCGTAGTCGAAGAGTTCGTGCCCGGGCCGATTGAAGTACGCCGCCTGCCAGAGGCCGGCGATTGCCATCCCGACCGAGGTCGCAACCCCGGCACCGAGCGGGCCCGTCGTCGTCTCGATCCCCGAAGTCCACCGGTACTCGGGATGTCCCGGACACTTCGAGTCGAGCTGCCGGAAGCGCTTCAGGTCGTCGAGTGGGACCGTCAGCTCGCCGAGCGTCTCGTAGGCCGGATTGACCGCCTTGACGGCGCTCAGGTGGAGGAGGGCGTAGAGGAGCGTCGAGGCGTGCCCCATCGAGTGCACATACCGGTCGCGGTTCGGCCAGATCGGGTCGTCAGGGTCGAAGCGCAGAAACCGTTGCCAGAGGGTGTACGCAACAGGGGCCATCGCCATCGGCGTGCCCGGGTGGCCCGAGCCTGCCGCCTGGACAGCGTCCATCGCGAGCGTCCTGATCGTGTTGACGCAGAGAGCGTCAAGGTCGGTGCTCATAGCTCCAAAGCTTCACATAATCGGAGCCCGATGCGCGAGCCCCTGAGCTAAACCTTTCGGCTTCCGGCGCCGAAAACAAAGCGATGTCAACAGTCGAAGGCCGGAACGGCTGATGGACGAGAAGCTCGCCGTCGCCCAGGCGATGAAATACGCACAGGAACTGCGGCAGCTCCACGCTTCCGAGCGTGACCAGCGCCGCATGCTCGAGGAAGCACTCGAGCGCCTCGAGACGTCGTACGCCACGACCGTGCGGGCACTGGCGGCCGCCGTCGAGCTGCGCGACGACGAAACCGGAGGACACGCCCAGCGCGTGACGACCCTGGCGCTGGAGCTGACCCGGCGCGTCGATCCCGAGCTCGCCGCCGAGCCCCAGCTCGAGTACGGATTCCTGCTCCATGACCTCGGCAAGATCGGGATCCCCGACGCGATCCTCCGCAAGCCGGGGCGGCTCGATCCGGACGAGCTCGAACAGATGCGATTTCACTCGGTTCTCGGCGAGCGCGTCATCGAGCAGATCCCATATCTGTCCGGGCTGGCACGAGACGTCGTCGCCTGCCATCACGAGCGCTGGGACGGAACCGGCTATCCCGCCGGCCTTCGAGGGACGCAGATCCCGTCCGCCGCTCGAATCTTCGCCGTCGTCGACGCGTACGACGCGATGACGAACGACCGACCGTACCGAGACGCGATGCCTATCGAGGCCGCCCTCGACGAGCTCGAGAAGAACTCGGGCACCCAGTTCGACCCCTCGATCGTGACCGAGTTCGTCATGCTCGTGCGCAGCTTTCGTCGCGCCGCTTAGACTCCGCCGCGGGGGGCAACGTAGTCCGTCCCTGTTGCCAGGTGGCAACAATCCTCTTCGGGCGCACAAATCGATACCGAATCTCCACCCGCGGCGGCAACTGACCTGGGCGAGGTCTCCATCCTCGTCGTCGAGGACGACGCGATGGTGCGCGACTGGCTTCGCCTCGCACTCGAGGACTCGGGCTACCGGGTCGTCGGCATCGCAAACACGGCGGCCGAGGCCATCGATCTCCTGGAACGCCGGCGGCCGTCGCTCCTCCTCGTCGACCAGCGGCTGCCGGACCTCGCCGGTACCGAGCTCATCCGCGAGCTGCGGCGTGAGAACATCCACGTGCCCGCTCTTCTGATGACGGCGAACGCCGAAGTCGGGTTCAACGAAGCCGCCCGGGACGCGGGCGCCCAGGGGACGGTCCTCAAGACCGGAAAGGCCGAGGAGCTTCTCTCATCGCTTGGGACGGTCGTCGCCGGACGGCCATCCTTCGACGCTCGGCATCCGAAACGTGAGCCGGGGCGGGGAGCGTTGAGCCCGAGGGAACGCGAGGTGCTCCGCCTCGTCGCGTCTGGATCGACCAACCGCGATATCGCCAAGCAGCTCTCGATCGGAGACGAGACGGTGAAGACACTGCTGGCCCGAACATTCGCGAAGCTCGGCGCGCACCGGCGAGCGGAGGCGGTCTCCGAGGCCCACAGGCGCGGGCTGCTGTGAGCGACCGTCAGTCCGGCGCACAGCTTTCTACCCTCGCTCACGAGCTCAAGACGCCCCTGGCGATCATCGTCGGCTTCGCGGAGCTCCTGGGCGCCCGCGACGACGAGCGCACACGCGTCGAGGCAGCGAAGCGAATCACGGACGCCTCCGAACGCCTCCGGGACGCTCTCGACGACCTGCTCGCCGGAGTTGCAGCCGACAAGGGCGACCTCGGCGCTCGCCTCGTCGACGCCATGGCTGCCGGGCGCCGGGCGCGAGACGAGGGCCAATCCGAATGAGTCCCCGCCGGATCATGATCGTCGACGACGACGAGTCGGTTCGGAGCCTGCTTCGGATGACCCTGCCGGAAGGAGAGTACGAGGTCGAGGAGGCAATCGACGGTGAGGAGGCCCTCGCGCTCCTCGCCGACCGCGTTCCGGATCTCGTCCTGCTCGACTGGAAGATGCCAGGACGCCACGGCTCGCTCGTGCTGGACGAGCTGAAGAGCCGGCATCCGGAGCTCCCGGTGATCGTCCTGACGGCGGAGATCGCCGAGCACCATCGCAGCCTCGCGGAGTCGCTCAGGGTCGACATGTTCCTGACGAAGCCGTTCAGCCCGCTCGAGCTGCTCGAAACGATCGAGCGCTTACTCAGCGAGCGCCCGGTCGACGAGACGCCGTAAGTCCTGCGGGGAATAGGCGCTCTTCTCGAGCAGCGAGATGGCCCGATCCCTGAGCCCTTCGCGCTCGCCCGTAGTCAGGCGTTTGGCCGTCAGCACGATGACCGGTAGCAGCTTCGTCTCAGGGCTCGCCTGGAGGCGCTCGAGAACGTCGAAGCCGTCCAACCCGGGCATCATCAGGTCGAGGATCAGCGCGTCGGGCTTTCTTGCCGCGATCTCGGCCAGCGCCGCCTCGCCGTCGGCGGCCTCGCGAAGATCGGTGCCGGCGCCGTCCAAGGTCTCGAACACGAGCCGACGGACAGCCGGGTCGTCGTCGACCACGAGCACGCTGCCTCGACCCTCGGGAAGCAGTCGCTGGATCGCGTCCCGGATCTGGCGCTGCGAGAAGGGCTTGCTGATGAAGTCCGTCACGCCGAGGGCTGAAGCGCGATCGCGTCCGTTTCGGCCCGTGCAGATGACGACCGGCGTCTCGGCGGTGTCCGGGCGTTCGCGGAGGCGGGCAAGCAGTTGCCAGCCGTCGAGCTCACCCGGCAGACGGATGTCGAGGCAGATCAGAGCCGGAGGGTCCTCGATCGCCCGAGCAAGGCCCTGTTCGCCGGTCGCGGCGATCTCCACCTCGTAGCCGTTCCCGCCGATGTACTCGGCGAGAAGCGACGACGCCGACGCATCGTCCTCGATCACGAGCACGCGTCGCGGACCATGTCCGTTCCGCTGCTCGGGCGCAGGCAGCTCGAACCAGAAGGTCGAGCCCTCGCCCTTGACGCTGTCGAAGCCGATCCGGCCGCCGTGCGCTTGGACAATCTCCCGACAGAGCGCGAGGCCGAGCCCCGTGCCGCCTATCTCGCGAGTATCGGACGAGTCGACTCGGTAGAACTTCGTGAACAGCATTCGTTGCTGGTCGGCGGGAATGCCGAGGCCGGAATCGCTGACCGAGACCCTGACGGCTCCATTCCTCCTCTCGGCGGCGACCGACACTGCCCCACCCGCGGGCGAGTACTTGATCGCATTCGAGACGAGGTTGCCGAGGACCTGCGCAACGCGGTCTCGCTCTCCGAGTAGATTGAGCTCCCCTTCGGGTACCTCCAGCCCGATCTCGTGTGCTCGACTTTGAGCGGAGAAGAGCTCGACCTGCTCACGCAGCAACTCCGTCAGCTCGAAGGGCTCAAGCGCGAGTATGAAATCGCCTTCTTCGATCCGTTGCAGGTCGAGGAAGTCGTTGATCAGCTCGGTTAGGCGCATCGCCTCGCCGTGAATCGTCGCCACGTACCGCTCGCGCGTTTCCTTGTCCACGTCACGGTCGACGAGGAGCTCGGCAAAGCCGACGATGCTCGCCAGCGGCGTCCGCAGCTCGTGGGAGACGGTGGCGACGAGCTCGGACTTGAGCCGCTCCGCCTGGCGCTCGGCAGTCTTGTCGCGGCTGACGAAGATCCGCCCGCTCACGCCGCCGACACCGTCGCGCACGGGCGCGGTGTACGTGTGGAAGGTCGTTCCGTCCGAGCGCTCGGCCTCGAGAGTGGTCTCGAGGTCGGGGTCGGCGGCAATCTCCTCGATCCTGCGGTGCCATTCGGACGCGTTGTCCAGACGCTCAGACGCCGCGAGCAGGTGGTCATAGATGGTGCCCTCGAACCAACCCGCCGAGCGGCCTTCAGACATGCGATCGAGAGCGGCGTTCTGCAGGATCAGCTTGCCCTGGGGATCGGCCAGGAAGATCGAGTCGGGCGCCGAGTCCAGCACGGCGCGGTTGATGTTGGCCATGCGCTCGACCTCGAACCTGAACTTCTGTCGCTCGTAGAGGACGCGTATGAGCAGCAGGAGCGAGCCAAGCAGGACCAGGCCGAGCACACCAGCGATGGTGAAGACGGTCGACCGCAGCCTGCCCACCGCAGCGAAGGCGGAGCTCGCCGGTACTGACGCGGTCACGGTCCAGCCGAAATCGGGGACCACCGGGGCGTAGGCCGAAAGAGTCCGCCCGCCGGGCTCATCGAGCTCGACGGTCCCCGTGAATCCAGCGAGCGCGGAGGCGACGCGGGGATCAGAGCGACGGGAGACAAGGCTTGTCGGCGTCCTACCCGTCGCCGCCAGGATCACGCCACGCTGGTCGGTCAGCGTAAACGCCACGTTCTGCGTAGAGGCAAGCTGCGCGAGGTCCTGGAGATGGTCGAGGCTGTAGGCCGCGACGAGGATCCCGACCTGTCCGGCAGGGCCAGCGCGAACGTACGTGGCGACAGCGACGACCAGCCCGTGGCCCGTGGCTTGGGTTCGATACGCCTCCGAGACGTAAGTCGTTCCGCTTCTCTCCAATCCTGTGTACCAGTCTCGGTAGCGGAAGTTCTTGCCGACAACCGAGGGCGTCGCCGGCACGACGTCGATCAAGGTGCCGTCGGGCTCGGCGACGAAGGCCGTGTAGATGCCTTCCTGGGCGCCCTGAAGGTTGCGGAGTTGCCGGCGAAGTGTTGCCCCCTCGCGAACTGTCGGCGTGCCCGTGCTTAGAGCGGCGACCAGCGAGGGACGCTCGGCGTATGACTCCACGAGCGTTTTGAGGCCCTGCATCTCCTGACGTACGCTCTCCGCGCTGAGCGCCGCCGTCAGGGTCATGCGCGCCTTGGCGTCGCGCTTGACTGCGTCGCCGGCGAGCGAGACGCTGAAGTACGTCAGAAGAGCGAGCGGGACGATGCTGACGACGGCGAAGATCGCGCCGAGTTGGAGGGTCGAAAGCCTCAGGAGCCGGCTCGACTGCTTCATCAGTGCCCGTCCAGAAGCTCTTCGACGACGGATGCGAGCTCGAGCGGACTGAAGGGCTTGGGCAGGAAGCGGCTGACTCCCGCGTCGACGGCCGCTTGGCGATCCTGGGCCTGGGTCCGCGCCGTCAGCATGATCACCGGCGTCTCCGAGTAGCGAGCGTCCCGGCGCAGCTCCGCCAGCACCTCGAGCCCGGTCCGGCCGGGCATCATCATGTCGAGGACGATCAGATCGGGATCGCATGACCGGGCCAGGTCGAGGGACTCGTCGCCGTCACGGGCTTCGACGATCTCGTAGTCACCAAGGTCGAGCGCCCCTCGGACGAGGGCGCGCAGCGCCTCTTCGTTGTCGCAGACAAGAACTCTCGGTGGCAAGACAACTCCCCGGTTGACTGGGCCTTGACTTTCGTATCGGCCTCAGGGAGCGGAGCTTGAACGCCGCGGGTCATCCGCCCACGATCTGCTTGACGAATGCCCGGAACTTCTGCGGTGCCATCGCTGCCGACTCGTCCTTGCTCGAGGTCGGCCTGAGCACGTTGTCCTTCGACGGCCAGTAGGCCCAGGCGAGCGTCGACGCAAACCGCTCGGAGCCGAGCTGTGCGTGGGCGAGACCCGGGCTCTGGAACCAGCCTTTTCCGCCGAGCTGGCCCAAGAGCCGCGGGCGCGTCGCGGCGTTGACGAGGAAGAAGTCGATCTGGTGGGCGTACTCGTGCTGGACCGTCGCCCAGGCGAACTTGCCGCTGTTGAGGAGGCGGCCGTCGAGCCAGATCTCACCCGAGGTCGCGTCGGAGGTCCCGAAGGGGCCGATGTGGATCTTGATCTGCGCCGGCACGAGGCTCCAGTTGAAGGAGCTTGCGTTCAGGGCTGAGCGAACCTGGGTGCGCTGCTTCGCGCTGCCGCCGTCGAAGACGTAGTTGCCGCCGACGGCCTGCGCCTGGCCCGTGAGGGCGAGCGCCGCAACGGCGGTCACGAAAGCGATCTTGATTCCGCGAGCCATGTTGTACCTCTCGGCTCGGGGCGCCGGGGCACTGTCCCCTGTTTTCCGAGGAGGAAGCGACTTCTGTCCCCCGTTCGTCGAGCCGGACCGCAACATGTCCCCCGCCTGCGCCACAGTCGGCGCGACAAAGGAACGAGACCTCGCCTCCCACGACGCCAACCCACATCCCCACCCGGGTGGGGAGAGCTCCACCCGCCACCCGCGATGAGCGTACCGCGAGACCTGCGACGCATCTGTGCCGCCGACGCACCGACTTTGTGAATCCGCGCCTCTACCCTTAGGGCATGTCCGTCGTCACGGCAACCAACCTCCGCAAGGAGCTGTCAGGCGATCCGCTCTTCGACGGGGTCTCGTTCAAGGTCGGCCGCAGGGACCGAGTCTCGCTCTCCGGGCCAAACGGGGCGGGCAAGACGACCCTGCTCCGGATCCTGAACGGCGAGACCGAGCTCCACGGCGGCAAGCTCTCGCTGGCAAAGGGCACCCGCATCGCGCTCCACGACCAGCGCCCGCCAGCAGAGAGCGGCGCCTCCCTCCGCGACTACGTCCTCTCGGGCGCAGCCGACCTGACCGACGCCGAGCGGGAGCTCCGCCGGCTCGAGGAGGCGATGGCCGCCGGCGACCACGAGGCCGCGACCCTGCGCCGCTACTCCGAGACCCAGGCCCGGCTCGAACACGCGGGCGGCTACGCCTGGCGCGAGCGGCTCGACTCGGTCACGCGCAACCTCGGCTTCACTTCGGCCGAGCTCGAGCGCCCGCTCTCAACGTTCTCGGGCGGAGAGCTGACCCGGGCTTCGCTGGCCCGCGCGCTCGGCGGCGACCCCGATCTGCTGCTCCTCGACGAGCCCACGAACCACCTCGATGTGGCGAGCCTCGAGTGGCTCGAGCGCGAGCTCCAATCGATCGACGCCGCGGTCGTCCTCGTCGCGCACGACCGCTGGTTCCTCGAAGCCGTGACGACCGCGGTGCTCGAGCTCGAGGCGGGCCACTCGACGTACTTCGCCGGCCCCTGGCACAACTGGCGCCGCGAGAAGGCTGCGCGGCTGGCCGCGGCGACGACCGCGGCGCGGCGCTACGACGTCGACATCGCCCGCCTCGAGCGTTTCGTCGAGCGCTTCCGCGCCAAGAAGAACCTGGCCAAGCGCGCGCAGGCGAAGGTGACGCAGATCGGCCGGCTGGAAAAGGAGCGGGCAGAGGTCAAAGGCGAGATCTCGCTGCTCACACGCCGGGCGAAGAGCCTCGGCTTCGAGTTCCTCCAGCCGAAACGGAGCGGCCGCACGGTCGTCGAGGCCGAAGGAGTCGAGCTCGCCGCGGGCGACAAGAAGCTCCTCGCAGACGTGTCGTTCGCGATCGAGCGGGGCGAGCACGTCGGCCTCGTTGGGCCGAACGGCTCGGGCAAGACGACGCTGCTCGAGACCCTGCTCGGCCGGAAAGAGCCCGTTGCCGGAAAGCTGCGACTCGGGCACGGCGTCGAGACGGCGTACTTCTCACAGCACGAGATCGAGCTCGACGAGAGCCGCTCCGTGCTCTCGGTCACGCAGAGCGAGACCGGGCTTGCGCGCCCGCAGGCGCAGAACCTCCTCGGCCGGTTCCTCTTCACGGGCTGGGAGATGCACGAGCGGTCGGTCGCGGTGCTCTCGGGCGGCGAACGCCGGCGGCTCGCGCTGGCGCTCATCGTCGCCTCCGGCGCGAACCTGCTCCTGCTCGACGAGCCGACGAACCACCTCGACCTCGAGAGCCGCGAGGCGCTCGAGGCCGCGCTCGACGCGTTTCCCGGCACGATCCTGCTCGTGTCCCACGACCGCGCCCTGCTGGACGGGATCGCCGATCGGACGCTCGCGCTGGAAGACGGGACGATCCGCTCGTACGACGGGGGCTGGGCGGAGTACGTGGCGGCCCGGGACGCGAAGAAGGCGATCGCCGTGCCGGAGGCCAAGCCCAAGAAGCCGAAGCCTGCGCGGGCCCCGAAACCGGCAGGCCCATCAGAGCTCGAGCGCCTGGAGGCCGAGATCTCCGCCCGCGAGGCCGAGATCTCCGAGCTGGAGCGAAAGCTCGCCGAGGACTGGGCGGACGTGGACGTCGTCGCAGCCCACCGCCGTGCCCGCGACGAGCTCCAGGACCTGTTTGGGCGCTGGGAGCAGCTCCTCGAGCGAGCTTAAGGAGGCCTAAGCGGAGAGCGTCGCGACGACGGCTTCCGCCACGACCTTGAGCGGGCGGCCAGAGACCTGGCTCGCCTTGCGGAGCCGGGCAAAGGCCTCGTCCTCGGACAGCTGCTCCTTCGCCATCAAGAGGCCCTTCGCCCGCTCGATCACCTTGCGCGCTGCGAGCGCCTCCGACAGCGAATCGGCCTCCTCGCGGAGCGCCGCGAGCTCGTCGTGGCGGGCGCGCGCCGTGTGGATCGCGGGGAGCAGGTCCTGTTCACGAAAGGGTTTGACGAGATAGCCGAAGACCCCGGCCTCGACGGCCCGCGACACGAGCTCCTCCTGGCCGTACGCCGTCAGCATCACGATCGGGATCGGCCGCTCGTCGAGAATCCGGCGAGCCGCTTCGATCCCGTCCAGGCGCGGCATCTTGACGTCGAGCACGGCCACATCGGGGTGCTCCGAGCGCGCAAGCTCGACCGCCTCCTCGCCGTCACGAGCCTCAGCGCAGACCTCGAACCCGGCTCGCTCGAGCAGAGCCCGTAGGTCGAGCCGGATGATCGTCTCGTCCTCGGCGATGAGGACTCTCATGAGGTTGGCGCGCCCTTGTCGCAGTTCCGTTTCACACGCGTGCGCCCGACGCCGATAGCCTGAAACCGGAGGGAGGCCAGCGGCCGGACCCCGGGCCGAGACATGGCTGAATGGTCATGCGGGGAAGACGACCTCGGCGCGGAGGCCGCCGTTCGAGCGAAGGTCGAGCGTGCCGCGCAGCTCGTCGCGAACGAGGGCGCGCACGATCGAGAGCCCCGTGCCGTCGGCCTCGTCCGCGATCCCGCCCCCGTCGTCGGCGATCGCAAGCACGACCTCGCCGTCGCGCTTGGCCAGCTCGACTCGCACCGAGTCGCCGCCGTGCTCGAGCGCGTTCTGGAGCAGCTCGCTGAACACGAGCGCAAGCGCGGTCGCGCGCCCGCCCGCGAGGGACACATGGGCGAGGGCCGTCTCGACGTGCTTCTCCGCACCCAGGCCCTGCACGAGCATCGAGCGCAGCCGGTCGAGCAGCTCGTCGAGATCGACCTCCTCGTCCCTCCGGAGCGTCAACACCTCGTGCACGGCGGCGATCGCGAGGATCCGGTTGACCGAGTCTTCGAGCGCCTTCCTGGGGTCGATCTCGTCCGAGCGCGCCTGCAGGCGGAGCAAAGAGGCGACGGTCTGGAGGTTGTTCTTCACCCGGTGGTGGATCTCCTGAGCCAGGACCCCGCGCATGACCGCGCGCCCGTGCTCGAGCGCGACCGCTGCGTGATGTGCGATCGACCCGAGGAGCGCCCGCTCCTGCTCGGTGAACGGCGTATCGCGGTCGCAGACGAGCTCACCGATCGCGCGCCGCTTCCAACGCAGCGGCAGCCGGATCGCATGCGCGCCCGGCCGGCCCTCGGGCCACGCGATGTTCCCGTCCTCGAGGACGAGCGCCGCGCCGGTCGCGCTGACCGCCTCCATCGTCGTCTTGACGATCGCCTCGAGCGACTCCTCGAGGTAGAGCGACTCCGAGACCGCCTCGGAGATCTTCGCGAGCGCTTCCAGCTCGGAGACGCGCGCCTGCGCGTCCGCGTAGAGCTTCGCGTGCTCGATCGTCTGCGCCACCTGGGCGGCGATCGCGACGAGCAGGTCGATCTCGGCCTGCGAGAACTCGCGCGGCTCGATCGTGCGAACGTTCAAGGCGCCGGCGAGCTTCGTCCGAGCAAGGATCGGGACCGCCAGGATCGACTCGTATTCGTCCTCGGGCAGGTTGGGGAACGCCTTGAACCGCTCGTCGAGGTGCGCCTGGCGAGGGATCATGATCGGCGAGCGCTCCGCGGCCGCAGTGCCCGTGATGCCCTCGCCGGGCCGCATCCGCGGGGTGCGGGTCATCTCCTCGACCCGGGTCCCGTGCGTCGCGCGCAACAGAAGTTCGTCCGCCTGCTCGTCGTAGAGGTAGACGAAGCACGCGTCGGCCTCGAGCGCCTCTGCCACCTTGCGGGCAACGAGCCCGAGCACCTCTTCGAGATCGAGCGTCGAGTTGACCGCGGCGATCGTCTCCGTCAGTAACCGCAGGTATCGAGCCGGAGCGTCCATCTGCCGATTGTAGGAACACCGCGGGAAAGTCCCCAAGAAGGGAGCCGGCGACCCCGTGGCGAATCCTCCCTCGATGCTTAACAAAACCCTTACGCCGAGCCACGTTTTCCGTCACACGCCCCGGGTAGGTTGCGACTCATGAGCCCTGCTCGCGCCGACCTCCTCCGCACGATCGGTTACCTCGTGGCGGATGCGAAGGGCCGCATCGTCGGCACCGTCGAGGCGCCGATGTACGGCAGCGCTCCGGATGTCCCCGACGCCATCTCGGTCCGCTCGGGCTTCCTCTCGCGCCGTCGCCGCCTCGTGCCGGCAGCCGCCATCTCCGAGATCGACACCAACAGTGGCGTCATCGGCCTCAGTGTCGACCGCGACGCCGTCCTTTCCTTTCTTTAGTCGCAGAACGACCACGAGCTGCTCGGAGAAGCAGCTCGCAGTCGGCCGTCAGCGGTCCTTGCCGCGCAAAGCGGCGAGGACCGGTGAGAGCTCGATTTTATCGCTTGCGCTAGAGAACACTCAAGTAACGATCCATCTCCCAGTCGGTGAGCTGGACCCGGTACTCGTCCCACTCCTTGCGCTTGAGCTCGACGTAGCGGTCGAAGATGTGCGGGCCGAGCGCCTTCTTGGCGAGCTCGGACTCCGCGAGCGCGTCGATCGCCTGGCCGAGAGTCTCCGGGAGCGAGACGATGCCGCGCTCCTTCCGCTGCTCCGCCGTCAAGTGGTAGAGGTTCGTCTCCATCGGCTCGGGCAGCTCGTAGCCGTGCTCGATCCCCTCCAGCCCCGCATGCAGGAGCGCCGCGAAGGTCAGGTAGGGGTTGCAGGCCGGGTCGGGGCAGCGGATCTCCGCCCGCGTCGCCTGCTCGGAGCCGGGCTTGTAGAGCGGGATCCGGATCAGGGCCGAGCGGTTCCGCCGCGACCAGGCGACGTAGACCGGCGCTTCGAAGCCGGGCACGAGCCGCTTGTAGGAGTTCACCCACTGGGCGAAGATCGCCGAGATCTCGCGGGCATGCCGTAGCTGCCCGGCGATGAACGCCTTGCCGACCTCCGAGAGGTTCCACTGGTCGTCGGCGTCGAAGAAGCTGTTGCGCCCGTCGGTGAAGAGCGACTGGTGGGTGTGCATTCCCGAGCCGTTCTCCCCGAAGATCGGCTTCGGCATGAAGGTGGCGTGAAAGCCGGCCTTCTTCGCGATCTCCTTGACGATCAGCCGGTACGTGAGCGTGTGGTCGGCCATCTCGAGCGCGGGAGCAAAGCGGATGTCGATCTCGTGCTGCGAGGGACCGACCTCATGGTGGACGTACTCGACCGGGATCCCCATCTGCTCGAGGCCGCGGACGGTCTCCTGGCGCAGCTCGCTGGCCGCGTCCAACGTCGTCATCGCGAAGTAGCCGCCCTCGTCGAGCGTCTCGGTGCCCCGGTCGTCCTTGAACAGGAAGTACTCGAGCTCGGGGCCGACGTTGAACGTCTCGAAGCCCATCGACTGCATCCGGTCGAGGGCGCGGCGCAGGACATAGCGCGGGTCGCCCTCGTAGGGCTTGCCGTCGGGCGTGACGACGTCGCAGATCATCCGGCCGACCTTCGTCTCGCCTTCCTTCCAGGGCATCATCCGGTACGTGCCCGGGTCGGGGATCGCGACCATGTCCGACTCCTCGATCGCGTTGAACCCGGTGATCGACGACCCGTCGAAGCCCATCCCGTCGTCGAGCGCGCCGGGGATCTCGCTGGGCGTGACCGCGAAGCTCTTCAGGTGCCCCTCGAGGTCGGTGAACCAGAGGAGCAAAAACTCGACGCCGTCTGCCTTGATCTTCTCGAGCGCGTCCTTGCGAGCCTCTTCGCTCGACGTCGCTCTGTTCTTCGACTCCACCTGTTCAGCCACGGAAAACCTCCTATAGAAATGCAAAAAGCCCCGGACGAATTCGCCCGAGGCCTCGTCGCCTCACTACAACTTGAGATTACCAGGATTCTCGGCCAGGACTTCCCGTATGAGATGGCGCGCAATGTTCGCGAACACGGGGTTCGTGTCCTTGTAGTACGGGAGTGCGATCAGCGCGATGGACAGAGCCCACCCGCGACCTCGAGCCCAGGTCGCATCCTCGACCTCGAGCTCGGCGCGGAAGACATTCCTCGCTTCGGCGGCGAGTAGCCCCCACGCGATGATGAGGTCGCAGGCCGGATCGCCGATCCCCAGCAAGCTCCAGTCGATGACGCCGGTCAGCCGGCCGCCTTCGAGGAGCAGGTTCCCGGGCAAGAGGTCGCCGTGGATCCAGACGGGCGGACCGGACCAGTCCGGCGTCGCGAGCGCCTCCTCCCAGGCGATCCTCGCCGCGTCGGTGTCGATCATCCCCTCGAGGGCAACGAGTGCGGCGCGAGCCGATTCATCCTGCCCCTTCAGCGGCGCGCCGCGACGAGTAGGCGGTCCGTCTGCGAGCTCGACCCGGTGCAACGCGTCGACGAACTGCACCACGTCCCTTGTGAGAGAGCCCGAGTCGGCAATGCGGTCGACCGTCGGGTTCACGCCTTCGAGCCACGGGTAGATCCCCCATTCCCACGGGTAACCCTCGGCAGGCGTGCCCTTCGCGAGGGGCACCGGGATCGCAACCGGAAGCAGCGGCGCGAGCTTCGGCAGCCACTGAGAGTCCTTGTCCACGCCCCCGACAGCCCAATGGATGCGCGGGAGCCGCACGACCATGTCGTCGCCGAGCCCGTAGAGCGCGTTGTCCGTCCCCGACGAAGGGACCCGCTCGATCGGCAGGTCTGCCCACTCCGGGAACTGTCCGCCGAGCAGGCGTCGAACCAGACTGGCGTCCGTGGCCAACTCGTCTGCGTGCATCGCCTTCATGCCGTTGGTGCGGGCAACTCTTCAAGCTCCGGCTCGCGGCCGTCGCGTCGAATCGCTCGCGCGTAGAGGACAAGCGCCGGGGCGATCGCGAGGGCTCCAACCGCCAGCGCGGAACGGATGCCCCGTAGGTTGCCGAGCACGCCCAGGACGGGCCCACCGCCGGCCTGACCGATCGCGTCCGCCTGGCCGCTGATCGAGAGCACCGTGGCGCGAACGCTCGAATCGGTGATCTGATCGTTCAGCCAGATCGTGTAGAGCGGCCCGGCAAGGTTGCGGGCGAGAAAAACACCGAGCAGCCCGCCGATAGCGAGCCAGGTCGACCCCGTAAGCGCGAACAGGAGCATCGCGATCAGCTGCATGACGGTGAGGGCGAAGAGCGAGCTCGTCACGATCTCGCGGCCACCGCGCTCGAAGCGCTTGATGATCCGACCGGTGCCCACGAAACCGAGCACCATTCCGACGAGCCAGAAGATTCCGAACCAGAGCACAGGATTCAGATTCCCGACTGGAGGGAGCCCAACGTCGCGCAGGAAGTGCGCCTCCTTCAGCCGGTCGAACGCCTCGCTCGACATCCCCATGAAGAAATCGACGCCGACGAGGAGCAGGATGACGGGCGCCGCCCAGGCGTAGCGAACGCCGCTCACAGCTGTCGAACGCATCTCCGTCAGCGCAGATCCACGCTCTGCGCGCGGCCGTCGTCGGAAGCCGGTCTCGGGCATGAGGAAGATGCACAGAAGACCGCACAGAGCTGTAACTCCCCCGCCCGCGATCACTCCTGCCCGCAGCGAGAGGAGCCCTATGGCGACTTGCCCGATCAGCCCCGCAACAGAGCCCACGTACCGGATCCGCGAGCCCTTCAGGAAAACTCGCGCGACCTTCTCCACGCCCACTTCGTCGGTGATCCAGGCCTGCTCGGCGCCGCTCGTGAACGTGTACGCGAAGCCCCAGAACGCCCAGAGCGCGATGATCGCCCACGGCGCCGAGAAGACGCCGACGAGCATCCAAGCCACGCCCATCCCGAGGTAGCCGACGATGAGCGACAAGCGCCGGCTGTACGTGTCGGCCACGACGCCGGTCGGAACCTCGAACAGGAAGACGGCAGCCTCCATCGCCGTCCCCATCAGGATCAGCTGAAGCGGCGAGAGGTGCACGACGCGGACGAGGTACACGGCCATGACGACCCAGGTCGGCACGAAGAGCAGGACCTGCAGGACGTAGTAGAGCCGTGTGGCGTCCGCGCGTCTCATCACGCGGCCGGCGCGGCCAGCTCTTGGAGCTCCGGCTCACGGCCTCCGTGACGGAGGGCGCGGGCATAGAGGCCGAGAGCAGGCAGGAGAAGCAACGCTCCGACGGCGAGCCCCGACGAGATCCCGTACGCATTGGCGATCACGCCGAGCACCGGCCCCACGGCCGCCTCGCCGATCGCGTCGGCCTGACCCGTCATCGACAGCACCGTCGCCCGCACGCTCGAGTCCGTGATCTGCTGGTTCACCCAGGTGATCCAGAGCGGCCACATCACTTCGCGGGCGATCAGCACACCGAGGACGGCCCCGATTGCGAGCACCGGGCTGCCCGTAAGAGCAAAGAGCAGTTGAGAGCCCGCCAGCAGGGCCGTAAAGGTGAAGAGAAGCTTTGCGACCCGACCTGTGCCGGCGCGCTCGAACCGCTTCTGCAGAGCGCCAATGGCGAAGAAGCCGAAGAGCATCGCGACGACCGCGATCGCCCCGAACCAGACGACCGCGGGGAAGTGACCGATCGACGGCAGCCCGACATCGCGGAGGAAGTGCGCCTCCTTCAGCCGGTCGAACGCCTCGCTCGAGGCACCGGCGAAGACCGCGATCCCGATGATCATGAGCAGCAGCGGCGCCGCGCGCACGTAGCGAGCGGCCGTGGCGGCGGTCATCCGGAGCTCCTGCAGCGGGCCCTTTCGTTCAGCGACGGGACGCCGACGGAACCCTGTCTCCGGCATCAAGAAGATCAGCGCGATCGCACAGGCGATCTCGATCGCCCCGCCCGCGATCACGGCCGCGCGGATTGACTGCGTCCCCAGCGCGACCAGGGCAACCAGGCCGAGGATCGAGCCGACGTACGAGAAACGCGCACCGCGCAGAAAGACCGGCCCCACGCGGTCGACCCCGACCTCGTCCGTGATCCAGGCCTCGTAGGCCCCGCTCTGGAACGTGTGTGCGAACCCCCAGAAGGCCCAGAGCCCGATGACGAGCCACGGTGCCGAGACGAGTCCGACGAGCAGCCAAGCGGTGCCGGTGCCAAGCAAGCCGATGATCAGCGAGAGCCGGCGCCCGTAGGTGTCCGCGACGACCCCGGTCGGCACCTCGGAGAGGAAGACGGTTGCCTCCATCGCCGTCCCCATCAGCACGAGCTGGAGCGGCGAGAGATGAAGGTCGCGGACGAGATAGACCGCCACGACGATGAACGTCGGCATGGAAAGCAGGAGCTCCATGCCGTAGAAGGCGGTCGTGGCCGGCAGGCGCCTCATTGGTCTGCGTCGCTCTCTGCTCGGCGGACCTCGACGCTCATCCGGATCTCTTCAGCTTCCCGTGCTTCTTCGCATAGCGTTCGCCGCGCCGGAAGACCTCGAGCCCGAGCGGGATCGAGACGAACCCGATGATGATCAGCGGCCAGATGTGCGGCCACATCGAGGTCACCCCGGCGCCGTTGATGATCGCGTCGCGAATCCCGTCCAGCGCGTAGGTGGCCGGCGAGATGACCGAGATCCACTGCATCCAGTCCGGCAGGATGCTGACCGGGTAGTAGACGCCGGAGACGACGAGCAGGAGGCCCTGCGCGACGAAGCCGAGCTGTGTCCCCTTCTCGGGCGAGATCAGGGGCAGGACGGCGGTCATCATCCCGATCCCGATGAACGACATCGAGGCGACGACGAGCACGAGCAGCGCTGCGGGAAAGTCCGCCTGTCCGAGCTGGAGGTTGAAGAAGATGGCGACGACGCCGAAGAGCAGGACCGCACGGATGACGCCGTAGACGATCGCGAACGCGCCCATCCCGAAGAGGTGGATCGGGCGCGAGAGCGGCGCCATGAACGTGTACTCGATCGTCCCTTCCCAGCGCTCCCACGCGACCGTCTCCGTGAGGATCTCGAAGATGATCCCGAGGTAGGCCCAGACGACGGCGCCGACGAGCAGGATGGTCGTCACGCGGTCGACGTCGATCGTCCCGCCGCCGGCCTCGATGCCCTTCGCGATGAAGACGATCGTCAGCGTGTTCGCGACCGTCCAGAGGAAGAACGCGACGTCCCACCAGATGTAGCGCTTGACGAGGTAGACGTTGCGCTCGAAGACGCCGGCGAGGCCGATCAATTCATGTCGGAGGGCTGCTGCTGCGCCGGGCATCAGTCGTCGTCCTCCTTCACGTCTTCGAGGCCGTGACCCGTAGCGGTGAAGAACGCCTCTTCGAGCGTCTTGGCGTCGTATTTGCGCTTGATCGCGTCGACGGTGTCGAGGCAGATCAGCTCGCCGTCGTCGAGGATGCCGATCCGCTCGGCCAGGGCCTCGGCCTCGTCGAGGTCGTGCGTGCAGAGCAGGATCGTCGCGTCGTGGGTCTGCCGGACCTCGCGGATGAAGTCCTGGACTTCGAGCTTCGAGCGCGGGTCGAGCCCGGTCGTCGGCTCATCCAGCAGCAGGAGGACGGGCTGGGTCAGGAGCGCCCGCGCGAGCGCGACTTTCTGCTGCATCCCACGTGAGAGCGTCTCCATCGCCTCGCCGCGGCGATCGGATGGGAAACCGACCCGCTTGAGGATCCGCGGGATCTCGTCACGCGTGTCATCCGGGGTCATCCCGTAGAAGCGCGCGGCGTACGACAGGTTCTCGGTCGACGACATCTTCTTGAAGAACGACGCCTCGACCGAGACGCGGTTGACGAGCCGCCGAACGGCGCGGGTCTCCTTGAAGACGTCGTGCCCGAAGACGTGCGCGGTGCCGCCGTCGTGCAGGAGCAAGGTGGAGAGCAGCCGGACGAGGGTCGACTTCCCCGAGCCGTTCTGGCCGAGGATCGCGACGCACTCGCCGCGGGCGATGTCGAAGGAGACGCCCTTCAGCGCCTCGACGCGCTTGCGGTTACGGCGGAGCAGGCCGGAGCGCCGCCCGTTGCTGCGGACAAACTCCTTGCGCAAGTTGTGGACTTCGACTGCGTGCACGTGTTGCTCCAGACTCGACTTGCAGGGACACCGAACCGGCGCGCCTCCCCGTTTGGCGGGTGGCGCGCGCAGAAACCGGAATCAGCCGAGGCGCAACATCGCGCCGATCACAGTAGCTGCGGCGCGAGACGAAGGCAAGAGTTTTGCTAGCAGGAGCGCGGCACGTTCGCCGACAAACGAGCTAGGCCGACTTCTCCTCCTTCCCGAAGGGCGGATGCATGGCCTTGACCATCTCCGGCGAGAGCGACGACCAATCGCCCTCGCCCTCGGCCTCCAACCCCAGGCGGGCTTCCTCTTCTCGAACCTTCGTGTCGAGGTCGCCCGTGAACGCGCTCTCCATCACCGGGTCATCGACGAAGATTGGCGCGTCAACTCTCAGGGCGAGGTTCAGTGCGTCGCTTGGTCGGGCATCGACTTCCTGCGCCCCGCCGGGAGTGGCCAGCACGATCGACGCGTAGAACGTGTTCTCCCGCAGGCTGTTCACGACAACTCTCTCCACGCGAGCCGTAGCCGCCTCGAGGAGCTTCGCCATCAGATCCGCGGTCATCGGCCGGGGCGTCGCCTCGCCTCCCAGCCCCATCGCTAGCGCGTCACCTTCCGGAGGGCCGACCCAGATCGGCAGGATCCTTTCGCCGGTCTTCTCCTTGAGCAACACGATCCGCTTGTCGCCGACGACCTCGGGCTCACCGCCGTTGCTCGTCGTCGTCCGGACGACCACGTCATGCACGATGACCTCGACCATGGGGGTCTCCTTTCCAGCTTGAGGGATGAGGGCTTCCAGCCGTTTCCTGAGCCGGCCGCGGGCCCGGTGCAGGCGAACCCGAACGGTGCCGGGACGCTCGCCGGTGAGCGCAGCGACTTCCGCTGAGGACAGGCCCTCGACGTGATAGAGAAGGACGGCTTCGCGCTCCTGCGTCGGCAGAACGTCCAACGCCGAGACGACGAGCTCCGAGACCTCCGGCGAATCTCGCTCTCCGTCGGCGGCCGAGTACTCCTCGAGCGGCACGATCACCCTCCGCTCCCGCAGCCGCATCTTCGCGAGGTTGACCGCGATCGCGGTGAGCCAGGCTCCGAAGCGCTCCGGATTCCGCAGCCGGTCGAGGCCGAGATACGCCTGGAGGAACGCCTCCTGCGCGACGTCCTCGGCGTCGCTCTCGCCGAGCAGGCGACGCGTGACTGCCCGCACCCCGCGCTCATGACGGTCGAGGAGCTCGGCGAAGCCGGCCCTGTCGCCCGCACGCACCGCCGCGACGAGCTCGCTGTCCGTCCGTTGTCGCACTTCGCCCTCTTGTTGCGTCCCGAGCCGGAAGTGTTACTTGAATCCGTCCGGATCCATCCCTAGATTGACAGGCACGTACTCGCCGGAGAAGGCGGGCGCTGAGGCAATGGAGCCTCGGGACATCGGCTGTCCCGGGGCTTTTCGCATTTCTGAGACGCAATGGAGATCAGAGAGCTACACGAGGAGGACTGGCCGGCGGTGCGGGAGATCTATGAGCAAGGCATCGCCGGCCGGAACGCGACCTTCGAGACGGTGGCTCGCGACTGGGACGCGTGGGACCGCTCGCAGCTCGACCACCATCGCCTGGTGGCCGTCGAGGACGGACGGGTCGTCGGCTGGGTCGCAGTGCACCCGGTCTCGGTACGTCCCTGCTACCGGGGAGTCGTCGAGCACAGCGTCTACGTGCACTCCGACGCACAGGGCAAGGGAGTCGGCCGCGCCCTGCTCGAGCGGCTGATCGCGGACACTGAGCAGGACGGCATCTGGACGATCCAGACCGGGATCTTCCCGGAGAACGAGGCGAGCCTCGCGCTGCATGTGAAGTGCGGGTTCCGCGTCGTCGGCACACAGGAACGGCTCGGACAGCTCGACGGCGTCTGGCGCGACGTCGTCGTCCTCGAACGACGGAGCGAGGAGATCTGACATGACGAAGGTCGAGGCAGTGGTCATCCGGGAGCGGGTCGAGACGGTGATCGACGCAGTCGAGGCGGAGACCGGGCACGTCGGCGTGACCGTCGTCGAGGCGATCGGCCACGGACAGCAGCGCGGCGTGACGCACGAGTATCGGGGCCGCGTCTTCGAGTCGCGCTTTCTGCCGAAGGCTCTGCTCACGTTCGTCGTCGAGGACTCGCTCGCCCAGGCGGTCGTCGCCGCGATCACCGACGCCGCGCGTTCCGGCCACGAGTCCGGCGACGGGATCGTGTGGACGACGCCGATCGAGAACGTCAGGCACAACCGCACCGGACTCGCGCTTGGCGAGGTCGAGGTCGCATGAAGAACGCCGACCTCCTGATCGCCGTCAACACCGTCTGGGTCGTCGTCGCGGCGATCCTCGTCATGTTCATGCAGGCCGGCTTCGCCTTCCTCGAGGCGGGCCTGACACGGATGAAGAACGCCGCGCACATCGCCGGCAAGAACGTGCTCATCTTCGGCGTCTGCTCGCTCGTCTACTGGGCGGTCGGATTCGGTCTCGCCTTCGGCGACGGGAGCTCGCTGATCGGCACGAGCGGCTTCTTCCCGTCGACCGACGCGTTTCTCTCGGTCGGCGCGGCGCCGTTCACCTTCTTCTCCACGATTCCCGGCGCCGCCGCCTACCTGTTCGAGGTCGTGTTCGCGGGCGTCTCGCTGGCGATCGTCTGGGGCGCGATGGCCGAGCGCGCGAAGCTCTGGGTCTACTTCGTCTTCGGCGCTTTCTTCACCGTCCTCTACTCGGTCGTCTCGCACTGGATCTGGCATTCGGGCGGCTGGCTCTTCTCGCTCGGCATGCAGGACTTCGCCGGCTCGACGGTCGTCCACTACCAGGGCGCGCTGGCAGCGCTTGCGGGCGCGCTGCTGCTCGGGCCGCGGATCGGGAAGTTCGGCCACGACGGGCGTGCGAACCCGATCCCCGGCCACAACATGCCGTACGCCGTGCTCGGGACGCTCATCCTCTGGTTCGGCTGGTTCGGGTTCAACCCGGGCTCGACGCTCGCGGTCGTCACCGGCAAGCACATCGGCTACTTCGGCTACGTCGCCCTGACGACGAACCTCGCGGCCGCGTCAGGCGCGATGGGCGGCATCGGCGTCGCGTGGCTCGTGCTGCGCAAGCCGGACGTCTCGATGATGCTGAACGGCGTCATTGCGGCGCTCGTTGCGATCACGGCCGCGTCAGGCTTCGTCGCGCCGTGGTCCGCGGTCGTGATCGGCGCAGTTGCGGGTGCGATCGCGGTCGTGGGCGTCCTCGCTGTGGAGCGGATCGGGATCGACGACCCGATCGGCGCGGTCGCCGTGCACGGCATGGCCGGAGTCTGGGGCACGCTAGCCACGGGCATCTTCGCCGTCCCGGCGCTCGCCTCGAACCTGGCTACGGGCTCGGGCGGCCTCGTCTACACGGGCAGCTTCCACCAGCTCGGCATCCAGGCGCTCGGGCTCATTGCCGTCGGAGGGTTCACGTTCACGGCCTCGTTCGGCTGCCTCTGGACGCTGAACAAGCTCTGGGGCATCCGCGTCGAGGAGCACGTCGAGACGGCAGGCCTGGACGTCGCCGAGCACGGCATGTGGGGCTATCCCGAGTTCTACATTCCGGTCCCGGGCGGTTATGGAACTGAGTCCCACTCGCATCTGATTGGCCGTCCACACCGGCACGACCCGGAGCCGGTCGTCGAGACCGAGGCAGCCGCATGAAGCGCCGGCTCCTTCTGAGCTGACCTACTGCGCGGTTGCCGTGCTCTGCAGAGCGTCGAACGTGATCCTGGTCGCGTTCGAGACCCCCGTGTTGTCGTCGTAGCTGGACGGGAGCGTCAACTTGATGCGCACGTAGGCCGCTGCCGAGGGGCTGAGAGCGAGCGACAGGCTTCGATTCGATCCGACCAAGTCGGTCGAGGCGATGACCGCGGTGACCGTGCCCCCGCACGTGGCGGCCGCATCGGCGCCGGTCCACGCAACCGAGCATTTGTCGACGACCATTTGGAGGCCGCTCGACGCCGCGGTGAGCGCGTTCGAGGAAGATCCTTTGGTGGTCAGCATCACGTCTGCGAAGGCGACGGTGCCGTTGTTCTCGACCGAGACCGTGCGAGTGATCGAGTCGCCCGGTGCGCTCGTGGTCACATCGCTCACGGTCTGATTCGTGTCGGAGCCATTGACCTGCAAGTCGACGCCGCCCGCCGAGACAACCTGGATCGGCCTCGTCGAATCGCCGAACGTGGCGTAGGCTCCGACGCCGGCGATGCCGGCTGCGGCCGCGAGCAGCGTGAGCGAGGCTGCGATCTTGCGTGGGAGAGAGGTAGAACGCGGCGTTGGCAGAACGACTCCCGAGGTCGATGACTCTGGACGATCTCATGGTCGCTCGACCCCTTCACGCCGGGAATCCTTCCGAGTGCGCTCGCGCCCTCTACAGAATGGGTAAGACCTCGCCCATTTCGGGGCAAACACGCGCTGTCAGGCAGTATCTGTGCGTGCGCGCCGGGCTCGCGATCGCCGTCCTCCTCGCCCTGGCGGGCTGTAGTTCGGGAGACAAGAAGGCAGTCCAGACGGATTCCCGCGTCGAGCGGTGCACCCAGCGCTTCCTCGATCGCATCGGTGGCGACGCGAAGATTCGAAGTTACGTCCAGCGCACGTACTGCGAGCCGTTTACTCGCAAGGGCTGGGTCTACGCGGACGGCACGCTGAGCATCGGCGCCCAGCTCTACGTCCTCGGCGGCACCGCCTGCTCGGCAGTGAGATTGAATCCTGGCGGCTCGACCACGACGATCCCGTGCGACCGGCGGCCCCTGTATCCGCTCGATTGCGCCGTCCTGCAGTACGTCAGAAGGAACGAGGTGAGGACGTATCTCCACAAGCTCGAACGCAGCCACACCGTCAGCTGCGACGACGGAACTCCGCTCGACAAGCTCGGCGCCCGTTGAGTCTCTAGGTAATGGCGAATGTCACTTTCACGGATGCCTGGACGTCCTGGGTGCCGGGCTCGATCGGGGCGGCGGCCCTGTCAGCGAGGAACGCGCCGGCCTGGGCGAAGTAGGGCTGAGGGCTGCCGCTGGCGCCCTCCGTCATCGCCGTGACCGCGCCGAGTGATACGCCTGCCGCGCCCGCGAGTACGCGGGCCTTCCTGGCGGCGTCCGCGACCGCGCGGCGGAGGGCCTTCGCCTGGAGCGCGTCCTGGTCGGAGCGTGACAGCGACGGGCCCTCGACCTCGTCCGCGCCCGCGTTCGACGCTGCATCGAGCACCTTGCCTGCCCTCGACAGGCCGTGGATCCTGACCGAGACGGAGTTCCTGGCCGAATAGCCGTCGGGCTGTCCGTCGTTTCCGTAGGACCGCGAGACCGAGACGTCCTGCGTCTTCACGTCGCGCTTGTCGACACCGACCGACCTCAGCGCCGCGAGCACGTGGCGCATCTGCCCGGCGTTGCCGGCGAGAGCCTCGCGGGCCGTCGCGGCCTTCGTCTGGACGGCGAGCGAGAACTCGGCCTCGTTCGGCACAGACGTGACGGTGCCGAGGCCGGTGACCGTGATGCCGCCCGAGGGCTTCGAGGCACCGCCGGCCGCCTCGGGCCGGCCGACGCCGGCGAGGGCAACCACGGCAGCGGCGAGCGCAACGACGACTGCGATCCGGATCAGCTTCATGACGTGCTCCTTCCGAGGGTTCGACCGAATACGCCGCCGCGCCGCCTCGCCGTCACACATCCAAGACGGTTTAGGCTTGCGCTCCGTGGAGCCGAATGAGTTCAAGCGTGCGAGCCACGCCGTCTGGGAGGCGATGGCGCCAGGCTGGGAGGAGCGACACGGCTGGTTCGAGGCCGCCGCAGGCCCGGTAACCGAGCGGATGCTCCAAGCCCTGCAGGTGCGCCCGGCAGCGACAATCCTCGAACTGGCCGCCGGGACGGGCGTCGTGGGCTTCACCGCCTTGGCGGCGCTGGGCGGCGAGACCCGCCTCATCGTCAGCGACTTCGCAGAGGCGATGGTCGAGGCGGCACGACGCCAGGGCGCGGCGCTCGGATTCGAGCATGTCGAATACAGCGTCCTCGACGCCGAGGCGCTCGAACTACCGGATGAATCTGTCGACGGAGTGCTTTGCCGATGGGGATACATGCTGCTCTCCGACCCGGCAAGGGCGCTCGCGGAGACGCGACGGGTCCTTCGAGACGGCGGGCGCGTTTCGTGCGCCGTCTTTGCCGGGCCGGGGCAGAACCCGTGGGCGGCGCTGCCGATGTCCGTGCTCGTGGACTCCGGTCATCTTCCGCCCCCCGAGCCCGGACAACCGGGGATCCTTGCGCTTGCCGACGTCGCTCGGCTAAGGCAGCTGTTCACGGACGCGGGGCTGGCGGACCCGGAGATCGAGGAGGTGCCGTTCGTGTTCCCGTTCACTGATGAGGATGATTACTGGCGTTTCCTGACCGGCGTGGCTGGGGCGATCTCGATGGCGCTCGAGCGGCTCGACGGGGAAGCGCGCGCCGATGTCCGGGCAAACCTCGCAACGCGCCTCGAGCCATTTAGAGCACCGGATGGTCTAGAACTTCCGGCCGTCTCGCTCGTCGCCGCGGCTACGCGGTCCTAGCACCGCGCGTTCGTCCCATGCCAAGCCGTGGATCACGCAAGGCTCAAGACGCTCCAGTTCGCTTCGCCTATCAGTTCGTCGACTGCCGCTGGGAGCTCGGGAGCCCCGGGCGCGGGCGAGAGCTGTACCTCGCGGGCCACATTCCCGGCGCGTCGTTCCTCGACGTCGACGAGGACCTGGCTGCTCCGCCCGGCGAGCGCGGACGGCACCCGCTCCCGGACGCAGACGAATTCGCGGCGGCCGCCTCGCGGGCCGGGATCGGCGAGGACGTGTTCGTCGTCGCCTATGGCGAGCTCGGCGGGGCGGAGCGGCTCTGGTGGCTGCTGCGCCACTTCGGCCACGACGACGTCGCGGTCCTGCGCGGCGGGATCGAAGCCTGGCGCGGGCCGCTGCGGACCGGCGAGGAGGCGATCGAGCCCGCTCGGTTCACGCCGCGGTCGCGGGAGGACGACACGATCGAGGCCGAGGAACTGGCAACCCGCCTCGATGACCCCGCGCTGATCCTGCTCGACGCTCGGGTCCCGGAGCGTTTCCGCGGGGAGCCCAACCCGATCGACAAGGTGCCGGGCCGCATTCCGGGCGCGCGCAACCTGCCCCACACCGACGGCGGGCCGATACCCGAAGACGTCCTAGCGGCCGACGAGATCGTCGCCTACTGCGGTTCGGGCGTTACCGCCTGCGTGACGCTGTTCGCGCTCTCGGAGGCAGGCCGCGCGGACGCGAAGCTCTATCCAGGCTCGTGGAGCGAGTGGGAAGGGTTAGGTCTGCCCCTCGAGCGCGGGTAGATATTGACGCCAGCCGTGCGGGATCTTCGGCGCGGCCAGGCGAATGAACAGCACCGGCTGCGGAGGCCGCGGCTGGCGCACGAGCGTCATCCGCGCCTCCTCGAGCGACCGGTTTCCCTTGCGTAAGTTGCACGGCGCGCACGAGGTGACGACGTTCTCCCAGACCGAGTCGCCACCGCGGCTCCGTGGGACGACGTGGTCCAGCGTGAGCCGGCCGCTGCTCGTGCCGCAGTAGACACAGCGCCAGCCGTCGCGGGCAAAGAGCGCCCGCCGGGAGATCTTGCGCTGGACCGCGCGTGGCACCCGCACGTAGTGGACGAGCCTGATCACGTGCGGCCACGGGTACGTGTCGCTCGCCGAACGGAGCGGCTGGTCGAGCTTCTCGAGCACCTCCGCCTTGCCCTTGAAGACGAGCACGTGGGCACGTCTCACCGACGTGACGTTCAGGGGCTCGTAGCTCGCGTTGAGCACCAGGACCTGCGTCATGACACAAAAAATGTAGCGACTCGCGCGCGAATCGCAGCATCGCTTCTAGGATTTCCTTCTCATGACCCTCTCTGCGGCAGCCTGGATCGCCATCGCCGCGGCCTGTGCAGCCGCGGCCGCACTCGCCGTCTCGGTGTACCTCGCCGTTCAGATTCGGCGCGTTCGCGCGAGCCAGCTCGTCCTGCTCGGCGGGGGCAAGGACGACCTCGTCGACTTCGCCGTCTCGCTCCAGGGCCGCATCGACGACCTCCATCGCGCCGTCGACGAGGTCGCGGCCGCACTCGCGCGAGTCGACCGCCGCGTCGACGGCTCGATCACGAACAGCTCGCTCGTTCGCTACGACGCCTACGAGGGTGCGGGCGGGCACCAGTCCGCCTCGATCGCGCTGCTCGACGCGGGCCGCTCGGGAATCGTCATCAGCGCGATCCAGGGCCGCGACTACGCGCGCATCTACGTCAAGGAGCTCGACCGCGGGCAGCCGAACGTTGCGCTCTCACCCGAGGAGCAGGAGTCGGTCGAGAAGGCGATGGCCGGTTAGCCCTTCGGCGCGAACAGCACGTCGTAGGTCTCGGTGTTGTTGTCCCTGTTCGTTTCCCCGTCCACGGGATCGACTTCGACCGTCAGCGTCGTCTTCTGATCGAGCGGCGGCAAGGGGATGTCCCTGAAGGTGATCGTCTTCTCTTCCTCGGGATTCAGCAGGTCGATCGTCGCCTGCTTGGTGATCGGCGTCTGCTGCTGGATCGTAAGCCGGACCTTCAGGCCGACCTCCTGCTGGCAGCCGGAGTTCTTGATCGCGACGGCGAACGCGAGATCCGTCGACGACGTGACCTGGTTCGTCGTCGAGGTCGAGAGCTCCTTGCTCCCAGGAAGCACCTTCGTGGAGACGATGCCCGTGCCGCGCGGGCTACACGCCGAGCCGCCGGTCGCGGCGCCGTGAATTCGCTGCCAGACGGCCTTCATCGAGGCCGTCGTGGCGATGTCGGGGTTCGGTAAGAAGATCGAGTCCGGCACGTTGACGCCCGTGATGCTCAGCTTCTGAAGCTGGTTCTTCGTCGGTTCCTTGAAGAGGTCTTCCCAGATGACGTCGCTCGCCACGAACCGCTGCATCTGCTGCGCGAGCTCCGCGCCCGCCTGATTCGCCTTGTTCGACGAGACCGTGCTCCTGAAGGCGAGGTTCATCCCTTTCAGGCCGTTCGTCCGCAGGTCAAACGAGTCGAGCATGTGGTCGTGCTCCTGGCGGAGTCGGCCGGGTGGGTCGAGGCTCCGAGCCTGCGCGGCCAGCTTCTCCTGTTGCTGGGCGAGCCCGGACAGCTCGGTCTCGACGACGCTCTCCTTCGTCCCTCGTGTCGTGAGCAGCGTGTTCAGGCGCCTCCCAAGCCGCTGCGACTGGGTCGCGTAGCCTTCGACCTTCTGCACGTAGTGCTTGTACGTGTTCTTGCGCTGGTCCGCGCGGCAGCCGTTCACCCAGAGGATGAGCAGCAGCACGATCAGGATCGCGAAGCTGATCAGCCCGACGAGGCGCAGCAGCGGCGTCAGCCCTGTGGGAGGGCGAACCGGCGGGCGCGGCCCTCGGCGGCGAGGCCGTTCCTCCGCTGATTCCCGGGTGTCCGACTCCTCGAAGAAGTCGAACTCGATATCGCTCTCTCGGTCGCTCATAGGGGTCGGCAGGAGACGGAGCCGCGTCACTGTATCGCGTTCCCCGGCTGGTGCAGGAGTTTTGGCGAAGGACGCCAAAGTCGGAGAGCCGGTGTCGAGCGTCGTCGAACCCGTGGAGCCAAACGGCCTCGTCCTTGGCCGCTATCGACCCCTGCGCCCGCTCGGGACCGGCGGTTCCGGCACGGTCTGGCTTGCACGGGACGAAACCTCGGGCCTCGAGGTCGCCCTCAAGATCATCGCCAAGGAGGGAAGAGCGGCTCCGCGCGCCGAGCGAGAGGCCGAGGCGGCGACGCGGCTGCGCCATCCTCACTGCTTGCGCGCGTACGGCCTCGAGTCCGACGACAAGCATCTCTACATCTCCTACGAGTACGTGCCGGGCTTGACGCTCCGGCAGGCGATTCGCGCAGGCGAGCTGGGCGACGACGGGGCTGTCGAGGCGGCAGCTCAGATTCTCGAGGCGCTCGCCTTTGCGCACGCCCAGGGCATCGTCCATCGCGACGTCAAGCCCTCGAACGTGCTCGTCGTCGACGGGGACGAGGTCTCGGTGCGGCTCTTCGACTTCGGGCTCGCGCAGCTCGCAGACGCCGAGACGCTGACCGCGGTCGGCGACGTCCCGGGGACGCTGGCGTACATCTCGCCCGAGCGCCTGCACGGTGAGACCGCCGGGCCGCCGGCCGACGTCTGGGCCGTGGGGGTGCTGCTGTGGGAGGCGCTCTCCGGCCATCACCCGTTCTGGCGCGCGTCGCCGCTCGAGACCGGAGAGGTGATCAAGACCGGCGCTCCGTCGATCGGCGAGGTGCGGCCCGATCTTCGTCGGCGCCTCGTCGCCGCCGTCGACCGTGCGCTCTCGGTCGATCCGGCCAGGAGACCGTCGGCGGCGGCGCTGTCCAAGGAGCTTCGGGCCGCATGGTTGGAGCGCGCGCCGAGGCGCACGCGCCCGAAGGCCCCGGTCCGGATCGATCCGAAGCGCGTGCTGGTGCAAAGCGCAGCCCCCGCGCTGGCCGCGCTCGTGGCCGGCTGGACGGCTGCCGCGCTTCCGTTCTACCCCGCCCGCTGGCCGCTCCTGCTCGCCGCGGTCGCCGCGGCGCTGACGGCGGCTCGAGCGAGGCTCGGGCTCGCCTTCACGCTGGCCGTGCCCGTGTTTCCGCTGGGCAACGTGTCGCTCGGGCTTGCGCTCGCGTACGCAGGACTGGCGCTCGTGTGGCTCGCGGTCATGTGGGGCGACCCGCGGCGCGGTCTCCTCTTCGGATCCGGCATCGCGTTGGGGCCGGTCGGCCTGCTCGGTCTGGTGCCACTGGCGGTCCTGCACGTCCCACGCACCGTGCGGCGCACGGCGCAGGCGCTCGCTGCGGTTCTCCTGGCCGGCGTCGCCGCCGGCATCCATGGGTCGGTCATCCCGTTCAGCGGCGTGCACGCAGCAGGGCTCGGGATCACCGGGAGCGAGCATCCGATCGCGGTCTTCCACTCGCTCTGGCAATGGGTTCTGGCGAGCCCCGCGCTGGGCGTCGAGACCCTGCTCCTCGCGGCGGCCGCCGGGGCGCTCCCGCACGTGACGCGCAGAGGAGACCTCACGATCGCGGCGTTCACGGCGGTGCTCCTCGCGGCAACGCTGCTGGCGGCCCCTCGCGCGGGCGCGGTTCCGCTCGTCTGCACCAGCTGGCTCACATACCTCGTGCTCACGGTGCAATCGCGCCGACTCCCACAGCAAGTCGCGGAACCGAACCGTTTTGGCAGGGTTCTGACACAGACGCGTGCGCTTTTCCGAGATAGGCTGAAAGCGGCGGGTGGTCCGCGGTGGCCCCGCGCGCAGAGGCGATTCAGGCAGGCAGGCGCTCGGTAAACTCGCCGACGGGGTAGGACCCGCCCGTGACCGTGCTTCGAAACATCGAGCAGAAGATCGAGGCGCTTTTCGAGGGCGTCTTCGGCCGCGCGTTCCGTACCAACGTCCAGCCCGTCGAGCTGGCGCGGAAGCTCGCGAAGGAGATGGACGACCACCGCATGATCTCGGTCTCGCGCGTCTACGCACCGAACGAGTACTCCGTCTACCTCTCTCCCGCCGACCGCAAGCAGTTCGACAGCTACGAGGAGTCGCTGCTGAGCGAGCTCCAGGAGTACCTCGGCGAGCACGCGCGCCGCGAGTCGTACGTCCTCCTCAGCTCACCGAAGGTGCTCATGAACACCGACGCCGACCTCGAGGTCGGCGAGTTCGGGATCGCGACGCGCATGGTGCAGCCCGAGCCCGGTCAGGGGCCGTCCGAGCCCATGCCGGCCGCTCCCCCGGGCGCGACGATGGTCTACAAGCCCCAGGGCCCTCCGACCGAGGCCGCGACCCCCGGCCAGCTCGGGGTCGAGCCCGAGGTCGTCACCCTCGACGCAAACGGAACAAAGCACACGATCGACAAGGAGAGCGTCGTCATCGGCCGCTCGCGGGACTGCGACATCCGGCTCGCCGACCCGAACGTCTCCAGGCGCCACGCAGAGGTGAGGCAGGAGGGAAGCTCGTTCTGGATCCTCGACCTCGGCTCGACGAACGGGCTGACCGTCAACGGGCGCCGTCAACAGCGGGCAAAGCTCGAGAACGAGGACCGAATCACCGTAGGCTCGACCGAGCTTGTCTTTCGCAGATCATGATTGCGGCTTCTGTCGACGTCGAGGGGGTCCTGCTCCTCCTCAAGGCCTGCTTTCTGATCCTTCTCTACCTCTTCATCTGGAGAATCGTGCGCACCGCAAGCCGTGACCTCCGCCTGCCGCAGGAGAGCTTCGTGCTCGCCCCTCGAGAGGCCGCAGCCATCGGCCTCCGGCCCGAGCCGCAGATGAACATGGGCCGTCTCGTCGTCCTCAAGAGCACGGCGATCGACGAGAACACCGAGTTCGTGCTCGACTCCTCCGGGATCTCGATCGGCCGCGGCGGGCCGAACGAGGTCAGGCTCGACGGAGACGACTTCGCGTCCGCGCAACACGCCAGGGTTGAGCCGCGACGCGACGGCGTCTGGATCGAGGACGTGGGCTCGACGAACGGCACCTACGTCAATGGCGTGCGGCTCTCGAAGCCGCGCAAGCTGGCCGCCGGAGACCTCGTCCGCGTGGGCGAGACCGACTTGAGGTTTGAGGCATGAGACTGCTCACGCCAAGCGGGGATCGCGCGTTCCTCAGGCGTCGCTGCGGGTGCGGGGCCGGAGGGCACAGTATTCGCAATACGGGCCCGGAGAGCACCGTGCCCGCAGCGGCGCCAGGCGGTGGCGGAGGGCGGCTCCGCCGCCCGGGAGCCACCGCCGGTGAGGGGCGCGCGTGATCTACCTCGGGCGCAGTACCGGACTCTCCGACCCCGGGCGAAAGCGCCGCCGCAACGAGGACGCCTGGGTCCTCCAGCCGCCGCTGTTCGCGGTCGCGGACGGCATGGGCGGGGCCCGCGGCGGCGAGATCGCCTCGCGCGTGGCCGCAACCGCCCTCGGGGAGGCCGTGGACGGCAGCGGCGAGGAGCGGGTCGTCGCGCTCATCAAGAAGGCGAACCGGCAGGTCTTCGAGCGGGCGCGAGACGACGCGGACGCAACGGGCATGGGGACGACGATCACCGTCGCGCTCGTCGAGGACGGTGTGGTCGCGATTGGCCACGTCGGCGACTCGCGCGCCTATCTGATTCGCGACCAGAAGGTCGAGCAGCTGACCGAGGACCATTCGCTCGTCGCCGAGCTCGTCCGCAGTGGCCGGCTCTCGCCGGAGGAGGCGGAGATCCATCCGCAGCGCTCGGTCATCACCCGCGTCCTCGGCGTCGATCCCGACGTCGACGTCGACTCCTTCACGGTCGAGGCCAGCGCCGGCGACGTCTTCCTCATCTGCTCGGACGGGCTGACCTCGATGATCGACGACGAGACGATCCTCGGCATCGTCGAGCCGCGCAGGGACGATCTCAACAGCGCCGCGAAGGAACTGATCGGAGCGGCGAACCGCAGCGGCGGCGAGGACAACATCACGGTCGTCTGCTTCGAGATGACCGACACGCCGCCGGAGCCCCCCGCCGAGACGAAGGCGATGCCGGTCGTCCAGGCGCCTGCGCCTCCCGCCGCCGAGCCCGACGAGGACACGCTCTCCGGCCTCGAGGGCGTGCCGACCGTCCAGACGACAGTCATTTCGCCCGAACAAGCGCAGGCACAGGCGACCGCGGACGGGACGGAGCCGGAGCAGCACGAGCAGCCGAAAGAGCGCTTCGGCATGCGAGCCGCGCGACTCGTGATCGCGCTCGCCGTCGTCGCCGCCCTCGGGTTGCTCGTCTACTGGCTCTTCGGCCAGAGCAGATGAGCTACCGGAACCGCGAGCTCGCCAACCTCTTCGTCGTCGCCATCATCACCGGTCTCGGCTTCGCGAGCGTCTACATCGCGCGCTCGGACATCGTCTCGACCGGGTCGCTCTCGTACGCGCTCTTCTTCTTCGCGCTCTACCTCGTCGCGCACGTGATTGCGCGTCTGGCCGTGCCCCAGGCCGATCCGTACCTGCTGCCGATGGCGGCGCTCCTGACCGCAATCGGCGTGACGGAGATCTACCGGCTCGACCCGGGAAACGCGTTTCGCCAGGGGCTCTGGATCGTAGTCGGCGTCGCAGCGTTCGCGGTGACGCTGCTCGCCCTGCGCCACGACTACCGGCGGCTCGAGAGCTACAAGTACATCTTCGGCCTGACCGCCGTCGGGCTCCTCTTCCTGCCCGCCCTGCCGGTGATCGGCGAGCAGATCAACGGCGCCCGCCTGTGGGTGCATGTGGGCAGCATCCAGTTCCAGCCCGGCGAGCTCGCCAAGATCATGCTGATCGTCTTTCTCGCCGGCTACCTCCGCGAGAAGCGCGAGGTGCTGGCGCAGGGGCGACTCAAGGACTTCGGGCCGCTGCTCGCGATCTGGGGCGCGGCGATGCTCGTGATCGTCGAGACGAACGACCTCGGGAGCGCGCTCCTCTACTACGGGATCTTCCTGGCGGTTCTGTACGTGGCCACTGCGCGAGCCTGGTACGCCGCCGCGGGGCTCGTCCTGTTCGTCGGCGGATCCGGGCTCCTCTACCACTTCGTCCCGAGGGTGCAGGAGCGGGTCTCGATCTGGATCGATCCCTGGTCGCACGCGACCACGAGCGGGTACCAGATCACGCAGTCGCTGTACTCGATCGGAAACGGCGGCTTCGACGGGAAGGGTCTCGGGAAAGGCGTCTTTGCGACGACGAACGGCCACACCCTGATACCGCAGCTGAACACCGACTTCATCTACTCGGCGCTCGCGCAGGAGCTCGGGCTCATCGGCTCGGCGGCGCTCCTGCTCCTCTACATGCTCTTCTGCCTGCGTGGCTTCCGGATCGCGCTCCTGGCGCAGGACGGCTTCTCGAAGCTGCTCGCGGTCGGGCTCACGTTCGGATTCGCGCTGCAGACGTTCATCATCGTCGGCGGCGTCCTGCGAATCATTCCGCTGACCGGGATCACGCTGCCGTTCGTCAGCTACGGCGGGTCAAGCGTCGTCGCGAACTTCATCCTGCTCGCGGGCCTCCTGCTCGTCTCGCACCGCGCGAACTCAGTCGCCCAGCTGCCGATGGGCGGTGACCGGTGAACCGCCAGATCACGCGCATGGCCGTGGTCGGGCTCGTCCTGCTCGCCGCGCTCATCGTCGGCACGACCTACTGGCAGGCCTGGGCCGCAAGCGGGCTTGCCGACCGGCAGGACAACTCGATCCAACGGGTCGCGCAATTCACCATCAAACGCGGGAAGATCTATGCCGCCGACGGACGAACCGTGCTCGCGGACAACGTGCGGCGCAAGGTGGGCGGGCAGACGCTCTATTTCCGCAAGTATCCGCAGCGCGGGCTCGCAGCTCACATCGTCGGCTACTCGACTCAGGTCCGGTCGCGCGCCGGCCTCGAGGACACGGAGAACGACTTCCTGACCGGCTCCAACACGAACCTGAGCACGGTCCTCGACACGACGTTCGACAAGCTGAGAGGCACGACGGTCAAGGGCAACGACCTCCACCTCACCCTGCGGGCCGGCGCCCAGGCGATCGCGCTGAAAGCGCTCGGCGGCAAGTGCGGCGCCGCGGTTGCGATCGAGCCGCGCACCGGCCGTCTGCTCGTCAGCGTCTCGAGCCCAACCTACAACCCGAATCTGATCGAAGACCAGTACAACCTGGCCTCGAGGCCGAAGTGGGGCTGCGGGCCGCTGTTCAACCGTGCAGAGCAAGGGCTGTACACCCCGGGCTCTGCCTTCAAAGTCATCACTGCTTCGGCCGCCCTGGAAAGCGGCAAGTTCACGATCGACTCGACCTTCCACGACCCCGGCTATTGCATCGAGTACGGCGACAAGGTCTCCAACTTTGCCGACCAGAACGGACCTGAAGTCTTCGGCACCGTCAACTTCACGCAGGCGCTCGAGCACTCGATCAACGCCGTCTTCTGCAATATCGGACTGACGCTGGGTGGTCGGAAGATCTTGGAGCAGGCGAGGCGCTTCGGCTTCTACTCCGTCCCACCGCTCGAGACGCCCGTGAATGAGCGCGCGATCAGCGGCGTGTACAACAATCATCGGCTTTTCTTCCCGAAGGAGGATTCGCAGGTCGACTCGGGTCGGCTTGCGTTCGGGCAGGGACCGGCCAACGCGGATATCAAGGTGACGCCGATCCAGATGGCCATGGTGGCCGCGACCATTGCCAACGGCGGCCTCGTCATGCGGCCCTATGTCGTCGAGCGCGTCGTCGCGCCGGACGGGTCGACCGTGACAAAGACGAAGCCCGAGACGCTCGGCCGCGCGGTCAGCGAGAACACGGCCGCCGATGTGACGACGATGATGGAGGCCGTCGTCCAGGGCGGCACCGGAACCGCAGCGCAACTGCCCGGCATCCGCGTCGCGGGCAAGACGGGCACCGCCGAGACTTCGGAGAGTCACGTGAACACGACGTGGTTCATCTGCTTCGCGCCCGCCGAGAACCCGAAGGTCGCCGTCGCCGTCGTCCTGGAGCGGCAGAGCGCCACCGGCGGCACGACCGCGGCACCGATCGCCAAGCAGATCATGGAAGCACTTCTCCCGTGAATGTCGAACGTACCCTGGTGAGGACATGGCTTTCGGCGACAGCCTGATCAACACGCTCTTCGACGGGCGCTACCGGATCGTCCGCAAGCTCGGCTCGGGCGGGATGGCAGACGTCTACCTGGCCGAGGACGAGGAGCTCGGACGCCGGGTCGCGATCAAGATCCTGAACGACCGGCACGCGAACGACGAGTCGTTCGTCGAGCGCTTCCGCCGCGAGGCGAAGAACGCCGCCGGCCTCTCGCATCCGAACATCGTCTCGATCTACGACCGGGGCGAAGCCGAGGGCACCTACTACATCGCGATGGAGTACCTCGACGGACGGAGCCTGAAAGAGCTCGTCGTGGCGCGTGGCCCGCTCCCGATCGGCGACGCGATCGAGTTCACCCGTCAGGTGCTCGGCGCGCTCCGCTTCGCGCACCGGAAGGGCGTCGTCCACCGCGACATCAAGCCGCACAACGTGATGGCCGACGCCGACGGGCGCCTCAAGGTGACGGACTTCGGCATCGCCCGGGCCGGGGTCAGCCAGATGACCGAGGCCGGCTCGATCATCGGCACCGCCCAGTACCTCTCGCCGGAGCAGGCCCGCGGCGCGGCCGTTGATCAGCGCTCCGACCTCTACTCCGTCGGCGTCCTCCTCTACGAGATGCTGACGGGCACGGTGCCCTTCACGGGCGACTCGCCGGTGGAGATCGCGATGAAGCACCTGTCGGACACGCCGCGGCCACCATCGCTCGAGCGTCCCGAGATCCCGCCCGATCTCGACATGATCGTGCTGCGGGCCCTCGCGAAGAGCCCCGAGGACCGCTTCCAGACCGCCGAGGAGATGGACGCCGAGCTCGACCGGGTCGCTCAGGGCGCCGGCGTCACGGCCGAGACTGCGGATGCCGCAACGGCCGTCCTCTCGGGCACCGCGCTCTCGAGTGCCCCGACGGCGATCGTGCCGCCGCGGCGCCCGCCCACGGCCGACCGCCCCTCGTATCGCTACGCCGATCCGCCTGCGCGCCGACGGCCCGTCTGGCCCTGGCTGGCCGCGCTGGTGCTCGTCGTGCTCGCGGGCGTCGCGGGCTGGTACGCGTTCGGGAAGATCCAGGACTCGCTCGGCGGCTCGGGATCGGTCTCGGTGCCGTACGTCGTCGGGCAGCGAGAAGACCTCGCGGTCGCGAACGTGAGGAACAAGGGACTCAAGGCGACGGTGCACCGTGAGCCGAACGAGACCCAGAAGGAGGGAAAGGTTTTCCGCCAGGATCCGGCCGGCGGGGTTCGGCTGGACAAGAAGAGCAACGTCGACCTCTACGTCTCGACCGGGGTGCCCAAGGTCGAGGTGCCCGACGTGATGGGCAACTCACGCGACGAAGCGGTCAGCACCCTCTCCTCGCTCGGCCTGAAGGTGAAGGTGCTCTCCGTGTTCTCGAGCGAGCAGACGAACACGGTCATCGCCCAGTCCCCGACGGCGCATACGACGGTGGACAAGGGCTCCACCGTCCACATCAACGTCTCGAAGGGCGTCCAGCCGCTGACGGTGCCGAACGTCATCGGATCGTTATACGACAGCGCCGCCGGTGAGCTCCAGGGCCAGGGGTTCGCCGTTGCGAGAAAGGACATCAAGTCACCCCAGCCCAAGGACGTCGTCGTGGACCAGAAGCCCAGTGGCGGGGCCGGGCTCGCGCGCGGGGGCACGGTCACCCTCTACGTCTCGCTGGGCCCGAAGGAGTCGACGATCCCGGACGTCGGGGGCTATGACCAGGACACGGCGACCCAGACGCTCGAGCGGTCGGGCTTCTCGGTCGACGTCCAGGAGCAAGACACGACCGACCCGTCGCAGGACGGGATCGTCCTCTCCCAGGACCCGCCCGGCAACACGAAGGCCAAGCCCGGCACGACGGTTACGATCGTCGTCGGGCGGCTGCTGCCACCGCCGTGATGCCCAGGCTTCGCGTCGCGGTCGTCATGGGAGGTCGCTCGAGCGAGCACGAGATCTCGCTCGCGTCGGCTGGCTCCGTGCTGGCAGCGCTCGACCCGGCGCGCTACGAAGCAGTGACGGTCGAGATCGGCCGCGACGGGCGCTGGGAGCTCGGCCCCGGATCGCTCGCGGAGCTCGAGCGCATGGGGCGGTCCGCGGTGGAGACGCTGCCGGTTCCCACGTCGCAGGTTCCGGCGACGCTCGCGGGGGTCGACGTCGTCTTCCCCGTGCTGCACGGGCCGTTTGGCGAGGACGGCACCGTTCAGGGCCTGCTCGAGCTGGCGGACGTGCCCTACGTCGGCGCGGGCGTGACGGCCTCGGCGCTGTGCATGGACAAGGACCTGTTCAAGTCCGTCCTGCGCGACAACGGCATCCCCGTCACCCAAAGCGTGACGCTTCGCTCGCCATACGGCTTCGAGAATCCGTTCGGCTTTCCGGTCTTCGTGAAGCCCGCGCGGCTCGGCTCGTCGGTCGGGATCAGCAAGGCGCGCGGCGAGGACGAGCTGCGCGCCGCGATCGAGCTCGCCTTCCGCCACGACGAGAAGGTGCTAGTCGAGGAGTTCGTCTCGGGGGTCGAGGTCGAGGTCGGCGTGCTGGGGAATCAGGAGCCGTTCGCGTCGATCCCGGGCGAGATCGTGGCGAATTCCGACTGGTACGACTACTCGGCGAAGTACGACGAGGGCGGCATGGACCTGATCGTCCCGCCGCGGGTCCCGCAGGAGGCGATCGATCGCGTGCAGGAGCTCTCCGTCCAGGCCTTCCGCGCCACGGAGTGCGAAGGCATGGCCCGCGCGGACTGCTTCGTACGAGACGACGGCGAGGTGCTCGTCAACGAGCTGAACACGATCCCGGGCTTCACCGCGACGAGCGTTTACGCGAAGCTCTTCGAGGCCTCGGGAATCCCGTACGAGGAACTCCTCGACCGGCTGGTCAAGCTCGCGCTCGAGCGCCACGAGCGCCGCAGCCGGCTTAAGTTCTAGCGGTCACCTCGTCGATCTCGGCTTGCCCACCGCTGCTCGGCAGCCTCAACCAGACCATGTAGTACCGGTAGTCCTTGCCGTGCGTGTCGATCTTGAAGCTCGTGCGAGCCACGACCGTCTGCCAGTCCCCTGACACGTCGACGAAGCCGCTGTTCGACAAGTTGCTCGCCTGGATCTTGGCCTCGAAGCCGGGTACCGCCACGACCGTCAGGCGTGAAAGAGCGACGGCGCGAGGGGCGCTCAGCACGAGGCCGACGCCGGCTTTCGTGAACTCGCGGTAGTGCTCCGTCGTCCAGCCGCTGCTCGGGTTGCCGTCGGTCGCCTTCGCTGCCTCGTTGTCGTGCTCCTGCCCGTTGTTCCCGAATGGGTCATAGGCGGTCACTCCGTGGAGCGTGACCGGCTTCGACGGCGCGGCGCCATCCCGCTGGAGGACGCTCTTGCCGCCCCCGGTGTGGAACAGGAGAAACGCTCCCGCCGCGAGGAGCGCGACGACGAGCGCGGCGAGCACGAGCGGCATCACGACTGCCGGTCGTTCGTGCGAGCGCTCCCGCCGGGGTCGCCGCGGCGCCGGCACGATCATCGTCGCGCCCTCGTCGCCGCGGCCGTCGATCTCCGCAAGGCAGGCCTCGAGCTCGACCGCGAAGTCGCCCATCGACGGGAACCGCTCCTCGGGATCCTTCGACATCGCGCGCTGGATCGCGACGGCGAGCCGCATGGGACAGTCCGGCCGAGTGTCGAGCACGCTCGGCGCCGGCTCGTTCACGTGCCGCATCGCGACGGCGACGAAGTTGTCGCCCGAGAACGGCACCTCGCCGCTCAGGAGCTCATAGAGGACGACCCCGAGCGAGTAGATGTCCGTCTTCGGGTCGACCTTCTGGCCGCGGGCCTGCTCGGGCGCGATGTAGTCGCTCGTCCCGAGCACCGTGCCCGTCTGCGTGACCCCGTGGACGTCGAGCGAGCGCGCAATGCCGAAGTCGGTCACCTTCGCCTGCCCGTCCTCGTTGAGCAGCACGTTCTGTGGCTTCACGTCGCGGTGGACGAGGCCCCGCTCGTGCGCGAAGGCGAGCGCCCGCGCCACCTGGAGCGTGAGCCGAATCGCCTCCCGCACCTCGAGCGGCCCCCGATTCGAGAGCTCCTTCAGGTTCTCGCCGTCGATGTACTCGAAGACGATGAACTGACGGCCTTCCTGCTCGCCCCGGTCGATGACGGTGACGATGTTCGGATGCGTGAGCTGCGCCACCGCCCGCGCCTCGCGGCGGAACCGCTCGACGTAGTCCTCGTCCCGTGTGTACTGCTCGTGGAGGATCTTCAGCGCGACCGTCCGCTCGAGCAGCCGGTCGTGCGCGCGAAAGACGTTCGACATGCCGCCCGAGCCGACCAGCTTCTCGAGCTCGTAACGGCCGGCTATCAGCTCACCGACCACGGATTGAAGTTTCCCTGAGACCAGCTGGACTACGCGCCGATAGCGGCGGCGAGGGCGTCTTCCCAGACGCCGAGAGCCTCGTCGAGCTCCGCGTCGGTGATCACGAGCGGCGTCAGCACCCGGATGCAGTTGCCGTCGGTCCCGGACTTGATGAGCAGGAGCCCGTTCCGGAACGCCTCCTCGATCACGGCCGAGGCGAGGTCCGCCGCCGGCTCCTTCGTCACAGGATCCTGGACGAGCTCGATCGCGAGCATCGCGCCCAGGCCGCGCACATCGCCGATCACGTCCCAGCGCGACTGCCAGGCGGTCATCCGGGCTCTGATCGTCTCGCCGATCGCCGCAGCGCGCGCGACGAGCTCCTCTTCCTCGAAGACGTCGAGCACGGCGATTGCAGCCGCCTGGGCAACCGGATTCCCGACGTAGGTGCCGCCGATCGCGGAGTCGGGCGGCGAGTCCATGATCTCGGCCTTGCCGACGACGCCCGAGAGCGGAAGCCCGCCGGCGATCGACTTGGCCACGACCATCAGGTCGGGCTCGACGCCGTGGTGCTGGATGCACCACATCTTCCCGGTCCGTCCGAATCCCGTCTGCACCTCGTCCACGACGAAGACGATCCCGTGCTCGTCGCAGATCTCGCGAACGCCCTGGACGAACTCGGTCGGCGCGACGACGAAGCCGCCCTCGCCGAGGATCGGCTCCATCACGATCGCGGCGACCGTCTCGGCCGCGACCTGGGTCAGGAACGCGCGCCGCAGCGCCTTCAGCGCGGCCTCGACGTCGATCCCGCGATAAGCGTGCGGGTAGGGCACGCGGTAGACCTCCGGGGCGAACGGGCCGAGGCCGGCCTTGTACGGATGCGTCTTCGAGGTCATCGTCATCGAGAGCATCGTGCGGCCGTGGAAGGCCCCTTCGAACGCGATCACGGCGGGCCGCCTCGTGTACGAGCGGGCGAACTTGATCGAGTTCTCGACCGCCTCGGTGCCGGCGTTGAAGAAGGCCGCCTTCGCGGGGCCGGAGAACGGCGAGACCGCGATCAGCCGCTCCGCGAGCTCGACGTAGATCTCGTACGGCACGATCGTGAAGTCGGTGTGCGCGAAGCGCGCGAGCTGCTCCTGCGCGGCCTCGACGACCTGCGGGTGCGAGTGCCCGACGTTCAGGCAGCCGACCCCGCCGGTCAGGTCGATGAACGTGTTGCCGTCGACGTCGGTGAGCGTCGCCCCGTGCCCCTCGGCCGTGAAGATGGGGTGGACGAGCGAAAGCGGAGCGGCGACCACGCGCTCCTTGCGCTCCGCGATCTCACGCGAGCGCGGGCCCGGAAGCTCCGTTCGAATCTCGATCGACTTGGTGACTGCCATCGCTTTGAACATACAGCACGCGACGGCCATTTGTATAGATGAATAGAGTCCATACATGAGCCTCGGACGTGGCGATCTCGACCCGGATCCCCTGCGTCAGTTCGAGCGCTGGCACGCAGAGGCGGGCGGGCTGGACGCGGTCGCGCTGGCGACGGCCAACGAACACGGAGCGCCCTCGGTTCGCATGGTGCTCCTGAAGGGAGCCGACGAGCGCGGCTTCGTCTTCCACTCGAGCTACGAGGGCCGCAAGGCGCGCGAGCTGGCGCAGAACCCACGCGGCGCGCTCCTCTTTTACTGGCAGGAGCCCGGCCGGCAGGTGCGGGTCGAGGGCGAGGTCGAGCGCGTTGACACCGCCGAGTCGGAGGCGTACTTCCGGACCCGTCCGCGCGGCGGCCAGCTCGCTGCCTGGGCCTCGACGCAGAGCGAACCGATCGGCTCGCGCGCGGAGCTCGAGGCTCGCTTCCGCGAGGTCGAGGCCGAGTACGAAGGCCGAGAGGTGCCGCTCCCTCCGCACTGGGGCGGCTTCCGTCTCGTCCCGGAGGCTTACGAGTTCTGGGAGCACCGCGACAACCGGCTGCACGACCGCTTCCGCTACCACCGCGAACACGCCAACTGGGTCATCGAACGGCTGAGCCCGTGATTACCGTAGTGGGGTGATCCTCGGACATCTCGACCTCGACGCCTTCTTCGCCGCCGTGGAGGAGTTGGAGAATCCCGACCTTCGCTCCAAGCCGCTCGTCGTCGGAGGAGACCCGCACGGGCGAGGAGTCGTGGCGACCGCCAACTACGAGGCGCGGAAGTTCGGGATCCATTCCGCGATGTCGTGCGCCGAGGCGCTGCGGCGCTGCCCACACGCCGTCTTCGTCCGGCCGCGCCACGGCGTCTACAAGGAGTACTCGCAGGCCGTCTGGAGCTCGGTGCGGGAGGTGGTGCCGACCGTCGAGCGCACCGGAATGGACGAGGGGTACCTCGATCTCGGCGAGGTGGCCGCCACCTTCGGCGAAGCGCGGGCGCTGGCCGAGGCGGTGCAGACGTCCGTGCGTGGAGCGACCAGCCTGAGCGCGGCGATGGGCGTCGCCACGTCGAAGGTCGTCGCCAAGATCGCCAGCGACCGGCGCAAGCCCGGCGGCCTGACCGTCGTCCCGGCTGGCCGGGAGGCCTCGTTCCTGGCGCCGTTCGATGTGCGTCGCCTCCCCGGGGTCGGGCCGCGCTCGGAGGCGAGGCTGCGGGCGGCCGGCCTGGAGACGATCGGCGCTCTCGCCGCGCTGACGGACGACGAGCTCAAGCGCCTCCTCCCCGGCAAGGTCGGAGCGCTCCTCCGCGACCGGGCCCGCGGCATCGATCCCCGCGGGCTCGAGCTGTCGTCGGAGCGAGTCTCGATCAGCACCGAGGAGACGTTCGAGCGGGACATCGCCGACCGCGAGCAGCTCAAGGACGAGCTCCGCCGGATGTCCGCACGCCTCGCTGAGCACCTGCAGCGCTCCGGCGAGACGGGGCGCACCGTGACGACGAAGGTGCGCTACCCAGACTTCTCGATTCGCAGCCGCTCGACGAGCATCCCGGTGGGGACCGACGATCCGCAGCGCATCGCCGAGCTCGCGTGCGCCTGCCTCGACCGCGCACTCGACGATCGCCCGGGAGCGCTACGGCTCGTCGGAGTCGGCGTCTCAGGCTTCGAGCCGCACGGACAGCTCGCGCTCGCCTAAGCGGGAGGCGCCTCTGCCCTCGCCATCTTGCGGTGACCGTGCCACACGCTGCTCGCGAGGAAACCGGAGACGCCGAGGATGATGAGCGCATTCAGACCGTGCAGGGCCGCGACCCAGGGCACGTCCTCACCGGTCCACGCGAGCACGTTCTGGATGATCAGAAGCACCGCCAGCGCGAGGGCCCCCAACACGAACTTCTTACCCGGCCGTGCGACGAGCACGATCAGCAACAGGAGGAACGAGATCAGGGTCAGGAGCGTGCCAAGCCCGGCGTGCGGCCCGAAGTTGTCTTCGATCTTCTTCTGGGTTACCGAATTGTCCTTGCCCGGAAGCGACCGGAAGATGCCCGCGGCCGCGAGGTAGAACTGAACAGGGAGCAGCACGACGAACAGGCCCTGCAAGTAGCGGTAGATCGTGAAGAAGACGCCTCTGTAGCCGCTCACGGAGACTCCTTTGTAGTGGGGTGCGAAACCCTAACCTGTCCAGCGGAAGCCGGTCTCGCCCGGCCGAGGCTCGAGCGGGCTCGTCGGCAGGCCCGTCGGGGGCTCGTTCGCGTTGTAGCCGCCGGGCGCCACGTCGTTCGGCGTATCGGGATGAAACAGGGAGGCGAGGTACTGGATGTGCCCTCGTCCGGGGCCGAGCTCCCACTGCCCGCCGCCGTAGGCGGCGATGTCGCGCGCCGCGCAGTAGTCGTAGGCCTCGAAGAGCCGACGGACGCTGCCGAAGCGCGACGGCTTGATGTTGATCGAGCGCGGCGGCCACGGGGCGTTCTCGATGTCCTGCACGGAATGGATGGGCGCATCCCACGTCACGCGGGCGGAGTGGTCCTCGAGGATCGGCCTCGTCTCGTCGGTCACGGCCGGGTCCTCGATCCACGCGCTGGGGAATGCCTCGGCGACCCGCCGATAGAGCTCGGGGTCAGGCGGCTGGTCGACACCCGTGCCCTTGTACTGGCCCTTGAGGTCGACCGTGTCGACGACGCCGAGGCTCGCCAGCTCCTCGATCAGCTCCTCGGTCCAGTCGCTCGTCGGGTCGAGCTTGAAGCGAAGGCCTGGATAGGCCTGACGCCACTGCTGCAGCGGCTCGATCGACGGAGGCTCGCCGAAGCGCATCGACGAGACGAAGGTCACGGGCCTGGGCTCGCGGCCGACCGCATCGGCGAGGGACCGACCAGCCTGGCGCAGTGCGAGGTCGAGGGCTGCGCTCTCGAAGGCCCAGCGGCGATAGTCGTGCCAGGCCGCCATCTGCGGCTCCTGGGTAAAAAGCTCGAGCCCGTCGAGGTGCTGCGAGAACGAGTCGAGGGTGTAGGAACCGGCGAGCAGGAGGGTGTCAGGAGGGGGATGGTCGCCGGCGGTGTACGTCACGTCCTCGCCGATGCCCTCCTCGCCGCCGCCGCTCAGGTGCACGACGGTGGTCACGCGGGTGAACTCCGGCGAGACGGTCAGCTCGAGCCCCTCGAGCGCGTAGGACTCGATCTCGAGCGGCAGTTCGGCGACAGCGTCGTAGAGCGGCACAGGGCGAACCATAGAATCGCGGCGTGGTTCTCTCCGATCGAACCATCTCGCGGCTCCTCGAGGAGGGGCGCATCGAGATCGAGCCGTACGACCCGGCGCTGCTCCAGCCGTCGAGCGTGGACGTCCGCGTCGACCGCTTCTTCCGCGTCTTCCACAACGCGCGCTACGCGTTCATCGACGTCAAGGAGCCGCAGGAGGATCTGACCGAGCTCGTCGAGATCGACGGCGAGCGGCCGTTCATCCTGCATCCCGGTGAGTTCGTGCTCGGCTCGACGCTCGAGCGGATCCGGCTGCCGGACGACCTCGTGGCCCGGTTGGAGGGGAAGTCGTCGCTCGGCCGACTCGGCCTGCTCATCCACTCGACCGCGGGCTTCATCGACCCCGGCTGGGACGGCCACGTCACGCTCGAGCTCTCGAACGTGGCCAACCTCCCGATCACGATCTACTTCGGGATGAAGATCGGCCAGCTCTCGTTCATGGAGCTGTCAGAGCCGGCGCAGAGCCCCTACGGCTCCGGAGGGCTCGGCTCGAAGTACCAGGGCCAGCAGGGGCCGACGCCGAGCCGGTACTGGCAGAACTTCGAGCGGGAAACCGCGAAGTGATCCTCGTCACCGGCGGTACGGGCTTCGTCGGTGGGCACGTGGTGCACGCGCTGCGCCAGTCGGGGAAGCCGGTGCGCTGCCTCGTCCGCAACCGGCGCAAGGCCGGGAGGCTCGGCGCGCTCGGCTGCGAGCTCGCCGAGGGTGACGTGACCGACCCGGCCGGCCTGCGCGGGGCCATCGAGGGCGTCGACGTCGTCGTCCACCTCGTGGCCATTCGCCAGGGGCGGCCGGAGCAGTTCCAGCGGATCATGATCGGGGGAACCCGCACTCTCCTCGAGTTGGCGAAGGAAGGCGGCGTCAAGCGCTTCGTCCTCATGAGCGCTCTCGGAACGAGCGAGGCGACGAAGGATCTCGTCCCCTACTACGGCGCGAAGTGGCAGGAGGAACAGGACGTGCAGGGCTCCGGCCTGCCGTACGTCATCTTCCGGCCGAGCTTCATCTTCGGACGCGACGGCGGGATCCTGCCGACCTTTCGCAAGCTCGCGAAGCTCGCTCCGGTGACGCCGATCATCGGCTCGGGCCGACAGCGCATCCAGCCGATCTGGGCAGACGACGTCGGGTCGTACTTCGACCAGGCGGTCGACCTGGAGGCGGCCACGAACCGCACGTTCGAGCTCGGCGGCCCGGAGGCGGTCACCTGGAACGAGTTCTGGGAGCGGCTGAAGCGCACGCTCGGCCTGCGGCGACCGAGCGTTCACGTCCCGGTCGGGTTGATGAAGGTGAACGCGCTCGTCACGGAGCGGCTGCCGGGGAACATCCCTCTGACACGCGACCTCCTGAAGATGCTCGAGGCCGGCGACAACGTCGTGACGAACGACGACGCCGTGCAGACGTTCCAGCTCCCGCTCGTCCCCCTCGACGAGCAGCTGCGACGCGCCGCCTGATGGCGGAACGGCAGATCGTCGCGTGCGGCGGCCTCGGCGAGGACGACGAGGCGGGCGTGCTGATCCGGTTCGTACTCGGTCTCACCGGCAAGGAGCGGCCTCGCGTGTGCCTCGTCCCGACCGCGAGCGCAGAGAAGCCGGAGTTCATCGTCCGGTTCTACGAGGAGCTGAGCGGCGTGGCTGACTGCTCTCACATCTCGTTCTTCCCGTGGCCTCCGGCCGATCTACGCGAGCTCGTCCTCTCGCAGGACGCGCTCTTCGTCAGCGGCGGCAACACCGCGAACATGCTGGCGATCTGGCGCGCCCACGGGTTCGACGCAATCGTCCGCGAGGCGTGGGAGCAGGGGATCGTGCTCGCCGGGTCGAGCGCGGGAATGATCTGCTGGTTCGAGGCCGGCGTCACCGACTCGTTCGGCCCGCAGCTCGAGGGGATGCGCGACGGCCTCGGTCTCCTGGCTGGGAGCGCCTGCCCGCACTACGACGGGGAGGAGCGGCGGCGGCCTCGCTACCGGGAGCTCGTGGAGGACGGGTTTCCGCCGGGAATCGCGGCCGACGACTCCGTCGCGCTCCACTACGTCGGGACCGAGCTCCGCGACGTCGTCTCGGCACGCGAGGGCGCCCGTGCCTACCGAGTCGAGCCCGGCAACGAGACGCCCATCGAGCCCCGGTTCCTCGCATAGGGCGGAGATCTCGGGACCATCGATCGTGGCAAGGGCGGGCCGGTCGAACTGTCGTTCCTCGGCTCGTGTGCTCTAAGTCGCGGAAAGTGCGAAGCGCTTTGCGCGAGTCCCGGGCCCGTGGCCCGGGACCAAAAAGAGTAGGGGCTGCCCGAAGACAGCCCCCAGTCCGGTGACCAACGTTGGATTAGTAGAGGCGCTTCCGGCCGGCTCGGATCCGAGCTGGCGGCGCGTAGCGCGAGCCCCCTACGTTGGCTAGACGATTCCCCGTAGGTCTCGGGGACGCGCCTCTACCCGCTGGTACCTCCACTGCCCGTACTGGAATCTGTCAAGCCGGACCACCTCCTTTCCGCGGTTAGCCGAACTGTAGCCGTTCGGCGAGGACGTATGCCACCCTCGCCCTCGGACCTGCCGGACATGTCCGGGGCCTGGCCCTGGACATGGTTCGTTGGGCTAGGTGAGGTCGGTGAGGACGACCGAGAGCTCGAGGCCTCGGTCGAGCGGAATCGTCACGCTCTCGAGGGTCGGGTCGGCCTGGCGTGCCTGGGAGTACGCACCGAGAGTCTCCTGGTGCGAGAGCACGTTGTCCGCCACGAAGAGCCCGCCGGGCTCGACCTTGTCTCGCGAGAGCCCGAAGAACCGCTCGTAGTCGTCCTTCTCCGCATCGATGAACACGATGTCGAACACGTCCTGGATCTCGGGGAGGCTCGCGAATGCGTCTCCCGGGATCAGCTCCACGGTGTCCTCGAGACCGGCCTCGGCGACGTTGCGCTCCCAGGCCTCGACCTTCAGCGGATCTGCTTCCAGCGACAGGACGCGACCGCCGAAGTGACGCACTCCCGCACCGAGCCAGATCGACGAGTAGCCCCGCGAGCCGCCGATCTCGAGCACCTCGCAATCCACCTGCGGAGCCGTGAGTGCAAAGAGGAACTGGCCGGTCGAGCGCGCCACCTGGCGGGCGCGCAGCTCGCGCGGGACGCCCTCTTCGCGCTCCTGCGCGTCCTCGGCTTCGAGCCGGGCTAGGACTGCCCTGACCTTGTCGTCCAGCATCAGCGGATATCGACCTTCACGACGCCCTCCTCCACCGTCACCGGAAACGTCTCGACCGGAAGAACCGCCGGCAGGGAGAGCGGCTTCCCCGTGCAGATCTCGATCCGCGCGCCGTGGCGCGGACAGACGGCGACGCCCTCCTCGGCATCGAAATCACCCTCGCACAGCGGCCCGTTGTCGTGCGAGCAGCGATCCTCGAGCGCGCAGAGCTTCCCGCCCAGGTTGTAGACCCCGACCGAGATCTCTCCGGCGGTAACGATCTTCACGGAGCCCGGCGGAAACTCCTCGAGCGGCGCGACGGTGACGAGCGCCAAGGCGCTAGGAGATCTCGAGCTCGCTGGCGAGCCCCGCCCACTCCTCGGGCAACGCCGTTCCCTTCGCCCGGTGGAGCGCGACCTTCAGCACGCCGAGGCCGAGCAGCGCGCACTTGAGCCGAATCGGCGTCAGCGGAATCCCGATCTCCTCGAGCAGCTCCTCTTTCGGCAGCGCGGCGACCTCCGAGGCGGAGCGGCCCTTGACCAGCTCGGTCAGCATCGAGGTCGCCGCCTGGCTGATCGCGCAGCCGCGGCCCTCGAACATGACCTCCTCGATCGTCTCCCCGTCCTTGCCGAGCGCGACCGAGATCGTCACCTCGTCGCCGCACAGCGGGTTCAACCCGTCAGCGCTCGCGTCCGGAGCCTCCATCACGCCGTGCCCGCGCGGGTTCTTGTAGTGGTCGAGGATGACCTCTCTGTAGAAGTCGCTCACAGCACTGAGGGTACCCGCTAGGGCTTAGGCAAAGACCTTGCGCGCTTTGTGCAAGCCGTCGACGAGCCGATCCACCTCTTCGGGCACTGTGTAGAGGTAGAAACTCGCCCGGTTCGTCGCCGCAACGCCGAGCTTCTGCATCAGCGGCTGGCAACAGTGGTGACCGGCGCGGATCGCCACGCCTTCCAGGTCGAGCACCTGAGCCACGTCGTGGGGATGGATGTCGCCGACGTTGAACGAGACGATGCCCGCGCGGCGCTCCGGCGGCGGCCCGTACAGCTTGATGCCCGGGATCTCGCCAAGCCGCTCGAGGGCGTAGACGGTGAGATCGTGCTCGTGCCGCTCGATCGCCTCGAGCCCGAGCTCCGTCAGGTAGTCGACGGCCGCTCCGAACCCGACCGCCTCAGCGATCGGCTGCGTGCCGGCCTCGAACTTCGCGGGCACCTCGCCCCACGTGGTCTCCTCGAGCCGCACCGAGCGGATCATGTGCCCGCCGAGGTTGAACGGCTCCATCGCGTCGAGCAGCTCCCGTCGTCCCCAGAGAGCGCCGACGCTCGTCGGCCCGCACATCTTGTGCGACGAGAAGGCCAGGAAGTCGCAGCCGAGACCCTGCACGTCAATCGCGCGGTGCGGCGCCGCCTGGGCGGCATCGACCACCATGATCGCGCCGCGCTCGTGCGCCCAGGTCGCGAGCCGATCGAGTGGATTGACCGTTCCGAGCGAGTTGGAGACGAGATTCGCGGCCACGACGCGCAGGTTCCCAGCACCCGCCGCGCCGTCCAGGTCGCTGAGGTCGAGCTCTCCCTGATCGTCGAGCGGGATCATGCGGAAGTCCGCGCCGGCCCGCTTGGCGACGTATTGCCAGGGCACGAAGTTCGAGTGGTGCTCGAGCTCGGTCACGACCACGACGTCGCCCGGCCCGAGGTTGACGAGCCCCCACGCGTAGGCAACGAGATTCAGGCCCTCGGTCGCGTTCCGCGTGAAGATCAGCTCCTTCGCCGAAGGCGCGTTCACGAACGTGGCGAGCTTCTGGCGCGCCCCCTCGTAGCCAGCGGTCGCGCGCTCGCTGAGCTCATAGACGCCGCGGTGCACGTTGGCGTAGGAGGTCTCGTAGAAAGTCCGCAGCGCGTCGAGCACCTGGCGGGGCTTCTGTGACGTGGCCGCCGAGTCGAGATATGCGAGCGGCTTGCCGTGGATCTCCTGCTCGAAGATCGGAAAGTCGGCGCGAATCTTTCGCGCGTCGAGTTTCGGCGGGCTCGTCACGGCCACGTGCCTATCGTACGTGCGGAGGCTCGAGCCCCTTCGTGTCCCTGACGAGATCGCGGTCTAAGGCACTCGAAACGGCGGTAGTGGTTTCACTCCGGCGGAGCTTTGCGCTTCAATGTGAGCGATGCGCCGTATCGCCCCGTTTGCGCTTGCCCTCTTCTGTGTCGCGCTCCTTGCTTCGGGCTGCGGCAGCAAGAAGAGCGCCTCATCGCCCAAGGGCGTGCAGGGCAGCGGGTCGCCCGGCGCCAAGGTCTTTGCGGACGCGGGCTGCGGCAGCTGCCACACGATGGCCACGGCCGGTGCGACCGGCAAGGTGGGGCCGAACCTCGACGAGCTGAGGCCGAACCAGCAGCGCGTCGAGCTCCAGGTGAAGAAGGGCGGCAACGGAATGCCGTCGTTCGCGAGCAAACTGAGCCCGAATGAAATCAAGGAGGTCGCAGGCTTCGTCGCCACCGCTGCCGGCGTGGGGCAGGCCGGGAAGATCTCCTTCGTCCCCGACGACAAGAAGGTCGACGACTGCGCGAGCGACCAGGCCTGCTACGAGCAGGCCTTCGGCAACCTGGCATACAACGACGGGCCGAAAGCGGCTCTGGACAAGCTCGCCGAGCTCTCGAACACGAATCCGCTCATCCGGGGCGGCTGTCACCCGATCGCCCACAAGATCGGCGCGGGAGCCCTCCTGAAGTACAAGGGCGACGTGGGCGCCGCGTTCGCGGCAGGCAACGGCACGTGCGGCTCGGGGTACTACCACGGGCTGCTCCAGTGGAAGCTCGCCGGCGTCAGGGCCGACCAGGTCGCGAGCGTCGCTCGAACCGCGTGCAACGACCCGAAGATCAAGGCCAACGCGTTCAACTACTACCAGTGCGACCACGGGCTCGGACACGGGCTCATGCTCTACACCTCGTACGACCTTCCGGCAGCGCTCAACTACTGCCACCAGCTGATCACGCAGTTCGACCAGATCGCGTGCAGCGGGGGCGTCTTCATGGAGAACCAGAGCTCCTCGTTCGGCCTGCACACGACCTGGCTGAGCACGAAGAACCTGCTCTACCCCTGTAACAGCAAGCAGGTCGAACGGCAGGACAAGCTCTACTGCTACCTCCTCGTCACCTCACACATCCTCCAGTACGTCGGCGGCGACTGGGTGAAGACGGCCGATTGGTGCAGGCGCAGCGAGCGCGGCTGGGTGCAGTACTGCTTCCAGTCCTACGGGCGGGACGTCGCCGGCGCGGCAGTGCGCAATCCGGCGCAGATGAAGAGCCTCTGCCACATGGCCGGCAGCGGGGAGAGGGAGTGCATCTACGGCGCGATCCGGGACGTGATGAACAACAACCCGCAGGACCCGCAGGGCGAGGCCTTCTGCAAGCTAGTGAACCCGAAGTTCAGGGCCTACTGCTTCTTTGGGATGGGAACGATCCTCGGCACCCAGCAGCCCGATTCCGCGAGCAAGAACCAGGCCTGCTCGCAGTGGGCCCAGGGCGAGGACCTGCGCCAGTGCCTGACCGGCGCCGGCGCCTAGGCCGGCGGGACCTCTAGCGCCACGCGGCTCCCGTCGGGGGTGACGTTCTTGATACGTCCCGTCGGATACCGATCGGCGAGCTCCTGGGCATCGTTTTGCCAGAGGTCTCGCCTCATGATCAGCGCGAACGGCGGCGGGGCCTCGAAGCCCGCCAATTGCTCGGGCACGACGGGCGTTCCGATCTGCTTGTCATCCGCGAACAGCGTTATCCGGTCGACCTGATTTGGCACGGTCCCGTAGCTGTAGTAGTCCCACGATCCGCGCTCAGAGGTGACGAGGTAGAACTTCTTCCCCGGGGTGTCTCGGTGGGATGAGACGTACCGCCCGGTCGATCCGAGCGTCTCTCCGTCACGCCGCCCGGTCTGGATGAAGTCCCAGGCGATGGCCAGATTCCAACTGACGAGCGCGACGAGGGCTACGGCTGTCAGCAGTGCCGGCACGTGACGGACCGAACGCCAGCGGCCAACCAGCCAGCGGACAGCTTCGGTGACCAGGTAGGCGACGAAGGGCAGCGTGATCAGGAGCCGCGTGTAGTTGGGCGCCTTGTTGATGAGAAATGCAAACGACAGCCAGAGGATGAGGAACCCGGAAACGGCCAGGAGCACGCCCTCATCGGCCCGGCGGCGAACCAGCTGAATCCCGAGCACGCCGACTCCGAGCCAGAGGAGGATGCCGGTCAAGGGGTCAACGAACCCATGACCGACGTTGAAGTAGATAAAGCCTTCGTCAGCGACCTTGTTGTTGAAGGTGCCCAATCCCCAGCGAATGTTCTTCTCGAAACCCTCCGCGACGCTGGACGCGTGCATCCAGTCCCTCTGCTTGATCCGGGCTTCCTCATAAATCATCAACGTCTGGCGCTGCGGCTCGGCTTCACTCGGCCCCGCGACATGCGGGATCTTCGACTCGGCGATCATGATCGGGGTCGCCATCAGGACGAAGCCGGCGATTGCGATCGAGCCGGCAAGAAGCAGCTTGCGCACCGGGAAGGTCCGCCGCGAGAACACGCCTAGGGCCACAAGAAACGCAAGCCAGAGCGCAAGCGTCGCCCGAGCGGGGAAGTACACGTAGAAGCCCAGGCCGGCGACGACCCCGCCCAAGAACGTCGCGAGCGCATGGTTCCGGCGCAGGCCCCAGAGGAGCAGCGTCAGCGCGACGACCTCGACGAGCACCGCCGTGTTCTCGCGCATCGCGAGCCGGCTGATCATGAAGAACGAGTGGCTAACGCCGAAGATGCACGTGGCGAAGATCGCCCAGCCGCGCGGCAGCAGTTGCCGCATCAGCACGTACGAGGCCACGATCGTCAGCAGCCCGCAGACCGCGTGCAAGAGCCGCATGTGGTAGAGGTCGAAGCCGCCGAACCACTCTCCCAACTTCGCCCAGCCGAGGAAGAGGAGCGCGGGCCGGCTCGCGTAAATGCTCACCCCAAAGGGATCGACTCCAGGTGGAGGATGCGCGTAGCCCTTCGCGGAGTCGATGATCGCCACCTCGTCGCCGCTGACCTGTACCGGCCAGCGGTAGAGGCCCAGGAGGTACAGCGGCGCAAACGCGACCACGAGCCCCAGCGGGGCGAGCACGTCACCTGTCGAGATCCGCGGCAGGAGTCGGTTTCTGCTCCAGAAGAAGACTGAGAGCCCCAGCAATCCAATCAGCCAGAGCAGGAGCATCGACCGGCTGTACCCGTTCGACCGGTACATCAGGAGCGACGCGAGGCCGGAGCAAGCGCCAATCGCAAAGACACCCCAGAACGGGCCGAGGCCGATGGCCAGCGCGCGCCCTCGCGCCAACAGGTCGCCTGTTCGGCCGTCAGTCAAGTCCGTCAGTTGCCGCACCGCCGCTCTCCCCTCGGAGGGTAGCCCGCCCTACTGGACGACGATCGTGCCCTGGATGTCCGGCGTCAAGTGGTTGTGGTAGCCCCAGCTCCCCTTCTTCGTGAAGGTGAAGGAGTACGTGCCGCCGTCGAGGATCGGCTTTTTGGCGTCGAAGCCGAGGTAGAGCAGATGCGTCGGATGGACGTTCGACGCGGGCCAGAAGTCGTCACCGCTCTTGTTCTCGAACGTGACGGTGTCGCCCGCCTTGATCGTGAGCGTCGAGGGCTCGAACGCTGTGCCGGTGAACTTGACGACGTTGCCGCCGCCACCACCACCGCCGCCGCCTCCGCACCCAGCGAACAGGAGGCCTGCGACGAGCAAGAGGGCGATGCGGGCGATCACGTGAGGCCCGCCCCTTGGAGGCAGAAGCGCTGCTTCGAGCCGACGCCGGCGCAGCTGCGCCTGATCAGGGGCTGATCCTGCGTGCGCGCCCGGAGGTCGAGGCCGATCCGGAGGTAGCAGCTTTCCTGGCGGGCCTTGGGGATGGCTGAACAGAAGGCGTGCTCCCGCGTCACGTTCAGCTGGTCGAAGTTCGCAATGTTGTCCACAGCCGCGACCACACAGTCCTCCTGGCCTTTGGCCGGGAAGCGGCTGCAGAGAGCCGCCGCAACCTCAGCCTGGGGCTGCCCGCGCAGCTCAGGCGCGAGCGTGGCCTGCCAGACGGGGTTCGTGACCATGAGACCGATCGACTGCATGCAGCTCGAGAGGTACTTGCCCTTCACCTTCAGGCAGTACCTGGTTCCCTTCGCGATGTCGTCGTGCGAGACCGTCATCAACCAGCCGGAGTGGTTGATGTAGCACTCGTGCTTGTATTTGTCGGCGACCTTGTCGCACGGCGCGAGTGGGTCGGAGCGCTTGAAAACTCCCGGCAGAGCCCGCCCTCTCATGCCGGCATTGACGTTCTCCATGAAGACTCCCTGCCAGCAGCCGTCCCTCGCCGTCTCCTTCGGCATCGTGTTGCACGCCTTCAGCGAGTTCTGGACGTTGTAGGCCTCGGCCATCATGATCCCGTGGCCGACGCCGTGGTAGCACGAGAAGCCGGCCGTGAGGAAGTGGTTGGCGCCGTTCAGGGACTCGCAGATCGTCGTCGCAGCCTGCCTCGGCGTGTCCGTTCTCGCGAGCACGTACTCGAAGAACCCGTGGTCGCACCCGTAGTTGAAGGTGATCGGGCACAGGTCGAAGGCCTTGAAGTTCGAGCCATAGTCGTGGGCAGTCTCGCGGCCGACGGAGTGAGCCATGTCGTGATCGTTGACCGCCGGGTCGACTCGGTGGTCGGCTTGAAGCCGCGCCATGACACCGAGAGCCGCCTTCGGGCCGTAGTCGTCGGTGATCTTGACGAGGTACTTGCGGACGCACTCGCTGTCGGTCGGAGCGCAGCTGTAATCCTCCTGCTGGTAGACCGCGTCGATGCTCGAGAACGAGTGCGGCTGCGTGAAACTCGTGTCGATCTCTCCGCTCGCGGCACTGTTGCCGCCGCTGCCGCCCGCAGCCATCACGACCGCGCCGACGATGATCGCGCCGGCCACGACCACCCCGCCGACGATCAACGCGAGCAGGCGCCCGCGTGGTTGCTTTAAGTCGAGACCCACTGCCTCTGAGAATAGCGGCGAAATTCGAAAAGCCCTAGTCAGTACCGCCGCAGCGCGAATCCTGAGTTGAACTTTCTCCAACCCGCGTTCACCTGCTGGTCGGCAGGAGCTAGCGGCGATTCACACGCTCGCAGTCGCGAGCCACCCGGTCCTTCGCGTCGGCGATGACCCGATCCCGCCCTGGGCCGCACGAAATGCGATCTGCGTTGGGGTCCCGCGCGAAGATCACGTCGTCTCCCGCGCCTGCTGTAACGATGTCTTTCCCCGCCCCGGGATAGATCCGATCGGCTCCCCGCCTGCCGCAGATTCGATCCCGGAAACGGGTGCCGTCGATGAGACCGGCACCCCGATCGCGGACGCTGCAGCGCGCGGATTGGAAGCGGATCGTGACGCCCTCCCTCCACGTCGGCAAGAGCTGCTCGGATGCGCTGACCACGATGTCCGCCGTGATGGCGATGTCCCGGCTTCGTCGATCTAGACCGACACGACGCGGCCGGCCGGTCATCGAGACCTTGATCGTCTGCCCACGCTCGAGCCGGGGTATCCGGCAGGTGACCCAAGCATTCGCGGTTGAGCATTCACCACCCTCGATCGGGATACTCACATCCGTCAGACTCAGATCGTTGCCAGCCGCCGCGATCAGCGTCACGGTCGTCAAGGGTTCGGTTCCCTCGTTTTTGACGTTGGCTTCGATGGACGTCCCCACGGCGATGTCGGTGAGCTTGGCCTCAACCGAGAGGGCGTGACAACGCTTCTCGCCGATCGGCACGCCGCCGGGAACCGGCTGCCAGGACGCAAACCTAAAGTCGTTCTCGATCAGGAATCCCTCGCAGCTGCCGTCGGCATTCATCGCGTAGAGACCACTCGTTGGGCCACTGTTCCCTCCTCTCTCGAAAAGCAGGCGGTCTCCGTCAGGAGACCACCTCGGCCACGAGTCCGCGACGAACTGCGGGCCGAGCTCGGTCAGGCGCGTCACACCGGAGCCGTTGGCGTTGACGGCATAGATTTCGCTGCCGGAACCCCACCGGGAACGGGCCGAGGTCGCAGACGTCGTAAAGGCGATCTTTGTTCCGTCTGGCGACCATGCAGGCTCGCCTGGGCCATCCGTATCCGCGACTTGATGAAGGTCGGAGCCGTCGGGACGAATCACGAACATCGTGTTGTGGCTGCTGCCGTAAGGATCGGGCGTACGGTCAAAGGCGATCAAGCTCCCGTCGGGAGACCAGGCGGGCCGTCCGTTCCGGCCGCCGCTGTGCGTGATCTGCGTCGGCCCGGTGCCGTCGGCACCGACGACGAACAGCTCGCTCGACCCGCTCTGCCGTAGGTACGCAGAGTAGGCGAGCAGCAACCCGGTCGGAGACCAGACGGGCCATCCCTTCTCAAGCCCGTCGAACGTCAGCCGTCGCTCGTCGCCCCCAGCGGCACTTGCCGTGTAGACGTCGGCCGCGCCATCATAGAGAGAGCGGGTGTAGGAGATCCGGCTGCCGTCCGGAGACCAGGAGCGCAAAGGCGGAAAGACGTAGGGCCAGTCGATGCACCCCGATATGCACCCCGAAACGACCTCATGCTCCCCGCTTCCGTCGGCGTTCGCGACCATCAAGCTCGCCGGACCCGGCCAGACACCCGTCAGGTAGGCGGCCGACGAGCCGTCCGGTGACCAGTTAAGCGCCGTCGCGTTCGCTCTAAAGAGGGCGGCGCCGCTCCCGTCGGGGTTCACCGTGAAGACCCCCGCTTGCGTCCCGAAAGCGATCTTTCCGCTGCCGACCTGTGCTGCGGAAGGCAGGACCAGGACGAGCGCGGCTAGCAAAGCTGCGAGGGGCACGATGCGCCGCACGCTGCCGAGCATAGGACCCCAATGTGAGGGTCCGGTACGGGTTCCGAAAGGAGTTTCGGGCTAGACCTGCGGGATGCGGGCCTCGAGGGCCTCGCCGAGAGCCTCGCGCACCGGCTCGAGCTCGATGCGGTCGAGCACGTCCTGGAAGAAGCCTCGCAAGATCAGGCGCTCTGCGTCGGCCTGCGTCAGGCCGCGCGCCATCGCGTAGAACAGTTGCTCCCGGTCGACCTGGCTGACCGTCGCGCCGTGGGTGCAGCGGACGTCGTTCGCCTCGATCTCGAGCCCCGGGATCGAGTCGGCATGCGCCTGCGGAGAGAGCAGGAGGTTGCGATTCTCCTGGTAGGCGTTCGTCTTCTGGGCAGTAGGCTCGACGCGGATCATTCCCCGCCAGACCGCGGTCGCCCGGTCGCGCAGCGCGCCCTTGAACGCGAAGTCGGAGGTCGTGTTCGGCGCGATGTGCTCCTGGAGCGTGTCGAAGTCGAGGTGCTGGTCGCCGTCGGCGAAGTAGGCGCCGGTGACGCGCGAGGTCGCGCCCTGCCCAGCGAGGTCGTTCTCGATCCGCACCTTGCCCTTCTTCGACCCGAAGCCGCCGGCGACCCAGTCGAGCTCGGCGTCGCGGCCGACCCGCGCGCGGTGCGAGGCGAAGTGCCAAGTCTCCCGCGCGAGATTCTGAAGCGAGACGTACTCGACCTTCGCGTCCTGGCCGACGAAGAGCTCGACGACGGAGTTCGAGTAGCCGGCGAGCTCGGGATCGGTCGAGGAGAGCTCCTCGATCAGGCTGAAGCGGCTCCCGGGCTCGGCGATCACGAGCAAGCGCCAGAAGAGCGCACCGCCGTCGGGCGGGTTCGCGATCCGCACGTAGAGGGGACGCTCGAGGACCACGCCCTTCGGGACGTGGACAAGCAGGCCGTGGCGCCAGCTCGCAGCGTTCTGGGCGGCGAACTTCTCGTCCGATCCGACGAGCTCGCCGAGCTGCGGGTGCGAATCGTCGAGCAGCTCGAAGCGAATTCCATCCGGCGCGCTCTCGATCTCGATGCCACGGCCGTCAACAGTGGCCAAACCGGCCACGTCGATGTCCAACATGGACTTCTTTGCAACAGACTGTTGCGAGGCCTGGGCGCCGTTCGCCGTGAAGCTGTCCGGGTCGAAGCCCTTGAGGTCCGTGAAGCGCCACGACTCGTCTGTCGTGGTCGGCATCGGCAGCGAGCGGTAGCGCTCGAGCGCGTCAGTCCGCATAGCGGCGGTGGAGCATCAGCCGATTGCCCTCTGTGTCATGGAAGAAGCTCATCAGGCAGACCCCGGAGTCGTGGACGTCGCCGTCGAACTCAACTCCCTTTGCCTCGAGAGCTTCTCTTGCCTTCGCAACGTCGGCGACTCGCAGTGCGACGTGGGCCGTATGGGGCGCAAAGTCCCAGCCGACGGCAGTCGGATCGATGAGATAGAGCGAGACGTTGCCGGTTTCGATCTCGGGCCACGGCGCATCCCAATCCGGACTACCCATCTCGAGCGTCTCGCGATAGAACCGTTTCGCCCGCTCCATATCCTGAACCGGCACCGACATGAAGTCGGTGCGCTCGATCAGCGTCAACCGACGGACCCCTCCATCTGGAGCTGAATCAGACGGTTCATCTCGACGGCGTACTCGAGCGGGAGCTCCTTCGTGATCGGCTCGACGAACCCCGACACGACCATTGCGGATGCCTCGGCCTCGGAGAGGCCCCGCGACATGAGGTAGAAGAGCTGCTCGTCGCCGATCTTCGACACGGTCGCCTCGTGGCCGATGTCGACGTTGGACTCGTCGATGCGGATGTACGGATACGTGTCCGAGCGCGAGTCCTCGTCGAGGATCAGCGCGTCGCAGACGACCTTCGACTTCGAGCCTTCGGCGCCCTTCGCCACTTCGAGCAGGCCGCGGTAGCTGGCGCGCCCACCTCCCCGCGAGATCGACTTGGAGGTGATGATCGAGGAGGTGTTGGGAGCCATGTGGATGGCCTTGCCGCCTGCATCGAGATGCTGGCCCTCGCCCGCAAACGCGATCGAGAGCACCTCGCCGTGGGCGCCCTCGCCCATTAACCATATGGCCGGATATTTTTGGGTTAGTTTCGAGCCGAGATTTGCGTCTACCCACTCCATCGTCGCATTCTCGTAGGCAACGGCTCTCTTGGTGACGAGGTTGTAGACGTTGTTCGACCAGTTCTGGATCGTCGTGTAGCGACAGCGCCCGCCGGGCTTGACGATGATCTCGACGACCGCCGAGTGCAACGAGTCGGTCGAGTAGACGGGGGCGGTGCAGCCCTCGACGTAGTGCACGTAAGCGTCCTCGTCGACGATGATCAGCGTGCGCTCGAACTGGCCCATGTTCTCCGCGTTGATGCGGAAGTAGGCCTGGAGCGGCATCTCGACCTTCACGCCCGGCGGCACATAGATGAACGAGCCCCCCGACCAGACGGCCGAGTTCAGCGCCGCAAACTTGTTGTCGTTCTGCGGGATGATCGTCCCGAAGTACTCCTTGACGAGCTCCTCGTGCTCGCGCAGGCCGGAGTCCATGTCGAGGAAGAGGACGCCCTGGTCCTGGAGCTCCTGCTTGAGCTTGTGGTAGACGACCTCGGACTCGTACTGCGCGCCGACGCCGGCCAGGAAGTTCTTCTCGGCCTCGGGGATGCCGAGCCGGTCCCAGGTGTTCTTGATGTCCGGCGGCAGGTCTTCCCACGACTTGGCCTGATTCTCGGTCGGGCGGATGTAATAGAAGATGTTGTCGAAGTCGATCTCGCCGACGTTGCCGCCCCACTCCGGGAGCGGGCGGGCCATGAAGTACTCGAGCGACTTGAGGCGGAACTTCCGCATCCAGTCCGGCTCGTTCTTGTGCTCCGAGATCGCGGCGACGAGCTCAGGCGAGAGCCCGCGACCCGACTTGAAGAAGTAATCCTCGGGGTCGTGGAAGCCGTACTTGTACTCGGTCTTGATCCCGCCGACGACTTCGGACTCGGTGCTGGCCACTAGGCCTCACTTCCTACGGCTGCTTCAGGCATGAACGCCTCGTACCCTTCGGCCTCGAGCTTGTGCGCGAGCTCCGGGCCTCCTTCTTCAACGATACGCCCGTCCACGAAGACGTGCACGAAATCGGGCAGGACGTAGTTCAGGATCCGCTGGTAGTGGGTGATGATGAGGGCGCCGGTCTCCGAGCCGACGAGCTCTTTCACCCCGGTCGCGACGATCTTGAGCGCGTCGATGTCGAGACCCGAGTCCGTCTCGTCCAGCACGGCGACGCGTGGCTTCAACATCGCCATCTGCAGGATCTCGACTCGCTTCTTCTCCCCGCCGGAGAAGCCGTCGTTCAGATACCGCTGCGCCAGCTCGCGCGGGATCTTCAAATGTTCCATCGCCGCCAGCATCTCTGTGCGGAATTCGCGAACGGGCACCGGGTCGTCCTCACCGCCGGCCCGCGCCTTGCGGGTCGCATTCAGCGCCGTGCGCATGAAGCTGGCAACGGTCACGCCCGGAACCGCATGCGGGTACTGGAACGCGAGGAAGAGCCCGAGGTGCGCGCGCTCGTCGGCGCCCAGCTGCGCGATCTCCTGGCCGTCGAAGAGCGCCTCGCCGGAGGTGATCTCGTAGGCCGGATGTCCCATCAGGGCATAGGCGAGCGACGACTTGCCCGATCCGTTCGGCCCCATGAGCGCGTGGATCTCTCCCGGGTTCACGGCGAGGTCGACGCCCTTGACGATCTGGGTGCCGTCCTCGAGCGCGACGTGGAGGTCTTTCAGCTCTAGCAGTGCCACTTTGTGCGGTCCCTAACCCTTTCCCGGAGCGGGTTTTCGCTCCGCTTTGTTCATCGTAGCTGACCCCTTCCCGGTGACCCCCGGTGCTAACCTGAGAACCGTGCTTCCGAACGTCAGCCTCTGGGAGATCCTCATTGTCCTCCTCGTCGTGCTGCTCATCTTCGGGCCGAAGCGGCTTCCGGAGATGGGCCGGTCGCTCGGGAAGGGCATGCGCGAGTTCAAGGACTCGATCTCGGGCAAGGACGACGATCACACGGAGCTTCCACCCCCGCGCGAAGAGGCGGCAGTTCCCGCAGCCCCGCGCCGCGACGACACGACCCCCTAAGCGCCGATGAGGATTCCACGGCGGCTGAGCCCCGGTGAGGAGGCCTCGCTCGTCGAGCACCTCGATGAGCTCCGCAGCCGACTCGTCATCTCACTCGTCGCGCTCGGGATCGCGTTCGGTGTCGCCTTCGCCTTCCACGCGCATCTGCTCGACTGGTTGAACCAGGCCCTGCCCGCGGGGAAGCGCAAGCCGGTCACGTTCGGCGTCACCGAGCCGTTCGTGACTTCGATCAAGGTCAGCCTCTACGCGGGCTTCGCGCTCGCCTTGCCGGTCATCCTGTACGAGTTCTGGAGCTTCTTCGCGCCCGCAATCGAGAAGCACGCCCAGCGCATCGTTGCGGGTTTCGTCACGCTCGCGACGCTGCTCTTTGCCGGCGGCGTCGCGTTCGCCTACTGGGTCGTGTTGCCTCCGGCGGTGCACTTTCTGACGAACTACGACGACAATCTCTACAACGTCCAGGTTCGTGCGAGCTACTACTACTCGTTCGCGGCGCTCCTGATCGTGGGCATCGCCCTCGTGTTCGAGCTGCCGATCTTCGTGCTCGCGCTCGTCCGCCTGCAGGTCCTGACGACGGAGAAGCTGCGACGCAATCGGCGCATCGGCTACACCATCATGGTCGTGATCGCAGTCCTGCTCCCGACGGTCGACCCTGTTTCGCTCGTCTTCGAGGCGGTCCCGCTGCTCGTGCTCTACGAGCTCTCGATCTGGCTCTCGGTGCTGATGGAGAAGCGCTGGCGCCGAGCCGAGACCGAGCCGGCCGCAGCCCGTTGAGCTATCCGAAGATCGAGCTGCACGTCCACCTCGAGGGCACGGTCCGGCCCGAGACGCTGCTCGAGATCGCGCGGCGGAACGACTACGCGCTGCCGGTGGACACGGTCGAGGGCCTCCAGGAGCTCTACGCCTTTCGCGACTTCGAGCACTTCATCGAGGTCTGGATCTTGACGACGCACGCCATGCGAACCGCGAACGACTTCCGCCAAGTCGTCGTCGACTACGCGGCCGAGGCCGCCTCGCACGGGGCCGTTTACCTCGAGGCCATCTTCTCTCCGGCGGAGCGCATCTCCCGCGGCGTCGACTGGGACGAGATCTTCAGCGGCTACTGCGACGGAGTCCAGGAGGCCGAGGAGCTACACGAGGTCACGGTCCGTCTCACGCCGGACATCTACCGCGGCGCGGAGCTGGAGCAGGCGCACACCGTCGTCCGCTACGCGGCGAGGTACCGAGAGCGCGGCGTGGTCGGCGTCGGCCTCGGCGGTCTGGAGGCGCAATTCCCGCCGGAGCCGTACGCCGAGGTGTTCGCACAGGCGAAGGCCGAGGGTCTGGGCTCCGTGCCGCATGCAGGCGAGCACGCCGGACCGGCATCCGTCCGCGGCGCGCTCGACGCGCTGCAGGCAGATCGCATCCGGCACGGCTTCCGCGCGGTCGAGGACAACGAGCTCGTCGCCGAGCTTGCGCAGCGCGGGACCGTGTTGGACATCACGCCGATCTCGAACCTCCGCACCGGAGCCGTCGCCACGCTTGCAGACCACCCATTGCCGGCGCTCGTTGCGGCCGGCGTGCGCTGCTCGATCTCGACCGACGACCCCGCCATGTTCGACACCGATCTCACCCGGGACTACGACGCGGCGGCCTCCCTCGGGGTCGATGCGCGGTCCGCCTACGAGGCGGGAATCGAGGGCGCGCTCTGCGACGAGGCAACCCGGGAACGGCTGCGCGAGGTGGGCAAGAACTGCGACTGGGCCCGTTTGGCTGAGGCCAAGCTAGTCTAAGAACGTATGGCCAGGTCAGGCGCTCGTCGCAAACAACGCCCCACGCCCAAGCCGCCGCCGCGCGGCTCGCGCTCCGCTCCGACGCGGCACGAGTTCAGCGCGGTCGAAGCGGCGATGTTCTTCCCGAAGCTCCGACGCCAGGCGAAGTGGGTTTTCGTCTTCCTCGCGCTCACGTTCGGGATCGGCTTCGTCGCCTTTGGTGTCGGGAGCGGCGGCAACGGGATCGGCGACATCTTCCAGGGCCTGCAACGGACCTCCTCGAGCGGCCCGTCCGTCGGCGATGCGCAGAAGAAGATCGCCAAGGGCGACCTGACCGCGTACAAGGAGCTGGCCGAGGCCTACCGGGCCGACGGTAACGAGGACGCCGCCATCGCAGCCGGTGAGAAGTACGTCCAGGCGCGGCCCAAGGACTACGAGTTCATGCGGGCGCTCGCGGGCGAGTACCAGGGCAAGGCCTCGAGGCTCAGTCAAGAGGGAACGGCTATCCAGCAGAGCCTGGCCGCGTCGACCGCGGGGACGACCTTCTCCCTCCCGCAGAACACGGTGCTGGGACGGGCGCTCGGTACCCCGCGCATCGACCAGGAGTTGACTACCGCGGCGAACACGAAGCTGACCGAGCTGTACTCGGGCAGCACGACCGCGAACACACGTGCGACGCAGCTGTTCCAGGCGGTCGCCAACGTGCGGCGCGACGACGTCCTGCTCCAGCTCCTGCTCGCCAACTCGGCGTACCAGGCGCAACAGGCGCCGGTCGCGCTCAAGGCCGCTGCGCGGGTGATCAGGCTCGCTCCCGACAGCCAGGAGGCAGCGCAGGCCAAGCAGCTCGTCCAGCTGATCAAGCTCCAGGCCCGCCGTGTTCCTGGCCGTTAGACTCACCCAGTCTTGGAGGGGCCTGTGAACTTCGATGTGAAGACCGACAAGGTCGACGACGGCACCTACGTCATCTCGCTGACGGGGGAGGTCGACCTGTACACCGCGCCCGAGTTCAAGCAGCAGTTGCTCGACGTGATCAGCGAGGGCGGCCAGGACGTCGTCGTCGACTTCTCCGACACGACGTTCATCGACTCGACGACGCTCGGCGTCCTCGTGGGCGGGGTCAAGCGGCTGCGGGCGCAGGACGGCCGGCTCTCGCTCGTCTGTAGCGACCGCAACATCACGAAGATCTTCGAGATCACGGGGCTCGACCGCGTCTTCACGATCTACCCGACCCGCGACGAGGCGCTCGCCAAGACCGGCGCCTCCAGCCAGCCTACGTAACGTTGCGCGCCCTGTTTGGCGCTCTGCTGGCCGGGCTGGTCCTTGTCGCGAGCGGCTGCGGTACCGGCGGGGTTGCGAAGAGCGGGGATGCGAACAATGGGAAGAAGCTCTTCCTGAGCACGGGGCGCTGCGGCAGTTGCCACACGCTGAAGGACGCTGCCTCGAAGGGAAACGTCGGCCCGAACCTCGACCATGCGTTCGAGCGCTCGAAGGCGGAGGGCATCAAGCAGAGCACGATCCAGAACGTCGTCCTCGACCAGATCCGCTTCCCGACGAGCGTCAGCGGCATGCCCAAGAATCTCGTCAAGGGACAGGATGCCGACGACGTCTCGGCCTACGTCGCCCAGTGCGCCGCTTCGACGGACAAGGTGGCGTGTCCCGGCATCGTCGCGGGCAGCGGAGGAATGGGCCTCTACGCGTCTCTCGGCTGCCAGGGGTGTCACTCGCTGGACGGCTCGCCGTCGACCGGGCCGACGTTCAAGGGTCTCTACGGCTCGACCGTGAAGCTCACGAACGGCCAGAGCGTCAAGGCCGACGACCAGTACCTGCTCGAGGCGATCCTCGACCCCGACAAGCAGATCGTCACCGGCTACCAGCCTGGGGTGATGAGCGCGGTGATCGCGAAGGGGCAGGTCTCACAGGCCGACGCGAAGACGCTCGTTCAGTTCATCAAGCAGAAGAAGTAGCCGCCTCTAAGGGGTCGGCTCGCGGCTTCCCTGCTCGGCCTCGAGGTCGACGACGACGTGCGTGATCGGGACTGCGAAGCGCTCCCGGGCCGCATCGACGATCCCTCGCTCGAGCCAGTGCGATCGGCCCTCCGGATGGGTCGAGATGATGATCTCGTCGGGGCCGAAGAGCCGGACCGCGTCCTCCATCGCCTGGAGCGGCTCGGCGTCGCCGACCTCGCCCTTCGCGTCCAGCCCGGCCTCGCGGAGGCGGGCGAGGCTCGCGTTCAGCCGCTCCTGGGCCTGCGCGCGCGCCCCATCCTCGTCGGACGCCCAGTGCCGAACGGCGGTGTTGAGCGCGGGGCAGACGACCAGCACGTGCTCGTCGTAGCCCTCCGAGCGGCGGCGAATCTCCTCGCGCAGAAGCCCGCCGCCGACGGTCTCGTTCGCGATCACGAGGATGCGGTGCTCGTTCTCACCACCACGCCGGGCGGAGACCGTCTGCCTCATAGGCTCGGCGCGGCGCGCGCGGACCAGGTACACGACCCCCGCGAGCGTGAGCAGGACGAAGACTGCGAGCCCGGCCCACTTGTCGATCGCAAGCGCGGCGATCGCGATCGCAGCGAAATACCCGACCGTGACCAGGAGAAATCGATACGCCTCCTCCTCGCTTCGGAACGGGTTAATCATGGCTAGAGGATGTACACCGTCGTGTAGACCACGATCCACATTACGTCGACGAAGTGCCAGTAGATCCCCGGAATCTCGACGCCTCGGTGGTCCTCGGGCGTGAAATGACCGCGGAACGCGCGCACGGTCGCGAAGCTGAGCAGCGTCAGCCCGACGAAGACGTGGGCTCCGTGCAAGCCGGTGAGGCCGTAGAAGCTCGAGCCGAAGGCCCCGTCGTGCGGCGCGAATCCGATCCGGGAGTACTCGCGAGCCTGGGTGAGCAGGAAGGTCAGCCCGAGGGCGAGCGTCAACACGAGGCCCGCCTGCATGCCGGCGCGGTTGCCGCGCTTGATCGCCTGGAGCGACCAGTGCATCGTGAAGCTCGATGTGAGCAGGATCAGCGTGTTCACCCCGGCTACGAACACGGGCAGGTGGAAAGGATGCGGCGGCCACTCGGGAGCGCCGCCGACGACCCGGACGAAGAAATAGGCCGTGAAGAACGAGCCGAAGAGCATGATCTCGGACGCGATGAACAGCAGCATCCCGAGCGTCGACGAGTCGACGCGCGAGCTCTGGTTCGCGATCGGCGGACCGTGATGAGCTTCGGCGTGGACGGTCACTAGTGGCCCTTCCGGTGATGCCGCCGAGCTTCTGGGTCGCGAGCACCAAGCCAGAGGCCGCACTCGACCGCGGGCAAGGCTAGTAGCCTTGACAAGGGCGAGGGTGGGCTCTGGCGCCGCGTGATCGCGGGCCAGAAGCCGGCATGTATTGCCGGGAGGGCCACTACACCGGGGCCTCGGAGACGACGACGTGCTCAACCGGCAGCCCGGAGTCGTCGTGGAGCCGCTGAACGAGGTTCTTGCGCAGCCACGGCGAGCGGTCGGGCGAGAAGGTCGAGACGATGATCTCGTCGGTGCGGTCGTCGTGGATCGCCTGCATGGCGGCCGTGTACGGGTCCGGATGCGAGACCTGGCCGTGCGCGTCGATGCCCTCGCCGCGCAGGATCGCGAGGGCCCTTCGCAGGCGGCGCTCGGCCTCGGGATGCTCGGCGCGGTTCGGGTCGCTCTGCGGGCTGAGGATCAGGAAGCTCGCGGGCGATCGCGCGGCGCGCTCCCGGATGCGCGCGAGCAGCGGGTCGCCGACGACGGTCTCGTTCGCGATCACGAGCACGTTCGCCTCACCGCCTTCGGCCTTCAGATCGACGACGACGTGCTCGACCGGCAGGCCCTGAGCCGCGTCGCGAATGCGGTCGATCACCTTGCGCTTCAACCAGGCCGAGCGCTCCTTCGGGTGCGTCGAGACGATGATCTCCGTCGGCTTCGGCTCGAGCATCCCGATCGCGTCGCGCACGGCGTCTGCCGGATCGGCCTCGACCACGAGCCCGTGGGCCGCGATGCCCGCCTCGTGGAGGGCGTCGAGCGTTCGGTCGAGGCGCCGGCCGGCCGCCGCGCGCCGCGTGTCCTCGTAGACGACGTACGCCGTGTGCGGATGGCTGACCGGGGCGAGAACGGTGATCAGATCCGCGCCGTCGGCGGCCCGGCGCTTCAGCGCCTCGATCAGGCTCGGCCCGGCGACCGTTTCGTTGGCGACCACCAAGACGTGACTCACGTCCTCTGCACCTCCTCGACCCCGTGGACCCGCTCGCCGTTGAACACCGCGTGCCGCGCTCCCTCCACGCCGTACTCGTACGGCCCGCCGACGATCTGCGGAATCTCGTCGAAGTTGAAGATCGGCGGCGGCGACGAGACCTGCCACTCGAGCGTCATCGAACGCCACGGGTTCGAGCCGGCGAGCGGCCCTCGCAACCAGCTGACGATCATGTTGTAGACGAACACCATGAACGATGCGCCGAGGAAGAACGAGGCGAGCGAGATGAACATGTTCCACGCCGCGAACCTCGGCGGGTAGTCGTAGACGCGGCGGTTCATTCCCTCCACGCCGATGATGTGCATCGGGAAGAACGTCGCGTTGAAGCCGATGAACGTGAGCCAGAAGTGGAGCTTGCCCAGCCGCTCGTTGTACATCCGGCCGGTCATCTTCGGGAACCAGTAGTAGATCCCGGCGAAGATCGTGAACAGCGAGCCACCGAGCAGCACGTAGTGGATGTGCGCGACGATGAAGTACGAGTCGGATGTGTGGATGTCGATCGGGACCGCGCCGAGCATGATCCCCGAGAGCCCGCCGATCACGAACATCGACACGAAGCCGAGGGCAAACAACATGGGCGTGGTTAAGTGCAGCCGACCTTCCCACGTCGTCGCAAGCCAGGAGAAGACCTTGATGCCCGTGGGGACGGCGATCAGCAGCGTCGTGATCATCATCGGCACGCGCAGCCAGGGCGCCATCCCGGAGACGAACATGTGGTGCGCCCACACCGAGAAGCCGAGCACGAGGATCGCGCAGAGCGAGAGCGCCATCAGCCGGTAGCCGAAGATCGGTTTCCGGGACATGACGGAGATCACCTCGGAGGCGATCCCGAACCCGGGCAGCATCATGATGTAGACGGCCGGGTGTGAGTAGAACCAGAAGATGTGCTGGTAGCCGAGCACGTAGCCGCCGGCGTGGTAGTTGAAGAAGTTCGTGTGCATCAGCCGGTCGAACATGACGAAGAACTGCGATCCGGCGATGAACGGCGTGGCGAGCACGACGAGTAGCGACGTCGTGAAGTTCGCCCAGACGAGCAGCGGCATGCGCCAGAAGGTCATCCCCGGCGCCCGCATGGTGATGATCGTGACCAGGAAGTTGAGGGCGGTCATGATCGACGACGCCCCCGCCCACTGGACGCCCATGTTGAACCAGACGTTGCTGTCCGTGCCTACCACCGAGAGCGGCGCGTAACCCGTCCAGCCGGCGCCGAAGCCGCCGCCGGGCACGGCGAGGCTCGAGAGCATCATGATCCCGGCGATCGGCAGCAGCCAGTACGAGAGCGCGTTCAAGCGTGGGAACGCCATGTCGGGCGCGCCGATCATCAGCGGGATGACGAAGTTCGCAAGGCCCGCGAAGGCCGGGATCACGAACAGGAAGATCATCAGCGCGGCGTGGACCGAGAAGAGGCCGTTGTACTCCTGCGGATCGAGGTACTGCGCGCCCGGCTTCGCCAGCTCGGCCCGGAAGATCATCGCCATCATGCCGCCGGCGAGGAAGAAGAAGATCGTCGTCACGAGGTACTGGATCCCGATCACCTTGTGGTCGGTGTTGACGCGGAAGTAGTCGCGCCAGCTGCGGGCGCCGTGGCCGGAGTGGTCCTCGGGCTCCGTCGGGCGGCCGAGCGCGTACTTGACCCAGTAGTCGAAGGCGCCGATCCCGGCCAGGAAGCCGATCGGAGCCATGATCAGCGCTCCGATCGAGACGATGATCAGCCAGTTGAAAACGGGGTCCCAGCCCGCGAGCGCCCGGAGCCCGACCACGAGCCCGAGCCCGATGCCGAAGAAGAGCGCCGTCATCCACGGGACGCGCAACCAGCCCGGCGCGAGCACGCGGCGCCAGCCCGTCGGCGGCGGCTTGGGGGGCGCGTGCGGCGTCTGCTCGGCGAGCTCGGTCAAGGGGCGGTCAGATTACCCAGGGGTCCCTTCGCTCCCCTGCTGTTGTGAGCGGGCCCACTCGTCGAACTGCGCCTCCGTCATCACGATCACCGGCGCCCGCATGAGGGCATGCCCGAGCCCGCAGAGCTCGGTACAGATGAGCGTCCGCGTCCCGACCTTCGTCGGCGTGATTCCGAGGTGGGTGACGATCCCGGGCACGGCGTCCTGCTTCTGCCTGAACTCGGGGACCCAGAAGGAGTGGATGACGTCGAGCGACCGCAGGCGAAGCTCGACCTGACGGCCTTCGACGAGCCGGAGCTGATCCGACTGAAAGCCGCCGTACTGCGGGTACTTGAAGTGCCAGGCGAACTGCTGCGCGGTCACGTCGACCACCAGGCGGTTCGACTTCAGCCTCCCGTTCTCCGCGAGCGCGACGGCGCTGAGGATCGCGATCACCGTCACGAGCACCGTCGGGATCGCCGTCCAGGCGATCTCGAGCCCCGTGTGCCCGTGGATCGGCGGCCCGTCGGAGTCGTCGTCCGGGCGAACACGGAAGTTGACGACCGAGTAGATCGTGACCGCCGCGACGACCCCGAAGACCGAGATGCAGATCGCGACCACGAACCAGAAGACGAAGTCGATCCGACCGCCTTCCTTCGACTCGTCAGCGGGCAGCCACGGGATGAAGAGCGCGACTGCGGTGGCCACCGCAGCAGCCAGAAGACCGATCGTGACGACCCGGACAATTGCTCCCCTGCGCACTGGGACCGAGCCTACTCAACGCATCGATGCAATGCCGTAGTTAGCGACGGGCTCGCCGGGGGTAGTAGCAGACAAACAAAGGAGGTTCGATGGGAATTGGAGCAAGTCTCGCTCTGATCGCAGGCGGTGCAATCCTCGTCTGGGGAGTGACCGGCCACGTGGCAGGCCTCGACGTCAACGCCATCGGGGTCATCCTGATGGTCGTCGGGATCGTCGGCCTCGTACTCTCGATCATCTTCTGGTCGTCGTGGGGTGGCGTGGGCGGCCGGCGGCGTGCAACGTACGTCGAAGAAGGCCCCCCGCCGGGTCCGGGCTCCTAGAGCCCCGGCGTTTCTCCGGGGTCAGGCGGTGTCCTGGCCCCGGCGCGGCCTCCTACAGGGCTGCCAGCGGATCGACATTCGCTCCGCGGACGAGCACCTCGAAGTGGAGGTGCGGGCCGGTCGCCTCTCCCGTCGCACCGACGCGGCCGACCGTGGAGCCGCCAGCGACGCGGTCACCGACATGAACGTCGATCCGAGAGAGGTGCGCGTACCTCGTTCGGACCCCACGGCCGTGAGCGACCTCGACCAGCTTGCCCCAGCCGCTGCCACTCGGGCCGGCGAACACGACCCGCCCCGCGGCCGCGGCTGCGATCGCGGTCCCCATCGCGGCCGGAAAGTCGACACCTGCGTGGAACCGTGCGCCGCGCGGCCCGAATCCGTCTCCGATTGGCCCCGGGAGGGGGCGGGCAAGCTTGAGCGGAGATCGGGGCGGTGGTGCGCGCAAGGCCGCCACCGTCGAAGGTCCGGCTAGGCCTTTGGGTTTGATTCCGGCCCAAGCCTGGAAGCTGCGGAGAGCCGCATCGGTGTGCGAGCCGAGGACTCCGTCGAAGGTCGACGAAGGAAATCCATGCCAGGCGAGTGCGAATTGCAGCGCGGCCACATCCCAGCCTTTGGCGCCGAGGCTGAGCGGGCGGGCGCCGAGCGGGGAGCGCCGTCCATAGTCGCCTAGTGCCTTGCGCGTGCGTTGATTCGGAACACCGTTCGCCACCAGGCCCGCACGTTTCTGGAGCCTGCGCAAAGCTTTCTTGGTTACCGGGCCGAGCACGCCGTCGACCGTGCCGGTGTACAGGCCTTGCCCAAGAAGTCCGACTTGGAGCGCGGCGATCTCAGGGTTTCCGGCAGCGATTTCCGGATCATCTGCCCCGAGGGTCGCGCTGGCAAACGCCAAAGGCGCTGTAACGGCAAATATCAAAGTCACTACAAGAAGGCGGTTCATGGCGATCTGCGATCCGAATCTGGATCGGTCGCCAGGGTTTCCCGGACATCCCTGAAGAGGGGGAACTCAAACGAGGGATCGAATCCCCAAAACGAGGGACGCCGGTGCGTCTGCCGCGCCCGATACTTCGGTCAAGCGTCAGATCCCATCGGAGGGCAGCTCTTGCGGTTTAACCGAGATCGGCAGAACGCCCCCGCTGGGGTCAACCTACGCATAGGCCGACTGGTCTGCGCAGCCCTGCTCGTGGTCGTCGGCGCGTACGCCCTCGAAGCCCTCCTCGGGACGCAGGGGAGCATCGATCGTCTCTTCAACAACTGGATCTACAACGGCCTGCTGGTGGCGGCCGGTGCCTGTTGCCTGGCCCGGGCGATGCTCGTTCGCGTCGAACGGCTTCCCTGGCTGCTCCTGAGCGCAGCGCTCCTCCTCTGGACGACCGGCGACCTCTACTACTACTTCTTCCTGTCGGGCCTGGAGAACGTTCCGATCCCGTCCGTCGCCGACCTCTTCTACCTCGCCTTCTACCCGGTCAGCTACGTGGCGCTAGCGCTGTTGCTCCGAGGGCGGATGCGCAGGTTCCAGGGCAATCTCTGGCTCGATGGGGTGATTGCCGCGCTCGCTGTCGGGGCCCTCGGCGCCGCCGTCGTCTTCGACAAGGTGCTGAGCACAACCGGAGGGAGCGCGCTCGTCGTCGCGACGAACCTCGCCTACCCGCTCGCCGACCTTCTGCTGCTCTCGCTCGTGGTCGCGATGTTCGCGCTGACGGGCTGGCGCTTCGACCGCACGTGGGCGTTCGTCGCCGCCGGCTACGGCGTGTTCGCGATCGCCGACACCGCGTACCTCTATCAGACCGCCGAGGGCCGCTACGTCGAGGGCGGCATCCTCGACGCCGGTTGGCCTGCTGCGCTCGTGCTGATCGCGTGCGCGGCCTGGCAGCCAGTGACGAGGCTCCGGGACGTCCGCAGCGAGAGCTGGAAGACGCTCACCCTCCCCACGTTCTTTGCGCTCGTCAGCCTCACGCTCCTCGTCTACGACCACTTCGTGCGCGTGAACGTCGTCGCCATCGTTCTAGCCTCGGCCGCTATCGGAATGGTGATCGTGCGCGCAGTCCTCACCTTCCGGGAACGCGTTCGGCTTCTCGAGTACACCCGTGAGGAATCGCTCACCGACGCTCTCACGGGGCTCGGCAACAGGCGCAGGTTCGTCTCCGACCTCGAGGAGCTTCTCACCGACGGCTCCGCGGCGCTCGTCCTCATCGTGTTCGACCTCGACGGCTTCAAAGCGTACAACGACGCGTTCGGCCATTCCGCAGGCGATGCGATGCTTGCACGAGTGGCCAGAAGGCTGGCTCTGACGCCCGAGGAGCATGGGCGCGCATACAGGCTCGGCGGGGACGAGTTCTGTGTCCTCGCGACCACGGACGACGCCGGTCCCGGCGCCCTCATCGAACGCTCGACCGCCGCATTGACGGCGGAGGGCGAAGGCTTTTCCGTCACCTGCTCCTACGGCGCCGTCCTCATCCCCTCAGAAGCCGAGGATCTGACCGAGGCCCTCCGGATCGCAGACGACCGGATGTACGCCGACAAGCAGCGGAACCATCCGGGCACGGACCGCCAGAGCATCGACGTGCTCATCAGTGTCCTCGAGGAGCGGGACTCGGCGCTCGCTCATCACCTGGCGGACGTCGCGGACCTCGCGGAAGCGGTCGGCCGCAGGCTGCACGTGCCCGAGCCGCAGCTGGCGGCGATCAGGCAGGCGGCCGAGCTGCACGACGTCGGCAAGCTGGCGATCCCGGAGGAGATCCTGGGCAAGCCCGGCCCGCTGGCGGAGGACGAGTGGGCATTCGTCCGGCGCCACACGGTGATCGGCGAGCGAATCCTCGGCTCGGCGCCCGTGCTCGCTGAGGCCGCGACGATCGTCCGCTCGACGCACGAGCGGTGGGACGGAATGGGCTACCCCGACCGGCTCGCCGGAGTCGACATCCCTCTTGGAGCGCGGATCATCTCCGTCTGCGACGCCTTCGACGCCATGACCTCCAACCGGCCGTACGCCACGGCGCTCACGCGCGAGGAGGCCATGCGGGAGCTCTTTCGCTGCGCCGGGACCCAGTTCGACGCCGAGGTCGTGGAAGCGTTCGCAGCGGTGCAGGCAGACCTGACCAAGCTCGTCGCCTAGTTCACCGCCGGCACGAAATTCGAGGCTCACGGCCACGCCTGATCGTTTACGATCCCCGCTGCCGTCAGTCGAGGAAGGCGAGCCAGGTTCGTGACCCTCACGCCCGAAAGGGCTCAAGGAAAGATCTTCGGCTCTGGACAGCCGCGCCGCGGCTCCGCTGCTCTTCGAGCCGATGTATCCGCCACGGCCGCGCCCGCTCTCTCGGCCAAAGAAGCTCTTAGAAAGGAGCGCCTCATGCGCTACCTCCTTGCAGCAACGCTTGCGCTGGTGGTGGCTGTCCCCGCCTCCTACTCGAGCGCAAGCGCGAGTCGCGAGCAGACGTATTCCTGCGCCTCGATCCAAAGGCTCGGCCTCGAGAAGCAGGTAAACGCCCACGCAGCCCAGGTGCTCGCGGCCTGTGGCCGCTCCTCGGCGTCCGGTCCGAGTCTCGACACGCCCTTCTCGTCCCTTCCCCTCATTTCATCGGCTCCGGCCAACTATGGCGGGGTCGACGTCGACGTCGTCGGCGGAGGCGAGGGCGTGTACCCGCATGTGACGCAGTCCGAGAGCCAGACGTGGTCAAACGGCACCACCGTCGTCATGGCCTACAACGACTCGCGGACCGCACCGAGTTGCTACTCGGGCGGGTCCTACTCGCTCAATGGCGGCGCAACCTGGGCGAGCCTCAACTCGCGCCCATTCTGTAGCGGCCACGGCACGGGCTTCGGCGACCCGGTGGTCGTCTACGACCAGGCGCACTCCAAGTGGGTCGCGGTCTTTCTCGCCTCCGGCTGCGGCGGGCAAGGCCTTGGAGTCTGGACGTCTCTCGACGGCTCCACGTGGTCGACCGGTCCCTGCGCCCACAGCGGGACCGGGGACGACCGCGAGTCGGGCTGGGCCGACAACAGCCCGGCCAGCCCGCACTACGGCCGCATCTACGTCTCCTGGAACGACTACGGCCAGAGCCAGCAGATCCGTGTCACCCACTCCGATGATGGGGGCACAACCTGGAGCTTGCCAGTCAACGTCACCTCGACCTTCGTCCGCGACGTCCAGATCACGACCGGCCCTGATGGGACGGTCTTCATCGCCAGCATGGACGAGGGCGGCGGTGGCCTCGGGAACCGGACGAACATCATCTACCGCTCGACCGACGGCGGTACGACCTGGACGAGCACGACGACCGGCGCGGCGTTCCCCGGCCCGGGCCAGTCGACGTGCGGCTATTTCGCCGCGATGTTCCCCAGCTACTGGCGGCACATGGGCTGGGGCGACATCGGCGCAGGCCCGAGTGGCGTCATCCACTACGTCTACGCCCAGCACGGCCCGGGCGCGGACTACGGCGACATCTACTACACCCGCTCGATCAACAATGGCTCGAGCTGGAGCGCGCCTCTCCGCCTCAACACGGACGCGAGCACACGCTCGCAATGGATGCCCTCGCTGTCGGTCAGCGCCGCCGGCCAGGTCTTCGCCAGCTGGTACGACGCCCGTAACACGAGTGGGTCGAGCTACGAGCGCTGGGGACGGTTGTCCTCGGACAACGGAGCCACGTGGCAGCCCGACGCGGCGATCAGCGACGCCACAAGCCCGCTGCCGCTCCAGCCCGATCCGAGCGTCCAGCCCTGCTACGCGGGCGACTACGAGCGAAGCCATGCGGTCGGTGGCTTCTTCCATGTGTCGTGGACCGACGGCCGGGTCCTGATCAGCGGTAACCCGCAGCAAGACGAGTTCTACGACAAGGTGCCGGAGACCGGGCCGCCGCCGCCGCCGCCTCCTCCACCTCCTCCGCCACCACCTCCTCCACCTCCTCCGCCACCACCCCCGCCACCACCTCCTCCACC
>DATHDS010000031.1:0-2124 GCA_035318925.1 Gaiellaceae bacterium
GGCGGCGGCGGCGGCGGAGGCGGCGGCGGCGGAGGAGGTGGAGGCGGTGGAGGCGGCGGAGGTGGAGGCGGCGGCGGAGGCGGTGGCGGCGGACCGCCTCCCGGGGCGATTGGGATCCCGTCGGAGTCGAGCACGTTTCCGGTTGGGCTCACTCGGGTGCCGTAGATGTCCGGATCCTGGCTCTGCGAGCGCCGGTCCTCCCAGACGGCGAGGTAATTCGCGCCGTCGAAAGCAAGAGCCGCAGACACCTGGTTGTTGGCCGCGGTCGAGATCCCGATCCCCTCGGGGTCGAGAACCGTGCCTGCCGGGCTCACGCGCGCTCCGTAGATATCCCCGGGGCCCGAGCGGAAGTCCTCCCAGACCGCGAGGTAATTCGTGCCGTCGAAGGCCAGAACCGGACCACCGCGGCACGTTCCGGTCGAGATCGTTATCCCGCCAGGGTCGAGGACCGTTCCCGCCAGGCTCACGCGCGCCCCCCAGACGGCGGAGCAGCCCGATCGCCAGTCCGTCCACGCAACGAGGAAGTTCGAGCCGTCGAAAGCGACCTTCGGCGCATACTGCACGCCGGTCGCCGTGGAGATCGGGATCCCGGCGGGATCGAGGACGGTCCCGGCCGGGCTCAAGCGCGTTCCGTAGATGTCCGCCGTGCCCGAGCGCCAGTCGTGCCAAGTTACGAGGTAATTCGTGCCGTCGAACGCGAGTCCGGGCTGTACCTGGCTGCTCGGCGCCGTCGAGATCGGGATCCCATCAGGGTCGAGGACGACGCCGGCAGGGCTGACCCGAGCGCCGTAGATGTCGGAGTCGGGGTAGCCCGGCCGCCCGTCGTCCCAGACGACCATGAAGTTCGTGCCGTCGAAGGCGAGGGCAGTCGAAGTTTGCGCGCCGGCCGCCGTCGAAATCGGGAATCCGCCCGGATCGAGGACGACGCCGTCAGGGCTGACCCGCGCACCCCAGATGTTGAAGCCGGCGCCCTCGGAGCGGCCCTCCGTCCAGATGACGAGGTAATTCGTGCCGTCGAACGCGAGCGTCGGTGAGCCCTGGAAGACGTCCACGATCTCGATCCCGTCCGGGTCGAGCACCGTTCCGTCCGAGCGCACCCGCGTGGCGAAGATGCCGGCTTTCTTGAGGTTCGGGTCGAACTGGTCCCAGAGGACGAAGTAGTTCGTGCCGTCGAAGGAGACTGCCGGATCCATCTGCTCGAGCGGACTGGTCTTTCCCCGGGCCGGGCCGAGGCCTGCCGCGCCGGCGTCGCCGACCGACGTCAAGACGGCGAGCGCGCCAACGAGCAGCGCGGTGAGGATGCATGCCCCGAGACGCCCGAGCCGAGCTGACGAGTTCATCGCTCCTCTCCCTTCCGCCTTGCCGTTTGTAGCACCTCGGCGCGAAAAGGGCTAGAGGTCCCCCGTGAGAATCGCGGCCAGCTTGGACGCGTCGATATTGCCTCCCGAGACGACGCAGACGACCTTCCCGCCGCCGGCCTTGCCGGCCAGTGCGGCAGCGACCGGCGTGGCGCCCGCGCCCTCGGCGACAACCCGCGCTCGCTCGGCGAGCAGGCGCACGGCCGCGGCGATCTCGTCGACGCCGGCGACGAGCGAGCCGTCGACGAGCTCCCGGGTCAGCTCGAACATCTCGGGGAACACCTCGGGCGAGCCGATTCCGTCGACGAAGCTTTGCTCGTAATCGACCCTCGTCGGCTCTCCCGCGGCAAGCGAGGCGGCAAGCGGCGCCCCGGTCACAACTTCGCAGGCATACACCTTGCAGTCCGGCGCGAGCGCGCGCAGCGCCGAGGCGATGCCGCAGGTGAGGCCGCCGCCTCCGTACGGGATGACCACGGCCTCCACATCGGGCAGGTCCTCGAGGATCTCGAGCCCGATCGTGCCGTTGCCGGCCATGACCGCGTCGTCGCTGAACGCGTGCACGAAAAGCCCCTCGAGGCCGTCGCGCCGGCGGGTCCGGAACGTCTCGAACCACTCGTCGTGCGGGACCGCGAGGATGCGCGCGCCGAGTCGCTCGACCGCGGCGAGCTTTGTCGCCGGTGCACCCTCCGGCACGACGACGGTGCAGGGAACGCCCAGGCGTCGCGCGTTCCATGCGACACCCTGCGCCATGTTGCCCGCGCTCGCA
>DATHDS010000032.1:0-76448 GCA_035318925.1 Gaiellaceae bacterium
ACTGGAGTTGGTGGACGGGATCTGCCTGTCCTCGACAGTGCCGGCGCTGGTCCGCGAGTTCGAGCTCTTCGCCGAGCGCTGGGCCGCCGCACCCATCCTTGTCGTCGGCCCGGGCGCAAAGACCGGCATGCCAGTGAGGTACGACGACCCGCGCGAGGTCGGCCCTGACCGGGTCGTCAACGCGGTTGCCGCGAAGGAGCGTTACGGCGCACCGTGCATCGTCGTCGACTTCGGAACCTCGACGAACTTCGACGTCGTCTCCGCCGAGGGCGAGTACGTCGGCGGGGTGCTCGCTCCGGGGATCGAGATCTCGATGGACGCGCTTTTCGCCCGCGCGGCACGCCTGATGCGCGTCGATTTCACGGAGCCGCCCACAGTGATCGGCAAGACGACCGTGCACAGTCTCCAGTCCGGGCTCGTCTACGGGTTCGCGGGACAGGTCGACCGGATCGTCGAGGAGATCCGCGGCGAGCTTGGCACCGAGGCGCGGGCGATCGCGACCGGGGGCCTGGCCGAGATCGTCGCTCCACACGCGAGAACGATCGAGCGCGTCGACCCCGACCTCACGCTCGAGGGCCTTCGCCTGATCTGGGCCCTCAACTCCTAGCGTCGAAGCCAGTCGCGCAGGCGCGCGAGTGGGGAGGTCCCGCGGGCGTTTCGAATCGCTTCCTCCTGCGCGAGCTGACGCTTCGCGAAGGCGCGCTCGCGCATGACGCGCGTCGGGTAGCGCGGCTTCCAGTAGACCGGCCTGGGCACCTCAACCTCCGCCGTAGACCGAGATGGGCAGGTCGAGCAGCACCTCGTCGCCCTGCGGCAGCTCGTCCTCGAGCCGCTCGAGGACGAAGCGGGCTCCCGGCGCTGCCGCCAGGAGCCGCTGCTCGACCGCCGCCAGCGAGTCCAGCTGGACGAGCTCCTGCTTGAAGGGGCGGGGGAAGCGGCCGCGGCCCAGGTACCAGCCGTAGAACTTCTTCAGGAACCCGGTCGCCCGCTGCTCGCCGAGCTCCCGGGCGGTCTCGCGGATGAAGAGGATCAGCTCGGCTGCGACCTCCTCGCGGCTCGGCTCGACGTCGTCACCCATGATCTGGCGCAGCGCCCAGGGGTTTCCCTGCGCCGCGCGGCCGACCATGACCGCCGCCGCGCCGGTGGTGGCGAGGACGGTCTGAGCTCGCGCGCGCGAGACGATGTCGCCCGAAGCGATCACGGGGACGTCCACGAGCTCGACGAGCTCGGCCGTGAGCGAGTGGTCCGCCTCGCCGGTGTACATCTGGCGCGCCGAGCGCGGGTGCAGGGTGAGGGTCGCCGCGCCTGCTTCGACGAGCCGGGGCCCCACATCGAGGCAGGTGCGGGAACCGTTCAGGATCCCGCGGCGCATCTTCACCGAGACGGGAATCGAGATCGCCTCCGCGACCGCCTCCACGATGCGGCAGGCGCGGTCCGGCTCGTCGAGGCACGTGGCCCCCGCGCCGGTCTTCGTCACCTTTCTCACCGGGCAGCCGAAGTTGATATCGACGAGGTCGGCGCCAGCGTCCTCGACCATCCGTGCCGCCTCGGCCATGATGCCCGGCTCTCCGCCGAAGATCTGAACCGCCAGTGGGTGCTCGTCGGCGGCGATCCGCAGGTAGCCGAGGGTCTTCTCGTTCCCGTGCGAAAGTCCCGCGCAGCTCACCATCTCCGAACAGACGAGCCCCGCGCCGAACCGGCGGCCCTGACGGCGAAACGCCTGCACGCTGACGCCCGCCATCGGCGCCAGGACGAGCCGGGTCGGGATCTCGACAGGCCCGATCCGCCAGGATTCGCGAAGATCTACCTGCACAGACGGCGAATCGTAGCCTCGAGAGAGGAGTTTGACGTCGTCCATTGTCATAGGTACTATGCACGCCCGCGACGGCGCCCTTGCGCCGCGCGTTTTTTCTTCTGAGGAGGCAGTGAAGTGAAGGAAGTGATCCTCACTCCTGAGGGCTACAAGAAGCTCAGGGAGGAGATCGAGCATCTCTCGAACGACAAGCGGCGCGAGGTTGCCGAGCGTATCCGCGTCGCGCGCCAGTTCGGGGACATCGCCGAGAACGCCGAGTACGACGACGCCAAGAACGACCAGGCGCTGCTCGAGCACCGCATCGCGGTCCTCGAGGAGCGGATGGCGCATGCGCGGGTGATCACGAAGAAGGACGTCGCCAAGGACGTCGTTTCGGTCGGCTCGCACGTGAAGCTCCGGGACGTGTCCGCGAAGGAGACGGTCGAGTACCACATCGTCGGCTCCGCCGAAGCAAATCCGGCCGAGCACAAGCTCTCGAACGAGTCGCCGGTCGGCAAGGCGATCATCGGCAAGAAGAAGGGCGAGACGGTTGAGGTCACCACTCCGCGCGGCAAAGCCCTGAAATACAAGATCCTCGACATCAAAGCCGCCTAGTAGCCGAAGAAAGTCCGGCCGCGCTGCGCGCGACCATGACGACTTTCTTCGGGATCTAGAGGACTTGCCGTTGTGGGCGGAGGCGGGCAAAGCCCACCTCCGCGGCGGGGGCACGGCTCGGTAACAATCAACCTCGTTGGACACGTTTGTTCCGCTCATGCTCTTCGGCGGCGCCGGCGCCGTGACTGGTTTCGGTCTCGGTGCTGCAGTCGGAATCGGTCGATTCCGCGAGTTGCTCGGGCTCGGGTCTATCGGAGGAGTCCTGATCGGCGGGATATGGGCGACGCTCAGCAAGCAGGATGAGGCTTGGGGGTGGGCGATCGCGTTGGTTTTCGCGAACCTCTTGTCGTACACAGTTTTCCTCGGGCTCGGTGGAGGCATGCGCGCGCTCATCTCACGAGCTAGCGACACTTAGACTCGCGCGCTACGGCCTTACCGAAACGATTTCCGGACCGGGACGAAGCACAAGATCATGGACATCAAGGCCGCGTAACGAGCCGCTAGGCTCGTTCCGTGTTCGAGCGCTTCACCGAAGGCGCCAGGCAGGCCGTCGTCGTCGCCCAGGACGAAGCCCACGGACTCAAGCACAACTACATCGGCACGGAGCACATCCTCCTCGGGCTGCTCCGCGAGGAGAAAGGCCTGGCGGCGCGCGCCCTGGAGTCGCTCGACATCACCCTCGAGGAGGTTCGTGCGCAGATCGCCCGCATCGTCGGCCAGGGCGACGAGGTGACGACCGGTCAGATCCCGTTCACGCCGCGTGCGAAGAAGGTACTCGACCTCGCCTTGCGCGAGGCGCTCTCGCTGGGCCACAACCACATCGGCACGGAGCACATCCTGCTCGGGCTCGTGCGCGAGAACGAGGGCGTCGCGGCCTGGATCCTGCTCGACTTCGGCGCCGACGCCGAGAAGATCCGCAACGAAGTGATCAGCTTCCTCTCCGGCAAGGGGCGTCCGATCTCAGCCCGCGAAGAACCGAGCCAGCCAACCGAAATGTTGCCGCCGATTCCAGGGCTCGAGTTTCCTCCGCGCGGTCAAAGCCCGACGCTACGGCTACGGAGGTCGGGCCGAATTTCCATCGGAGGCCGGCCACCGTGGTGGCAGCCGATCGTGCATCACACCGACCTTTGGTTCGGGATGGTTATCGGAGCCTTGCTCTTTGGCGCCGGCCTGTTTGTCGGCTGGCTGATCTGGGGCTGAAGCGCCGAATAGACTCGCGCGCTAATGGCTTTGGCGAAACGATTTCCTGACCGGGAGGAGATCTCGGCCGTCCGGGTCGAGGCCGAGAAGGTCGAGCCCGGGGAGGAGGCGGGGGAGCCCCGTCGCGTCGCTGGCCGGGTCATGGCTCGCCGGGACATGGGGAAGCTCGTCTTCCTCGACCTCGTCGATCGCTCCGGGAAGATCCAGCTGCTCGTGTCGGAAGATCGCGCGGGACCCGTCAATCTCGATCTCGGGGACATCGTGGGCGCGACCGGGATCCCCTCGAAGACGAAGCGCGGTGAGCCCTCGCTCGCCGTTACCGAGCTCGAGCTGCTCGCCAAGATCCGCCGGCCGCTGCCGGACACCTTCCACGGCCTGAGCGACACCGAGGCCCGCTACCGCCGGCGCTACCTCGACCTGCTGATGAACGACGAGTTGCGCGCCGACGTCGAGCTGCGCGCCCGCATGGTTGCGGCAATCCGCCGCTACCTCGACGAGCACGGCTTCCTCGAGGTCGAGACGCCGGTGCTCCAGCCCCGCTACGGCGGCGCGCTCGCCGATCCGTTCGTGACGCATTCGAACGAGCTCGACGCCGACCTCTACCTCCGCATCGCGACCGAGCTCTACCTCAAGCGCCTGATCGTCGGCGGGCTCGAGCGCGTCTACGAGCTGGGCCGCGATTTCCGCAACGAGAGCGTCTCCTACAAGCACGCACCCGAGTTCACGATGGTCGAGTGGTACGAGGCGTATGCGGACTACAACGACACGATGGCCAGGATCGAGGAGCTGGTTGAGACCGTCGCCCAGGCGACGCTCGGGACGACGAAGGTCACCTTCCGCGGGCACGACGTCGACCTCAAGGCGCCGTGGAAGCGGGTCAAGCTCGTCGACGCACTCGAGGAGAAGGAGCTCTGGACGCGTGATGCGGACGACCTTCGCAAGCGCCTCGAGGAACGAGGAGTCGACACGAGCGCGAACGACACGTGGAGCGGCCTCGTCGACCACGCGCTCAGCCATTTCGTCGAGCCCGAGCTGGTCGAGCCGACCATCCTCCACGACTACCCGGTGGAGCTCTCTCCCTTCGCGAGGCCGACCGACGTTGACCCGTCGATCGTCGAGCGCTTCGAGTTCTTCGTCGGCGGCATGGAGCTCGGAAACGCGTTCACGGAGATCAACGACCCCGAGGAGCAGGCGAAGCGCTTCGCCGAGCAGGCGGCCGACCCGGCCGGCCAGCAGGGCGATCCGGACTACGTCGAGGCGCTCGAATACGGAATGCCGCCCACTGGAGGGCTCGGGCTCGGGATCGACCGGCTCGCGATGGTGCTCGCCGGGCGCGACAACATCCGGGACGTGATCCTTTTCCCGGCCCTGCGGGAGCGGCCCTAGGCGGGACGGCGCCCGCGCGCGACGGCGTAGTGGCTCAGGTGCCGGCCGAGGGGAGTGAAGGCGAGCCGCAGCTGAGCTTCGACGCCGACCCGGAGGCTCTGTGAGAGCGCCGGGAGTATCACCGCGCCCCCGACCAGGACGTCCGCGAAGCGGGCGCTTTGCAGCAAATCGCCGAGCTCGGAGGCGGTGAACGCGTACCGGTAGAGCCCATTCTCGAAGAAGCCTTCCTTCTGCCGTCGAATGTGCCCGCGCCAGCGGTAACAGGAGACGACGAGCACGCCTCCGGGCTTCAGGATCCTGTGCAGCTCACGCAAGGCCTGCCGCCGGTGCTCGTCGGTCGGCACGTGCTGGATCACCTCGAAGCACATGACCCGATCGGCTGTCGCGTCCTCGAGGGGCATTGCGCGCAGGTCAGCCGCGACGAGCGTCAGCCGCTCGCGCTTCTCCGTGGGCACACGCTCTCGCGCGACGTCGAGGCTCGCCTGGGAGTGGTCGGCGCCGATCACGCCGGCGGCCCGATCGAGCAGCGCTTCCAGGTGCGTGCCTGTGCCACACCCCGCGTCGACGACAGTGTGCTCCGGCCGAAGGTCGAGCTGCGAGAAAACGCACGCGTCCTCGACGGTGCGATGGTAGGTGTCTTGAGCGCGGTGCCGGTCGTATGCCCTGGCCTCGCGATCGCGGATCTCGCGCTCTCGATCGACGATCGCGTCCGGGTCTGTTGCACTCGGCACGACCGAGTACGCTAGTCAAACCGCCCGGAAGTAGACTCGGCGTGATGCAGTCGAGCGCGCTCCGGTTCGAGCTCGTACCGGTCGAGCCCCATGCGCTTCAGAGCTTCGAGGACGAGTGGCGCGCGCTTGAAGCACGTGCGGACCCCGAGCCCTTCGTGACGTTCGACTGGCTCGCCGCGTGGGTGAACGCCTATGCACCGACGCGCATCTCCGTGCTGCGGGCGCTAGAGGGGGACGGCCCGGTCGCGCTCGGACTGATCGAGCACGCGACGGGCGGGCGCTGGTATTTCGCCGGCCGTCCCGTTTCGACGTATCGGGGCCTCCTCTACGACGCCGATCGTTCATCGGCCATCTGGAGCGGTCTGGCGAGCTGGGTGCAGACGGCACCGTCCGGCTGCGCGGCGCTGAGTGCAGAAGGGCTGAGCGCGGATATCGCAGCTCTGCTCGGGCGGTCCAACCGCCAGCCGACGATCTTCCGCGTGCTCGCGTTGCCCGACTCCTTCGAGGCGTATCTCGCCCAACGGTCAAGCTCCACCCGGCAGACCTTGAGGCGGAAGCTTCGCGGCTTCGAGCGGGCCGGCGGAGCGCTCGTCGAGGCCGTCGACCTGCCGGCAGCGCTGGAAACCTTCGTCCGCTTGCACGCCGAGCGCGCGGCGAGCAAGGGCGAACAGCACGCGATGATCGACGAGCGGCTAACACGCCTGCTCGGCTTGCTCCGCGGCGACTCGCCATGGCGTCGGGTGTGGGAGCTCGAGCTCGACGGCCGCACGATCGCCGTCTCCATCCACCTCGAGCTGGGCGACACCGTTCACTTCTACAACACCGGGATGGACGTGAGCGCGGAACGGCTCAGCCCGGGGATTGTGCTCGAGCTCGACCTGATCCGGGACGCGATCGAGCGCGGTCTGAAACGCTTCGACCTCGGCCCGGGCGATGCGTCGTACAAAGCACAGCTCGGTGGCGAGCAGGTGGAGCGCTACCTGGTCACGCTTGCCGCACCAACCCTGCGCGGGCGAACTGTCCAACTGGCGCTCGCCGCGCGGATGCGTCTCCGGGGACGTCGCTAGGCTCTTCGGTGCGCGTGACGTGCAGGCTCCGCCTTTGACAGCCCTTCCTCCCGACTGCCCGCACGACCTCGAGGACGAGCTCGCATCGCGCGATGCCGCCGTCGTGCGGGTCGAGCCGGACCCGCCGAAGACGTACCTCTGGCTCGCCGCGCCCGGCGAAGCTCTGTTCGCGTGGTATAGCACTGCGCCGGCGCACGCGGCGCTCGTCGCCTACGAGGCCGCCGCGCGAACAGCGATCGGGACCGAAGGGCCGCTGCGGGCCCCGCCGCTCCTCGCCGTCGGCGGGCTCTGGCGAGTTGAGCGCGCCCTGAGAGCGGAACCCTTGCGCGGCCAGGCCGTCGTCGACCGCGTCGTCGAGGCTGCCCAGGCGCTGGGTGGCATGGAGCTCCCCGATCTTCCTGCGGCCCTCGGAGTCGAGAGCCGCCCGGCCGCGTTTCGCCGGCGACTGCGCACGCTCCGCTCGCCGCTCCCGACCGCCGACGCCGTCCGCGCGCGCCGCGTTCTCGAGGCGACGTCGCTCCCACGCGTGACCAGCCACGGCGAGTTCAACAGCAAGCACGTGCTCATCGAGGGCGGCGATCCATGGATCGTGGATTGGGAACTGGCGGCGAAGCGCCCGCTGGGGTACGACCTGATGACCCTCTGGGCCGATCTGGAGCGGGACGAGGACCGCGACCTTCTCTTCGAGGCGTCCATTCGGGCGCTCGGCGACGAGTGGCGCGCCGAGCTGCGCCGACTGGGCTACGCGCTTCTGGTCCGCGTGATCACCTCCGCCCTCGCCGAGCCGCTCGCCCAGAACCGCGACCCGGAACGCGCACGCGCACTCCTGGCACGTCTTCCGGCGGCTCGCCGCGATGCGCTCGGAGGCTGACGCTGTGGCGCGCGTTAGCGTCATCGTGCCGTGCTTCGAGGACGGGCCTCTGCTGGCCGAGGCGGTCGCGTCCATCGAGGAGCTGGAACCTGTCGAGCTGGTGGTCGTGGACGACTGCTCCACCACGGGCGAGACCCTGGCCGTCCTCGACCGGCTCGAGGCCGACGGGATCCGGATAGTCCGACACGAGCAGAACCGCGGTCTCGCCGAGTCGCGCAACACCGGCTTACGCGCGACAGCCGCCCCCTACGTCTTTCCTCTCGACTCGGACGACCTCGCCGTTCCCGGCGCCCTGGCGCGCATGGCCGACAGGCTCGACGGCCACCCGGGCGCGGCCGTCTGCTTCGGCGATTACGAGGAGCTCGGTGCAAGCAACCTCGTCCGCGCCGTGCCTCCACAGCTGGACCCGTTCAGGATCGCGTACACCAACGAGTACCCGGTCACGTCGCTCTTCCGCCGTTCCGTCCTCGAGGAGGTCGGAGGCTGGCGCATGATCGGCGCCGGGTACGAGGACTGGGATCTCTGGATGACGCTGGCCGAGCGCGGGGAGCAAGGGATCCACGCGGGCCCCGGCGTGCTCACGTACCGCCGTCGGGTGCACGCCGGGCGGATGCTGAGTCGGGCCAAGCGTGAACATCGGGCGCTCTACGCGAAGTTGCAGAGCGACCATCCGAGGCTCTTCGGGGAGCTGCGGCGGCACCGTCGCGCATCGGAGCTGAGCTCTGTGCGCAAGCTCCTCTATCCGCTCGTGTACGGCGGGCGGCGACGCTTCGTGGCAGAGCGGCGCCTGAAGGCGTTGCTCGACCGGCTAGGGGTCTGGACGCTCCGCCGCTGAGCTGCGAGCGGGCCCGTGGCGGAACGGGCGCGCGATGCGGCGTGCGAGCTGCCCGGGCGGCGATGCCGCCAGCGGGTGGAAGAGCCCGCGCGACTTGAGCGCGAAGCTCACGCGGCCGTCCAACGAGTCGACGCTCTCGCGGCGCAGTTCGAAGGGCCGCCAATCGCCGCGCGCGCCGCACGTGACCGCGGCCAGGTACCCGGCTCGCTCCGCGGCCTCCGGGCAGGCGGACGAGTAGGCGCAACCCGGGTAGGCGAACGTCTGGACCGTTTGGCTGATCAGCTCTTCGAGTGCTGACTTCGACGAAGCCATCTCGTCGTAGGCCTGCTCGGGCCCGGCGGACGATAGATCCGCGTGGGTGAGCGTGTGCGAGCCGATCTCGAAGAGCGGCAGTGCTGCGATCTGCTTGATCTCGGCGGCGTCCATCAGCCGTATGCCCGCCTCCGGAGCGAGGAAAGGATGCGGGCGGCCGAGCAGCCCTGGGCAGACGAACACGGTTGCGGGGACGCCGAGCGCCTCGAGCGTGTCCGGGAGGACGTCGACCCCGTCGACGCTCCCGTCGTCGAACGTGAGCGCGCAGACGCCCTCGGGCAGGCCGCTCTCGACCAGCCTGCGCGCGAACTCCGACAGCGTCACGAACCCGTAGCCACGAGCACGCAGGCGCTCGACCTGGGCGACGAAGCTCTCGCGCGGCACCATCAGGTTGTGGGGGTCGAGGCTGCGGGACACACGGCCGAGTCCGTGGTATGCGAGGACGAGGGGCCGGCGCATCGGCTCAGTCGACGCTTGCCGGAGGCGGGGTGGGGGCGCCCAGCCGGGGGCGACGGACGATTGTCAGGAAGAAGGCGAAGTCCTCCGGGAAGGCGCGGCGCTCGAACGCGGCGAGGCCTGCGACGTACGTTGCCCCGCCGAGGACGACCGCGGCCGCGAGGTTTCCCCGCGCCAGCAAGAGGACGACGGTCATCGCGGCACCGGCCGCGATCGGGCCGGCGAAGGCACGAGTGACCCGGATCGTCCCGATCGCACGCGCTGCCTGACGGAGGCCCAGTGCGGCCAGCAGCACGCCTGAGAGGGCAGCGCTTGCAGCGGCACCGGTCGCGCCGTACCGCGGGATCAGGATCAGGTTCGAGACGACATTGACCGCAATGACAACGATGAAAAGGCGCGAGAAGAGCCCGGGGCGGTCGTGCGCGGTCAGGGCCGTGGCCGTGAAGTAGTTGATGCCGTAGAGGACCGTCAGCGCTCCGAGCAGCTGGAGCGGCACCGCGGAGGACTCGTACTGGTGGCCGTAGAGGAGGTCGATGATGTCGTCGGCGAGCACGGCGAAGACGAGTCCCATCGGCATCAGCACGGCCGTGATCACCTTCAACCCCAGCTCATAGCCCCGCACGAGCTGCGCGTCTCCTGCCTCACCGCCGTGTCGTGCGAGCCAGGGCAGCGCCGCCGTCCCGAACGACCAACTGATGAACATCGTCGCCTCGACGAGGCGGAAGGCGGCGCCGTAGATACCGACCTGCCGGTTGTTCCCGCCCTTCAGGAAGCTGAGGAGGACGGCGTCGAAGCGGATGAGGATCGTGAAGAGCAGGGTCGCGACTCCGATGGGCAGGCCGGCTCGGAGGAGCGGCACGAAGCGGGAGCGGTCGAGCTCGAGCCGAGGCACGACGACGAACCGGCGCAGGGACCACACGGCGACGAGCAGGCCGAGTCCGGAGCCCGCGAGGTAGATGAGAGAGACGGCAACGAGCCCATAGCCGAGCTCGAGCGCGGTGACCGCGGCGGCGGCCGTAAGGATTCGCTGCACGCTCAGCGAGAGCGAGACGAACTCCATCCGCTCGTAGGCCTGGAAGACTGCATACCACGTCCGGCCGACGTTCTCGATCGCGACGCCGGCGCCGACGAGGTAGATCGCAGTGCGGGTGTCGCCCGAATACTCGATGGTGCCGATCGCGAAGGTGACGAGCAGGAGCAGTGCCGACGTGAGCCCCTTGACTGCGACGACGTTGCTGAGGTAGCTGTGGATACGGCTTCGGTCGCGTGCGACCTCGCGCGCCGTCAGTCCGTCCGTTCCGAGCCCCGACGCGAGGATGAGGGTTCCCGTCAGCGAAAGAGCGAGCGTGAAGTCGCCGAAACCGGTCTCCCCGAGCTCCCGGGCCACATCGACGAAGAAGACGAGGCTGGCGGCCTTTGCGACGAGCTCCCCTACCGTGCGGACCGTGAAGTTCCGCGCGATGCGTCGCGCTGATGTGTGGGAGCTCGTGTTCGTCGTCGTCGGCCCCTCCACAGATTCGCAGCCAGCTTGCGGTACGGCCCGGATGCCCCTTCCGGCAGTCTATGCCACGATGGCTTCAGCTCTGACGGCGGCACCTGCCGGAGGTTCGGCCTGAGCGCCGAGGACGGACGGCAGACCGCGGTGCCGGTCGCCTTCGTCTCCTCGCACGCGACGAGGGCCGGCTCCGAGCGCTACCTCTCGCTCCTGCTCGAGCAAATCGATCCCGCCTACGTCCGCAGCGTCATCTGCCTCAAGGCCGGGCCGTTCGCCGACGAGCTGGAAGGGCTCGGCTACCCGCTCGAGGTGATCGACACTGGCGTCCGGGCGCCGGCGATCATCAGCTCGGCTTGGCGGCTGCGCCGTTCGCTGCGCCGCTCGGGGAGCGCGGTCGTCCACGCAAACGGGGTCAAGGCCGCCCTCGTGTCGACCGCCGCCACGATCGGCACGGATATCGCCGTCGTCTGGTTCAAGCACGACGTCAGCCGAGACGGCTGGCAGGCGCGGCTGATCGCGTCGCGCTGCTCGCGTGTGGTCGCGGCCAGCAAGGCCGTCACGACCACCTTTCGCGACGGGCAGCGAGACAAGGTCGAGGTCCTGCACTACCAGATGCCTGATCCACCGGTGGACGCCGCCGAGGGCCGGCGGCTCGTCCTCGCGGAGTTCGAGCCGCCCGAGCCGGCGGCGGTGGTCACTCTCGTCGGGAGGCTCGACCCCTTCAAGGGTCAAGCCGAGCTGCTCGCGATCGCCCCGGAGCTCAACGAACAAGTTCCCGGTCTTCGGTTCCTCTTCGTGGGCGGCGAGGATCCTGCGCACCCGGACCGCCCCGCGGCCCTCCAGCGAGAGGTAACGGAGCGTGGCCTCGAGCAGGTCGTCCGCTTCACGGGCCACCGCCACGATGCGCTGGCCCTGATCGCCGGCTCCGACCTGCTCGCGATCCCGAGCGTGACGAACGAGAGCGGCATGGGCAAGGAGGCGTTCCCGTACGTCGGGCTGGAGGCACTCGCACTCGGTACGCCCGTCATCGGCTACGACCACGGAGGCCTGCCGGAACAGGTCGGCGAGTGCGGCGTGTTGGTGCCGCCGGACGATCGCTCGGCCCTCCGGGACGTGATCCTGCGTCTCGTCAGCGACGCGCCGGAGCGGGAACGTCTCGCCCGCTGCGGCCGAGAGCGGTTCCTCACACTCTTCGCTCTCCACGACCTCGTCGAGACGGTGGCCCAGCGCTATCGCACGGCTGCAGGAGACCGCCGATGAACGGCCTGGCCGCCCGCTTACCCGTGCCGCTCGTCACCCGTCCGGGCTGGAGGAACGCGCTCGTCGCGGCCCTCGGCATCGCTTTCGGGGCCGGCGTCACCGCGGCCGCGGTGCGCGCCGGCGGAAATTCAGCTCCACTGCTCCTGCTGGCGCTCGCGCTCGCGCCCGCCCTCTTGTATGTCGTGGTCGCCCGCCCGCTCGTGGCGGTTCTGCTCGTCCTCGCCGTCATTCCGGTCGGCGCCGTCCATCTCCCGACTCCTCTGATCAGCCTGCAGGCGATCGAGGTGGCCGTGCTCGGGGTCGCCGCGCTGGTGGTGCTTCGGCGGCTCGGCCGCGGCGAAAGCCCATTGCCCTGGGCTAACCAGCTCTGGTGGGCGCTGGCCCTCCTCGCGTGGACGCTCATAGCGACGTCGACGGCTGTCGACACCACGCTTGCGCTGAAGCAGGTTGCGCTGCTCGGCGGGGGGATCATCTTCGTCCCGGTCGTGCTCGCGGCGCTCGAAAGCATGGAGGACGTACGGCGCATGCTGTCGGCGCTCGTCGCTGTCGCCGTCGGAATTGCGCTGGCCGCGCTCTCGCAGGGCGTTCATTACCAGTCCCAGCTCGGGGCAGAGACCGTGAGCGGCCGCCTCCAGGGAGCGTTCGATCACCCCAACCAGCTCGCGCTCTTCTGCTCCATGACGGCTTCGATCGCCGCCGGGCTTGCCTTCGGCCTGCGCACACGGATTGCACGCCTGCTCGCCGCCGTCGCGATCGCTCCGATCGTGGTCGTGCTGATGCTCACGCTCTCACGCGGAGCCTGGATCGGAGCGGGCTTCGCCTTCTTCTTCCTGATCTTCACCCTGCGCGAGGCACGCCGCGCCTTCCTCCTCGTTGGCGTGCCGCTGATCATCGTCGCGGCCTTCGTCGGGTCGTTCGCGCCCGGGACGACCGAGACCCAGATTGTCGGGCAGCGGGCTCGAGACATCACGACTCTCAGTCCATACGACGGGCGCTCGGCGATCTACGCGGAGGCGCTGCGCGAGATCCGAAGCCACCCGCTCGTCGGCGTCGGCCCCGGCGACTTCCCGGTGGCCGCCGAGCGCGCGGGATCCGCCGCGACGAGCTTCTTCCCCGACCATGCACACAATCTCTGGCTGACGTGGGGCGCCGAGGTCGGGCTACCGGCCGTCGCGATCATCCTTGTCTTGATACTCGCCCTGGGCAGCGCGCTCCGCGACGCCGGCCGTTCGGCAGTCGCCCGGGGCGACCGGCGCGATCGCGCGATCATGGCCGGGCTTGGAGCCGCCCTGGTCGCGATGCTCGGGCAGGGGATCTTCGACTACCTGCTGCGCAACGCGGTGCTCTGGATCGTCCTCTGGGGGCTCATCGGAGCGATTCTCGTCTGCGCACGCGAGTACCGGTCGGTCCCGCCGTCGCCGGCGCCTGCAGAAGGGGCTAGCCCGTCAGGTAGGTCTTGAGCGTCCAGTACACGGGCTTTTCGGTCAGATTGTTGGTAAGCAGCCCGAAGTTCGCATTCTGGATGTCCGTGCCCGTCTGGTTGCGCTCGTCGTACCAGAACATGTTGGTCACGTACGGGTACTGGGCCTTCGCGTACTCGATCGCGCGGACGAGGTAGTCGCCCTGTTGAGCGAGCGTTACGCCGCGCTGCCAGTTCTGCACGCCCTGCCAGTTGTCGTGGGACGACCAGCCGAACTCCGTGAACCAGATCGGCTTGTTGCCATCACCGTTCTGCACCATCAGGTCCCGGACGGCGCCGAGCCTGGCGAACCACCAGTTGCGGCTGTCGGGAGCCGACTCCGGGGGCGTGTCGGAGATCGCCTGGTACGGATGCGTTGCCATGACGTCGAAGTAGCCGTGAGCCCCCGCTGCATAGCAGGCGGCGATGAAGGACTCGTCGTTCGAGGACGGGCCGCCGAAGACGACGGTCGCATTCGGGTCGCCTGCCTTGATCGCCGGATAGCCGGCTCGGAGCAGGGAGACGTATTGCAAGGCGGTTCCGGACCAGCTCCACGAGGACTGCGCGGGATCCGGCTCGTTCCACATCTCCCAGGCGCTGACGCGGCCGCGGAAGTGGTCGGCGGCCCAGTGTGCGATCCAGGCGAAGTCGGCATTGTCGAGCGGCGGCACCTGCACGCCCTGGCCGCCGTTTGCCCAGGAGGGCGTTCGGAAGAGGATCGCGAGGACGTTGATGCCTCGCGCGCGGGCCATGTCGACGCAACGGTCGATGGTGTCGACGTACCACTGGCTGAGCTGGTTGCGGCCGACCTCCTGAAGGGAAGACCAGCCGACGTCGATGCGCACCCACTTGACGCCCGCGGCTTGAAGCTTGTCGAGCACCGTGGCGCGTTGAGCGTCGGTGTAATCCGACCAGCCGCAGTGGAACGCGACTCCCGTGTCCGGGGTGGTCGACGGCGGTGGCGGCGGCGGCGGCGCGGGCGGGGGCGGTGGCGGTGGCGCTTCGTCGACGACCGTGGCGGTCGGAGCCGAGGTCGCGGCGGCCGAGCCGTAGGCGTTCGAGCCCGTCAAGAGGACACGCATCGCCTTGCCTACGTCGGCGGTGATGAGCCCGTACGTGGGGCTGGTCGCCCCGGTGACGGCGGTGCAGCCCGCGCTGTCGCAGCGGAGCCACTGGTAGGCGAACAAAATCGGCGTGGTGCCGGACCAGCTGCCGCGCGTCGCGGTGAGGGTCTGTCCGACCCGGGCCGTGCCCGAGATTGTCGGCAACGCGGTGTTGGCCGGAGGCCTCCTCCTCGCACCGTGAGCAAAGGCTACGAACCTGACCCTGGCGAGCCTGCGGCGTGCGGCAGCACGGCGTGCGGCGCTCTGGTGCGAGGTGAGGGCGAGCGGACGCGGGGCGAGCCTCGTAGCCATATGCCTCGCGGAGCTGGACGGCGCAGCGGCAGCCGAGACGGCTGCGGCGAGGAACACAGCGAGCAGGAGGAGGCTGCTCGGGCGGCGAAGAGTCGGTCTCATACACAAGGCTCTCGGAACCCGCCAACCGTCTCTGGATAACTCATTCGAGGTTCAGCACGGCGGCGAGCGGGTCTCGTTGCGACAATGTGGGACTTGGGCCGCGCCGGTCCGCCGCCGATGAGAGGAATCGCGTGAACCCAGAGAGAGGCCTCCCCGAGCTACTCGAAGCGCTGCGCTGGCAATGGAAGCCGACGTTGCTCGTCGCGCTCGCGTTTCTCGCGGGCTCCTACCTCGTCGTCCGCACCTTGCCCTCCGAATACGACGGGAAGGCGATCGTCGCCATTGCACCCCGGGCCGACGTCCCTTCGGCGGGCGCCGACACGGTCCGGGTCGTCGCACCGAAGTACGTCGACTACGTGACCGCGCCCGCCACCGTCCGCGCTGTGGCCATCGGGCTCCCCGACAGCGCGCAGACCCTCGAGAAGGCCGTCAACGCCACCCTCGCGCGCGACACCGGCACGATCACGGTGACCGTCCGGCTGCGTTCACCAGAGCGGGCGGCGCAGGCGGCAAACGCCTTCGCGCAGCAGCTCGTCAACTTCTCGCGCGGCGATCCGCTCTTGAGCGGACAGCTCGTCGCGGAAGCTCTTCCTCCGAAGGCCACCGCCGCGCCGCCGCGGCGTCTCCTGCTCGGTGCCGCGCTCATCGTCGGGCTCCTGCTCGGCGCGGGTGTCTCGGTACTGCGCGAGCGCGGTCGCCCGCGGCTGCGCACGTGGCGCGACATGGCCCGACTGACCGGCTATCAGGTCGTCGGGCGCATTCCGACCTCGCGCACCTTGCGGAAGAAGATGACGATGGCGTTCTCGGACCCCATCGTGGGCGCGTCGTTCCGGACGCTGCGCGCGAACATCGAGCCGCAGCTGCGCGACCACAAGATCAAGCTCATCGTCGTCACGTCTGCGTCCCCGGCTGATGGGAAGACGACGGTCGCAGCGCTCGTCGCAGAGGCGTTGAGCCGCCTCGGCGCCCGCACGCTCCTCGTCGACGGCGACCTGCGGCGGCCCCGGCTGGCCACGATGATGTCGCTGAACGAGCACCGTGGGCTCTCATCCGTCCTGCGCCGCGGCAGCGAGCTGAAGAGCGAGGTGCAGCCCGGCTGGGTTCAAGACCTGTTCGTCCTCCCGACCGTCGTCGACGATGACGCCGGCGACCTGCTCGCCCGTCGCTTCGGCGAGGTCGCGGACGAGGCGCTCGAGGACTTCGAGTTCATCGTCGTCGACACGCCTCCACTGCTTGCGACCGAGGACGCGCGGACGATCGCCACTCACGCACAGGCCGTCCTGCTGGTCGTCTCCGCCGGCTCGAGCGTGGAGCAGGTGAACGAGGCGATCCTCACGATCGAGTCGTTGAAGGCGCCGCTCCTGGGCCTCGTCGGGAACCGCCTGAAGGAATCGGGCGCCGCGTACTACTACGGCTCGGGCTCCACGACCTAGGAGGGTTTGGTGGAATGTTGCTCGTCGCCGGGGTGCGATGCTCGTTCCGAGGCCGCGGACGCAGGGAGCCCCGGTAGTCACCACTACCGGGGCGACTGAGGACCCGGCCTCGGGACGAGCAGCGCGGCCCGGCGGCTCAGCCATATTTCGCCAAACCCTCCTAGCCTCGCCCGGCGAGGACGTCGCCGTAGAGACCGGCGATCGCAGCCGTCGACCGGCGAAGGTCGTGAGCGTGCGCCACGTTTTGCCGCGCGGCCCGACCCTCCGCTGCAGTGAGGGTGGGATCGAGGAGCCGCTCGGCAAGCGCTGCGGCGAGCGCCGGCGGATCGGTGCTCGGTACGACGATCCCGCCGCCGTCGCGGAGTGCCTCCTGAGCCCCGGGCACGTCGGTCGTGACCACGCTACGGCCGCGCGCCATCGCCTCGAGCATGGCCAGGGACATGCCCTCGCGCCGTGAGGGGACGCAGACGACGTCCGCCGCCGCGAGCCACTCGGCGACGTCGGTGCTGTGGCCGGCCAGTCGGACTCCCGGCACACGCTGCGCCTCGAGCGCCTCCTGGTCGGGCCCCTCTCCCACGAGCACGAGCTGCGCCTCGGGCACCCGCTCGAGCACCGCAGGCCAGCCCGCCAGCAGCAGAGTCTGGCCCTTCGCTTCGGAGAGTCGCCCAACGCAGACGACCAGCGGGCTTCCCGAGAGCCCGAGGCGCTCCCGCGCAGCCGCTCGGTCTCCCACGGATGCCTCGCGGAGCACTTCGATGTCGACGCCGTTCGGAACGACCCGCCAGTCGGCGTGCAAACCCCGCTCCTCTCCCCGCGAGCGCTCGCCATCGCTGACGCAGACGAGGACGTCGCTCCAGCGCGTTGCGAAGCGCTCCCAGGCCGCCGCGCCCCGTCCGATGCTGCCCTCGGCGGCGTCGAAGGACCAGCCGTGCGGCTGGAAGACGGTTGGCAGACGGCCGCGCAAGGCGAGCCGCCCCGCCAGGCCCGCCTTCGACGAGTGGAGGTGGACGACGTCCGGCTTCCAGGAGCGCACGATCGCGGCGAGCCGCAGCGTCTCCACAGGGACCGACGGCCCAGGCTCGCGCCGAACGTTCCAGCGGACATGCTCCGCAGCGGCTTCCCGCGCCGCGCCCGCGATGTCGCCTGCGGCCGGACAGGCGACCCCGACGCGCCAGCCGCGACCGACCTGGTCGGCCAGGAGGTCGCTCACGGAACGCGCGACGCCGCCGACGGTCGGCTGGGTGACGTGGAGGATGTCCAGGCGCTCGGGCGGGTCGGGGCTCATGCCGGTAAGCGATACGGCGGCCGCCGCGCCCAGCGCGCGAGGGAGATTAATGTGAGCGCGTGATCGACCTCCACGCTCACATTCTGCCCGGCATCGACGACGGCGCTCGAACCCTGGAGGAAGCCCGCGAGCTCGCCCGGCGGTCGGCTGCCGATGGTGTTCGGGCGATCGCCGCTACGCCTCACGTGCGGGCCGACTACCCGACGGGTGCCACGCAGATGGAGCAGGGCGTCGCGGCCCTCCGGGCGGATTTCGCCGCGGAGCTCATCCCCGTGGAGGTGCTGACGGGCGGCGAGGTCGACCTCCAGGCCCTTGCCGACCTGCCGCCCGACGACCTGCGCCGGTTCACCCTGGCGGGCGGCAGCTACCTGCTGCTCGAGTTTCCGTATCGTGGCTGGCCCCTTGCGCTGGACACGGCGGTGCACGCGCTCTGCGCGGACGGGCTCACGCCCTTGCTCGGCCACCCGGAGCGCAATCCCGAGGTGCAGGATCGGCCCGACAGGATCGAAGCGCTGGTCGAGGCGGGCGCGCGCGTGCAGGTGACCGCGGCCTCGGTCGACGGGCGGCTCGACGAGGCGAGCCGGAGCACGGCGTTCCGGCTCCTCGAGCTCGGTCTCGTGCACGCGCTCGCGAGCGACGCGCACGGACGGGGGATCCGAGCTGCGGGACTCGCCACAGCCGTCCGTGCGATCGGAGACCGCGCCCTGGGCGACTACCTGACGAACGAGGCGCCTGCGGCGATCGTCGCCGGCGAGCCGCTCCCGGCGCGCACGCCGCGGCTCTCGCCCGGCACGGCCTCTTCCTGACGTCGCCGGGGGTGCTCAGGCCTCGAGCGTCGACCCGAGCGCCGGCGTGGCGCGGACGTACTCGACGACGTCGCCGAGAATCCGATCGAGATCGAGATCCGGCTGCCAGCCGATCGCCGCCTGAATCTTGTCGATCGACGGCTCGCGGTGGAGCGTGTCTTCGATCCCGACCTCGTACACCTCGCCGTACGGGATGAAGACGAGCTCGGACTCGGACTGCGTCAGCGCTCGGATGCGCTCCGCGAGATCGACGATCCGAATCCCTCCGGTCGAGCCGACGTTGAAGATCTCGCCCGAGATCGATCGCTCGTCGATGAGCCCCTTCAGCGCGCGGATCGTGTCCGAGACATGGCAGAAGGAGCGCGTCTGCGTGCCGTCGCCATGGACCTCGATCGGCCGTCCCGAGAGCGCTCGCTGGACGAAGCGAGGAATCACCATCCCGTACTGGCCGCTCTGTCGGGGGCCGACCGTGTTGAAGAGACGGGCGATGACGAAGTCGAGGCCTCGTTCTTGCTTGTAACCCAGGGCGAGGAACTCGTCCATCGCCTTCGAGTCCGCGTAGAGCCAGCGCTTCTGCGTCGTCGGGCCGTAGACGCGCCGGTCTTCTTCGGTGAGTGGCCGCGCCTCGCGGTGGTCGCCGTAGATCTCGGAGCTCGAGGCGATCAGCACGCGCTTCCCGAAGCGGTTGCAGTACTCGAGCACTGTCTCCGTGCCCTGGACGTTCGTGACCATCGTCAGCACCGGCTGCTCGACGATGAGCCGGACACCGACGGCTGCGGCGAGGTGGTACACGACGTCGCACTTGTGCACGAGCTCGCTGACAACGGCCGGCGCGAGCACCGAGTCGACCACGAGATGAAAGCCCTTCCGCTCCCGGAGGTGGAAGATATTGGCCTCCGAGCCCGTCGAGAGGTTGTCGAGGGCGAAGACCTCCCAACCCTCGTCGAGCAGCAGCTCGGACAAATGGGAGCCAATGAAGCCGGCGCCGCCCGTGACGAGAGCCTTCCCGCTCACCGGCGGCGAAGACTATAGGAGGCTGGCTAAACCGATTGCGTTCTGGGGCCGAAAGCGTTACCGAATGACCCTTGCGGACCCGACATTCCACACGCACTATGAGTTTGAACCACCTAGGGGAACGGGTAAAACTCGGAGGGAAAGGAGACACATGGTTCGGGGGGCGGGCTTTGCGCTTGCCTCGTTGGCTCTAGCGCTGGTTCTCGCGGGACCGGCCGCTTCGGCGACGCGGCAGCAGACGTCACAGAGGATCTTCGCCGACCTGGCCGACAACGGCCGGCTCGACGGGCATTACACGCGCGCCCAGATCGATGGCGCGCTGCGTTCGCCGTCGCTCAAAGGCTATGAACACCCCGCGATTGCGCCTCCGGCCTCGAACCCCCCTTCTCGAGCGGTGCCGTCAGTCGTCACCGCTCGCGGCTCGATTCCCTTCAGCGGTCTCGACCTCGCGCTGCTCGGCGCCGTCGGAGGCCCGCTGCTTCTGCTCGGAGCAAGCCTGGGGCGCCTCGCGCACGTGAAGCCTGAAGCGGAGCTGAGGTAGTTGCCCCGCCTGCGGCGGAGAAGGCGCTGATGGCCGACCGGGCAGTCCGCTCGACGATCACCGACGCGCCGAGCGCCCTCGGCACCCTGCGCCGCCGCGCGCAAGGCCTCACGGGGATCGGCGTCCGTCCCGGGCGTGCGTGGTCGGTCGCACGGTTCTCTCTCGATACGACGATGCTCGTCACCGCGGGCGTCGCCGCGACGCTCGGGTCGAGCGCGGTCAACGTCCCCGCGCCGTCGGCGCTCTGGCTCTCTGTGTTCACGGCGTTCGTCCTTGCCTTCTGCGGCGCGCGCGGTATGTACGGCACGCGCCTGCACTACGAGTTGCTCGAGGACCTCCGGGTCGTTCTCATCGCGACGTCGCTTGCGGCGATGGCCGTGCTCTCCCTGCGTGAGCTCATCTCGGCGCCGCCCGATCTGTCCGCCCAGGTGATCCGGACCTGGGCCTTCGCGACTGCCTACGTGGCCGCCGGGCGCATCGCCCTGAGCTGGTCGCGCGCACAGGCCTACCGGCACGGCGAATCGGTTCGGCCGACCCTGATCATCGGCGCCGGCAGGATCGGCCGCCTGGCCGCGAAGAGGCTGCTCGCTCACCCTCAGCTCGGGCTCAAGCCGATCGGCTTTCTCGACAAGGACCCAATGGCCAGCGAGGACGATTCGCTGCCGCTTCCCGTCCTCGGTGCGAGCTGGGACCTCGACCGGGTGGTCTCCCAGCACAAGGTCGAGCAGGTGATCGTCACCTTCTCGCGGGCGCCGCACGAGGTGATGCTCCGGCTCATCAGGCGCTGCGACGAGCTCGGCGTCCACGTCGCGTTCGTCCCGCGCCTCTTCGAATCCGTCACGAGCCGGCTCACCGTCGAGCATCTCGGGGGCCTCCCGCTGCTGTCGGCCCGGCCCGTGAATCCGAAGGGCGTCCAGTTCGCGATCAAGTACACGGCCGACCGCCTCGTCGCGGGCGTGGCGCTGCTGATCGCAGTGCCGGTGATGCTCCCGGCCGCGCTCGCGATCCTGCTCACGCTTGGACGGCCGCTCTTCTTCCGACAGGTCCGCGTCGGGCGCGACGGGCGCACGTTCGAGATGCTCAAGTTCAGGACGATGAGGCCCGTGGTCGAGGCCGAGCTCGGAGCTGAGGCCCTCGAGCTGCCCCCCGACACCGCGCCCGGCGGCGTCGAGGGCGGCGACCGGCGTACGCGTCTAGGCACGTTCCTGCGCCGTACCTCGCTCGACGAGCTCCCGCAGCTGATCAACGTCCTCAAGGGCCAGATGAGCCTGATCGGCCCCCGGCCGGAGCGTCCTGAGTTCGTCGGCCGCTTCGAGGGCAGCGTCTACCGCTACGGCGATCGGCTTCGGGTCAAGTCCGGGATCACGGGCTGGGCGCAGGTGAACGGCCTCCGCGGCAAGACGTCGCTGTCCGACCGGGTCGAGTGGGACAACTACTACATCGAGAACTGGTCGCTCTGGCTCGATCTCAAGGTGCTCCTCTTGACCGTGCTCGCCGTCGCGCATTCCCCCCGACACGTCGAATAAAGGCACGGATAACGAGGGTCGGCGGATCGACGTGCTCGCCCTTGCAGCTTCGTTAAGGGGCGGCGCGTGTGAGTAGGACGCCGGCGGCCAGGAATGTGAGTAATGCTGGGGCGGCGGCAACGCCGAATGACAGCGATGCGAGAACGCTTTCGCCGAGCACGAACAGCACCAGTGCGTAGAGCCTGCTCACTTCCCCTTCCCCCGTAAAACCCGCTCTTAGCGTAAGTGGTTACGCGTCGTACGTAAAGCCTTTGTGAATCCGGGTCGATAGCCCTTGTGGGCCTTCGGTGGCGCCCGAGGCGTCGGCTAGGATGAGGCTCCGTTTCGTCGTTCGACCTTGTTGGGAGCGGTCACCCGGTTTGTTCGAAAGATTCACAGAGAGAGCGCGTCAAGTAGTCGTCCTCGCACAGGACGAGGCCAGGGCGCTCAAGCACAACTACATCGGCACCGAGCACATCCTGCTCGGGCTCCTTCGCGAGGAGGAGGGGCTCGCAGCGCGCGTGCTCGAGTCGCTCGACATCACCGTCGAGGAGGTGCGCGCGCAGATCGCCCGCATCGTCGGCCAGGGCGACGAGGTGACGACCGGACAGATTCCGTTCACGCCGCGTGCGAAGAAGGTGCTCGAGCTCGCGCTGCGCGAAGCGCTCTCGCTGGGTCACAACTACATCGGCACCGAGCACATCCTGCTCGGGCTCGTGCGCGAGAACGAGGGCGTCGCCGCGCGGATCCTGCTCGACTTCGACGCCGACGCGGAGAAGATCCGCAACGAGATCATCCGCATGCTCTCCGGCCCCGGCCGCCGCCAGCAGGGCGGAGGCACGGCTCCGGGCGAGAAGACGAAGAGCTCGAAGCTCCTCGACCAGTTCGGCCGCAACCTGACGCGCCAGTCGGCCGAGGGCAAGCTCGACCCCGTCGTCGGCCGCGCGACCGAGATCGAGCGCGTGATGCAGATCCTGTCGCGCCGCACGAAGAACAACCCCGTCCTGATCGGTGAGCCCGGCGTCGGCAAGACGGCCGTCGTCGAGGGCCTGGCTGCACGCATCGCCACCAACCAGGTGCCCGAGCTGCTCAAGAACAAGCAGATCTACACGCTCGACCTCGCCGCCCTCGTCGCCGGCTCCAAGTACCGCGGCGAGTTCGAGGAGCGCCTGAAGAAGGTCATGAAGGAGATCATGCAGCGGGGCGACATCATCCTCTTCATCGACGAGCTCCATAACCTCGTCGGCGCGGGCGCGGCCGAGGGCGCGATCGACGCAGCCTCGATCCTGAAGCCGGCTCTGGCGCGTGGCGAGCTCCAGACGATCGGCGCGACGACGCTCGACGAGTACCGCAAGTACCTCGAGCGCGACGCGGCGCTCGAGCGGCGCTTCCAGCAGATTCGCGTCGACGAGCCGTCGGTGGACGATACGGTCGAGATCCTGCGCGGCCTGCGCGATCGCTACGAGGCGCACCACCGCTGCAAGATCTCCGACGACGCTTTGCGTGCGGCCGCAATCCTCGCCGACCGTTACATCCAGGATCGTCACCTGCCCGACAAGGCGATCGACCTCGTCGACGAGGCCGCCTCGCGCATGCGCATCAAGAACATGACCGCGCCGCCGCGCTACCGGGAGCTCGAGGACGAGATCACGAAGGTCCGCGGCGAGAAGGAAGACGCGATCGAGGCCCAGGAGTTCGAGAAGGCGGCATCGCTCCGCGACAAGGAGCGGAAGCTGACGCAGAAGAAGCGCGAGCTCGAGGAGAGCTGGCACGCCGAGGAAGGCGTCGACCAGCCGCAGATCGGCGAGGAGGAGATCGCGGACATCGTCTCGATGTGGACGGGCATCCCGGTCTTCAAGCTGACCGAGGCCGAGTCGCAGAAGCTGATCCGCATGGAGGACGAGCTCCACAAGCGCGTCGTCGGCCAGGAGGAAGCAATCGTCGCCGTCTCCAAGTCGATCCGCCGCGCGCGGGCGGGAATCAAGGATCCCAAGCGCCCCACCGGCTCGTTCATTTTCCTCGGCCCGTCAGGCGTCGGGAAGACCGAGCTGGCGCGAACGCTCGCCGAGTTCCTGTTCGGCGACGAGGACATGATGATCCAGGTCGACATGTCGGAGTACATGGAGAAGCACTCCGTATCCCGGCTCGTCGGCTCGCCACCGGGCTACATCGGCTACGACGAAGGCGGCCAGCTGACCGAGGCCGTGCGCCGCAAGCCGTACTCGGTCGTCCTCCTCGACGAGATCGAGAAAGCGCACCCGGACGTCTTCAACATCCTGCTCCAGATCCTCGAGGACGGGAAGCTGACCGACGCGCAGGGTCGCAAGGTCGACTTCCGCAACACGATCGTGATCATGACGTCGAACATCGGCGCGGCTTCCATCTCCAAGAACCAGTCACTCGGTTTCTCGATCGGCGACGACTCCGGGCTCTCGTACGACGACATGAAAGAGCGCGTCATGAGCGAGCTCAAGAAGGTCTTCCGGCCCGAGCTCCTGAACCGAATCGACGAGGTGATCGTCTTCCACAAGCTGGCGAAGGAAGAGATCAAGGTCATCGTCGGGCTGATGATGCAGCGGCTGCGCGACCAGATGGGGCAGCACGCCGCGGAGATATCGCTGACCGACGAGGCGACGGAGCTGCTCGTCGAGAAGGGCTACGACGCGACGATGGGCGCCCGCCCGCTGCGCCGGGCGATCCAGCGCTTCATCGAGGATCCGCTCGCCGATTTCGTCCTCGGCCGCGAGCTAAAGCCCGGCGTTACGATCCTGGTCGACAAGAAGCCCGACACCGAAGACGAGGTCGAGCTGACGCTCATCCCGGGCGTACCTCCCGAGGAGCCCGAGAAGGTCACCGTTCCGCCCGAGGAGCCGGCCGCCGAAGGCGACGATGGCTCCTCGCACGAAGAGGACTGAGACCGACGACCTGATCAACGCGTTGCCACCGGCGTCGGGCTCGTCGCACCGCACGTTCACGTGCGGCACGGTGCCGCCGGCTTAACTCTCGGAGCTCGGCTTCTTGTCACCGCCCGGCAGCGCGTCCCCGATCTTGCCGAGAGCGCTCGCGAACTCGCTCGGGATGATCCAGAGCTTGTTCGACTCGCCCTGGGCGATCTGCGGGAGCATCTGGAGGTACTGGTAGGCGAGCAGCTTCGGGTCGGCGTCGCCCTCGTGGATCGCCTTGAAGACCGTGCCGATCGCCTGCGCCTGGCCCTCGGCGCCGAGAATCGTCGCTTGCCGCAGTCCCTCGGCCCTCAGGATTGCGCTCTGCTTTGAGCCCTCGGCCTCCAGGATCTGTGACTGCTTCACGCCCTCGGCGTTCAGGATCGCCGCGCGCTTGTCGCGCTCGGCGCGCATCTGCTTCTCCATCGACTCCTGGATCGAACCCGGCGGGTCGATCGCCTTCAGCTCGACGCGGTTGACGCGGATGCCCCACTTGCCGGTCGCCTCGTCGAGCACGCCGCGCAGCTGCTGGTTGATCTGGTCGCGTGAGGTCAGCGTCGCCTCGAGGTCGAGCCCGCCGATCACGTTCCGGAGGGTCGTCACGGTTAGCTGCTCGATCCCCTGGATGAAGTTCGCGATCTCGTAGGTGGCCGCCTTCGGCTCGGTGACCTGGAAGTAGATGACCGTGTCGATGCTGACGACGACGTTGTCCTCGGTGATGACCGGCTGGGGTGCGAACGAGACGACCTGCTCGCGGAGGTCGACCATCTCCCTGACCCGGTCGACGAACGGGACGACGATCGCGAGGCCGGCGTTCAGGGTGCGCGAGTAGCGCCCGAACCGCTCGACGACTCCCGCGCGGGCCTGCGGCACGATCCGGATCGTCCGCGCGAGCACGACGAGCACGAAGAGTGCGATGACTAGGAGAACGATCAACTCGGCCACGTGACCTCCTACTGGTAGACGAGCGCGGTTGCGCCCTCGATCTTGACGACCTCGACCCGTGCCCCGGGCTCGAGGACCTGGTCCTCCATGAACGCCCGCGCCGACCACTCCTCGCCGCCGATGCGGACGCGGCCGCCGTTCACGTCCACCCGCTCGAGCACGAGCGCCTTCGACCCGACGAGAGCCGCCGTTCCCGTGCGCAGCAACGGCGGCACACGCAGATGGCTTCGGGCAAGCGGGCGCAGGACCGCAACGGATGCGACCGATGCGGCGACGAAGGCGAGCAGCTGAACGATTGCGCCGAGCCCGAGGAGGGCAAGAACGGCGGCCGTGATCGCAGCGACTGCGACCGGCCCGAGGAAGAACAGGCCGGGCGTGAAGATCTCTCCGACAGCCAATCCTGCGGCCACGATCGCCCAGATCAACCAGGCGGGCACGACAGGATCCTAAGCGTTGGTCGGCGGGGCGTCCGGATACCGGGTCAGGCCGTCGTCGGGGAGCACGTCCCACGGCGCGCGCGAGTCGACGTACGAGTGGCGTATCGGCCTGACCTCAGGGTCGCCGTCGAGCGCGCCCAGCCGCACGGATATGTGCTCGCCCTCCGGCCACCAGTTGCCGAAGAGGCTCGAGCCGCACTCCGAGCAGAACGCCTTCACCCGGCCGCCGTCGGGGCGATAGACCTTGATCAGGTCCTCGCCTTCGAGCAGCCGGAACTGCTCTCTCGGTATGTGCCCGACCGTGAGGCCGAAGGCGCCCGAGTGCTTGCGGCAGCGCGAGCAGTGGCAGTGGATCGCGCGCGTGAACGGCAGCGTCACCTCGAAGCGGACGCCTCCACAGAGGCAGCTGCCGCCGACAGTCTCGGCCATAGCTCCGAGTGTAAATAGGCTGCGAGGGTGCGGCGAGCGCTTACCGACCGGCCGGCACTCGGCGTGCTCGTCGGCGCCGTTGCGATCGCCTTCTCGGGGATCCTCTTCCGCAAGTCTCACGTCTCGCCCGCGACGGGCGCGTTCTACCGCTGTCTGTGGGCGCTGCCGCCGCTCTGGGTGCTTGCGCGGCAGGAAGATCGCAGGCGCGGCCTGCGGCCGAGCGCTCTGCGACGCGCTGCCTGGCTCGCCGGTGCGTTCTTCGCCGCAGACCTCGTCCTCTGGCACTACTCGATCGAGAAGGTCGGAGCGGGTCTCGCCACGGTCCTCGGGAACACCCAGGTCGTGCTGGTCGGCCTGCTCGCGTGGGCGTTCTTCCGCGAGCGGCTGTCGCGGAACGCCCTGCTCGCGATCCCGGTCGCGATGCTCGGAATCCTGCTCATATCGGGTGTCCTGGAGAACGGCGCCTACGGGAGCGACCCCAAGCTGGGCGCGATCTACGGGGTGCTCACCGGGATCGCGTACTCGGGCTTCCTGCTCTCGCTGCGCCGGGGCTCGGGCGAGCGGGGCCGAGTGGCAGGGCCGCTCTACGACGCGACGCTGGCGAGCACAATTTGCGTCGTCCCGATCGGACTGGTCCTCGGCGACATCGACTTCACGCCGTCACTCGAGGCGACCGGGTGGCTCCTCCTGCTCGCGTTGAGCTCACAGGTAGTCGGCTGGCTCTTGATCACAGTCTCGCTCGGGCGGCTGCCGACTGCCCTGACCTCCGTGCTGCTCACGTTCCAGCCGCTGCTCGCCGTCCTCTTCGCCGCGCTGCTCGTGGACGAGCGGCCCTCGCCGCTGCAGCTCGTCGGCGCCGCGTTCATCCTCTCCGGGCTGCTCATCGCCTCGGTCGGGCGCCGACAGGCGGCACCACTCGAGACAGTGCCGGAGCACTAGGCGCACTTTCGGCACAGTCGGCGTCAGACCCCGCGCCTAGACTCGGTGGCATGGCAAAAACTGCCTCCGTCCACTTCTCCTGCTCGGAATGCGGGTACTCGACCGGCCGCTGGCTGGGGCGCTGCCCGAGCTGCGCGAGCTTCGGGACGCTGACGGAGGAAGCGCCGCCTGCTGCGACCAGGCTCGCCGAGGCCAAGCCGCTGCTTCGCCTCGCGGACGTGGAGGTCGAGGATGCCGAGCGGATTCCGACGGGAGTGCCCGAGCTCGACCGCGTGCTCGGCGGCGGGCTCGTCCCGGCCTCCCTCGTGCTCGTCGGCGGTGAGCCGGGGGTGGGCAAGTCGACGCTGCTCTTGATGGCGCTGGCCGCGATCTCGCGCGACCGGCGGGCCCTGCTCGTCACGGGCGAGGAGTCGACGGCGCAGGTGAAGCTCCGCGCCGCTCGGCTCGGCGGCGCCGAACAGGTCGAGATCCTCGCCGAGACGAACCTCGAAACGGTCTGCGCCACGCTCGAGCGCGAGCGGCCGGACGTCTGCGTGATCGACTCGATCCAGACGCTCTACTCCGCAGAGATCGGCTCCGCGCCGGGCTCGGTCACCCAGGTGCGCGAGGCCGCCGCGAAGCTCCTGCGCGTGGGCAAGGAGTCGGGCGTCGCGCTCTTCCTCGTCGGGCACGTGACGAAGGACGGCTCGGTGGCGGGCCCGCGGGTGCTCGAGCATCTCGTCGACTGCGTGCTCCAGTTCGAGGGCGATCGCTACCACGCGCACCGCGTGCTCCGGGCTGCGAAGAACCGCTTCGGCTCGACGAACGAGCTCGGCGTCTTCGAGATGACCGGCGCGGGGCTACAGGGCGTCCCCGACCCGTCCGCGGTCTTCGGCCAGAGCGACGGCGAAGTGGGCGCGGCGGTCGCCTGCGCGCTCGAGGGGACGAGGCCGCTGCTGCTCGAGATCCAGTCGCTCGTGTCCCCGACCGACCTCGCGATGCCCCGCCGGGTCGCCACCGGGGTCGATCCGAAGCGCCTCTCGATGATCGTCGCCGTCCTCTCGCGTCACGCTGGTTTTTCGCTCGGAGCGGCCGATGTCTTTGTGAACGTTGCCGGTGGTGTGCGGATCGACGAACCGGGCGCAGACCTCGCGATTGCGCTCGCTATCGGCTCCGCGGCCCGCGGCGCGCCGTTGCGGCCCGGTATGGCTTCGTTCGGCGAGATCGGGCTCACAGGCCGGTTGCGGCCCGCGGCCCAGGCCGAGCGCCGGGCTCAGGAATGCGCCAAGCTCGGCCTGAACGCCGTGCTCGTGCCCGTCGGCACCGAAGCGCAGGCGAAGATCGAGCTCGTGCAGGCGGACACCCTCCTCCACGCGGTGTCCGCAGCCCTCGTAAAGGCCAAGATGCAAGCTGCGTAGTTCCCTCTGAGCAGGGCTTTTTGCGAAAGAGGGGCAAAAAAGTGGCTTTTTCCAGCAACTTTTGATATCCTGATCGAGTTCGCCGGCAGTCGTCCAGCTGCCGGCGACTTGGCGAAACCAGACGGAATGGGGAGGTCGGGCTTGTACAAGGTCGGCGACAAAGTCGTGTATCCGCATCACGGAGCGGGCACCGTGGTCAAGAAGGACAAGCGGAAAGTGCTCGGGGAGGAACGTGAGTACCTCACGATCCAGATCCTCCACAACGACATGACGGTCAACGTGCCGACCGAGAACGCCGACCGGGTCGGTCTTCGCAAGGTCATCGACGAGACGACCGTCGAGCAGGTGCTGAAGGCGCTGCGGGGCAGCGGTACGACGATGCCGAAGAACTGGAACCGCCGCTTCAAGCACAACCGCGACAAGATGAAGACCGGCGACATCTTCGAGCTCGCCGAGGTCGTCCGAAACCTGTCGCTGCGCGATCACGAGAAGGGCCTCTCCACCGGCGAGAAGCAGATGTTCGTCAAGGCCAAGAAGATCCTCGTCTCGGAGCTCATGTACGCAAAGGGCATGGACGAGGAAGAGGCCGCGGAGTGGCTCGACGACATCCTCGCGGGTGTCGGCGCGCCGAAGCGCAAGGCAGCGGCGAAAGAGAAGGTCGCGGCCAAGGCGTAGTAGCGTTGCTCGCCCGTGAGCGTCTGGGCGATTCTGGCTGCAGCAGGGAAAGGTGACCGTCTCGGGCTGGACCGGCCCAAGGCGTTTGCGCCGCTCAACGACCGGCCGCTCGTCGCCGAGGCTCTCGAGCGCCTCGAAGCCTCTGACTGGATTGAGGGGATCGTCGTCGCCGCTCCGCCCGAGTGGGAGGAGCCGTGCATCCTCGTCGCGGAGGAAGTGGCCGCGGGCAAGGTTGCCGCGACCGTGACCGGTGGCGAGAGTCGCAGCGAGTCCGTCCGGGCAGCCCTGGCCGAGGTGCCTGAGGAGGCGACGGTCGTGCTCGTCCACGACGCCGCGCGCCCGTTAGTGACCGACGAAGTGATCGAGCGCGTGGTCACGGGCCTCGCCGACGGGTGGGACGGAGCGGTTCCCGCCCTACCGATCGCGGATGCCGTCAAGCGAGTCGAGGGGGATGCCGTCGTCGAGACGCTCGACCGTGAGGGCCTCGTCACCGTGCAGACCCCGCAGGCCTTCCTCGCGTCAGCCCTCCGGGCCGCCCTCTCCGACCCGACTTTGCAACAGACTGTTGCAAAGTCTTTGGATTGCGCGAGCCTTGTCGAGGCCCGGGGTGGCCGAGTCCGGGTCGTGGAAGGCGATCCGCACCTGCTCAAGGTGACCGAGCCCGCCGATCTCGAGCTCGTTGCCTCATGGCTGTGAGAGCTGTGGTCTTCGATTTCGGCTACACCCTCGTCAACGAGGATCGAGTCTGGAGCGAGATTGCCGGGCAGTACGGCTGGCCCGAGTCGGTGTTCTTCGCGACCCTCGGCGCCGTGATCGAACGTCGCGGGCACCACGGCCAGGTGCTCGACATTCTCGGCGCGCCCCATCCGCCGGAATCGGTGCCGTTCGAACAACGCGACTTCTACGACGACGCGCTTCCGTCGGTGCAATCGATCAAAGCCGCGGGTCACCTCGTCGGCATCGCCGGCAACTTCAGCGCCGAGATCGAGAGCTTCCTACAGCAGCAAGCGGACGTCGACTTCATCGCCTCGTCCGAGCGCTGGGGAGTCGAGAAGCCCGACCCCAGGTTCTTCGCGAGGATCGCAGACGAGTCGGGATGCTGCGCCGACGAGATCACGTACGTGGGCGACCGCATCGACAATGACGTGCTGCCGGCGGCCGCGGTCGGCATGGCCGCAGTTTTTCTCCAGCGTGGGCCCTGGGCCGCCGTGCAGAAGAGCTGGCCAGAAGCCGCGGGTGCGACCACGATCTCCGATCTGGGCTCGATTCCCGTATGAGCGAGCTCCGCATCGGCCTCGGGGTGGATGCGCATCGCTTTGCCGACGGGATCCCACTCGTCCTTGCCGGCGTCGACTTCCCCGGCGAGCCCGGTCTGGCCGGCCACTCCGACGGTGACGTCATCGCCCACGCGCTGATCGACGCGATCCTCGGCGCCGCCGGCATGGGCGATATCGGCGAGCTCTTCCCCTCCGCGGATCCCCAGTGGCTCGACGCATCGTCGATCCGCCTGCTCCAGCGAAGCTACGAAGTCGTCCGCATGGCTGGCTTCGAGCTCGTGAACGCTGACTGCGTTCTGATCGGAGAGCAGCCGAAGATCGCGGCCTTGCGGGTCGCGATGGGCGCGCGGCTCGCGGGCGCGATGGGCGTGGACATCCACCGCGTCACGGTGCGGGCGACGACGACCGACGGGCTCGGCTTCACCGGCCGCGGCGAAGGGTTGGCGGCGCAGGCGGTCGCGCTACTCCGGAAGGGCGACGACTCGTCCTCGTAGCTCGACCAGGCCGTCCCGTCGCAACGACTCGACGGCTTCTTCGTCGAGCTCCGCGACCTGCCGCGGCAGCGCGGAGACGAGCGTCAGCGTCTGCGCACGACGCTCCCTGAAAGACCCTTCGAAGCGGCCCTGCTTCCGGATCGGGGGATACCGGCGGCCTCGCGAAGGACAGCGCCGCGCGAGCGGGCAGAGCTCGCACCGGGGGATCCGTGCGAGACAGATGGTGGCGCCGAGATCCATCATGGCGTGCGCGCTCGCGGGGCTGAACGCGCCGCCTGTCCGCTCGAGTACGCGCCGAACGTTGGTGTCCAGGGGCAGGACGTCGCGCTCGTGTGCAAACCGGGCGACGGCGTCCGCGGTGTAGCGGCCGACCCCGGGCAGCTCGGTCAGATCCTCGGGCCAGCCGTCCCCGGCGATTTGCTGTGCAGCGCGGTGCAGGTTCAGCGCGCGCCGGTTGTAGCCGAGCCCCTGCCACTCGCGGATGACCTCGGCCGGGCTCGCCGCGGCGAGCGCCTCGACCGTCGGCCAACGCTCCAGAAAGGCGAGATAGCGCGGAACGACGCGCGCCACCTGCGTCTGCTGGAGCATGACCTCCGAGACGAGGATCGCGTACGGGTCGCGCGTTCGCCGCCAGGGCAGGTCGCGGCCGTGCCGCCGAAACCACGCGAGCAGCGCCTTCTCCATCCCGGCCGACGCTACCATCGGTTTCCGTGGGCAAGGCCGCCGCCCTTCTCGGTGCGCTCGTGCTGGCGCTCGCCGGATGCGCCTCTCATCAGAAGCGATCCGCTGCGACCAAACGCTCGAAGCCGGCGCTTCTCACGCAGGAGTGGGATCCGCTCGAGCCGGGTGTGATCGACCACAAGCTCTACGTCCGCGGGGTCGGCACGGTCAAGGAGGAGACGGTCAAGGAGGACGCGAGCGGGCCGTCCTCGTGAGCGTCAGCCGCTAGCTGACGACGCGGATGTTGAACTGAGGGCCGACCGCGCCCATCAGGCGTAGCCAGAGCGGGAGGTACATCTCCGTGCCCCGGGCGGCGGTGATGTCGCCGAGGTCGACGATCCTCTCTGCGGGCCAGCCGAAGCTCTCCAGGAGCTGCGAAACCTGGGCTTTCGCGCCGTCGTCATTCCCGCACACGAAGACGTCGTGCTCGCCCGGAATGCTCGCCGGGGCGACCATGACGCCCGCGTTCACCGTGTTCAGCGCCTTCACGACCTTGGTTTCCGGGAACGCCCGCTGGATCTGCTCGCCGACGCTGTCGTCGTTGCAGACCGAGAGCGTCGGCGGCCGGCCCCTCGAGAAGTCGAGCGCGTTGGAGACGTCGACGAGGACCTTGCCGGAGAGGGTCTCCTCGCCCGCGGCGCCGAGCGCTTCGAGGGAGACCATGCCTGCGGTGCAGTTGAAGACGAGCTCCCCGGCGGCAGCGGCGTCCGCAAACGTGCCGTGGCTCGCCCCGGCGCCGGCCGAGGCCGCCCATTCGGCCGCCTGCTCGTTGGTCGCGCTGCGCGAGCCCATCGTCACCTCGTGCCCGAGCTCGACGAGCTTCGTCCCGATCGTCTTGCCGACAGTACCGGTGCCGATGACGCTGATCCTCACGAACGCGAGTGTAGATTCAGACCACAATGACGCGCGTACGCTTCGCACCCAGCCCGACGGGGTCAATCCACGTCGGGAACGCCTTGAGCGCCGTCGCCAACCGCGGTTTCGGCGACTGGATGCTGCTGCGCATCGACGACACCGATCCCGCCCGCAACGTCCCCGGCGGTGAGGAGGAGATCCTCCGCGACCTCGAGTGGCTCGGTGTCGCCTGGGACGAGGGCCCGGTCCGCCAGAGCGAACGCCAGGACCTCTATCGAGCCGCCGTCCAGACTTTGCAACAGACTGTTGCTAAGTCGGATGAGGGCGGCGCAGCTCTGTACCGAGGGGTCACCCTGCTGCGGCCCGACGGCACGGCGACCTACCAGCTCGCGACCGTCGTCGACGACGTCGAATTCGGGATCACGCACGTCATCCGCGGCAGCGACCACCGGCCGAACGAGCACCTGCACCGCGAGCTGACCGAGGCGCTGGGCGCGACGCCGCCGGAGTACATCCACCACGGTCTGATCCTCGGCGAGGACGGGCGCAAGCTCTCGAAGCGCGAGTTCGGCGCGACCGTCGCGTCTCTCCGCGAGGCGGGGATCCCGGCCGGTGCCGTCCGCGGCTACCTGGACGAGCTGGGGCTCCCGAAGCACGACGTGCACTACGACCTGGCACGCATCCGCCGTCTCGCGATCGAGGCCATCGCCGGGATGTCCGACGAGGAGCTGGCGGCCGCCGCCGAGGCTCCCGTCGAGCTCGTCCCCGCGCTCCGGGGCGCGCGTGACCTCGTCGAAGCGCGCGAGTACGCCCGGCAGGTGCTCGAGCCCGAGCCCGTCTCGCTCGGCGAGGAGGCCAGGCCCACGCTCGAGCGCTTCAAGGAGCTGCGGTCGAACGGCTCCGGCGCGAAGGAGATCGTCCGGGAGCTGAAGGCCGTCGGCGGGAATCTGAAGGCGCTCCGGCTCGCCCTCACCGGCCGGGAGCGCGGCCCCGAGCTGTGGGCGATCGTCGCCGCTCTGCCGCCGGAGGAGGCTCTGCGGAGGATCGATGCAGCTCTATAACACCGCGACCCGAGCGCTCGAGGAGCTGCCGCAGACGGGCCGGATCGGGATGTACTTCTGCGGTCCGACCGTGTACCAGCGCATCCACGTCGGTAACGCACGTCCATTCGTCGTCTCCATGTGGCTGCGGCGCTGGCTGCTCGAACAAGGCCGCGACGTGACGCTGGTCGAGAACATCACCGACATCAACGACAAGATCTACATGGCGGCTCCCGGCGCGAGTGCGAAGCTCGCCGCCGACGCAGCTCGCTGGTACATCGAGGACACCGACCTGCTCGGTCTGGGCCGGCCGGATCACGAGCCGCGCGCCACCGGAACGATGCCCGAGATCGTCGCCCTGATCGAGGAGCTGATCGGGCGAGACCTTGCCTACGAGGCCGGCGGCGACGTCTACTTCCGCGTCGGCCGATTCGAGGACTACGGACGGCTTTCCGGACGGCATGACGATGAGGCGGCGACCCGCAACCCCTCCGAAGAAGAGGAACAGAGCTCGCTCAAGGAGGACCCGCGCGACTTCGCCCTCTGGAAGGCACACAAGGAAGGCGAGGACACGTGGTGGGAATCACCGTGGGGGAACGGGCGCCCCGGCTGGCACATCGAGTGCTCGGCGATGGCCGAGAAGCACCTCGGGCCGATGTTCGAGATCCACGGCGGTGGGCTCGATCTGGTCTTCCCCCACCACGAGAACGAGATCGCCCAGTCGCGCGGGGCGGGCCGGGAGTTCGCGCGCATCTGGATGCACAACGGGATGCTCCGCTTCGGCGGCGAGAAGATGTCGAAGTCGGTCGGCAACGTCGTCACGCTGCGCGAGGCGGTCGAGGAGTGGGGCGCGGAGACGCTGCTGATGCTCTTCCTCGGAGCCCACTGGCGCAAGCCGATGGACTACTCGGACGAGACCCTCACCGCGGCGCGGGCGCGGGCGGACGGCTTCCGTGAGGTCTTTCGCAACCCCTCGCAGCCGGGAGGCTCGTGGGACGACCTCGTCGAGGCGCTCGAGGACGACTTCAACACGCCCGACGCGCTCGCCGTGATGCACGAGTGGCGGGACCACGAGCTCCTGCGCCGCGGGCTCGACCTCTTCGGACTCGGCTCGCTCGCAGAGGAGGAAGTGGCTCCCGAGGAGCTGCACGGGCTCGCCCGGAAACGCGCCGAGGTCCGCGCGGGCGGCGACTTCGACGAGTCCGACCGCCTTCGCCAGGAGATCGAAGACGCCGGTTGGGAGGTGCGGGACGTCACGGGCGACCCGGGCTACCAGCTCGTCCGGAAGCGATGACCGCGGCGGCGGAGCAGGTCTACGGCCGGCGGCCGGTGCACGAGGCGCTGCGCGGCCCGCGCGAGGTGCGCGAGCTCTGGGTGACTGAGCGCGCCCTGTCCGCAGAGCCGTGGCTCCAAGAGCCACGTCCTGGGACCAGGTCCCAGGCCAAGGCCGAACGGGAGCTGACCGAAAAGGCCGGGACCCGCGATCACCAGGGCGTCCTGGCCTTCTGCGAGCCGTACCGCTACGCGGACGCGTTCGAGCTCGCGGCCGAGCCGAGCCCGCTGCTCGTGTGCCTCGACCGCGTGACCGACCCGCACAACCTCGGGGCCGTCTGCCGGGCCGCAGAGGGAGCCGGGGCGTCGGGCGTGATCGTCCCGGCGCACGGGTCGGCTCGCGTGACCCCGGCCGTCTGCCGAGCCTCGGCGGGGGCGGTCGAGCACGTCCGGCTCGCCGTCGTGCCGAACCTCGCCCGCTACCTCGAGCAGGCGAAGGGCACGGACCTCTGGGTCTACGGCGCCGCTGGCGATGCCGGGAAGCCGATGTGGGAGACCGACCTCACCGGCGGCGCGGCCTTCGTCTTCGGGGCGGAGGGTCGCGGTCTGCGGCCTCTCGTCCGGCGCACCTGCGACGAGCTCGTCTCGATCCCGCTCGCCGGCAGCGTCGAGTCGCTGAACGTCAGCGTCGCGGCGGCCGTCCTGCTCTACGAAGCGCGCAGGCAGCGCAACGATGCCTGATCCGACCCTCTACCTCTTCGACGGGTTCAACCTCCTGCACGTCGGCGGCTTCGAGGATTCGCGGGAACTGACCGACAAGCTTGCGAGCTTCGTCGCGGAGAAGGGTGCCCGCGGCGTGCTCGTCTTCGACGGGAGCGGGGAGGACCTGAGCTACGGGCCGCTCCAGGTCCGCTTCGCCGAGGATGCCGATACGTTGCTCGAGCGGCTGGCCGCCGAGCATCGCGATCAGGAGCGCGTATGCCTCGTTTCGTCGGACTCTGCGGTACGAGGAACGTCCGGCCAGAAGGTGATGAAGCTCTCCTCGGCCACCTTCACGCGCGACTTCGTCCTGGAGTCCCACGAGGAGGGACGGCCGATGCGCGTCGAAGACAAGCTCGACCCCGAAACGAGAGCACGACTCGAAAAGCTGCGCCGCGGGCAAGGTCCATAAGAAGCGGGACCTTTGCAGTTTTCTTGTAATTCCTTGACATAGTTGCTACGTTGGCGCTAGCGAAAGGGTGAGATTGCAAGTGCTCGCCCCGACCTCAACTCAATATGGCCGCCGCCCGTCCAGCCCCTGCGCTCCGCCGACAACAGAAAGCGGAACGTGAGCTTGAGGATTTGCAGCTCGTCATCAGGGCTCGCAACGGCGACGAGAAGGCGATGGACTACCTCATTCGCCGCTACACCGGTTTCGTCCGGCTGAAGGCCAGCTCGTACTTCCTGGCCGGCGGCGACGGCGAGGATCTCGTGCAGGAGGGCCTGATCGGGCTCTACAAGGCGGTCCGCGATTTCCGGCACGACAAGGAGACCTCGTTCCGGTCGTTCGCCGAGCTCTGCGTGACGCGGCAGATCATCACGGCGATCAAGACGGCGACCAGGTTCAAGCACTCGCCGCTCAATACATATGTCTCGTTCAGCCACACGCCGGCGGGTCAGGACAACGACGGCGAATGCACGCTCGGCGACGCCCTGCCCGGATCGCATGTGAACGACCCGGTGGTTTCGGTGATCTCGACGGAGGAGCTGCAGAGCCTCGTCTTCTGCCTGGGCTCGGGACTCTCGAAGCTCGAAGCCGATGCGCTAAAGCTCTACCTCGAGGGCGCGTCCTACGAGGACATGGCCGAGGGCCTCGGCTGCGACACGAAGACGATCGACAACGCCCTCCAGCGAGTCAAGCGGAAGATCTACACACACCAGCGCTCGCGCCAGGTTCTGAGCTAACCGGAGCAGCTCGGCCAATCTCAAATTGGGCCGCCAGGCGGACCCCGAGCCGCTGATTGTTCCGTGCCGGGTGTACGCGTAGCCTTGCCTGCCTTCTCAAAGGCACTTCTGCGATCGGGACCAGGTAGCTGCGCCTGGTCTCCGGGCAGAAGACGGCGAAGTAGTCGATCTCTCCCAGGTAGTCACGCTTGATCACACGCGGATTTGGGTGGTGAGCGTACGAGCTGCATGTGTTGAAGAGGACTGCTCCACCTCGCAGCCGCCCGGTCTTGCATTGCACGCGTGCGAGGCTTGAGCCGTCATCGATAACGAGGTCGTACCGGGTGTTCTCCCCAAACGGTACGAGCAGGTCGTAGCCGGCTTCATGAAGCGCGAGCATTACGGCCAGCGTCGACCTGTCACCGATTGCTTTTGGATGCTCCATTCGCTGAGCGTGCCTGACGCATCGGCTGGGCCGTGTCCAAAATAGACAACGCACGTTCGCCTACCATGAGCGTACGCCGGAGTAGCTCAGCTGGAAGAGCAGCTCACTTGTAATGAGCAGGCCGTCGGTTCGAGTCCGACCTCCGGCTTTTGAAGTTCGCGTGGCAAGAGGGTGACGAGCGAGTTGTCGGCTCATCCGACGAGCTGGCGGATCTCCTCGGCGTCAGCAGGAGAAAGCTTCCCGATCGGGGTTCTGACCGCCGAATCGGGTGGCGAGCTGCATATCGGGCTCGGCCATCCTTCCCTCAGTGTGCTCCTGTATTTCCCCCCAAGGTATGAGGGGGTGGGGTCGATGCATGGTGTCGGTCATGACGAGAGGCGGGATCGCGAGGACGAGCCTCTCCTGACCTTCTTTTCGTTCACTCATCACAGCGAGTTCCCGCAGTGGATGGGCATACCGAAGGAGGAAGCCCGAGAGGCGCTGCAGCAGTTCTTTCAAGCGGACGGTCTCCTGCCGCCGGGGATTCGTTGGGAATTGGACTAGATCTGCAGGCTAAGATGCGTGCGGCGCCTACGGGTGCCTTCTCATGACGGATCGCTGACCGACACAGGAAATTCCCGCGCAGAGCCGCCGGCTCTGCCATTCGGTCAGGAGGTCCCTCGATGCACCAGCAGGGCGGCACGCTTGCCGCACACGACATCACCATCCACCGCGGAGCCGACGCGATTCTTGAGCGCGTCTCGCTTGCGGTTACACCCGGGAGCCGGATCGGCGTCGTCGGGCCGAACGGCCGCGGCAAGACGACGCTCCTGCGCGCGCTCGCCGGGCTCGAGCCGCTCGACGCCGGCTCGATCAGCCGCAACCCGCAGACGTTGCGCATCGGCTATCTCCCGCAGGAGCGCGACCTCGCGGCCGAGGAGACTCTGCTCGCCTATCTGGCGCGCCGCACCGGTGTGGGTGAGGTCGAGGCGGAGCTCGCGGCGCTGGAAGCCGCGCTCGAGCGCGACCCTTCGGCCACCGAGGCGCATGCAGAGGCGCTCGATCGCTTCCTCGCGCTCGGTGGAGACGATTTCGAAGTGCGCGCCCGCGGAGTGCTCGCGGACGTCGGCCTCGACGTGCCGCTCGACCGGCCCGCAGGCGCGCTCTCGGGCGGCGAGAAGGGCCGGGCGGCGCTCGCCTCGATCCTGCTCGCGCGCTTCGACATGTTCCTACTCGACGAGCCGACGAACGACCTCGACTTCGCCGGGCTCGAGCTCCTGGAGCGCTTCCTGCTCGGCGTCCAGGGAGGCGTCGTGCTCGTCTCCCACGACCGGGCCCTCCTCGACCGGACGGTGAACCGAATCGTCGAGCTCGAGTCGGGAACGCAGCGCGTGCACCACTACGCGGGCGGCTGGAGCGAGTTCGAGGCGGCGCGGGCCCATGGGCGCGCCGAGCACGAGCGAGCCTTCGCGCACTGGAGCAGCGAACGTGAGCGCTTCACGGAGCTTCACCAGGATCGCCGCGAGCAGGCGCGCGCCGGTGGGAAGCAGGCAAGCCGCCGCGGGACGCATGCGCTGATGTCGAAGACCCGCGCTGCGGCGCGCCGGCTCCAGTGGCTCGAGAGCGACCGGGTCGAGAAGCCGTGGCAGCCGTGGGAGCTGCAGCTCGATCTCGCACCGGAAGGGCGCTCGGGCGATCTCGTGGTCTCGCTCGAAGGCGCCTTCCTCGAGCGGGACTCTTTCCGCCTCGGCCCGATCGACGTGCACGTCGGCTGGGGAGAGCGGATCTCGATCGTCGGCCCGAACGGGAGCGGGAAGACGACGCTCCTCGACGGGATCCTCGGGCGACTTCCGCTCACGGCCGGGTCACGGCGGGTCGGTCCCTCTGTCGTTTTCGGCGAGCTTGGCCAGGCGCGGGCGCTCTTCCCGCCAGGCGAGCCTCTGCTCGGCTCCTTCTGCGAGGCGGCTGGGATCTCGGAGGGCGAAGCCCGGACGCTGCTGGCGAAGTTCGATCTCTACGCCGCGCATGTTCTCCGACCGGCAGAGACTCTCTCGCCTGGTGAGCGGACGCGCGCCGAGCTTGCGGTTCAGGCGGCGCGAGGAGCCGGTTGCCTCGTCCTCGACGAGCCGACGAACCATCTCGACCTGCCGGCCGTGGAGGAGCTCGAGCGGGCGCTCAGCGTGTACGACGGGACGCTGATCCTCGTCTCGCATGATCGGCGGTTCCTCGAGCAGGTCGGCGTGACGAGGGTCGTCGAGCTCAGCTCGTCAGCGACTGCTCGAGGTCGGCCCAGAGCTCCTCGACGTCCTCCAGGCCGACGCTGAGGCGCAGCAGGCCCTTGGGCACGCGGTCGCCTTCCCAGCGGTACCGCGACTCCATCGACGACTCGACGCCGCCGAGGCTCGTCGCGTTCTTGATCAGCCGAGTCGAGGTCTCGACCTTCCGTGCGTCAGCGACGTCGAACGAGACGAGGCCGCCGAAGCCGGGGTAGCGAACGATCTCGACCTTCGGGTGTGCCTCGAGCCGGCCGGCGAGCTCCGTCGCCGTCTCGGTCTGGCGCCGAACACGAACCTCCAGCGTCTTCAGGCCGCGCAGGAGGAGCCACGCGGGGTCGGGCGCGGCGACGATGCCCGAGCGGCTCCGAAACTCGTGCAGGCGGGCCGCGGTCTCCGGATCGCGGCAGATGACGGCTCCGAGTAGCACGTCCGAATGGCCGCTCAGGTACTTCGTCGCGCTGTGCAGGACGAGGTCGGCGCCGTACTCGAGCGGCCGGAGGTGAATCGGCGTCGCCGCGGTCGCATCGACGAGAACCGGCGCGGCGTTGGCTGCGGCGGCCTCGAAGTCGGGCATGGTCAGGAACGGGTTCGACGGAGCTTCGAGCCAGACGAGCTGAACGCCGTCGGGCGGCGGCCCGGTCTGGTCAAACTCGACGTGCTTGAGGCCCCAGCGCTCGAGCTCGCGGAAGAGCGTCGGAGTGCCGTAGTAGCAGCCCTCTGCGACCGCGACCGTCGCGCCGGGCTCGAGCAGCGCCAGGACGACCGCAGTTGTCGCTCCGGCACCGGATGAGAAGAGGAGCGCCTCACCGCCGTCGAGCTCGCCGAGGGCCTGCTCGGCGGCCACTCCTGTCGGATGCGAATACCGCTGGTAGTAGAACTCGCCGATCTCGCCGTCCTCGTACGGCCACAGGGTCGAACGGTCGAGCGGCGGGAGTCCCACGGGCCCGACTGTACTAGGCTGCTTCGCCGTGGCCTCGACCGACGAATCGACCCAGGGAAAGCTCGAGCGGCTCCAGAAGCTGCGCGAGGAAGCGGAGCACCCAGGCAGCGAGCAGGCCGTCAAGCGCCAGCACGACGCAGGGAAGATGCTGGCCCGCGAGCGGGTCGAGAAGCTGCTCGACCCGGGCTCGTTCGTCGAGCTCGACCGCTACGTTCGCCATCGCAACCCGCTCTTCGGGATGATGGAGCGGCGGCCCTACGGTGACGCGGTCGTGACCGGCTACGGGACGATCTTCGGCCGCAAGGTCTTCGTCTTCTCGCAGGACTTCACGATCTTCGGCGGCAGCCTCTCGGAGGCCTTCGCCGAGAAAATCGTCAAGGTCATGGATCTCGCCGCGAAGTACGGGTGCCCGGTGATCGGGATCAACGACTCGGGCGGCGCGCGGATCCAGGAGGGCGTCGTCTCGCTCGCCGGCTACGCGGAGATCTTCTGGCGCAACGTGCAGGCGTCGGGCGTGATCCCGCAGATCAGCCTCGTGATGGGGCCGACCGCCGGCGGTGCCGTCTACTCCCCTGCAATGACCGACTTCGTGCTGATGGTCGAGGGCACGTCCTACATGTTCATCACCGGTCCCGACGTGGTGAAGACGGTGACCGGCGAGGAGGTCAGCTTCGAGGAGCTGGGCGGCGCGGTGACCCACGCGTCGAAGTCCGGTGTCGCGCACTTCACGGCGCCGAGCGAGGAGGCGTGCCTCGAGGACGCCCGCTACCTGCTCTCGTTCCTCCCTCAGAACAACCTCGACCCGCCGCCGTACTCCGAGCCCTCCGACCCGGTCGATCGCGCGGATGCCGAGCTCGACTCGCTGATCCCGGACAACCCGAACAAGCCGTACGACATGAAGGACATCGTCCGGCGGGTCGTCGACGACGGCGAGTTCCTCGAAGTGCACGAGCGCTTCGCCCAGAACATCGTCTGCGGGTTCGCCCGGCTCGGCGGCCATTCGGTCGGGGTCGTCGGGAACCAGCCCCACGCGCTGGCCGGGGTGCTCGACATCAACTCGTCCGTGAAGGCCGCCCGGTTCGTGCGGACATGCGATGCGTTCAACATCCCGCTCGTCACGTTCGTCGACGTGCCGGGGTTCCTGCCCGGGACCGCCCAGGAGTGGGGCGGGATCATCCGCCATGGCGCGAAGCTGCTGTACGCGTACTGCGAGGCAACGGTGCCCAAGCTGGCGGTGATCACGCGGAAGGCGTACGGCGGCGCGTACGACGTCATGAGCTCGAAGCACATTCGCGCCGACTTCAACTTCGCGTGGCCGACCGCCGAGGTTGCGGTGATGGGCCCGGAGGGCGCGGTCAACATCGTTTTCCGGAAGGAGCTGGAAGAGGCCGCCGACGCCGAGGCGCGCAAGGACGAGCTCGTCGCCGACTACCGCGAGCAGTTCGCCAATCCGTACGTCGCCGCCGAGCGCGGTTACGTGGACGAGGTGATCGAGCCGCGCCGAACGAGGCCCCTGCTGATCGACGCGCTGCAGACCTCGCTCACGAAGCGCGAGCCGCGCCCGCGCCGCAAGCACGGAAACATCCCGCTGTAGATCGCGCCGCTCGAGGTCGCGCCGCCCTTTGGCTGCGGTACCCGTGACCTCCTCCCCGATTTGATCGTAACGAGGAAGTTCGCGCGCGTGGGTGTCGGAAGTGCGCCGAAACTGTGACGGCGCCGCGGGCCGGCTTCCGCTCGCGCGTCAGTCTCGCCGCAGCACCGAGAGATCCTGGTGAGGATTTCCGGTGGCTCCTTGTGGGACGTGCTCGAGCAGCTCGCGTCGAGCCGACAGGCTACGAGGCGATTGCTTCTGCGAACTCGACGCCCGCGGCAGGCGCGAGCTCGTCGCTCAGCGCCGCGACGACCGCGGGGTCGAACTGGGTGCCCGCACAGCGCTCGAGCTCGGCGAGCGCGTCCTCCTGCGCCAGACGGCCTCGATAGACGCGATCCGAGGTCATGGCGTCGTATGCATCGACGACGAAGATGATCCGGGAGCCGAGCGGGATCTCCGGGCCGGGCAGGCGATCGGGGTATCCGGTCCCGTCCCAGCGCTCGTGGTGGTGGAGGATCCACTCGGCAACGGGATCGATGCCGAGGCTGTCCAGCATCCGGAAACCGATCTGCGGGTGTCGTTCGAGGACAAGCCGCTCAGGCCCCGTCAGCGGGCCGGGCTTGCGGAGGATCTCCTCGGGGATCGCAAGCTTGCCGAGGTCGTGCAGGCTGCCCGCAAGGCGGGAGAGCTCGACCTGCTCCTGGTCGAGCCCGAGGCGAGCCGCGACCCGTGCGGCGAGGTCGGCGACGCGCGCCGAGTGACTTCCCGTATACGTGTCCCTGAGGTCGACCGCCTTCGCGAGGCTCGCAGCGGCGCGGAACCGCGCGGCGCGATCCGGGCCTGTCGCGAGTCGCCTGAGCTCAGCGAGCTCGACGACGTCCGGCCGGTAGACGTGTACGCGGTTCTTGCCGTTCTCCTTGGCCCAGTAGAGAGCGCTGTCCGCGAGTCGAATCAGCTCGCCGCGGTCGGGCGCCTGGCGCGGGAATGTTGCGACACCGGCGGAGACGGTCACGGAGCCGACGTGATCGAGCCCGACCTCCGCGATCCTCTCGATGATCGTGGCCGCGGTCTCGACCGCCTGGGTCTCGGCATAGCCGGGCAGGAGGAGTGCGAACTCGTCGCCGCCCAGCCGGAAGGCCTCGCCGTTCTGGCGCAGCGTCGTCGCGAGCTGCGAGAGGACCTTGTCGCCCACGGGATGGCCGAAGAGATCGTTGATGCGCTTGAAATCGTCCACGTCGATGAGGCAGAGGCTGAAGGGGCCTTCGTTCCGCTCGGCCTCCAGCAGCTCGCGCTCGAGTCGTTCGTGGAAATGTCGATGGTTGCCGAGCCCTGTCAGCGGATCGGTCAGCGCGAGCTTCATGGCCCGCAGCGCCCGGTACGTCGAGCGCTGATAGAGCGCGATCGCGAGCAGGGGGCCGACGAGGGCCGCCGAGAGCAACGGCGAGCGCTGCCAGAGCACGACGAGCACGAGTGCCGCCGATGCCATCAGCGCGAAGATCATGATCGTCCACCGCAGGCTGGCCTTGATCAGCTCGAAGAACGGCCGCCGGGCCGTCACGGCGACGACGAGCGAGATCAGCACGAGATTGAGTGCGTACTGCGTGGAGGCCGAAACGGCGACCTTCCCGATCAAGGCGTCGGTGCCGTCTCCGGGGATGAGGCTGACAAGGAGGCCGCCGACCGCCGCCGCGCATGCGAACACCGAGCCGTTGTACGCGATGCGGATGATGGGTCGGTGCTCGGTCAGCTGGATGAGGACGGGCGCCGCGAACGCGACCAGGACGCCGGCGTCCCAGCCGAAGAGCACGATCGCGCTCGCCGCAAAGACGAACGAGAGTGAGACGCCCCCGCTGTTCGGTCCTTCGATCGGAACGGGGTAGCGGCTCGCCAGCGTCGAGGCGGCGAGCAGCGCGGTCACGCCCCAGAGCATGGAGGTGGTGTGGGCCTCGGTCGCGAACGAGTAGCCGGCGAAGAGCACGGACATGAGCCCCGCAAGGCAGACGGGAGCGACGATTGGCGTCAGGCGCGGCATCTTCCCTCTCCTCTCAGGCTCGTCCCGTTACCACTCCCAGTTCATGGGGCCGCCGAAGCTGTCGGTGTCCATGTAGCCGGCGACGAGGCCGACGAGGACGATGATGAGAATCAGGGTGATCAGGCGGGGCTTCCACTCGAGCATTTGCTGTCCCTTTCAGGTTGATGTGCGGAGAGCGATTGTGCCCCGCACGCCCGCTCGAGCCATCACCCATTCGGGGGAACGTGATCTCGGCTCGAAAAGTCCCTGCTCGAAGCAGTTTTTAGAGGCCGGCTTCGGCGAGCGGTCGACGACCCCAGGCAAGCCGGTTCTGGTACCAGCCTGCAACCGGCGCGAGTGCGACGCCGTACCCCGAGGACTGAATCAGCCAGCCGTTTCCGAGGTAGATCGCCTCATGGTCGATCTGGGCGGGCCTCGCGCGCCGACCGCCGTTTCCGAAGAAGAGCAGATCCGCCGGAGCGAGCTGGGCGACCTTGATCCTCTTCCGGCGTGGAACCTCCCCGGCCATCGCGGCGGCAGTTCGACCGCGCAGCGTTGTCGCGAGCTGCGGCGCGCCGCGGTAGGACTGGAGCTTGTAGACCCGCCATGCGAACCCGGAGCAATCGAAGCCCCCGCGTGCCTGCACGCCGAACGGCGATTCGGCGAACTCGCTCTCTCCGCCCCAGACGTACGGGAAGCCGATGAAGCCGACGGCGGTCGTGAGCACACGCCGCTGCCAGGGCGTGAGCATCGGGATCTCGAATGCGGCGGCGGCGTCCCGCACGTTCTGCGTTTCCCAGTCCGACAGGCGCAGGATCCGGGCTGCGGAGTACGCGACCTCCGCGCGCGGCGCAGGATCCGCGGGCAGCCGCTCGAGATCGTCCTGGCCGGCGGGGTGGTTCGTACGCAGGCCAAGCAGACGGGCGACGACCTCGGTGCCGAACCGGGCCGGTGGGTGCAGGCCTGCTCCTGCGGCTGCGTCGTAGAAGATCGTGGCCTCGGCGGCGAGGCCGAGCGCTCGGACGAGTTGCGCGTCGAGCTGGGCCATCGTCACCGGCGCTTCCGGGTTCGCCACCTCTTTCGGCGGCTCCTTGGTCAGGCTCGCAACGAGGTCTTGCAGCTCCGCGCGCGTGAGGGCGTCGTTCGGGCGGAAGGCGGCGACGGTGCGTGCCATCAGGCGGTGCGCGACGACGAGCCTGATCTGAGGCTGCGCCCACGACCGCTTCGACCCTGACGGAGAAGCGCCCGGCGAGACCCCGAGGCCGACGAGTAGGCATGAAACAAGAGCGAGAAGGCGCAGGCGTCCCACAGACCAACTCATCGTCGGTTGTAGGGGACGCCTTTAGTCTCTACGGAGTGGAGATCGAGACCACGCCCGAGCCGACCACGGACGAGCGTGCGGCCCTGCTCGCCGTGCTCGCGTCAGCGCCGGACGGGCACACAGACCCCTATCGCAGCGTCTGGCGGCTCGCCGGGGTGCTCGAGAACGTCGAGCCCGGCGCCGACGCGCCGCTGGCCGCGCCCGCCGAGGGATCTCCACGCAGCAAGCCCGGCGCGAGCCGGGCGTAGTCGAGCCCTGAGATCCAGGTCAGCGCCAGCGCGATGCCGAGCCCCCACCTGGCGATCGAGTTGTCGAACGCTCCGGCTGCGGCGAGCCCGCCCAGGCCTGCGGCGACGGCCTGCGTCCAGGTCTTGAGGCGCCCCAGGTCGCGGGCCTTGAGCACGACGCCGCGCTCGAGTGCCGCGAGCCTGAGCCCCGAGATCAGAAGCTCGCGGGCCACGATCGCCGCCACCATCCAGGCCGGGAAGATGTCGCGGCCGACGAGGACGATCATCACGGTCAGAACGAGGAGCTTGTCGGCGATCGGATCAAGAAGCGACCCGAGCGCCGAGGAGCGACCGGTGCGCCGCGCCACGCGCCCGTCGAACCAGTCGGTCGCCATCGCGATCCCGAAGAGTGACGTTGCCCAGTAGTCGTGCCCGCTGAAATCCCAGACGTAGAGCACGACGACGAGCGGCACGACGGCCGCCCGCGCCAACGTCAGCTGATCGGCAAAGCTCACGGGCGGAGAGAATACGCCCGAGATGGCGCCCTTCACCAAGGTTCTCGTCGCAAACCGCGGCGAGATCGCGATTCGCATCTTCCGAACGCTCCGTGAGCTCGGCAGCTCGTCGGTCGCCGTCTACTCCGAGGCGGATCGCGGCTCGCTCCATGTGAGCTTCGCCGACGAGGCGTATCTCGTCGGTCCCGGCGCGCCCGCGGAGAGCTATCTGCACAAGGAACGGGTGCTCGACGTGGCGAGGCGCGCAGGCGTGGAGGCCGTGCATCCCGGCTACGGGTTCCTGGCCGAGAATGCCGACTTCGCGAGTGCGGTGGAGGCCGCGGGCCTTGTCTGGATCGGCCCGCCGCCGGCAGCGATCGAGCTGATGGGCTCGAAGGTCGCCGCGCGCCGGACGATGAGCGCCGCGGGCGTGCCGATCATTCCTGGGACGACCGAGCCGGCCGAGTCCGCCGACGATGTGCGGAGCCTGGGCGACGAGCTCGGCTGGCCGATTGCGATCAAGGCCTCCGCCGGCGGGGGCGGCAAGGGTCTGAAGGTCGTCTCGTCTCCCGACGAGGTCGACCGTGCGTTCGAGACCGCCCGCCGGGAAGGCGAGGCCTACTTCTCCGACGCGGCCGTCTACGTCGAGCGGTACCTCGAGGATCCGCGCCACGTCGAGGTGCAGGTGCTCGCCGACGCGCACGGCGCCGTCATTCACCTGGGCGAGCGCGAGTGCACGATCCAGCGGCGCCACCAGAAGCTCGTCGAGGAGACCCCGTCGCCGGCGGTCGACGGCGAGCTCAGGGCCCGGATCGGCCGAATCGCCGTCGACGCCGCCCGCGCCGTCGGCTACCGCTCCGCGGGCACGATCGAGGGTTTGCTCTCCACGGAGGGGGAGTACTTCTTCCTGGAGATGAACACCCGCATCCAGGTCGAGCACACCGTGACCGAGCTCGTGACGGGGCTCGACCTCGTCCGCGAGCAGGTGCTGATCGCGGCCGGTGAGCCGCTATCGCTTCGCCAGGAGGACGTCCGGCTGAACGGGCACGCGATCGAGTGCCGGATCAACGCGGAGGATCCGTCCACCGGCTTTTTGCCTGCGCCCGGGCGGATCACGAGCTACCGGGAGCCTGGAGGGCCTGGGGTGCGGGTCGACTCCGGCGTACGCGAGGGGAGCGAGGTGGTCGGCCTCTACGACCCTCTGATCGCGAAGCTCTGCGTTCACGGCATCGACCGCGAGCACGCGCGCCACCGGATGCTGCGCGCGCTGAGCGAGTACGAGATCGGCGGAGTGACGACGCTCCTCGGCTTCCACCGCGCGCTCCTCGAGCACGACTGCTTCGCCGGTGGAGAGACGTGCCGGGGCGTGATCGAGTCCGAGGAGCTCGCGAAGCGTGCGGAGCAGTTGTCTCATCTGACAACAAGCGTAGCGGCGGCAGCGGACGGACGGGTGCGCGAGCGGATCGTCCAGGCGGAAGTCGAGGGCCGGCTCTTCGAGGTCAAGCTCCTCGTTCCGGAGCCGCCGCATGCCGCGCTCGCCCGCCGCCGTCGCGACCGCCTCTCCCAACACGCTCACCACGGCGCCGTGCGCGACGCGGTCGTGACGCCGATTCAGGGCACGGTGCTCGCGGTCGAGGTCGCCGAGGGCGACGAGGTGCAGCCCGGCCAGGTCGTCTGCGTCGTCGAGGCCATGAAGATGGAGAACGAGATCACGGCGCCACGGGCGGGTGTCGTCTCCGAGCTGTCCGTGGAGGCAGGCCAGGCCGTTTCGACCGGCCAGGTGATCTGCCTCGTCATCCAGGACGCGGATTGACGGAACGCCGGCCTTTCTGCTCCGACCTCTCACGCAAGAACGACGAGCCCCTGGCCGCGACCGCCAGCCGAATCGATCACTGGTTCCTGATCGAGTACCGAGGGCTCTGGACGAGCGACGCGCTGCCGGGAAGCGGGCTCTCGGATCAGGTCAAGCAGCACCTCCGCGACCAGGTGGCCGCCGTGCCGAACGGCCGGCTCCTCTTCATCCGCCGACCCGATCGCAGGCGCCGGCCCGAGCTTGTCGCGTTCGCCGCCACCTCCAGGCCCGGCGAGGAGATCGTGACGCGGTTCGAGTTCGAGGCCTACGAGGATCTGCGCGGCGTCGACCTGCGTGCAGCCAGCAGGGCCGGACATCCGCTCTTCCTCGTCTGCACGCACGGCAAGCACGATCCGTGCTGCGCGCGCCATGGACGACCGCTCTACGAGGCGCTGCGGGACGAGCTCGACCCCGACTGGGCCTGGCAGGTGACGCACATCGGGGGTGATCGTTTCGCCGGGAACCTCGTCTGCCTGCCGGAGGGGCTGTACTACGGGCGCGTCGACCGGGAGGCTGCTGCGTCAGTCCTGGACGAGCACTTCGCGCGCCGCATCGCGTTCGACCATTACCGGGGCCGCTCGATCTACTCGTTCCCGATACAGGCGGCCGAGCGCAGCGTCAGGGAAGCGACGGGGCTGACGGGAATTGACGACCTGTCGCTCGAGAAGGTCGACCAGCTCAACGGCTCGTGGGAGGTCGTCTTCGCGGCGGCCGGCCGTTCCCACGCGGTCCACGTCGAGTCGCACCGGGGTGACCTCACGCTCCTCACCTGCAGCTCCGACGGGCCAAAGAGGCCCCGCCGCTACGTCGTCACTCCGGGCTGATCCGGAGGAAGCCCTCGCGCACGAGCCGGCGACCCAGCACGAGGCGCCCGGGCTCGTCCAGCCCCCCGGGCAGGTCGATGAGGCGGAACGGCTCGTCCGCAACGGCCACGAACTCGAGCTCCGCGCCGATCCGCACCGGAAAGCGGAGCTCGCGGCCCTCGAAGCTGAGCGTCGCTTCCTGCTCGTCGGCGACGAGGTCGAAGATGACGGTCTCCCGGCGCTCGAGCGGCGTCTCGACGCCGAGCTCCGCGACCCCGCGCACCTGGTCGAACGCGTCCTCGCGCACGGGGCGCCGCGTGCGGACGAACTTGCGGCGCAACCGGGAGGAGACTGCCGAGGGCGAAAGCCGGGCGGCAAGAAGCTCCAGCAGCCGCTCCGAGGACGCTCCGTCGGCAGGCACGCCCCGGCGAAGATCGAACTCCTCCTCCGCAGTCTCGTCGAGCGCCGCGTGCAGCGCGTCCAGCCACGTCACGACGGAAACGCCGACGGTCATGTGCAGCGAGGCCGCGTCCGAGGTCATCGCCTGGTGCAGCCAGCCGCGCGGGAGGTACAGGGTGTCGCCGGCCTGCATCGTGACGTCGAGGATCGGCTCGCCGGGCCCGCCCAGCTCCGGCGTGTACTTCTGGCTGCGCAGCGGTAGTTCGAGGACGGGCGGATAGACGAGCCAGCGCTTCTCGCCCGCGACCTGGAGGCAGAAGACGTCGTGCGTGTCGTGGTGGACCTTGAACCCCTGGGCCGAGGTTGGCGTGTAGTAGGCGTTCGTCTGCGTGGGGTGACCGAGCTCCCGCTCGAGATCCCGGCAGAAGCGCGCGACCGGAAGGTGATGGACGTGCAGCGCCTGGAGCACGATCGTCGCGCCCCGCTCGAACTCCGCGGCGACTCGCTCGGTCTTCGCGGTTCCGGAGAAAGGCACCGGCGACCAGGAGATGTCCTCGGCATAGTCGCCGAGCGAGTACTTCTCGCCCTCCTTGACGACACGGAAGGCGGGATGCCGCAGCCCGCCGCCCGCCACGCGCTCCTCGACCTCTTCGACCGAGAGCAGGTCGTCGAAGCGCCCCTCCTCGTCGCGCGGAACGAGGAGGGGTTTCTGCTCCCAGTACTCGTCGAAGAACCGCTCGGCCTCGACGGGCCCGACGCAGCGCTCGAGAGCGCTATGTGTCTGTGTCGTCTGAATCGGAGTCCGTGCCGTCTGAATCGGAGTCCGTGCCGTCTGAGTCGGAATCCGTACCGTCCGCATCCGATCCGCCGCCGGTGTCCGTGCCGTCGCTGTCGCCGTCGGTGTCGTCCGTGTCGGCCTCGGCCGGCGTCTCGGACATGCTCGACCCGCCCCCGATCTCCTCTTCGCCCAGCGTGCTGTCGTGCTCGCTCATGCGGCTCCTTCTGTCGATGACCCCAGGACTCTAAGCTAGAGTCGCCCGCGCGGTGGACCTCTACGAGTACCAGGGCAAGGAGCTGTTCAAGCGGTTCGGCATCCCCGTCTCCGAGGGACGGCTCGCGACGACCGCTGAGCAAGCTCGCGCGGCCGCGGAGGAGATCGGCGGGCAGGTCGTCGTCAAGGCGCAGGTGCTGACGGGGGGGCGGGGAAAGGCCGGCGGGATCAAGCTCGCGGGCTCGCCCGACGAGGCCTCGCGTCACGCGGAGGCGATCCTCGGCCTGGACATCAACGGCCACGTCGTGCGCAAGCTCTGGATCGAGCAGGCCTCCGACATCGCGCACGAGTACTACCTGTCGGTCACGTTCGACCGCGGCGAGAAGCAGGCGCTCTTCATGCTCACGAAGGAGGGCGGGATCGAGATCGAGGAGGTCGCTTCGGAGCGGCCCGAGGCGCTCGCGCGCCTGCACGTCGACCCTCTCGAGGGCTTCCACCCCTACCAGGCGCGCCGTCTGATCTACGGAGCCGGAATCGACGATCCGAACGAGCAGAAGCAGATCCTCGGCATCATCGGGCGCCTCTACGACGCCTTCGTCGGGGCTGACGCGATGCTCTGCGAGATCAACCCGCTGATCGTGACGCCGGAAGGCGAGGTGAGGGCGCTGGACTCGAAGTTCACGGTCGACGACAACGCGCTCTACAAGCATCCCGACATCGCGGATATGCGCGACCTCGAGGCCTACCCGCCCGAGGAGCGCGCGGCGCGCGAGAAGGGCGTCACCTACGTGAAGCTCGACGGCGAGGTCGGCATCCTCGGCAACGGCGCCGGGCTCGTCATGTCGACGCTGGACGTGATCGCCCTTGCGGGTGGACGGCCGGCGAACTTCTGCGATCTCGGCGGCGGCGGCGACGCACGGGGCGTTGTCGATGCGCTGGGGATCATCAGCGCCGACCCGCAGGTCAAGTCGATCCTGTTCAACATCTTCGGCGGCATCACCCGCGGCGACGAGGTCGCGCGCGGGATCCTCCAGGCGCTCGAAGAGATCTCGATCGAGGAGCCGATCGTCGTCCGACTGGACGGCACGAACGCCGAGGAGGGCAAGGCGCTGCTCACGGAGGGCGGCCCCGAGAACATCCACGTCGAGTCGACGATGCTGGACGCGGCCAAGCGGGCCGTGGAGCTAGCGGGATGACGGATCTGTGGTCCGAGCGCGCCGAGGCCTACCGCGAGAGCGACGCGCATCGGCAAGGCCGCGATCTCGACCTCTTCGCCGAGTGGGCCGAGGGGGAGACAGCTCTAGACGTCGCCACGGGCGGCGGACACGTTGCACGGCGTCTTCGCGAGGCGGGGCTCAACGTCGTCACGACCGATGCTGCGCCGGGCATGAAGCCGGACGTCGTCAGCCGCGCCGAGGAGATTCCCTTCGCCGATGAGAGCTTCGACGTCGTCGCCTGCCGCATCGCAGTGCACCACTTCCAGGATCCGGCAGGCTCGTTGCAGGAGATGGCGCGGGTCAGCCGCTCGCTTGTGCTCATCGCGGACAACTTGTTCATGGGTGAGCCCGGGGAGGAGGCCGACCGCCTGCGCGATCCCACACATGTGCGGAACTACAGCGAAGAGGAGTGGCGGCGCATGTTCGACGAGGCCGGCCTCGAGGTGGAGGCCTTCGAACGTGAGGACAAACGGATCGATTTTCAGGCGTGGCTCGATCGGGCGGAGACGCCGCCCGAGGATGCAGACCGCGTGCGCGAGCTTCTCGCCGACCGGATCGAGGACGGCAAGCTCAGGCTCGACCGCGGCATCTTCAAGGCGAGAAAGCTGTAATGGCCATCATCGTCACGGAGGAGACGCGGCTCGTCGTGCAGGGACTGACCGGAAGCGAAGGCTCGTTCCATGGCGTGCGCAACCGCGACTACGGCACGAACGTCGTGGCTGGAGTGACGCCGGGCAAGGGCGGCCAGGACGTCCAGGGCATCCCCGTCTTCGACACCGTCGCCGAGGCGGTGACCGAGGCCGGGGCGAACACGGCGATGGTGTTCGTCCCCGCACGGTTCGCGGCCGACGCGATCTACGAGGACATCGACGCCGGGATCGAGACGATCATCTGCATCGCCGAGGGCCTGCCCGCCCACGAGATGCTGCTGATCTACAACTACATGCGCCCGAAGGGGGTCACGCTGCTCGGGCCCAACTGCCCGGGAGCGCTGTCGCCCGGAAAAGCCAACGTCGGGATCATCCCGGCAGAGGTCTTCCGCGAGGGCCGGATCGGGCTCGTCAGCCGCTCGGGCACGCTCACGTACCAGATCGGCTACGAGCTGGCTCAGCTCGGCCTCGGCAACTCGACGATCGTCGGCATCGGCGGCGATCCGGTCGTCGGCTCCTCGTTCATCGACATCCTCGCCAAGTTCGAGGCGGATGACGAGACCGAGGTCGTCGTCATGGTCGGCGAGATCGGCGGCGACGAGGAGGAGAAAGCGGCGCGCTACATCGACGCGGAGATGTCGAAGCCTGTCGTCGCGTACATCGCCGGCTTCACCGCCCCGCCCGGCAAGACGATGGGCCACGCAGGCGCGATCATCTCCGGTTCTTCGGGAACCGCCCAGGCGAAGAAGGAAGCGCTGGAGGTCGTGGGCGTGAGGGTCGGCACGACGCCGACCGAGGTCGCCGAGCTCGCGGCCGAGACGGCAGCCGCCCGCGCCTAGAGGGTTTGGCGAAAAAAACCGGCGCTTAAACCGACGCTTAGTACCGTTGTGGGCCTGGTGACGCGTCGTCTTGTGGCTCCTCTCGCCCTGAGCCTGCTCATTGCCTGCGTCTCGGTCTGGCAGGGGTCAATAGGTCCGCAGAACAAACAGGGCAAGGCCGTGTGCGAGTTCCGTAACCACTTCTTCTACTCTCCCACGCCGAATCCCACGCCCCAGTGGGATGCGTTGTTCGCTTCGGACTGCCCGTACAGCTCTCTAGATTGGCAATCACTAGGCCGCTGGTAGCCAAAAATCTCGCGTCTATGCCGAGGTCGAAGAACGAGGGTGCGAACCCGTTATCCCGCTCCGGGGTGCGAAGGCCAATCAGGTTGCCTTGCCGCTCGCGCTCGGCGGTCGGCTGTTCCCGCGCACCGGTCGGCAGACTGATCGGTTCGAGAGTCTCTACCGGGGCCGTGTCCCAGGCTCTCGCAAGAGCGCGGGCCGTTCCACTCGCGGCGTAACTGCCATACGATCGCTCCGTGTTTGTCAGCATTCCGCACAGACTTTTCGTCTTGGTCTGGGCTATCGCGGCGATCGCGTTTACGCTCGCTCGCGAATGGGGGCCGGCGATTGTCATTACTGGCCTCCTCGCCTGGGTTCTTCTCGTCCGTGCGATCCAAAAGCGCGTCGCAAGGCGAAAGGCCAAGCTCTCGTAGTTTTTTGCGCCAAACCCACCTACCGGACGGTGACGCGAATCCGGGGCCTGCCGTACCGGGTCCGGTAACGCGGCCCCCACTGGGGCGCGCGGATCGTCCAGCGTCCGACTTTTCCGAAGCGGAAGGTGCCGGCCCAGACAAAGCGGTTCTTCGTCCGGCGGACGACGACTCGGGAGACGCGCCCTGTCGGCGAGACGGCCTCGACCCTGAATGGATAGTTCACGTCCGCGGGCTCGAGCCTGCAGCAGGTGCCGTCCGGGCGGATGTACGGCGAGTAGGGCCTGAGTTGGATCGTCGCCTGCGCGCCTTTCTTCGGCACGGCCGGCAGCACGGAGAGCTTCACCTCGAGCGCAGCGGCCGCCGCGGTGGGTGCGACGAGGGCAAGCAGCGTGGCGGCCAGGAGTCTCATGTCCGAGCTCGATTCTAGGCTCCTTGTCGTGGAATCGATCTCACTTGCGCGGGGTGTTCCGGCCCCGGAATGCCTGCCCGTGGCGGAGCTCGCCGACTGTGCGCGTGAGGCGATCGAGAACGACGGGACGACGGTGCTCAGCTATGGGCCGGCCGGTGGGTATGCGCCGCTGCGCGAGTGGATCGCCGACCGCCACGGGATCGAGCCTGGGCAGGTCGTCGTCACGAACGGCTCGCTTCAGGGCTTCCAGTTTCTGGCCGAGCTCCTGGCGCCGACAGGGCCGGTGCTCGTCGAGGCTCCCACCTACGACCGTCCTCTGAAGATCCTCGCGGCCGTGGAGGCGGAAGTCATTCCGATCCCGCTGGACGATGACGGAACGGTCGGCTCGCCGGCGTTCTTCTACACGATCCCGACCTTTCAGAACCCGACGGGCCGCACGCTCCCCTTGAGCCGCCGGGAGGCGCTTGCGGGGCTTGCGAAGGCGGGCATGCTCGTACTCGAGGACGACCCCTACGGCCTGGTGCGCTTCGAGGGCGAGGCGCTGCCGACCGTGTTCGAGCTCGCGGGCGGCGAGAACGTCGTCTACAGCTCCTCGTTCTCGAAGACGATCGCGCCCGGGCTGCGGGTGGGCTACCTCGTCCTGCCGGATGCGCTCGCCGTCGAGGTCGAAGCCATCGCTGCTGCTGCCTACATCACGCCGGCGCTGCTTTCACAGGCCACGGTGTACGAGTTCCTACGCCGCGGCAACCTCGAGCCGAACCTGGAGCGTGTCTCCGGCCTGCTGCAGGCCCGCCGCGACGCGATGGTCGCGGCGCTCGAGCGGCACCTTCCTGAGGCCTCCTGGGCCGTCCCGGAGGGTGGCTACTTCCTGTGGCTGGAGCTTCCTCCGGGCATCATGACGGCCGACCTACTGGCGGAAGGCGTCACGTTCGTGCCGGGAGTGGACTTCTTCGCCGGGGCCGGCGGAGAGAACGCGCTCCGCCTCGCCTTCAGCTACGTCTCGCCGGCTGAGATCGAAGAGGGCACGCGGCGGCTCGCGTCAGCCGTCCGTGCCGCGATGCTTCTCCGCTCCGCCGCCTGATCGTCCCCGCCGCCGGTACAGCTGCGAGAGCAGGATGCCGCCGAGGAAGCCGATCGCCAGCAGCAGGATGATCAGCCAGATCAGAGACGTGCGCGCGGAGAAAACGACGAAGTCGATCGTGACCTTGTCGCTGTTCTTGATGATGAACGCGATCAGCCAGGCGACGATGAGAACGAGCCCGATCAGGATCGCGTAGAGCCGAGGCTGCCAATCCTCGATCGGCCCCTCGGGCCGCCGGCGAAAGAGACGCATTGCCGGTGAGTCTAGGGGTTCCCCCGTGAGAGCGAGCGTCAGCTACGCGGATACGAAGCGGGGTATGAGGCGGGCCTGATGCGGGGGAGAGAGAGTGCCTCGCCCGGCCGGACGATAGGTCGGACAAGGAGACTCGGGGAGGGCACACAGGCCCGCCTGCCTGAAGTAGCAAAGTTGGCAGCTAGCTCTATTTTTTTTGCTCATTTTGCTGTTTACTTCGGCTGAGGCGACTCCTGACAACCGATCGATCATAGGGGCACCCTGCCTCGTTGCGAAAGTTGCCAGCAAGGAAAACTGAGCAATTTCCGGCAGGAACGAATCTACCGAAACATTATTTTTTCGACTGCTTGGGAGGAAGTGTTGCCAACGCGCGCAACGCCTGTCGAAAACTATGCACAGGGATGACGCGCATGCCGCCTGCGTAGCGCCGTGCCTCGGCCGTGTTTTCCCCAGCCGGGACGAGGAAGACGTCCACCCCGGCCCGCCTGGCGCCGATCGTCTTCTGTTTCAGGCCCCCGACGGGTAAGACGGTGCCGTCCGCGCAGATCTCGCCCGACGCCGCCACCTTGTGACCGCGGTCGATGTCGTTGCCGAGCTCCTGGACGACGTCGAGCGCGAAGGCTAGGCCGGCAGAGGGGCCGCCCACCTGGCCGAGGTTGATGTGCACTGCAATCGGCAGGTCGATCTTCGTGAACCTCTGAGAGGCGCAGCTCGATCCGATCCCGATCAGCGGCCGGGCCGGATTCTGTGGATCCGGGATGGTCTTGACCTTGACCCGGAGGATCTTCAGCCCGCGGCGAACGGTCAGCTCGACCTCCTCGCCCGGCCGGCGGGTGCCGATCGCCTGGCGCAGTTCGGCCACCGAGGGGGTCCGCCGACCGTCCGCGGCGACGATGACGTCCTGCGCGCGGAGTTTTTGGGCCGCGGGGGCCTGTGGGTCGACGGCTTCGATCACCGTGCCCCGCGACTCGAGCTTGACCGGGTAGCCGAGTGCTTTGAGCGCGACCGCCGCGCCGACCTGTTGCGAGAGTGCCATTGCCTGGAACTCCTGGCGCTGGTGCTGCTGCTCGCTCTGGTTGGGGCCCAGGATGGCGGGAGCCGGCACGAGCGTGGATCCCTCCTCGATGCTGGGAAAGAGCTTCTCGAGAATGCTGGCCTTCTTGATCTCGACCGCGACGTAGTAGATGCCGCCGCCCTTCCGCTCGGGCTTCTCACCCATGACCTTGACGAACGGCGCGAGGGGCCTGGCGCGGTCGGGCAGGAGGATGTACTCGTCGGAGGGGACGAGATAGAGGAACGCCGCGACGGCGAACAGGACGAGGCCCGCGACGAAGAGGCGGACAGGCGTAAAGATGCGGGTCACTGACTCAGGATACGGCGATGAGGCGCGGACGGTTCGTTTAGAGGAGCCCGTGTGTGAGGCCGCCGTCGACCGGGATCACGGCTCCCGTGACGTACGACGCCCGGTCCGAGGAGAGGAAGCAGACGACGTCGCCGACCTCGCTCGGGCGCCCGAAGCGGCGGAGCGGGATCGTCGCGAGGTCGTCGGCGCGGGAGCGGTTGACGTAGACCTCGGCGAGCCGCGCCGTTTCGATCCGTCCCGGGGCGATCGAGTTGACCGTCACGCCGTCCGGGCCGACCTCGCGGGCGAGGGTCTTCGCCCAGCCGATCACTCCGGGACGCACGGAGTTGGAGAGCGCGAGGTTGTCGATCGGCTCCCGCACCGAGCTCGACGTGATGTTCACGATGCGGCCGTGACCGCTGCGGCGAAGTTGCGGCAGGCAGAGATTGGTCAGGCGGATCGCCGAGAGCAGGAGGAGTTCGACCGCGCTCTCGACGGCCTCGTCGGTGAGCTCGAGGGCGGCGCTGCGCGGCGGCCCACCTCCGTTGTTGACCAGGATGTCGATCCCGCCGAAGGCTTCGACGGTCTTCTCGACGAGTCGAGCGAGGTCCTGTGGGTTCGTCAGGTCGCCACGGACCGGCAGTCCGCCGAGCCGCTCGGCCTCGCGGCTGAGCTCGTCGCGCCGCCGCGCGAACATCGCGACGTTGGCGCCCTCAGCGGCAAGAGCCTCCGCGATCGCGAGCCCCATGCCGGAGGACGCGCCACAGACGATCGCGGTTCTTCCGCTGAGGCCGAGGTCCATGCTCAGGAGGCCGCCCGCGGTTGTTTAGGCACAGCCAACCTCCTCCCCGATTCGATCGTAGTCAGGAAAGGCGCACACGTCAGTGACGGGATCGTGCCGGATCTGTGTCAGCCGCACGGCGCCTACGCGCTGAGGACGGCGACGACCTCACGGACGGCCTCCGCCGACGCGGCCAGGGCTGCGCGCTCGTCATCGGTCAGGTCGAGCTCGACGATTGCCTCGATCCCGCCGGCGCCCAGCTTCACCGGGACGCCCATATAGAGGCCGTCGATCCCGTACTCACCCTCGAGGTACGCCGTGCACGGCAGGACGCGCTTCTCGTCGAGCATGATCGCGTCGACCATCTGAGCCGCGGCGGCGCCGGGTGCGTACCAGGCCGAGGTGCCCAGGAGCTTCACGAGCTCACCGCCGCCTTTGGCGGTGCGCTCGACGAGCTCGGCGATCCGCTCGTCGGAGACGAGCTTGCGCAGCGGAACGCCGCCGACGGTCGTCGCCGAGACGACCGACACCATCTGGTCGCCGTGCCCGCCCAGAACCATCGCGGAGACGTCCTTCACCGACGCGCCGGTCTCCGAGGCGATGAACGTCGAGAACCGCGCTGTGTCGAGGATGCCGGCCATCCCGAAGACCCGCTCCTTGGGCCAGCCCGAGGCGCTCTTGGCGACGTGGCACATCGCGTCGAGGGGATTCGAGACGACGATCAGGATCGCGTCCGGCGAGTTCTTGACTACCTCGCCGGTCACCGAGCCGACGATCTTCTCGTTCGTCGCCACGAGGTCGTCGCGGCTCATGTCGCCGGTACGGGGGACGCCCGCCGTGACCACGACGACGTTGGAGCCTGCGCTCACGTCGTAACCGGTCGAGCCCTTCGCGTACGGCTCGTAGCCGAGCACGGCGCCCGCCTGGTTGGTGTCCAGCGCCTTTCCCTCGGCGAGCCCTTCCTTGATGTCGACCAGGACCACGTCGGCGTAGTCGCGCCGCGACAGCTCCTGCGCGCAGGTCGCGCCGACCGCTCCCGCCCCCACGACCGTCACCTTTCTCCGCTCGCTCACACTCGCACTCCCAGCTTCTCGATCACCGCGTCGGCGACCTCGCTCGTGCCGACCGCCGTCGGATCGTCGCGGGCCGGCTTCATGTCGTACGTGACGCTGCGCCCCTCGGCGATCACCTCGGCGATCGCCTGCTCGAGGCGGTCTGCTGCGTCCGCCTCCTCGAGGTGCCGGAGCATCAGCATTCCGGACAGCATCATCGCCATCGGGTTCACCTTGTTCTGGCCCGCGTACTTCGGCGCCGAGCCGTGGGTGGGCTCGAAGACGGCGGCGTCCGTGCCGATGTTGCCGCCCGGCGCGAGCCCGAGCCCGCCGATCAGGCCCGCGCAAAGATCCGAGACGATGTCGCCGTAGAGGTTCGGCAGGACGAGGACGTCGTACTCCTCCGGCCGCTGGACGAGTTGCATGCACAGGTTGTCCACGATGCGGTCCTCGAATTCGATGTCGGCGTTCTGCTCGGCGACCTCGCGCGAGATCTGGAGCCAGAGCCCGTCCGTGAACTTCATGATGTTCGCCTTGTGCACGGTCGTCACCTTGTGGCGGCCGAGGCGCCGCGCGTAGTCGAAGGCGAACTGGACGATGCGCCGCGTGCCCTCGACGGAGATGGGCTTGATCGAGATTCCGGCCTCGTCACGCAGCGTGCCGCCACGCTCCCGGATCCACTGGGTGAGCTCGCGCGCCTCGTCGCTGCCGACCTCCCACTCGATGCCCGCATAGAGATCCTCGGTCGTCTCGCGGACGATCAGAAGGTCGACGTCCTCGTAGCGCGAGCGAACGCCGGGGTAGCTCTTGCACGGCCGCACCTGCGCGTAGAGATCGAGCCCTTTGCGCAGCGCCACGTTGACCGAGCGGAAGCCGCCGCCGATCGGAGTCGTGATCGGCCCCTTGATCGCGACGCCGCTCTGCCTGATCGCCTCGAGCACCTGGTCGGGCAGAGGGTTTCCGCCGTAGGAGTCCATGACGTCGGTGCCGGCGTACTGGACATCCCAGTCGAATTCGACCCCGGTCGCCTCGAGCACGCGGCGCGTGGCCTCGGTCAGCTCCGGGCCCGTGCCGTCGCCGGGGATCAGGGTCACCCTGTGCGCCATCTGGCGGCGACTCTACCTATAGGTTTCCGGGCAGATGAACGACTTCAAACCGGGGCTCGAGGGCGTTGTCGCCTTCCGGACCGAGATCATGGAGCCCGACCGAGAGGGCGGGCTGCTCCGCTATCGCGGGGTCGATGTCGAGCCGCTTGTCGGCCAGTACCCCTACGAAAAGGTGTGGGGCCTGCTCGTCGACGAAAGCCTTGAGCCAGGCATGCCCGATCCCGAGCCCCACGATCCGGCCGCGTTGACCGGCAACGCCCCCTCCGACCTTCAGGCCGAGACAGCGCGGCTCTCCAGCGCCTGGGGTCTGCAGAAACTCGTCGACATCGACGACGAACAGGCGCGCGACGACCTCGGCCGCCTTTCGGCGGAGATGATGTCGATCGTCGCCAAGTCGGCAGCCGTCCACGACGGGCGGGAGCCTGCTCCGGACGACGTCATCGCCCAGGGCGAGACCGCGGCAGAGAAGTTCCTGCTGCGTTGGCGGGGCGAGGCCGACCCGAAGCACGTGAAGGCAATTGACACCTACTGGATCTGCACGGCCGAGCACGGGATGAATGCCTCGACGTTCACGGCGCGGGTCACCGCTTCGACGGGCGCCGACTGCGCGGCAGCGATGTCGGCAGCCGTGGGCGCGCTCAGCGGGCCGCTCCATGGGGGAGCGCCGGCGCGAGTCCTTCCAATGCTCGACGAGGTGGCTAAGACCGGCGATCCGGCTGGCTACGTGAAGGACCTCCTCGACAAGCACGGGCGGATCATGGGCTTCGGGCATCGCGTCTACCGGGCCGAGGATCCGCGGTCGCGCATCCTCAAGCGAACCGCGAAGGAGCTTGGATCGCCGCGCATGGAGGTCGCCGAGGCGCTCGAGGAGGCGGCGCTTGCCGAGCTGGTCAAGAGAAAGCCTGACTACGTGATTGCCACGAATGTCGAGTACTACTCGGCAGTCGTGCTCGACCTGGCGGAGGTCCCGCCGGACCTGACGCCAGCGATGTTCGCTTGCGCCCGGGTTGCCGGCTGGTCAGCGCACATCCTCGAGGAGAAGCGCACGGGACGGCTGATCCGCCCATCCGCCGAGTACATCGGGCCGAGCTCCCGGTCGCTGTCCGCTGTCTGAGCTGGCGTCAGCCGCTGCCGAAGCGGCCGCCCTGGCCGAGCGTGGCGAGGAACAGGAGCTCGCCGGGCTCCGAACGCGCTGGCAGGACGAGGTCGAAGGTCTGGCTCGGTCGTCCGACTACCGTGAGCGGGCGGTCGCTTATCGCGCGATCGGCCAGTTCCGCTACCGCCAGAAGGCTGAGCTCTTGCGCCGGGGCCTCGAGGACGAGAGCCCAGCCTGTCGCGGCTCCGCGCTCATCTCGCTCGAGCTCCTCTCCCGGGACCATCCGGGCCTCGTCAACGACGTTCGCCCCCGGCTGCACGAGCTCGCAAGCCACGACGAAAATCAGGCGGTTCGCCGCCTGGCGATCCTGTGCCTCGACAACGGTTCTCCTCAGCGCGAGACGATCCTGATTCTCAACACGCTCGCCGATGACGACGAGCAGGACACTGAGCTCAGGGCTGCGGCCAGGAAGATCGCCGAGACGCTGCGGAAGAAGGGCGCGGCGCGCCGGTAATTAGGAGGCCGAGCGCGAGTTGTTCCGCTCGCTGCTTAGGCGAAATACTTCGCGTCCGTGCGCGTCGCTGACCAACACCGCACCTCAAAGATCGCGAGAAAGGGGGGCCGGTTGACGCGACGTTCCTCGGCTCCCGTGCTTTTGGTCGCGGAAAGTGCAAAGCACTTTGCGCGAGTCCCGGGCCCGTGGCCCGGGATCTACTAGACGCAGGTGCAGGGAGTGCGGGAGCAGGAAGGGCAGGTGCGCTTCCGCTTCCAGACCAGGAGGTTCTTGCCGACGCCGCTGACCACCATCAGATAGCCCACGCCGCTCGTGAGCGCGAACAGGACTGCGAACTGAGGGTCAAGCTGAGCCATCCTTCTTCGTCCTTGCCATCGGCGCGGCACCGGAAACCTTGAGCCCGCGCCGTGCATGCGGGTGAGCGTCGAAGTACGCGTCGCGGCGCCTGCGATCGGTGACGTGCGTGTACAGCTCCGTCGTCGCGAGATCCGCGTGGCCGAGCATCTCCTGGACGCTTCTGAGATCCGCGCCTCCCTCGAGCAGGTGGGTCGCAAACGAGTGACGGAGGAGATGAGGATGGACGCGACGCGGGTCGAGCCCCGCCTTCTCGGCCAGCCGCTTGAGGATGAGGAAGGCGCCCGCGCGGGTCAACGGACCCCCTTGGGCGTTCAGGAAGAGCTCCGGGTGGTGCCGGCGGTCGAGGAACGGCCGGCCCCGGGCCAGATAGCGGCGCAGCGCGTCGACGGCGCTCCGGCCGAGCGGTACGACGCGCTCCTTGTCGCCCTTGCCGACCGAGCGTACGAGCCGCTCGTCGAGGTCGACCCCGGCGCGCTCGAGGCCGACGGCCTCGCTGACGCGGAGCCCGGCGCCGTACAGGAGCTCCACGAGGGCCCGGTCACGGAGAGCACGAGGTGTCGTCTCCGACGCAGCCTCCATGAGGCGCTCTGCCTCGCCGGCGGAGAGCGTGCGAGGGAGACGGCGGGCTCGACGCGGCAAGGCGATCTCAGCGGCCGGGTTGTCCATGCGTGTGCCGACGAGAAGCTGGTGCCGATACAGCGACCGCAGCGCGGCCAGCCGGCGGGCGATCGTCGAGGCGGCGAGGCCAGCCCCGCGCAGCTCGGCGAGGTAGCGCTCTAGCTCCTCGCGCGTCGCGGTCGCCGGAGAGTGCCCGAGCCACTTCGACACGGCGACGAGATCGCGCCGGTAGGCCTCCAGCGTGCGGGGCGCGAGCCGCGCCGCCGCCACGGCCAGGAAACCGTCGACTTCAGGAACGGGGATGGCTTCGGTCATAAACCTTGCGCAGGCGCCGCCCGTCGACGTGGCTGTACACCTGGGTCGTCGAGAGGGAGCTGTGCCCGAGCAGCTCCTGGATCACTCGCAGGTCCGCGCCGCCCTCGAGCAGGTGGGTCGCGAACGCATGGCGGAGGCGGTGCGGGTGGGGAAGAAGGCGCCTGAGCGTGCTCGTGTCGAGCCGCCTGCCGCGCGCGGAGAGGAAGAGCGCGTCCTCGGCGCCGCGGGCCAGCTGCGGCCTCGCGTCCTCCAGATAGAGCCGCACTCGGTACGCCGCCTCTTCGCCGAGCGGGACGACCCGCTCCTTGTCGCCCTTGCCCCGCACACGAACCGCCTCCTGCTCGAAGTCGACGTCTCCGAGGTCGAGGTCGACCGCCTCCTGGCTGCGCAGGCCGGCCGAGTAGACGAGCTCGAGCAGCGCGCGGTTGCGCAGGGCGAGCGGCTCGTCGCCGCTCAGCTGCTCGAGAACGGCGTCGACCTCCTCGGGCTTCATGGTCGCCGGGAGCCGCCGGGCGCGCCGAGGCCCGACCTGGCTGTCGGGGACTCGTCCCGGGCCGAGGTCGGAGCGGAGCAGCCCCCGCACGGCCGCCAGCTTCCGCGCGATGGTGGCGCGCGTGAGCTTCCGGGGCTGCCGTCCCGGGCGCGCGGAGGCGAGCTCGGCGGCGTACGCGGCCAGCAGCGCTGCGTCCACGTCCTCGATCCGCGCATCCCGGCTGCGGAGCCAGGAAGCGAATTCCTCGACGTCGACGCGGTAGGCCCGGCGGGTAGCCCCCGAGAGCGCAGGGCTCGTCAGGAACCGTTCAATCGCAGCACGGTCGGACACTCTGAGGAGTTCGCGCCACAGGCCGCTTCGCCTGCCCAACAAGATCGAACGTGGCATGGGTGGGCCGGTCGAGGTGTCGTTCCTCGGCTCCTGTGCTTTTGGTCGCGGAAAGTGCGAAGCACTTTGCGCGAGTCCCGGGCCCGTGGCCCGGGACCTTTAGTGAACCGAGGCGACGATCTCTTCGGAGAGGCTCGGGTAGTTCGAGAGGAACTCGGCGCGCTCGTCCTTCAACTGCTCGACGGCAGCGTCGTACTCCTGCTTGCGACCCGTTGCCTCGTACAGCCGCCGCGGCTGGAGCACATCGAGGTCGGCCTCGTCGATTCCCGGAACCGAGCTCGCAACGGAGTAGCCGAAGTCGGGGTCGGTCTCCCACTCGATCGTCCCCTCGGCGATGCCCTTCACGATGGCGGAGGAGTGCTTGATCTTCACCTTCTTCGAGCGCGCGTCGTCCTCGGGGCCGCCCACCCGCCCGGTGTTCATCAGATAGACCTCGAGCGGATGCTCCTCCAGCAGTTCGAGGAACCGGTTCCCCTGGAGATCGTGCGGCAGCGGGAAGAACGGGTTCGTTCCCGGCACCCGCAGGAACTTGCCCGCCTCGTCGGCGCCGCCTGCGCTCGTGCCCTGCGTCTCGCCGAGCATGAAGAAGGCCGCTGCCTGCGGTCCCTCGAGCTTCGCGACCGCTGGGATCACGTTCTCGTTCCGGTTGAGGATGAGCAGGAAGTGCGCGTCCTCGATCTCCTCGTCGACGCCTGACTCGATCACGCCGAACGGGAACGTCGCGCGGCCGTTCTGCGTGTAGCTCGTGTCGTAGAAGTCGACGGCGTTCCCGTGCTGGGACACGTTCTCGAGGTACGAGTCGGGTTGCGTGACCGCGCCGTAGATCGTCGGCTCGTCCTCGGGGTTGAGCCCGAACGTCTTCGCGAAGCAGCCGTTCTCGGTCGCCATGATCCGCCCGTCGGGCATCCAGCCCACGAAATCGTCCTGGACCGGGAGCGATCCGTTCTGGCGCGTGAAGGTCGTCGTCGTCTTGCCTGTTCCGGAGAGACCCACGATCAGGCCGACGCGGGGGCCCTGGCGGGTCGGGATGATCTTGCAGCCCGCGTGCAGCGGGAGCCCGCCGCGGTCGTGGACGAGCTTGTTCCACATGCGGAGCCCGCCCTTCTTCGACTCGCCGAAGTAGTCCGAGTTGAAGATCCGCGTCACGCCCTGCTCGAGGTCGACGGCGATCAACCGGTCGTCCGGATAGCCCTCGACCTTCAGGTTCGGCGTGTAGACGACGGTCAGCTCGGGCTCGTGGCTCTCATCGTCCGGCTCGAAGTAGAGCTGCTGCTGCATGCCGGCGATGTTGGCGTTCGCGGCCTCGATGAAAAGGCGTGCGGAAGTCCGGAACTCCAGGTCGTTTCCGATATAGCCGTCGATCTGGATCATCTCCCGGCCGGCGATGTAGGCGTCCTGTGCTTCGGCCCACTTGAGCCCTTCTTCGTGCGTGATCGCCTGGTTCTGCCCGTCGGGCTCGTCCGTGACGATGAAGGTCGAACGCTTGGAGCGCGAGACGACTTCCGTCTGCACGTTCAGGTTCCCGTACTGCGTCGGCTTCGCGTTCGGCATCTTCGCCGCGAGCTCCTTGACCTCGTCGGCACTCGGGTTCTCGAACAGCTTGCCCGCCTTCGGCAGGCGGAACAACATCTTCGCCACTGCGGCTTGCTCCTTGGGAATCGGGGAGGGAGAGAATGTTACCCGGCTCCAGACCAGCTTCTCAACGGGAAACGGACCGCCCGACTCCCGCCGTTAGGGATCGGTGACCCGGCCGTGACCTGCCCATTGGCCCTCCGCTCGAGCGTGGTCTCGAGAAAGGAGGTGCGCAATGGGCAGGAAGATCCTCGTCTATCTGATCACCACAGCGGCGGCGGTGGCGGACCCTGAGTTGCACTCACTGGGGGCCGCTCGGCCCACAGGTCACACTTCGGAGAGCCCCGGCTGGGGCTCTCCGAACGTCTGCGCTACGCCACCGGGAGCTTGCTCAGCAGCGAGCGGCCTGCCTGGGCCGAGACGATATTTCCCTTTCGATCGAAGAGGCGTACCGCCCGCTGGACGCAATCCGTCGCGTCGGTAGGGTTGTCGGAGGCGCGCAACACCTCGGCGAGGTCGAGCAGGACCGTGCCGTGGTCGCTGATCGCATCGGTTTCGCCCGCAATGCGAGCTGCCTCGAAACCGAGCGCCTTGGCCTCGGGGAACGCACCCTGACGGGCCAGGAGCTTCGCTCGGACCCTTCGCCAAGTGTGCTGAGCGTTGACGTCGTCGTCAGCCGCGCGCTTCTGGGCAAGGTCGATCCAATCGCTTGCCTCCTCTTCGCGTCCCTGTAGATAGAGGGCATCTGCGAGCTCCGCGGCCACCGTGGAAAGGCCCGCCTCATCATGGATTCGATCAAAGATCTCGCAGCATTCGCGGAGGGCGCGCTCTGCCGAGTCGACGTCGCCCGCAAGCAGTTCGACACGACCACAGACTCGTCCGCTGTTATTCGCGAGCGCGTAGGTCTCGCCGATCTCTTCGTACGTTGCCGTCGCCTCAAGGAGGAGTCGGCGTGCTTCTTCGAAGCGGCTCTCGAGTCCGACGAGCCCTCCCATGAAGCACAGGACATTCGCTCGGCCCGTCCGATCGGTCGCCTGCTCGAGCAGCTCGTCGCAGCGTGCAAGAGCTTCACCGACCGGTGTCGGCCCGTGGAACAGGGCGGCCCCCAGCTCTGCCAGGCACCCGGACGCTGACCAACCGGAGCGGCGGTAGTGGACAAGCGCGCGCTCGGCTGCTTCCTGCCAGTCTGCAAGACGGCCCTGGATTCCCCCTCGAACGTATCCGACGTGACGCCAGGCACGTCCAAGGCCGCGGTCATCGTCCAGCTCCTCGAAGATCGGGATCGCCTCCGTCGCGAGACGAAGCAAGTCGTCGGAGTTCGTGCTGGATTCGCTGAAGAGTCGAAGGTGGGCCCGTTCGAGCCGGGCTCGGAGCTCGACCCGGCGGTCCTGGGCCGAGCCGATCGCCACGTCGAGGGTCTTCTCGGCGCCATCGAAGTCACCGGACCACCTCTGGGCGATTCCGAGCTCGCACAGCACTTCGGCACGCGCGGGCCCTTGCCGTGGCAAGAGTCGAGCTGCGCGGCCGAGCAGATTGATTGTTGCCGGGTTGTCGGCGCGTTTCCACGCGCGAATCCCTGCTGCCGCAAGGCGATCGCCGGCCCAGGCTGCGAGTCGCTCGAGCTCCGGGTCGGTAGAGCGCAGCTCGCTCCGGAAGCGGTGGGCCTGCTCAGCGTGATGGCCGACAAGCTCGTCGGCTTCGTCCCTCTGTTCAAGCCAGCTGGCGTGCCGCTCGTGCAGGTCGGCTCTTTGCTCCTTTGTGATTCCTGCATATGTGACATCTCGGATGAGGACGTGGTGGAAGCGAAATTCGTCGTCCGGCGATTCACGCGAGCGCAGGGCCTGGATCAGCCCTCTGCGCTCGAGCGTGACGAGGCGTCTGTCGACCGTCGCCACCGTCTCCGGCGGGGAGAGATGGCGGACCGCGCTGCGCACGAAGTCCTTCCCGACGACGGCCGCCCGTTCGAGGACAGCGCGATCCTCCGTGTCGAGGCTGTCCAGACGGCTGGCCAGCAGCGCCTCGATGGAAGCGGGAACGGCTTCGTCGAGGGCGTCCGGGCCGATATCCGTGACGTAGGCGAGGAGCTGCTCGACGAAGAGCGCGTTTCCCTCGGCGATCGCAACGATGCGAGCGTGCGTCTTCTCTAAGAGCTCCGTCTCGCCGGCAAGCTCGGCGAGCAGAGTGCCGGCCTCGGCTCCGGACAGCGGGTCGAGCGTGATCGTCTCAGTGCTCGACTTCCACCCGGGACGCTTCTCGAGAAGCTCCGGCCGAGCGATGCAGAGCACGAGGATCTGCGCGTCCGAGATCCAGGCCCCGAGGTACTCGACCAGGTCCAGCAGCGTCGGCTCTGCCCAGTGGACGTCCTCGACGACGACGACGAGCGGTCGCCTTGCCGCAAGCGCCTCGAAGAAGCGCCGGACCGCCCAGAACAGCTCACCCGTCGGTGCATGGCCCTCGGCGCGACCGGTGAGCTCGGACATTCGGTCGGCGATCAGGGCGGCATGCTCGTCGCCGTCGAGGAGGGCCGCGATCGTCGCCTGGGGCCGAGTCGGGGCAGCTTGTCGCACGATCTCGGCGAGAGGGAGGTACGTGGCTCCCTCTCCATAGGAGACGCATCGTCCGACGAGCGCCGTCGCCTCCGCACCGAGCGCGGAGACGAATTCCGAGGTCAGTCGTGTCTTCCCAATGCCCGCGTCCCCGAGGATGACCACTACACGGCTGCGACGCTCGTCCCGGACGAGCTCGAAGGCACTCTGCAGGCGATTTAGCTCGTCCTGCCTGCCGACGAGAGACGCACTTGCCTGGGGACGTAGGCCGGCGCTCTCGCCGAGCGCCACGAGGCGGAATGCCGGAACTCGGCCTAGCGAGCCACCGGCGTCGACCGGTTCGACCGGCTCCATCGTCGCCGCCTCGCGGAGTACGGTTCGGGTCGCGTCGCCGAGCAGCGTCTCGCCTGGAAGCGCGGCCTGCTGGAGCCGCATCGCAACCGTAACGGCCACCCCCGTCGCAAGCGACTGGCCGGAAGCCGCGTCCCCCGCGAGCACCTCTCCCGTGTTGATCCCGGTCCGGACCTGGATCATGAGCCCGTGATCACGCTCGAGCTCCCGGTTCAGCCGGAGGAGCGCATCGCGGAGCTCGGTCGCCGCGCGCACCGCCCGGAGCGGGTCGTCCTCGTGCATCTGCGGGATTCCGAAGACCGCGATCGCGGCGTCGCCGATGAACTTCTCGAGAGTGCCCCCGTGGCGCTCGACGACGGTGCGAACAGTGTCGAAATAACGCCGCATCACCATGCGCAAGACCTCTGGATCGAGCGCGGCCGCGAAGCTCGTGGAGTCGACGATGTCGGTGAAGAGGATCGTCACGGTCTTCCGCCGCTCCTGTCCGGGAGGAGTCGCTGCGGCGGTCGCCCTCTCGGGGACGTCGAGCTCCGGGTCGTGCCTCAGGACCGACTGCTCTAGCCGTTGCAGCTCGGGCGACGGCTCGATACCGAGCTCCTCCACGAGTGTCTCGCGGGCTTGCCGGTAGGCGGTGAGCGCCTCCGCCTGCCTGCCCGAGCGGTAGAGCGCGAGCATGAGCTGGCCGCGCAGCCGCTCCCGCAAGGGGTGCTCGCCAACGAGAGCCTCGAGCTCTCCCACGAGCTTCGAGTGGCGGCCGAGCTCGAGCTCTGCCTGAACGAGCTCCTCGCGGGCAACGGTGCGGAGCTCTTCCAGGCGGGCGATCTCGACGAGGGCGAAGGGCTCGAAGGCCAGGTCGGCGAGAGGAGATCCGCGCCAGAGCCCGAGCGCCTCGTGCAGGAGGCTTGAGCGCCGCTCGGGGTCTCCACCCTCCGCGGCCTGGCCCACGAGCCGCTCGAATCGGTGTAGATCGACCCGCTCGGGATCGAGGTCGAGGACATAGCCGGGTGGACGAGTGAGCACAGCATCACGCCCGAGCGTCTTGCGCAGATCGGAGACGAGGTTCTGGAGCGAGCCGACCGCCGCCTTCGGAGGATTCCCGGCCCAGAGATCTTCGACGAGCCGGTCGGTGGAGACGATCTCGCCGGCGTGAAGCAACAGCAACGCCAGGAGGGAGCGCTGCTTCCGCCTTTTGAGCTCGAGCGGCCGCCCCTCTACCCGGACCTCGAAAGGGCCTAGGACGCGGAACTCGACTTCCACTGCTCCCGTTCTACCACTGTCAAGGGCGCGCTCCTAACCAGCGCGTGAGCTGCCCATGAGCGCTGCGTGAGAGGTGCACCGCAACCTCGCCGCATGCAGCACACACGACCAGCAGACCTCATTACGGAGGCCGAGCGCTACCTCGCCGCCGTCGAGCTCTTCCGCGCCGAGGGCCGCCAGCTGCATTGGCGGCTCGAGCGGGGTGCTCCAGGGCCTCGTCGAGGCGGTTCGCGCTCCACTTCTCGAGGGCCGCTCGAGTCCATACCAAGGAGGACGCAATGAGCATGGCACGACGCTTCATCCTCGCCGCCGCAGTCCTGACGCTCGTATTCGCGACCGGTCTTTCGGCTGCCGCCGGCGATCTCGATACGAGCTTCAACGGCACCGGCAAGGTCCTGACCGATTTCGCCGGAGGATCGAACGACCTCGCCAACGGCGTTGCGGTTCAGGCCGACGGCAAAGTGGTTGTCGCCGGCGGAAGCAATAACGAGACAGACAGCAGCTTCGCGGTCGTCCGCTATACGGTAAACGGCGCCCTCGATCCCGCGTTCGACGGTGACGGAAAAGTTCGTACTGACTTCACGTCGTCGTCTACAGAGTGGGCGCAGTCTCTCGCGATTCAGCCAGATGGAAAGATCGTCGTGATTGGCCCTGTCGGCCTCCCCGGAAACGGAACCGGCGCTGATTTCGGGCTCGTACGGTACAACGCGGACGGGACGCTTGATGCCGGCTTCAGCGGAGACGGCAAAGTGGTGATCGACTTCGCCCACACCACCGACTTCCCGGAATCGGTCGCGCTCCAGTCCGACGGCAAGATCGTGGTCGCAGGCTCGAGTCGTCCCTTCGGAACTCAGGCGTACGACTTCGCCGTGGCCCGCTACAACCAGGACGGCTCGCTCGACGGTTCGTTCGACGGGGATGGCAAGGTCATCACCAACATTTTCACGGGCTCGGACGACTTCGCCACAAGGGTCGCTGTCCAGACTGACGGGAGGGTCGTCGCCGGAGGTGTGGCTTCGATCGGGTCGGCGTACAGCGCCGTTCTTGTTCGATACATGCCCGACGGAAGTCTCGACGGCTCGTTCGACGGCGACGGAAAGGTCGTCGTGACAACCCCGACGGATTCGATCAACGATCTCGCGCTCCAGCCGGACGGGAAGATCGTTACCGCCGGTGGTGCCTCCCATATCACCCGTTTCAACGCGGACGGGAGCGTCGACAACACCTTCGCCGCAGGATCCTCTCCGTTCCCGTCCCCGTTCGCGCTGGCCATTCAGCGTGACGGCCGAATCGTTGCCGCAGCTCCGACGGGGTACCCCGCAAGCGATTTCGGCGTCACTCGCTATGGCCCAAACGGCGCGTTGGACCTGAGCTTCGGTTCGGGAGGCACGCTCACGACCGACCTTGCCGCCACGGACATCCCGGCGGGAGTCGCGCTTGCGCCGGACGGAAAGATCGTGGTCGCGGGTATCGGCGGGCCGGCCGGCGCTGGCCCGAACGACTTCGCGGTCGTCCGTTACCTCGCGGCGCCTCCGCAGTGCAAGGTGCCGAACGTTCGCGGCAAGAAGCTCGCTGCTGCAAAGGCGAGCATCCGGAGGGCTCGCTGCACAGCCGGAAAGGTCACTCGCAAGCCCTCGAAGCGAGTCAAGAAGGGTCGCGTGATCTCACAGAGCCCGCGGGCAGGCGCGACCGTGCCGAGTGGCGGCAAGGTCAATCTCGTGATCAGCAAGGGCCGCAGACGCTGAATCTCTGCGGACGCGCTGATCGAGTGGAACGCCTCGCGGCCTCCGACGGTGTTCGTCGGGGGCCGCGGCTCGGTCTTCCAGGGCCCGGCTAGGGCTCGGCGCTGGTGCCGGCAAGCGCGCCCTCACCGGCCAGAAGGCCCGCGAGCTCGGTCCGGGAGCGGACTTCGAGCTTGCGGTAGATGCGGCCGAGGTGCGCCTCGATCGTCTTCGGGCTCAGGAAGAGCGCAGCGCCGGCCTCGCGGTTCGTTGCGCCCTTCGCAACGACCAGCGCGACCTGGAGCTCCTGCGGCGTCAGCCGGCCGGCCGCGGAGGGGACGCGCCGCCGGGCCGTCTCGCCGCTCGCGCCGAGCTCCCCGCGAGCACGGTCGGCCCAGGGCTCGGCCCCGAGCCGCTCGAAGGTCTCGAGCGCGGAGCGGAGCGGCTCGCGCGCGTCCGAGCGGCGGCGGGCCCGCCGAAGCTGCTCCCCGAAGCACAACTGGGTCCGTGCCAGCTCGAACGGCGTCGGAGTGCTCGTGTGGAGCTCGATCGCCCGGCGGAAGTGGCCTTCCTGCTCATCCTCTGTAGCGATCAGCCCTCTGCACCTCGCACTCGCTGCGAGCGCCCAGTTGCGCCCTGTTTCCTCTGCCTGGCGCTCGAACAGCTCGAGCTCGCTCAGCGCCTCCTCGTCATGTCCGGAGCGGGCGTACGCTTCGATCAGGTCGGGCGCCCACTGGATCACCGCCGGGTCTCCCAGACCGTTTCTGCGGGCGCTCTCGGCGAGCAGCGCGAGGTGAGCGATCGCATCCTCGCTCCGGCCCATTCCCAGATCGAGCAGCCCGAGCGTCGAGAGGGCATGAGCCGATACGGCCCCAATGCCGTGTGGGGCGATCTCGAGCGCCTGAGCAACATGCCCGCGGCACTCCTCCTCCCGTCCCTGAGCGGCTTCGACCCGGGCGGCGCAAACCAGGCTGAACGTATGCGTCGTGTCCTGGCCGGTCTCGCTTGCGATTCGGAGCCCCTCCGCGGCGCCGGCGTAGGCAGCTGCCCAGTTGCCGGTGCGGAAGTCGAGCTCTGAGAGGCCCGCCAACGGGTAGGGAAGAAAGCCGAGCGCACTGTGATGTCGCGCGGCGTCGATCATTTTCGTGTGCAGTCTGCGTCCGAGGTCGTACTCCTCGATCCAGGTCAGCACCTGGGCTGGTATCGAGAGCTGCCGGACCCAATCGAAATCAGCCGTCTCGAGCAGCGGCTCGTAGCGCTCGAGGAGAGGTCGCGCTTCCCGCGCGCGGCCGCTCAGCAGGAGCGCCAGACCGAGGACCGCGTTGGCGAGAATCTGCGTCGTCCCGCCGGCTTCCTCGGTCCCCGCCTGAGCCTGCTGGGCCGTTTCGAGCCCCGTGGAGATGCGGGCTGCCATGAAGCATGCCCACGAGGCGTCGGTGAGCATCCTCGCGGCCTTCGCGGGGTCGAGCTCAGCGATCTTCGGCGCCTCTTCGACCAGCAGCGCATGCGCGTCCATTGGCATGCCGAACCACATCTCGACCGCCCCTCGGAGGTGCTGGATCCGAGCCCTTCTGAGCGGTTCGTCAGCAGCTTCCAGGGCCTCCTTGAGGAGCTCGAGCGCTCGGCCTGCGCGTCCGGCGATGCGGCTGTCGTCCGCCGCTTCGAACAGCCGCCGGGCCTTCTCCCTGTCGTCTGTGGTCATGCGGGCGGCCCGCTCGAGTGCGAGGGCGGCCTCGGCGTGACCGCCGCGTCCTCGAGCATCGAAAGCCGCACTCTCCAGTGCGGCAGCGACCTCGTCGTCGAGGTCGGGCGCCGCCGCCGCGAGGTGCCAGGCGCTCCCTCCACCCGAGCTTGCTGCGAGCGCCTGGTGCGCGGCCTGGCGGGATTGGGGCGATGCCTCGTGGTAGACGGCCGCCCGGAGCAGGGGGTGTCGGAACACGAGCGCGTCGCCTTCGAAGGAGATCAGCCGCGCCTCCTGTGCAGCGTCGAGCGAGCGGGGATCGAGCTCGAGCGCGTCGAGCGATCGCATGATCTCCTCCACTCGCCCCGTTGCGCTCGCGGCTGCGACGACGAGCGCACGCTGGGATTGCTCCGGTAGTCCCTCGATCTGGTTCACGAAGGCGCGCTCGACCGTAGGCGTCACAGGGAGCGGGTCTTCCAGCGGCTCCGCGCCGGCCAGTTGGGCCGCGCTGAGGAGGGTCGGGATCTCGATCAGTGCAAGCGGATTGCCTCCTGTCGCCTCCGCGAGGCGGCTCGCGATCTCCGGCGGAGGCGCAGGCTCGAGACGGCTCGCAAGCAGCTCCATGGCGTCTTCCCGGTCGAGGCCGTGGAGCATGAGCTCGTCGAGGCCGGTCTCCTCGAATGCGCTCGGCTCGCCCTCGCGCACCGCGAACAGCAGGGCGACACCTTCCGAGTCGATCCGCCGACCTGCGAAGAGAAGGGCTTCGGCAGATGATCTGTCGAGCCATTGAGCGTCGTCGACGACTCCCAGGACCGGAGCGGCCTCGGCCGTCGCGGCGAGCAGGCTCAGGGTGGCGGCGCAGGTCGCGAACCTGTCTCCTCGAGTAGCAGGCCGAAGGGCCAGAGCTTCTGCGAGCGCGTTCGCCTGTGGCTCAGGTAGCGCCCCGAGCTGATCGAGCGCCGGCCGGAACAGGTCACCGAGGGCGGAAAACGCGAGCTCCGATTCCGACTCGATTCCTCGCGCGCGCAGCAGCGTCATCGAACCGGCCTGCTCGACGGCGTAGCGCAGGAGCGCGGTCTTGCCGATCCCCACCTCGCCCCGGATCAGAAGAGCCGCGCTCTGCTCGCTGCGAGCGGCCTCGAGGAGCTCGTCGATAAGAGCGCACTCGACGTCGCGCCCGATCAGATCTGTCGTTTCGATGCGGGGGCCAGGGGACCGCATTGAGGCGCAATCTATGGCGTCTCGCGCCTTTTGTCACGAGGGGGATCCCCTAACCGCGATCGGGAAGTGCCCGACGCGACCGAGGCTCGCCGGTCCTAGCGTCGAGACATGACCACCACACCCCCAACCCGAAGGAGGTCGGTCATGTTCGACACCACTACCCGGATGAGGAAGACGGTTCCCGTCCTTCTCGCTCTGGGAGCCATAGCCCTTCTCGCCGCCGGCGCGTCTGGCGCAGCGGGAAAGCAAGATTCGACGAGGTGCCTCGACGTGGCCCCGACAATCGTCGGGACTCCCGGTGACGACACGATCGTCGGCACCTACGACGACGACGTCATCGTCGGCCTGTCGGGAAACGACACGATCGATGGGCTGGACGGCGAGGACCTCATCTGCGGCGGTGACGGAAACGACGTCATCCGCGGAGGTCCCGAGATGGACCTGCTGATGGCAGATCTCGGCGACGACACGCTCGACGGAGGCGACGACCTGGACATCGTCGCCTACCTCAATGCGCCTGGTCCTGTCTCTGCAAGCCTGACGACAGGCACGGCGACGGGCTTCGGCTCGGACACGCTGGTCAGCGTCGAGGCGCTCGTCGGCTCCAGCTTCGCCGACACGCTCGAGGGTGACGCGCAGGACAACTACATCGACGGTCAGCCCGGCGACGACACGATCACCGCGCTGGACGGCGATGACTTCCTCGACGGCGACGACGGGAACGACACGATCGACGGCGGGCTCGGCGAGGACATCGCGTGCTACTGCTGGGCGCCGGCACCCATCGTCGCGAACCTCTCTCGCGGAACCGCGTCGGGCTGGGGAACCGATCGCCTCGTCGCGATCGAGGATCTCCACGGCTCGCAGTTCGCGGACCGTCTGACCGGCGACGCCGGGGCGAATCGGATCATCGGCCGGCGCGGAAACGACCAGATCGCCGGCGGCGGAGGAAGGGACCTGCTCGACGGTGAGCAGGGAGCCGACTCGATCGCCGGTGGCCCCGGAGCCGACCGTCTCGACGGCGGCCCAGGCCGCGATTACCTGAACGGCGGGCCCGGTCGTGATCGCTGCATGCGCGGCGAGCGCAAGCGGAGCTGTCCGTGATCCGCCCGGCAACCGACCAACCATTCTCGAACGCAAGGAGGCAACGCGTGTATCCCAACGTCCTCAACAAAGCCGGCAAGAGATTCGCGGTCACCGTAGGGATCGTCGCCGCTGGTCTTGCCGCCTACGCAACTCCAGGAGTCGGCGCACCCGATCGACACGCTCGAGGCGCCGAGTATCCACTGTCGGTCATCGCCGTCCAGACCGAGCCTCAGCGCCCGAAGGCCGGCAAGCCCTTCACGGCGATGATCGGGATCGTCAATGAGGAGACCGGCGGAGTCGTGCAGTCCGGCGACGTCACGTGTCCGGCACGCATCGGGCAACACGCCGCTCGGGTGATCGACAAGGGGTTCATCGACGGCGGCGGGATCGCGATGTGCACGTGGATGGTCCCCCGCAAGGCCGGCGGCAAGCGGATGGTCGCGAAGGTCGAGGTCTATTCCGACGAGGGCACCGTCAGGTCTCGCTTCTTGAGGGTGGTCCGACGGTAGTCCCGCGAGAACCTCTGTACACGACGAGGAGGGAGGGGCGGCACCGATGTGCCGCCCCTCAGCGGTTTCACCTCGCGGCTTCTGTCACAAAAAAGGATCCCGACTCCGATTGATAGCGTCGGTGTCACGCGAGATGGTGCCGAGACTTCGCATGCGTAAATTGGACACGTAGCGTGGACGCCACGCACGACGTGCTCGTCGTCGGGGCCGGCCTGGCGGGCATGCGGGCTGCTATCGAGGCGCACGATCTCGGCGCCGACGTCGCGCTCATCTCGAAGATCCACCCGGTGCGCAGCCATTCCGGCGCCGCCGAGGGCGGGATCAACGCCGCGCTCGGGAACGCGTCCGACGACGACCCCGAAAAGCACGCCTACGACACGGTCAAAGGCTCCGACTACCTCGGCGACCAGGACGCGATCGAGATCCTCTGCAACGAGGCGCCCGGCGACGTCTACCAGCTCGAGCACTGGGGCGCCGTCTTCTCGCGCACCGAGGACGGCCGCATCGCGCAGCGCCCGTTCGGAGCGGCCGGCGAGCCGCGAACCGCCTACGCGGCCGACATCACCGGCCACGTGCTGATCCAGGTGCTCTACGAGCAGATGATGAAGCGCGACGTCCTCGTCTACGAGGAGTACTTCGCCTGGAAGCTCGTCGTCGAAGAAGGTCGCTGCCAGGGCGTGATCTGCTGGGATCTGCTGAACGGCGGGATCAAGGTCGTCGGCGGGAAGACGACGATCCTCGCAACGGGCGGCCAGGGTCGCATCTATCGCACGACGACGAACGCGTACGCGTGCACGGGCGACGGGATGGCCCAGGCTCTCCGGGTCGGTGTCGACCTCGAGGACATGGAGATGATGCAGTTCCACCCGACGACGCTCGCGCCGACCGGGGTGCTGATCACCGAAGGCGCGCGCGGCGAGGGCGCCTTCCTGCTCAACTCCGAGAACGAGCGCTTCCTGACGCGGTACGCGCCAAACGCGATGGAGCTCGCGAGCCGCGACGTGATCTCGCGTGCCGAGCAGACGGAGATCGACGAGGGCCGCGGC
>DATHDS010000033.1:0-5403 GCA_035318925.1 Gaiellaceae bacterium
CTTTGCGCATGGAGCCGCTCGTCGATTCCTGGGGCCGCGCGATTGCGAGCGTCCGCGTCTCCGTCACTGACAAGTGCAACTTCCGCTGCACGTACTGCATGCCGGCGGAGGGCCTGGAGTGGCTGGAACGCGACGAGCTGCTGAGCTTCGAGGAGATCACGCGGCTCGTCAGGGTCCTCGCGGAAATGGGCGTCGACGAGGTGCGGCTGACCGGCGGCGAGCCGCTCGTGCGCCGCGACCTGCCCGTGCTGGTTCGTCTGCTCGCGGAGACTCCCGGCGTGAACGACCTCTCGCTGACGACGAACGGCGTCCTGCTCGACCGCCTCGCCGGGCCGCTCGTCGAGGCGGGCCTCACCCGGCTGAACGTCTCGCTCGACTCGCTGTCCCACGTCCGGTTCGCGGAGATCACCCGCCGCGACGCGCTCGACCGCGTCCTGGCCGGCCTCGCGGAGGCGGAGCGCTACCCGGAGCTCCGCCCGATCAAGGTCAACTGTGTCGCGGTTCGGGGCTTCACGGAGGAGGAGGTGCCGGCGCTGGCCGAGCTCGCGCGCCGCAAGCCGTACGTCGTCCGCTTCATCGAGTTCATGCCGCTTGACGCCGACGAGGCCTGGCGCGAGGACGAGGTGCTGACCGGCGGCGAGATCCGCGCGCTGATCGAGGAGCGCTGGCCGCTCGAGGAGATCCCGGCGAAGGCGTCTTCGACGGCGCGCCGCTTCCGCTTCGCCGACGGCGCGGGCGAGATCGGCTTCGTGAACCCCGTCTCGGAGCCGTTCTGCTCGAGCTGCGACCGGATCCGGCTCACCGCCGACGGCCAGCTGCGCACGTGCCTCTTCTCCCGCCGCGAGTGGGACCTGAAGGCTCCGCTCCGCGACGGCGTGACCGACGACGAGCTCGCCGCGCTGATCCGCTTCGCCGTCCGGCACAAGGAGCTGAAGCACAAGATCAACGAGCCGGGCTTCGTACGAGCGTCGAGATCGATGAGCCAGATCGGCGGCTAACGTACGCCGAGCCGCACGCGGTAGCACAGGAACATGTCGACCTCGCGCTCGCCGAGCGCGCTCGCGGCGGCCTCGCGCAGGGCGGCGAGCCCAACCTCGTCTTCGCTGACGCCCTCGTTCAGCAGCACGGTGAGCGGCCCAAGGCTGAGCGCCATGCCGACGATTCGGGCTGCGCTGCCCTGGTCGCGCGAGTGGAGCGCGATCTCGCGCGCGTAACGGAAGTGACCGCTGTCGCGGATCCGGTCGAGGTGCCCGTCCTTCGTGTGCCGGGGCTGACCCTTCAGCGCGCGCCTCATCCCGACGCGCTTGACCATCTCCTCGAACGCCGCCTCGACCTCCCAGTGCACGACCGGCGGCCAGTCGTAGTCGTACCCCGCGAACACCCCGCCCGGGCGCAGGATGCGCGCCGCCTCGGCGAGGGTCGACTCCGGCTCCATCCAGTGGAAGGACTGGGAGCACGTGACGATGTCGGCCACTCCGTCTTCGAGGCCGGTCTCCTGCGCGAACGCCTGGACGAAGCGGACGTTGCCCGCCGACGTCGCAGCTTCCGCCTGCTCGCGCATCTCGGGGCTTGCTTCCACGCCCACGATCTCGTCTGCGCGCTCGGCCCAGGCCCGAGTGGAGAGGCCGGTTCCGCTCCCGAAGTCGACGACGAGCCGCGGGCGTTCCGCCTGTGCCTCAAGGCACAAGACGTCGAGCAAGGCGGCCGGCGGCGACGGGCGGTGCGAGTCGTAGCCTGCCGCGAAGCCCTCTCCTGCGTATCCGGACGTGCGCAGAAGCCGCTCGGAGTAGTGCTCGATCAGGTCCTCCGAGTGCTCTGTCAAGCCGTGGCGCAGTTTAGAATGAGTACGTGTCCGGTATTGCCTCGGCTGCCCGAGTCCGGTTTCTTCCGCATGGGCCATTAGATCTCTTTCGCCAGGTCGCGATCTGGCTGGGCTTCCTGTGGGCGTACCGCTACACGCGCGGGATCGCCGACCGCGATCCGTTCAAGGCGTTTCACAACGGTCTGCGCGTCGCTGACGTCGAGCACAGGCTGACCGGCCTCTGGGAGCTTTCCATCCAGAGCTTCGTCAGCTCGTCCGGCATCCTGCGCGACCTGACGGCGTGGACGTACTGGCACTCGCAGTTCACCGTGCTCGGGCTCGTGCTGCTCTGGGTCTACCTGCGGCGGAACGAGCATTTCGTCCGGCTCCGCAACACGCTGCTGCTCGCGAACGTGATCGGGCTGGTCGGCTTCGTCCTCGTCCCGACGGCGCCTCCGCGCATGTTCCCCGAGCTCGGGTTCGTCGACACGCTGGCGACCTTCGGCATCAACCACGACAGCGCCCTCGTGCGCGCGGACTCGAACCCATACGCCGCGATGCCGAGCCTGCACGCCGCGGACTCCCTGATCATCGGCGTCGGCCTCGCTCTGATCGTCCGTTCGCGCTGGGCAAAGGCTCTCTGGCTCTTCTGGCCGCTGTGGGTCTGGTTCTCGGTGATGGCGACGGGCAACCATTTCTGGCTGGACATCGTGGCGGGGATCATCGTGGCCATCATCGCCGCCGCGATCATCAACCGGAAGCACCTGTGGCGCCGCGTCAGCTCGCCGGCTCCGGCTTAGGAGGGTTTGGCGGAATGTTGCTCGTCGCCGGGGTGCGATGCTCGTTCCGAGGCCGCGGACGCAGGGAGCCCCGATAGTGGTAACTATCGGGGCGACTGAGGACCCGGCCTCGGGGCGAGCAGCGCGGCCCGGCGGCTCAGCCATATTTCGCCAAACCCTCCTGGTGCCTTGACCGACGAGCTGGGCCGCCTGAAGGCGAGCTACACGGGGGGCGTCCGACGGCTGGCCGCGCGCTCGATGGAGGGCCTCGGGCGTACGCGCGTGTCGCCGAACGCGCTGACGACGGCCGGCGTCGCCCTCTGCGCCGCGGCCGCCGTCGTCGTCTACTTCGAGTACCGCTCCGAGTTCGCCGCCTACTGGATCGGAGCGCTCCTGTTCGTCGTCGGCTCGGTGCTCGACATCCTCGACGGCGCGCTCGCGCGGAGCAGCGGCAAAGGAACCCCGTTCGGGGCTTTCCTCGACTCGACCACCGACCGCATCAGCGAAGGGTTCATGCTCGGAGCAATCGCACTCGTCTTCTCGCGCCACGGGGAGCAGCTCGCCGTCGCATTCACGTTCGCCGCTGTGGGCGGCTCGTTCCTCGTCAGCTACACGCGCGCTCGGGCCGAGGCGCTCGGGCTGAAGGGAGACGTCGGAATCGGCAGCCGGGCAGAGCGCGTGGTCGTCATCGTCACCGGGCTCGTCCTCGCACCCTGGGGCGCGCTGCCGTGGGCGATCTACTTCCTGACCGCGACGGCGTGGATCACGGTCCTGCAGCGAGTGCTAGCAGTTCGCGCACAGCTCCGCGCGCAGTGATAAACTGCTAGCAGCAGTTCGGCTGCTAGCAGAATGGCAAAACGAGATCTGAAGAGCATCCTCGTCCGGATGCCGACGACGTTGAAGCGGAGCCTCGCCCGTGAGGTGGCCCGCCGCGAGAGCACGCTCAACGACGTCGCGGTCGAGATCCTGGCCGCCGAGTTCGGCGTCGAGTTCGTCCCAAGCGGTCGACGAGCACCTGCCCCGGGCGAGACCGGCGTCGTCCTTCTGCGGGTTCCTCCCGAGCTCAAGCGGCAGCTCGCCGAAGCGGCACGCGAGCGCCGTACGAGCACAAACAAGATCGTCGTCGAGACGCTCACGAAGCGGCTCGGCGCCCCCACTCCACGAAAGGACAAGATGGCCCGCAACGGCAGTCAGAACGGAAAAGCACGGAGCAAGGACAAGGTCCGCGTCGCGATCATCGGCGTCGGCAACTGCGCCAACTCGCTCCTCCAGGGAGTCGAGTACTACAAGGACGCATCGCCGGACGACTTCGTTCCGGGCTTGATGCACGTCGACCTCGGCGGCTACCACGTGCGCGACGTCGAGTTCACGGCCGCGTTCGACGTCACGAAGGCGAAAGTCGGCAAGGATCTCGCCGACGCGATCTGGGCGAAGCCGAACGACACGATCAAGTTCGCGAACGTCCCGAAGACCGGCATCACTGTTTCGCGCGGGATGACGCACGACGGGCTCGGCAAGTACATCTCCGAGGTCGTCGAGAAGGCCCCCGGAGACACGGACGACGTCGTCAGCATCCTGAAGGAGACGGGCACGGATGTCGTCGTCAACTACCTCCCCGTCGGCTCGGAAGAGGCGACGAAGTGGTACGCCGAGCAGATCCTGAACGCGGGCTGCGCGATGGTGAACTGCATTCCTGTCTTCATCGCGAAGGGCGGCTACTTCGGGAAGCGCTTCGAGGATCGCGGGCTGCCGATCATCGGCGACGACATCAAGTCGCAGGTCGGCGCCACGATCACCCATCGCGTGCTGACGAGCATCTTCCGCGACCGCGGCGTGCGCGTCGACCGCACCTTCCAGCTCAACTTCGGCGGCAACGCCGACTTCATGAACATGCTGGAGCGGGAGCGGCTCGAGTCGAAGAAGATCTCGAAGACGTACTCGATCAAGTCGATGCTCCCCTACGAGCTCGAGGACAAGAACATCCACGTAGGGCCGTCGGACTACGTGCCCTGGCTCGAGGACCGCAAGTGGGCCTACATCCGCCTCGAGGGCACGGCCTTCGGCGACGTGCCGCTGAACGCTGAGCTGAAGATCGAGGTCTGGGACTCGCCGAACTCGGCCGGCGTCGTCATCGACGCCGTGCGGCTCTCCAAGCTCGCGCTCGACAACGGCATCTCCGGGACGCTCGGCGGGCCGAGCGCCTACCTGATGAAGTCGCCGCCGAAGCAGTACAACGACGCCCAGGCGCACGAGCTCGTCGAGGAGTTCATCCGCAAGAACACGCGCACACGCGCCAAGGAGACCGGGAAGACCAAAGCCTGAATCGACTGTCGTGAGGCTAGACTCGGGCCGATGGGCCTGCGCGTTTGCCTGGTCACGCCCTTCGCCTGGTCGCGGCCCCACGACGTCAACGAGCACGTGGCGGGAATCGCCACGGAGCTGCGTTCTCTCGGGCACTCCGTCACCGTCCTTGCACCGTCGACGCGCGCGGCCGACCTGATCGCTGGTCGGCGCGCGCTGCTCGACGGCGCGGCCGACGAGGTGATCGCGCTCGGACCGGCCGTGCCGGTTTCGCGCCGCAGCCGGATCGGCGTGCCCGTCGGCGTGCGGGCGAACCTCTCGCTCGCGCTGACCCGTGGCGGCTACGACGTCGTGCACGGCTTCGAGCCGGGCCTGCCGAGCCTCTCGTACCTCGCCCTCCGCAACGCCTACTCGCTCGGCGTCGCGACGTTCCTCTCGCACGAACGGCTCGGGTATCCGCCGGGTCGCGCTCAGCGCGGACGGCTCCTGTCCCGCATCGACGCGCTGCTCGCCACCTCGGCG
>DATHDS010000034.1:0-22925 GCA_035318925.1 Gaiellaceae bacterium
TCACAGATCGCATTAGACTCTGGAACGTAAAGAAACAAACGGCCCCGCGAGCAATTTAAGGGAATGGACGGTGCTTTCAGGGAAGGTGCCCTAAGCCACTATTGGCGATCCACCAAGGTGTTGCCTCCATCGGGGACCACCGATGATCTGCCCCGTCTGCGGACTTGAGCACGTTCCAGACGAGGCTCGTGAGATGTCGCACTTCCGCCAGATGACGACATCGGCCCCGTACCCCCGCACCTGACGCGTGCTTCGCGCGGCGGGCGCGACATGGAATCCCGCAACCGGCGCGGGCTCACGCCCTCAGGCTGTCGCTCTGTCGGTGTGTCGGTCACCGACAGAGAAAGAGCGTCCCGCAACCCCGGAGCACAACTTGCGGACGGCGCGGGCGCTCGACAGACCGAGGATCTCGGCCGTCTCGCCTGCGGACTTGCCTGCCTTCCGCAGAGCGACTGCCGCCTCGCGGTCGCGCTCGCGTTGAGCGCGGATGCCGGCTAGGGAACGGCGAGCGCGGGGCATGGTTGGGACCTTACTCCGGGCGGCCAAAGGTGAGCACGACGGGCCTAGTCTCGTTCGGCAGGGCGGCCAAAGGCGCGAAACGCCTGCTACGCGGCTACCACAGCGCGAATGCGGGCCTCCGGTGCCGGAATCCGGGCCATCCCAACCTGGCACTGGCTCGGGAATGCGGGAGGACCTGGCAGAGCGCCTGGCACGCTCGCGCGGGCAGGCCCGGCAGGCCCGACATCCGGCTCAGGAACGGCCCCGCGTTCATGCAGGTCGGCCCCGATATTGAATCTGGTGCAGGGATCGCGCCACATTCTGCGCCCTCGTGGACAGGAGGAACCGGCAGTGCAGGAGGATCGTCCGGCGGCTCCCGGCGACCTCCAGCTGCTCCCGGAAGGCACGCTGGCACCGAGTGCCAGGCGGGAAGAGGCCGCGCCGGCACTTGATGCCGGGCAATGAGAAGGCATCCGCAAAACGGCTCGACGACTATCTCGCGGCGGACGCCAGCTAGGTAACGGAAGGTTCCCAACTGCGTATCCGCTGCCGTCTGATCCTGCGGGTTTACTTTACGCGGAATGTCAGTATAATGTCGTACATGCCAGACATGGAGGTGACATGCAGCTCCTAGCATCCCCCGAGGAGCGAGAACAACTTGAACTGCTGGATCATCTAATTCGGCAATGGATTCAGGTTCTGCGCGAGCAAGCCGAGAACGCAGAGCCGGTCGACGCCGATGAGCACTTCCAGCGATTCTGGGAGACCGCGCAGCGGCTTGCTCTCAGGCTGGAAAAGCAACTGCCGCCGAGCCTAGACCCGGTCGCCGCGAACGAGATTCGAACGATCATGATCGGCGGTCTCCGAAAGATCGAGGAGGTCGGGGAGGAGCGACCACTCGACATCCTCGATGACTTCATCCTGCGCGCGGAGTCAATCCGCCACATCGTTCGTGACGCGCTGGATGAGGATCTGCCAGTGGACCCCAACGACACTAAGGCGGTTGTGACACTGTTGGTCAGCTGGCTTCCGCACACCACTCGGAAGAGCATTGCCGAACTTCTCGATGTCAATGAGCGGACGGTTCAGCGTTGGCTTGAGAACGGAGGTCCTCCGTCGCGCCGTCTATACATCGTCGCCCGGCTCGTACTCCTTCTCAAGGACGCCTGGACGCCTGAGGGCGTCCTTGCCTGGTTTGCCAGGCCCCGTCCTGAGCTGAAGGGGCGGCGCCCTGTGGACGTCATCGACGATCCAGACTTTGAACGGGGCCTCCTTCTCGGGGCCCGGGAGGGACGCGCACAACATGGAACTTGAGCTACCGACCCGTACGCCGGTTACCGGCTTCTTTGGACAGACTGCCTTCAGATACGCGAACTACGACACGCCTTTCTGGGCTCGGAACAACCGGTCGTCGGGCCGCTGGCACATGGTCGGAGACGGAGCGACCCAATACTTGTCTCTCGACCCGGATGCAGCATGGGCGGACCTCGTCCGCGCGGAGAATCTTCGCGCGGCCGCAGATCTCGACCTTGTCCGCATGAAGATCTGGGCCGTCACTCTCACGCAGGAGAACATCGTCGACTACAGCACCTTCGAGCTGGCTGAGGCCGCGGGCTTTCCGCCTGACGCGCTCGTCGACGACGACAGGTCGCGGTGCCAGGCCGAGGGTCATCGGCTTCGCGAAGAAGGCCACGCAGGCGTAATCTCGCCGAGCGCGGCACTTCCGGGAGCCTTGAACATCACGCTTTTCGGGCGTCGCGTTCGAGCAAGGTGGGGTGTGCCGACAAAGCTCGCCTCTGCGATCCCATGCTGCATTGTCGCTGTCGGCGGACCGCCGCCGGATCTGGTCGACCGAGTCCGGTACGAGGGCGATCTCCACGCAGGCTACGAGGAGTACGTTGCGCTGAAAGCTCAGCGCGAGCGAGAAGCGCGCTTCGCGGACCCGGAGCGCCCAGGCGTGCCAGTGCGTAGGCCTCCCGATATCAACGCACCCGAAGATCAAGCGAGCGCGACGCCCGAAGATTTGGACTGACGCACGGCCCCAGTGTTTTGTGGGACTCGGGCGCGCGCGTGAACCTATGCTCTGCTGGTGGCGGTTGGATCGGCGCGCTCGCCCTTCTTGCCTCCGCGCGATCGGCCCTTGGCTCGGCGCGCGCGACGGCGTGCGCTGTGGGCCTTCGGTACGGTCGTGGTTTCTCCACGACGCTGCGTGGTCGATCGCCGCCGGGAGCAGCTCGTGCGAGATGTGTCCTTCGCAATGTGCAGCGACTCACGTCATCTGCGGGCAGTAGTTGGCTCGTTGCAAGCAGCCAGCCCAAGATGGCGATCGCGGGGTAGTCTCAGGGGTGGTTTACGTGTCCGGCTCGAGGGTGCGACCCCACTCCTGAAGGTCGATCGCAGGCACCGTGCCCATGAGGCGAAGCTGCTCAAAGAGGTACATAAGGATGAAGATCAAGCCTGCGTCCGACGCGCTTCTCTCGATCGCCACCGCACCGTCCTTGGGGTACGCGGCGGCAAACCCGCCGTGATGAAGCGCGCACCCGAGATCGAGCTGCCCGTCGCGGGAACATTCTCCCAGCGCTTCTCGGAGGCGGGGCCCGAGCGGATCTGTCCAGCTTGATGAGGTTGCGAGGATCCCTGCAACGATCGGGAAGAGCTTGAGCGGCCGCACATCGCCACCGGCGTTCAGGAACGGTGCGCTCGTACGGCGCAGGCCTCTGGCTGACTCTGCCTTCTCGGCGGCATAGCGGACGTTGGCCCGATTCAGCTCCTGCCTAATCTCGAAGACTGCGTAGACACTCTCGGCGGGGATGTAGCGCACGCCACTCTTCTCGAAGAGGAGCGGCGAGTGGGTCGTGTCGTGGACCACGAGATCAAGGGCATCACTTCTCTTTCCGTCCGCGTCAACAATCGTGGCCTTGTTGACCGCGTACCGCTCAGGCAAGAATCTCCTAAAGGCCGCGCACCAATCGATTTCGACGATCATCCCTAGATCGGTGGGATGTTCGACGACGCCGCGAGCTGTATCGACGCCGGCTACGAGCTCGGCCTGCTGAGCGAGGAGGAGTTCGCGGAGCTTGACTGTCTTCATCGTCGCGACCAGACGCTAACGCGCGGGCCGTGCATCGACATCCTCTTCGTTACGCGAGTCGCCTTCATCGCCAGGGGCCCAGCATCCAGAATGCGCATGCGTCGCAACGACGCGCCGGTCCACTGCCGACCGTCGATCTCGTAGCTGTCCTTCATTCGGCGCAACACAAAGAGAAGTGGCCTCGGGCAGTCGCCGCTAACGCTGATCGAGGCGATTGAAGCCGCATCTCTGCCACTCGGGCTTACATTGATCGGGTGTGAGTGCCAGTCACCAAGGTAACCCAGCCGTGCATCCTGATTTCGCAGCCGCCGGACCGTCCGACCCCGAGCGCCGGTAGGCAGCTCGTAGTGTCTCGGCCCTGCCTCTGGCGACGGTATTTCGATCGCGTTCGTCACCCAAGGTCGACCGGCACCGAGACCATTAGCCAACACGCCGACGAGCACACCGCCTGTCTCGTGGGGGTGAGCCCTGGCGGAGGCCGCCGCCATTGCGCTGCGCGCTTCCTCACTGATCCAGACACGCCAGGCACGGTTAGGCAACTTCATGTCCGTATCGTCCGATCTCCTCGAACGGAGGCTCAGTCAGCGGGCGATAGATGTCGATCACTTCGTCCGGATAGAGGTTCCGCCCGGTCAGATAGTCCACCGCCACGTCGGCAGCCAGCGCTGCGATTGCCGTGACGGCAATTGGTGAGGCGTTGTTGATTGGCGAGGAGCAGCCTGCCTCGAAGACAAGCGGTTCGTCGGCGGGAGGGATGACCGGATACCGCTCCTCGCCGGCCCGATCGGTGATCACAGTGTCTCCGGGGCCTTGTCGGCGAACTCGTCCCACTGAGCCCGCGCGGTAGAGCGCCACTGAAAGAAGTGGCGCTGCTTCCTGCTCGCAAAGAGCGGAAAGCATGTTGGTGAAGCTTGCGCTTCCCGTGGCGTCAACCACGAGGTCGACCTTGGGTATCTGGCTGCGGATCTCCTCGGGATTCCATGCGATGCCAGCAACCTTCTTGACCTTTGCCCAAGGGGCTTGGCTGAACGCGAGGAGGTCCACGGCCTCAACTTTCGTCTGTCCCACGAACCAAGAACCTGCGGCATGACGGACAACGTCGCCGGGACGGAGGCGCTCTGGGTCGACGATCACCGATCTGCCTAGGCCGCCTTGCGCCAACAGGAGCGCGAGGCGTGAACCGACGGCACCGACACCGAAGACGAGTACCGACTTCGCAATGAGCGAAGCGACGTCGGGGCCGGCGCGCAGACGCAGGACGTCCGTGTCCGTCGGCGCCACTTCGATGGCTTCAGCGACAACTTCGCCATCGCGTCGCTCGGCCAGGAGTACGAGGGCTTCGCGGCCGAGCTCTCGGTCCCACGCCACAAGAAAGAGACGTGGCGTCCCGTCTTTCATCACATTGCGGAAGCGTCGATCGAAGTTATTCCGCTGGCTCTGCGAGAGGAGTGCCCGGACACCAGCCAGGTTGCGTGGGGGTGCGTTGACCTGTCCAACGTAGTACCACCGACCTCCGATCCGGGCCCCACCGCCTGCTTGGATCTCGAGCACGGGCACCTTTTTCTTCCAGGTACCTGAAATAACGCCGTGCTTGCCCCGGGACCCGTCGAGTCGCAGCTTGCTGAGGTCCACCGTTGCCAATGATTCGGGCCGGACGCGCCCGAACGAAAGATGCGCGTCAAGAGCGAAGTCCTCCGGATGGAACCCTTCCTTGGCTCGGCGCACCCACTCCTCGATCCGCGCCAGGTACCCGCCCAGGGTCAGCCACTCGTCGGAAACCGCGCCCGATCGCCATAAGCAGACTTCGCCTCCCGCACTCACGTGGCGTTCGTCCAGGCCTTCCACATACAAGCGCGGGTGTTGGAACGGCCAGCCGTCGACAAACCGAATCGACATCGTGTTGGCCTGGGTCAGGCTACGGAGTGAGCCGGCGATCGGTCCGATCCAGCGGCGGGGGTCTGACCGATCGGGCTCGAAGCTCGCCTCGATCAGCTCTGTCTGGAAGAGCTCGAGCGAGGCGACGTCGAGCGTGGCGATCTCATGCGAACCCACTCGCCTCCTCGGAGCCAACCGCGGCCACAGCCGCTACGTTCTTGATCGCGTTGCCCTTCTCGTCGCAGCCGGGCGGAAGGGGGAAGCACGGCCCTCGCTCGTTCTCGCCCAGGATCTCGCGCCACAGCGCGGCGGCCGGGCAACGAGCAACGGTCAAAGCGAGCTCAGCCTTTGATGCAAGGTCTTCGAAGACGGCTGCCGCCTCCGCACGATCGTCCGGATCGGGCTCGGGCTTGTAAGGCTTATCGAGCACGGGGTCGGTGAGGGGAGTCGAGTTTTCGAGCTGTGTCGCGAGCGAGCGCAACGTTGCCGCGAGGAGCTCGGCGAAGCTGTCGCCTTTCACATCGGCCACGAACGTCCAATACGTCATCAGCTCGAAGTAGAAGCCGCCGGGCTTTCGGTCATCCCGGTGATGACGGCGCGTCTGGCGGACGAGTTTCACGATCGGAACGTAGGCTCCTTGACCGTCGACCTTTAGCTTGGAGTTCAACTCCACGGTCAGCGCGGTGAGCTTTTCTGGATCGGTTTCGCGCCAGCGCTCGCCAGCGTCGGGCGACTTCCAGAGATCGCGATCGCGGCGTGGGATGGCCCAGCGAGTGCCCATCCTCACTGCTGGTACCACATCGACCGCGAAGTCCTCCTCGCCGTCGATCGGGAAGGTGACCTTGATCGACCGAGCTTGTGCCTCGGCTTGGTTTCCGTACTTCGCCACCAGCACTCTGAGAACGGCCTCGAAGACTGCGTTCGGGTCCGCGCTCGTGTCGAGCTTCGTCAACTTCGTGAAAACGTCGACGTCTTTGCCGGGGTAGATCGCCGTGTGCCGCGCATAGGAGCCGATAAGAACGGTGGCGACTCCCCAGGTACAAAGCTGCTCATCCTCCTCGAGGCAGTGGCGGATCTCCTCCTGGGCGGCGACGACACGCTCCCGCTTCTCCGTGAGTTCGATTCTCGCGAGCGCGCCTTTGAATTGGTCGGGCAATGTCTCCATCAGCACCCCGTATCTGCGCTTGTAGCTGACACCAGCTACATAGACAGGTATCAGACGGGTCGGACAGATTCGGCCGGTTTTGATCTATGCCGCTCGGAGGCGGTAGAGACCAGAGCGCGGACGCACGGACTCGACGGCTGGGGCGCGAGCGATCTGGGTTAGGAATGTTGCCAGGGGATCCTTGCCGGCGACGCGGAGGCCCTCCTCGAGCACGAGCTCGTACCACTCTCGGTAGTGCACGATCGAGCCGACGCCCTTCTTCTGGCGGAGCAGATCAATTGCAATCTCGCGAAGGCGCTGTCCACGAAGCTCTCCGTGCATCGCTTCCAGTGAGAGTTGGGGCGCGAGCCCCAGCATCTCGTCTATCTGCCGAAGTAGGCGTACAGTCTCCTCCACGCTCCGATCGACGACCGCGACGACCGCGTGGAGGCGCTCCGCCTGGGTTCGAAGATCGGCTAACCGCCCCGCGATGACCTCGCGTTCGTGCTCGACCGCCTCGCGAACGTGCTCGGAGAGATTCGCGACGGCCACGGTGAGGAATGTAGATACGCCGCCGGACGGCTCTTGTAGCCGCTCCTATGCAGTGTGCCGCTACCGCGCCCCCGCAGGCCCGTCGGCCAAAGAGAAAATACCCATTCGGCTAGTCCGTTTTGGCCAGAATGAGCTGTTGCTGCCCGGGGTGCCGCGACGGTGTCGCAGTTCCCGCATTCTGCGACGCGGGTCGTTTCCGCCTCGCGGCCGGAGTTGGAGATGGCATAGAGGCGCGTCCGCCCTGAGTGGCTCGCGCCGACGAGTTACGTTGGGGGTGTTGGGGGCGGCGTTGGTTCTGCATGCAGTCGGCGGATGCTTGGAACCGTCGCCGCGACCAACGAAACCGCTGCGTTAATCGCTGCCGCGAGGTAGATGGTCTCGACCACTCCGATCTGACCCGCTAAGGGTCCGACGAGGGCGTACCCGATCGGGTTCAACGCGACCGAGCCCAGCCAGTCGAATGAGCTGAGACGCGAGAGCAGATGCTCCGGTATCTCCCGCTGGAACGTTGTCACCCACAAAATGTCGCCGCTCGTCAACCCGGCAGACGCGATGAATCCAGCGAGGCACAGCACCCAGACGGGTGCCGCCGCACCGAGGATCGCCAGAAACCCAGCCGTCGGGAGCATCAGGAGGCAACTCGCGAACAGCGGCCGGGCAGGTCGCAGCCGCAGCGAGATCAGTCCGCCTGCGACGGAGCCCGCTGCCTGGAAAGCCAAAATCGCGCCCCACGCACCCGCACCGCCCAGGTGCCGCTGAGCGATGACCGGGCCGAGAACGAGGAGTGCGGGAAAAAGCGTCAACTGAAAGAAGCCGAAGCTCGACACCATCACCCACACCCAGGTGCGAGCTCTGAACTCTCCCCAGCCCTCCCGCAGATCGGCTACGAAGCGCTTCCGCTCCGGTCGATCGGCGCTGGCGATCCGCAGCTGGGCGAGAAGCGCCCCCGAGACGATAAAGCTGGCGGCGTCTGCGGCCAACGCCCAGCCAGGGTTCGCGACGACCACGATTGCTGCGCCGAGCGCGGGGCCGATCACACGCATCGTGCTGCGACTGAGATCGGAGAGGGCATTTGCGTGCTGCAGGTGAGCCGGACTTACGGCTTGGGGAACAAGTCCCGTTGACGCCGGCCGCGTGAACGCGTTCGCGGTTCCGAAAACGACCTGCAGCAAGGCGACGTTCCAGATCGCCGCGTGGCCGGTGAGAAAGAGCAGGGCGGTGAGCGCCTGCGCTGCGCCGGTCGTCGCATCCCCCATCACGAGCAACCACTTTCGGGAGACCCGATCAGCCCAGATCCCGCCGAGAAGAAGGAACACGACGATCGGAATCTCGCGGGCCAAAAAGACGAACCCGAGATCGGACGCGTTACCGATCCTCAGGACGGCGAAGGCGAGAGCGACCTGCGCCATCCCGGAGCCAAGCGACGAAACCGTCGCCGAACCGATGATCAAAGCCAGGTTGCGTTCGCGAAGAGCCGCGAGAGAGACGGAGGGCCTCACCCACCCAACATATGACAGTCCGCACGGGCAGAGCAGCGCGCAAAGCGCCCGTGCCCCCAGCTCCGCTCAAGGGACATTCGTGAACACTGGCCCAGCCCAGCGTCGTCTTTCCGCCAAAGGGCGACATCGCGCGCCGGATCGAAACCGGGCCGGGTACTTCCACAACCCGCGCTAGCGGCTTCACGTTGGCGCATCTTTTGGCGCACGCTCGGCGGCCTTAATTCCGCAACTGGTGCGGGCTCACATTCTCGGGTTGGCGCATCGGCGCGTTGGCGAGCCGCGCCAACGAGAGCAGGGCCCCGTTATCCGGCTACCTGGATCGCGGGGTCGCGTGCGAAGCTACACAGTAGGCAGTGAGCACAGACTCTGGCAACGTGGGTCTTCGCGACCGACCCGTCAAAGGGTTCGGTTGGGTCCCGGATCTTCCCGACGCGCGGGACTTCACGTACTCGGCGCCCGAAGATGTCCTGACGAAGCTTCCGAAGAAGGCAGACCTCAGGTCGAAGATGCCGAAGGTCTACGACCAGGGTGAACTCGGCAGCGCCACGGCGAACGCGATCGCAGCCGCGTTCCAGTTCGAACAGCGCAAGCAGGAGCAGAAGGACTTTATGCCCTCAAGGCTCTTCGTCTACTACAACGAGCGCGCGCTGATGGGGACGATCGACACGGACAGCGGCGCCATGATTCGGGACGGGATGAAGAGCGTCGCGAAGGTCGGCGTCTGCGCGGAGACGACGTGGCCGTACGACGTCGCGAAGTTCACCGAGAAGCCGCCGAGGACGGCCTACGTCGAGGGGAAGAAGCACCAGGCGCTCGTCTACCGGCGGGTGCTCGCGAACCTGCACCAGATGCAGGGCTGCCTCGCGTCCGGCTACCCGTTCGTGTTCGGCTTCTCCGTCTACGAGAGCTTCATGAGCCCGGACGTCGCAAAGACCGGCAAGGTGCCGCTACCTCCGCGCGGAGAGCAGCTGCTCGGAGGCCACGCCGTGCTTGCTGTCGGCTACGACGATGCAGACCAGTCGTTCATCGTCCGTAACTCGTGGGGCACGGGCTGGGGGATGAAGGGCTACTGCACGATGCCCTACGGGTACCTCACCGATCCGCAGCTGGCGCGCGACTTCTGGGCGATCTACACCGTCGAGCCCGACCAGTCCCCGCGCCATACCCTGCCTCCCATGTCTAGCCCGAGCCGCGCGCCCATCTCCGGGTTCGACACGCTCCACTTTCATGCCGTTCAGCCGGATGCCGGCGCGTCCGCCGACGCCGAGGGCTTTCGTGGCGTTCGCGCGTCAGGGTTCGCGACCGACGAGGCTGCGGCGCGGTTCTACCTTGACCAGATACTGGCTCCACGTCCCGGCGAGGAGTTCCGTGACATCGTGGCGTCGGAGGAGCCCGCACGGGTACCGGGTCTCACGCTCCTCGACGTCCAGCGCTCGCCTGTCGCCGAAAACCGCGTGGTGCGATTCCGTCAGGCGCATCGGGGTGTCCCAGTCTTCGGGTCGCGGGTCGTCGTCGAGCTCGGCGCCGCGCAGGAGTTCGTCTCCGCCGATCTGAAGACCGGGCGCGTGGAAGTCGACGCCGTGGCGGGGCTTGCGCCCGCAGACGCCGTCGCGCACCTCATCGACGCGCTCGAGATGGAGACCTTCACGCCGGCGAAAGCACCCGCGCTCGTCTTCTTCGACGTCGGTGGCGGCAAGCTCGTCCTCGCTTACCTGGTCGAAGACGTCCCGGCGCGTCCGCCTGAAGCGTGGGCGGAGGCCAAGCCGCCAGCCGATTTCCGAGCAGTGGCGCTCGACGCCGAAGAGCCCGAAGCCTACAACTACTTCGTCGACGCCACGAACGGCGAGATCCTCTTCTCCTATCCATCGGGGCCGACGCTTGATATCGCGAGCGTGTGCCGCGGCGTCGACGACCTCGGCGAGTATTGCGAATTCTCCGGTCGGAAGCTTGGCGGCGCCTTCGAGATGGTCGATCCGGATCGGCTCGTCACCACGCATGACATCCAGTTCGGGGAAATCGACGGGGCACCCACACCGCCGCCTGTCGCAGCGCCCGGCGCCAACTGGGGGGAGAGCAACCGCGCCGCGGTCTCGGCCCACGTCAACGCGACGCGTGTGCACGATTTTTATGAGGCGGTGTTGCATCGGGACGGCATCGACGGGAAGGGGATGGCGCTGGTTTCCGTCGTCAACTGCACCCGTGCTGGGCTTCCTGCGCCGCCTGAGTGGATCAACGCACAATGGCGCCCGAAGGAAGGGCGCATGGTCTACGGGCAGCGGCACCTCGGGAACGGTGCGTTCCAGAGCCTCGCCACCTTCCTCGACGTCATCGCGCACGAACTCACGCACGGCGTTACGTCACACACCGCAGCACTCGTCTACCTGGCCGAGCCCGGTGCGCTCAACGAGTCGATGTCAGACATTTTCGGTGTGATCGTCAACAACTGGTACCTGCGCGGCGAGGCGTCGAACGTAGACGACTGGGGCTGGGAAATCGGGCCGGGCCTCGGCAGCGGCGGGGAGCCGCTCCGCGACGCGAGCCAGCCGACGCGATGCGGGTGCCCCGATCACATGCGCGACTATCGCGTCGTCGACTACGACCTCGGTGGCGTGCACATCAATTCGGGGATCCACACGCTTGCGGCGGTCAATGTCCTGCGTAGCACTGACCCTGCCGGCGCCAGGCACTTCACACCCCGTGAGGTTGCCGGGCTCTACTACTCGACGCTCCAGCGCCTCACCGCACAGGCCACCTTCGCCGAGGCGCGCAAGCAGCTGCGCGACGTCGTCGCGAGTCGCTACGCGGGATTCCCCGAGGAGGCGGCCGCAAAGGTCGCAGCCGTCGACGCGGCCTATGATGCCGTCGGCATCGCCCCCCCGTGAGCCGGACAAGGCGACGACGAGGACCACCCGACAACGGCCTACGTCAACATCCGCCCTTTCCGGCTCCCTAGGAGGGTTTGGCGGAGAAACGGGCTGGGTCTACGTCGCATAACCAAGCCCTTCTCGGAGCCGATTACCGCTCTTAGCGACAACCAGGTACATCCGACCCCAGCGGTGAATATGTCCTCTGCACCACTTCTCGTGTCTCCGGGGGCCGTGGCGGTGGGGACCGTTCGGCCCCCAAACACCGTCCGCCCCGCTGTCTAGAGTCGTACGGCTCGATCTTCCCCGAGTCATGGATCGAGCCAATTGACACGAGAAGGGAGGTGAAAGACTTGAAGGTCCCGCCGTTCCACTCCAAGGTCACGCTGGACGTGCATCACAACAACGACCAGTGCAAGACCGGCGACAACATCGAGCCGTACAACAAGGTCGCTGGAACAGGCGGTCTGCCGCTCTGCAAGGAGTGTGCGGGCCTCAGCTAGCAACGAAACGCTAGCTCCCAGTAAGGGCCACAGGGCTCCCCGTCCGCGATCTGCCAGTACCGTCGCAGGTTCTGTGCGGGGAGCCCGTGTTTTAGGGCTATGTCGAGCGCTCGGAAACCCTCGCTCCGGTCGCCGTAGAACCTGATGATCGGCTCATCCCACAGCGAGGGACGCGATGCGCCTACGCCGCGTCGGGCAAATCGTGTCCTCCTGGTTGCCTATGGCTCACTATCCCCCGAATCGGAGCCGTCCGACGAGTTTTTTGCGCCAAACCCTCCTAGCCCGACGGCGGCCTACGCTCAACATAGGAGCTCCACTCGAGGGCGCCGTGTCGCTTTCCGGCTCTTGTGCGACAACCAGAGTGCCGGGCTCCGCCACGGCGCGATGACGAACGCGTGCCTGTCGGAGGACGACAGAGCGACACGACGAATCGACGCGACGTCCGAGCGTGAGACGGCGCTCGCGTTACAGAATGTGAGCACGACGTGCGCCCCTATTCGCGTGCGAACCGCCTCGCAGAGCCGAATACCCGCCGACCCGCCCCGAATACGCATCGACCCGATGTAACGCCGACTGCTGAGCCGGGCTGCGAGTTCATGCGCCTGTTCACGCACTTCCGCTTCCGCGGCCACACGAAGACGCCCACCACGCATCCGGCGCCGGGCCCGGGAGTGACGACTGCGCAGCTGGCGCCGAGCACCAAGGCGAGGGGGACGCTCTACCTCAAGGATGACGACAGCTGGGCGCGCGGCTTCTACGTCAAGGACTCGCCGCGCGAGAAGGAACGACTGCTCTTCCGAGCTCAGCCCTAACCGGCAGCCGGCGACATCGACCGGCCCAGCCACCTCGCTGACAACTCGTCAGGCGGCGCTAACTCGACGGTGAACAGCGTCAGCTGCATCCCGTGCTCAAGCCGCTGTTCGGTGAGGGTCAGCCTCACCATGTCGACCATCTAACCGCGTTCACGGCCGAATCGTTCGGCGGCCCGGACCGCTTTACTTGTGAGCTGGGCGGCTTCACCGCGTTGATCGCGGTCCATCGGCACCTCAAGATCACCGACCAGCAGCGCCAGAGGTTCGTCGAGCTGTACATGGCGGCGCTTGACGAGGCCGGCATGCCCGAGGACGAGCCGTTTCGCGACGCAGTCCGCTCGCACGTGGAGTTCGGCTCCAGGGTCGCCATGCAGAACTCGAACGCCGAGAGCAACGACGAACTGCACCCGTTGCGAGAGGTTCCCCGCTGGAGCTGGGCGGGCGACGACTAGTTCAATGGCACGGCGAGCGCCGACCGTACTTGCCGGTCGAGCGCGGAATCGAGCGAGGTGACCTTCGGCTCGACGTGGATCCAGAACTCGCCCATGAGCTTCTCTTCGGGCCCGTCTACTACCGCCTCCTGCTCAGCGGCGCTCCGCTCGACAGGAAGCTCGCCAAGCGCATCGTCGACGCAGTGCTCCCCGCGCTCGAAGCAAACTGACCGAGCATGAGTTCTGTGGGTCTCGCCTTGAACCGTGATCGCTGACGGACACCAGATCCCGCCGGCCAACGACGCGGCAACGGCGCGGGTCGCGGCCAGCTGAGCACTGTCTCAGCGGCAACTCGTCTTCGGGGGAACCAAGCTCACGGGTTGGAGCTCAGCCGCACACACGCATGATGAGACGCGCCTCATTCGCGTACCAGCCCACGTCGGCAGTTCCCGAGTCCTGTTTCGACGCGCGATCGACGATGCCCGTCGTCGGTGATCGGATGTCCAGCGTTAGAGAGTTCTCGGGCAGCAGAAGGGCAGCAAACGTCTCAAATCGAGCCTACGCAATCGTGCACAAATCAGCTGGCGCGGCCCGCAGGGCCGCATGAAGAGAGCGATTGCGCGTCACTCGTCGCCAATCGTCGTATCGGAGGAACAAGCCTGTCACGCCGGAGGTCGCGGGTTCGAGTCCCGTCGCTCCCGTAGAAAATCCCTGCAAAAACGACGATCTTGTTGTCTTACCCGAGAACGTGATCGCGCGCTCGGGCAGCAAACGATCAAAAAGCGCGACGCGTGCGGAGCCGTCATCGGCGCCGAAGTCGACGCGAACCTGTCCGGATCGTGATGCTTCTTCATCCAATGGAGGTCGCGGATGCGATCGTCACCTGACCTCCGGCGTGTCATCGGCCGCGTCCGGCGTGAGCTATGCAGTAGAGCGTGTTCACAGCTCGCCAATCTCCCCTCCCCCGGGAGGCAGGCGAACACCAGCCTCTAATCGGCCTCCAATTTGCGGCGCAGCCGCTGGACTGCTACCTGCATCGCCTTTGTGGATCAGCGAACACCTGGCAAAGGATGGGTTTCACGTAGCGCGCTGGGCGGGTTGACCTCAGATGTCCTTGATGCTGCTGACGTAGTCCGCCTGGTAGGCGCGGATCTTTGCTCGTATCGTGGGTTGGATCTCCAACAGTGAGGAGCGATCGATCGAGAGCTTCGCGCTGTTCGCCTTGAAGGCGGCGTGCTCCGCCCTGAACTTGAAGAGGAGCACCTGGGTGATCGAGCTCTTCGCCTGGATCAGGCAGGCGAGCATCGAGACGTAGACGTCCGACTCTTCTCCGATCTCGGCGAGCCCGATCTGAAAGCGTCCGATCTCCGCTTGTTGGGATTCCCTGTTGAAGATCGTCAGCCAGGAGCTGTTGGGTGCCATCGCTTTGAGGGCATCGACCGCCGACTTGATGAGCGTCATCGCCGCAACCGAGGGGCCGAGCGCTGCCGTCAGGACCTCGATGATCTTCTCGTGTACTTCCATGGCGGCGCCGTCGGTGGTGTAGTCGTTCCAGCCACGCTCCTGGAGTATCCAGCCCACGCTCTGCAGGACGTCCTGGTAGATCGTGTACCACTTGGTCGGTGTCTCGGTAGAGGAGGAGCGCTTGTTCGCAACCAGCTGCGCGAGCAGCGCCGAGCCCGAGATCGCCTCGCGCGTCTCAGCGGTGACTCCTTGCGCGAACGAGAAGAGCCCCGAGCCGACGACCTGCGCCTGAGACCTCGCCGCGTCGAAGACCTCACTCGCCTCCGAGGCGGCGTCCTGCGCGAGCGGCCAGCGCGGAGTACCTGTCAGGTCGATCGACTGCACGAACTCGCGCGCGCGACTCGCGTCCTGGGCCATCTCGTGATCGAAGCAAACCGTGCCGCCCGTGTCTACTCGGATTGATGATTCTCGGCACGGAGGGGTCTAGAATCGGCGTTGGGATTCGAACAGCGGGTCGCACGGGAGGGATCGATGTCCTCGGGCAAGCGCATGGCGGCACTCGCCATCGGCGTCAGTGACGCGCCACCGCTCCCCTACCTCGGCGGAGCGGTGAACGGCGCCCGCGCCTTCCATCGCTGGGCCAAGGCGCTCGGGTACGACGCACGGCTCGTCACCGACGAAAAGAACCCGGTGACGGCGCTACGCCTGCGTCGGACGCTTGAACGGTTGCTCGCGAAGGGCGGATCGGGAACGCACAGGCTCCTGATCTACTTCGCCGGCCACGGTCTGATCCGGGAGGCGGAGGAGGGGCTCTGGCTGCTGTCTGATTGGAACCACGAGCTTCGCGCCGTTGCCGTCGAAGCCCTCAGGCGCCGCCTTTACCTCTACCAAGTCGATCAGGTCGCGATCTTCGCCGACGCCTGTCGCTCCTTGCCTCCCGACATCGAGGCTGCCGACCTGACGCCCGACGCCGTTCTCGGCAGGGGGCCGGGGCCTCGGTCGTCCGTCGTGGCTGTCGACAAGTTCGTCGCCGCACAGGATGGGACGCGGACGTTCATGATTCCCGGTTCGACCCCTGAGGACGATCGATGCCTGTTCTCCGGCGTGCTGCTCGAGGGGCTCTGGGGAACGAAGGCCGGTGCGTTCTCAACGGCCTTGCAGAACAAGGTGACGAGCCGGAGCCTGGGCACATACCTCCAGACCGAGGTACCGCGCGTCGCCCGAACGTACCGCTGCACCCTCGTGCCGACGATCAGCCCGACGTTTCCCGAAGGCGACGACGTCTACTTCGGCGACGGCCCGCCCGCGAAGCCGCCTACCTTTCCCGACTGGCCGCCTGCTGCGGCATTGACGACGCAAGGTCCGACCGGAGCCCCTGCCAGACGAGCCGTTGCTCCGCGCGCACGCCCGGCGCCGCGCGCGGTCAAAGCGTCCGCCAAGCCCCTCGAGCAGAAACTCAAGCGCCAGAAACGGCCCCAAAGATTCGAGACCGGATCGGGGTTCGCGATCGACGGCGAAAAGGTGAAAGCGGTTTGGACAAGCCGCGACGTGATCGCGGGGGCACCGCAGCGGCCTGACTGGTGGCACATCGGCTCGCGGTCGAGAAACGACCTCCGGCTCGAGAAGCCTGTGCCTGTGCTGATCGAGCTCGCGAGCGGCCGGTTCGCGGCTGCCACGGCGCTCCCCGAGTTCGTTGCTTCGCTTGTTGTGGGGCCACGCGGGGTGTCAGGGCTCGTCTATCGAGCGATCTATGGCCGACCCGAGGATGCGACGGCGACAGAACGAGCTCTCGGCCAGATGGAGCGAGGCGCCCTCCGGGCGGACGCGGCAACGGACCTGGCGATCGCGCTGCGACAGGGAAAACATGCGGATCCCGTGCGCGGAGTGATCAGTGCCTATCTCTACGACTCGATCGGTGACGTGGACAACATCCGTCGCATGGCGTTCTTCTACCTGCAGCGCCGCCAGCCGATTCCCTACGACATCGCGCTCCTGGCCCAACTCAAGGGAGGGCGCCTGCGTGATGGGGGCCTCTGGGCGACGGTCCCTGCGGTGCGACGGGGGACGCCACGGACAGAGGGCGAGGACAGATTCAGGTGGACGTACTCGGCCACGGCTCGTGCGAAAGGGCCTGTAGGCGGCCTCTGGCCCTGCCTTCGTCAGGGTTGGTCGCTACTCGACGATCCAGCCCCCGACGGGTCGACGCTCGTCTTGCCAGGCCTGATCGAGTTGACCAATCGGTTGACCTCTGCGCGTTTCACGACGCTCGACAAGGCAGGAGGGCTTCAGCTGATCCGGTTGTTCGAGCTGATCCGGCACTAGGGGAGCTCCCTTCTGAGGAGCTCTTCCAGTGGGCGGTGAGAGGCTCGAACTTCCCGACCCCGCTGCGTGTAAAGCGGGCGGTCCGCGAAGCGGGTTCAGGTGGACGGCTCTAGTCCGTGGGGTGCTTGCCCATCACCCCTTCTGTATGACCCTAGAGCGGAAACCGTTTAGCTAAGCGAGACGCGGCGTCTTTCTGCTACCTCAGGGACCTGTACCAACCTGGCGCACGTTCACCTCGCGAGTGTGCATCAACTAGGCGGACTTCAGAGGGTCGGGGTTCTCGACGACGCGCTGAGGCTGCTTGAGATCAAGGCCGTGCTGCAGTCGTACAGGATAAGATGTTTGCTATATGGCAGGGAGCTGCTGCGGCCGCTGGCCCTGCGACAGGTGCGTTCGCGCCGCTCGGTCGCTCGACCAAGCCGTATTCGGCTTCAGGCAACAGAAAAGCGCCTAGTCAATCTGTCGCTCGGGAACGTCGCCCGCGCGGGTGCTGGCGACGCGCGTAGGGCGTCTCGTTACGCTCCGCCGGCGCCTGTCGCCTTCTGCGGGAACCGCGACGCGTGCGGCACCCGGGCAGCAACAGCTCATTTCGGCCAAAGCGGACCAGTCGAATGGGCTGAGGTCACTGCCCTTCAGCCACCAGTCGCGCTGCCGTCGGCTGTACTCGACTGTCGGCCCGCCCTCGCGGTGCAGCTGGCAGTTCAGGCCCCACTCGTGCGTCCCGTCCGCCGTGCTCGACCACCGGCCCGTCCTCGCGACGCCAGAATCCCGGTGTGGCAGGCGCTGACATCTGGACGCGAATGCGTCGGCAGGCCCGGCGCGTGGCGCTCTACGCGAGGTTCGTCGTGCGCCGACTCGCGAAGACGCTTCGCTATCGGCTGCGCTTCCAGCGCGACGAGTACCCGTCCGTCCACGCACTCCCTCCGCTCGTCGAGGAGCCCGCGCCCCTCTTCCCAGCGGCCCAGGTTGCCGTCGGGCGCGCCCTGGGCCGGGCCTACCTCTGGTTCGATCGCGCCCGCGAGCACGTCCGGATCGAGCGCAGCCGTGTCGGCGACCGCTTCGGCGGGCCGCGTCTGACGGCCGTCCTCGTCCGCCGCCAGGTCGGCCTTCTCCTTATCGTCCTGGCGCTGATCGTCGGCGGCCTCGCGGCCGACGTCTTGACCACTCGCTACGGCCGCCACCTCGCGTCAGTGCCCGGCGGCGAGTTCGCCGCCCGCCACCTGAACGGCCCGAGCGCAGGGACGCTCGCCAGCACGCTGACCGCGACCGCGACTGCGACCGGCGCAGTGCTCGGCCTGGTGCTGACGATCTCCTTGATCACCTTCCAGACAACGGCGTCGCGCTACCGCAGCGACCGCATCGTCGCCTTCCTCGTCCGCGAGCAGGTCGGGTCGGTCGTGGTCCGGCTGCTCGCGGCCGGCTTCCTCTTCTCGCTCTGGCTGCTCTTCCTCCGCGACGTCGTCAGCGGCTACCCGCCCTACGTCTCGACCGCACTGGCCGTCGCGGTCGCGACCGCCGGCATCGGCAGCCTGATCGTATACCGCCAGCATGCGCTGCTCGGGCTGGCCCCGGCCAACGTCTTCCTTGCGCTCGAGCGCGAGCTGCGCCGCGAGCTCTCGGGGCTGACGAGGAAGCGGCCCGGCCGCTCGGTCGAGGCCCACGCGCGCCGGACGAGCGAGAGCGACCTCGAGATCGCCAAGGATCTGCTGGCGACGCTGTCCCGCGAGAGCGACTGGCGGGGAGCCGCCGCTGGCATCGCCATGCTCGGGCGACTGATCGACGTCTACGTCCCGTTCAAGCGGCGCCTGCCGGAGCGCAGCCAGTGGTTCCGGCCGATGCCGGTCAGGCTCGGCGCCGACGCCTATGAGATCACGCTCAACTTCGCCCGCCTCGGACGCCTGCCGCCGATGGATATCCGCCCCGAGCGGGACTGGCTCGAGCGCGAGATCTACGAGGCGGCGGCGCAGGTGCCGCTCTTGGGGCTCGCCGAGTCGGGCCTGAGCGAGGCGGTCTTCAACCTGCACGGGCACGCCCTGCAGCTCGCCTGGCGGGCGCAGGAGTTCGAGGTGCTCGATCGCGCGCTCGAGGCCGCCGAGTCGCTGGCGACCGCGCCGGCGATCGTCTCCTCGACCTCGCGCGGGTTCCTCGAGCTGCCGTGGGTCGCGGTCTACGAGTTCGCCCACGGGCTTGCTCCCTCTGTCGAGAAGATCGTCGCCACGCAGCCGTGGGAGCGCGACAAGACACGCAGCCTGCCACGAGCGGCGCGCGAGCTCGCCGACGAGCTCGGTCGCAAGATCCGCAAGGAGATCGCCATCACCGGCCACGTCGTGACGCCGGAGCCGGCGATGATCGCCGAGCTCCGGCCGCGCTGGGAGCAGCTCGGAGCAGAGAAGCAGGCGCACTATCTGGCGCGGGCGCTGGCGCTCGCGACCACGCATCTCCACGCCGTCGTCGAGGCCGACGCGACGACGCAGGCGGCGACGGCCGCCGAGCTGTGCGTGCGGACGATCGTGCTGGCGTTCGCCGAGGGCGCGAGGCCGGCCGTTGCGCTCGACCCGCTCCGCGGCGACCTGGTCGACGCCTACCGGCTCGCGCCGACGGCGACCGAGCGGACGCAGCTCCGCGAGGAGGGGGTCTGGGTCGCGCTGCGCACGCTCGCCGAGCGCGGCGAGCTCGAGCTGGCCGGCGACCTGCTCGAGGTGGCGCTGGCGATGGATCTGTTCGAGCAGGTGACCGTGGCCAGCGCTGCCGGGGCGACCGGTCCGACCGCCGCCGGAAGCGGTGGCGAGCCCGCGCCTGCCGGCAGTGCTGGTGAAGGGGCTGCGGCCGGAGGTGCCGCTGCTAGCGGCTCCGCCACCGCGAGCGCAGATACCACAGCGGCGCTCCGTCGGTTCGAGCTGTTGCTCCAGTTCGCCTACGTCTACGGCTGGGCCGAGTACCACCAAGCCGCCGGCGTCGTCGAGCGCATCGCCCCGGTCGTCTCGGCTCTGTTCGACCTCGAGGGGCTGCTGCCGCTGCTCGACCAGAGCCCCTCGGTCCTCACGTGGCCGTTCATGAGCGGCGTCAAGCACCGCACCTGGTTCCAGCCGCTCAGGACGGCGATCTACGAGCTGCCGGAGATCTACGTCCAGGAGCCGGGCGCGTTCGGCTACGGCGTCGCCCGCGACCATCCCTCGCCGCTGATCCGTCAGTGGGCCGCCTACGACGACATCGACGAGGTCGTCAAGGCAATGGTCGAGGACGTCGTCCGCTTCAACGTCCGCCGTCGGCTCGTCGAGCTGATCGAGCAGCGGATCATGGAGCTCGGCGGATGAGGCGGCGAGCCAAGGCCGAGGCCGGCTACTTCGGCGCCGATCCCTTTGCCGAGTTCGCGCTCGGCCTCCGCTACGACGCCGCCGAGAGCTTCGCGGCCTCGCGCACCCACACCGCCGCCGAGACGTTCCGCTTCGCCGTCATCCCGACGCTCGACGGCATCGACGCCTTCGGCGACGACGCCGAGGCGGTGAGGCATGTCCGCGAGCGCGCGCTTGACCGTTGGGGCCGGCGAGACTTCTGGGGCAACGCCCTCGGCGTCGAGCACGCGCTGCAATGGTGCGTCGGTCAGCTGATCGACAACGGCCGCTGCTACTTGCGCGTCCAGTACGCCGGCGAGAAGCGGGTGCTCGCCGAGCGCATCGATTTCCTCGCGCCGGAGACCGTGGCCAAGCGACGTACCCGGGACGGCGTCGTCTTCGAGCAGTACGTGAGCAAGCATGCCTTCGTCGGCGCGGCCGAGCAGTGGCGCGAGTTCGAGCCTCCGGAGATCGTCGAGATGCACTGGCCGCTCGACGAGCCCGGCGGTCGGAGGACGCCGGCGCAAGCGGCGCTCCGTGCCGGACGCCGGGTCGAGCGGCTGTGGGCGCGGACCCATTACGGGCTGCGCGCAGGAGCCAGCCCCGACGACGCGCTGCTGCCGCTGGTTCGCGCCCGCACAGGTGCCTACCAGGACGCGCTTGAGCAGGTCGAGAACGCCGAGGACCGCGTCTCGGACGTCCTCTTCGACGTCCCGTTGCGCAACGTGACCGAGTTCTTCCAGCTCGTGCGCCTCTGCCGCCAGCGCGAGGCGGCCGCTGCCGTGCGTGCCTACCTCCTCACCTGCCTCAACGAGCAGTGGCTGGCGAGATGGTGCGCGATGAACGGTTGGGGACTGGTCGAGCTCCGCTTCCGCGCGCAGCTCTTCACCGAGCAGGATTGGCGCGAGCTGCGAGCCGACTTCCTCGCCGGGCGCGCGAGCGTCGAGGACGTCGGGGCGGCGTTCGAGATCGAGCGGGAAGAGCTGAAACGGAACGAGGGCGAGTAGGCGAGCCGCGCATGGTGCGCGGACGGTATCGCCGTCGGTGGCTCGCGCCGCTCACGACGGCGCGCGGAGTCGCAGGAGGTCGTCGCGTATGTAGCGCTCGTAGGCCTCGCGCGTTACCCAACCCTACTGCGGGGCGTAGGTCGCCAGGGTTTCAGGAATCCATCGCGGAAGTTGGAAGCGAGCGTGAGGGTTCAAGATCAGCTTTGCTTCCGGCCGCCACGACTCTCCCTGCGGGGTATCGACGTATCCCGACTGAAACAGGCAGATCCCGCTCACGCGCGTGTGCTTATCTGACGTCAGGCGCTTCCGCAGAAACTCGTCCCACCTTCTCCAGCTTCCAGCCGCTCTGGATGTTTGGATCATGATCAGACCCGGCGCATCGTTCGGAAGCTGACGGGCTTCCACACGCAGGAACTCATCAGCGCGTGCATCCGTGAACGCAAGCCGTACCGCGATATGTCGATGCGGCTCATCCGGCCCGGCTCGCACGTCTGCACGGCCGAGTCGAGGAACATCTTCCTCGCCCTCGTGCTCCGTCAGCACCACCTGTCCAGGAGCGGTCGCGTTGAGGATCAGCATTCCTAGACCGTCTGGAAGCTCTTCGGTATGAACGCCGTCGAGTCGACAGACCTCGGGCACCCTACCGAGTAGATACTCCTCTTCGGCCTTCGACGGCTCTCTGCGCAGGAACACTTCAAGGGCATAGCTTCTCTTCACGGTGCTGATCAACCTGCCGATCCGCTCGAGGGTGCCGAGCACTGCCTGCTGCGCAACCGATCTGCCCGGCGCGGTCACCTCGACGTATGTCCAGTCCGAGTCTGCCTTCTGAACCCGGAAGTCGGGCTTCCGTTGACGGCCGCCGACGATCACCACCGGCTCGAGTTCGACCGCCACGGACGGATTGGGTGACCGCAGAAGATGTATCGCGCAGAGCTCCGCCCACGCCGTCTCGTCGCCGCGACGGATCTTTTCGAGGAGTGACGCACTCCCCTGGACGCCGTCAACTGCCGCCATTAGTTGCCCGAGGGTTACGACGTGAAGTGTTGGCAGGGAGCCCCGCGATACTCCGCCCGCTTCCTCCCGCGAACCGTTGATCCAATCCCGACCAAAGGTCGCTTCTACACGGTCGAACGCCGCGACAACCTCGTCGGGCGAAGCAGCCACTGAGCTTCCGGCCAGCCAGTGACGTTGGATCTCTTCCCACTCCCACGGCACGCCGCGAAAACCGTACTCGGCGACGAGTACCCTCGCGCTCCTGGGTGCGCTCGGCGTCCTCGTCGGCTTGGCGCATGCGACTACCGCCGAGCCCGCCAGTTGAGCCACCCGCAAGCCGCAGCCAGCGCAGCCGAACGGTTCCCGGGGCGACAGCCAGGGGCGCCGTGTCGCCTTCCGGCTCTTCCGCGACAACCAGAGCCGGCTACGCCTCCGGCGGTTGAACGAAAGCGCGAGGCCCCTCAGGTCGGCTGGGGCCTCTACCCGGACCGCCGACGACGCGCCGTGGCAACGTTCAGGATCGGTCGAAGCTGTCGGC
>DATHDS010000035.1:0-23381 GCA_035318925.1 Gaiellaceae bacterium
CGGGTGATCGGCCTCACGCTCTCCAGGGCGAAGGCGAAGATCCGCGCGAAGCACTGCTCGGTGGGACGGATCCGGCGGGCGCACTCACGGCGAGTCGGGCGAGTCATCAAGCAGAGCCCGCGGCCGGGCACGGTCAAGCCGAGCGGCTTTGCAGTGAAGCTCGTCGTCGGCCGGCGCTAAGACAACCAGGACACGCGAATCGAGAGGGGCGCCGGTCGGCGCCCCTCTCTTTTTGGTCCCGGGCCACAGGCCTGGGCCTGGGCCTGAGAGCACGACGGACCGGTGACCGACTCGCGAACTAGATATTTTGCGGACGTGCGGGTCGACCCATGCACGTTCGCCGCCGCTGTTGCTGCCGCGAGCTTTCTTGCCTTGACCGGCTGCGGAGGCAAATCAAGTAGCAATTCGTCGTCGAAAGCAAGTCGCAACTCGTCGATTAGCCCGCCGGTCGAGCACGTCTCCGAGCCGAGGTACACCGGCTACCACATGCCATCGTCCTCGATGGAGCCGACGCTTCACTGCGCCCGACCGCTCGCGGGCTGCCTGGCTGCCTACTCCGACCGGCTCCTGGTCGAGGCGTTCCGATCCCATCCAAGCCGGGGCGAGATCGTCGCCTTCAAGATCCCGCCGGGGGCCATGCTCTCATGCGGCACTGGTGAGCCAGGGACATTCGTAAAACGGTTGATCGGCCTACCGGGAGATCGCTGGCGCGAGCAGGACGGCTTCATCTACATCAATGGCAAGAAGTTGAACGAGCCCTACGTCGAAGCGACGCGCCGGGACTCGGAGACGATCCCCGAGAAGACGGTCCCCAAGGGCGAGTACGTGATGCTCGGCGACAATCGGTCGTCCTCGTGCGACTCGCGCCGCTGGGGCACGGTTCCGCGGAAGAACCTTGTCGGCAGGGTCGTGAAGATCTTCCGACAGAGCTAGGACCACGAGCCTCGCAGTCATGTGAGATCGATCTCCCCTGACACGGCGCCACAAGTGCTGGGGGCCTTCAGGACTTAGCAACAGTCTGTTGCAAAGTCGCGTCGGGGCGCGAGATGGTGGCGGACCCGCAGAACCCCAGGGGAGGACGAAATGGTCAATTTCCGCGCAGCGAACTGCCGGCCATCGAAGACCTGCCCTCGGTTTCCTGGCGCGTCGCTGCGTGCCCGTATGCGAGCGGAACAGTGCCAGGTCGCACGGGCCGCTCGCAGGAGGGTGCGCAGCGACGCGAGGCGGGCCCGGAGCCGGGCTCCGCCCGGCGGGAGGGCCCGCCGGCCAGGGAAGCGATGGGGGAGAGAGGATTCGAACCTCTGAAGGCTGAGCCAACGGGTTTACAGCCCGTCCCCTTTGGCCACTCGGGAACTCCCCCGGCAGGGTCAGCCATTGTAGCCGCGTCACCCCGGAGCGCCCGGAGCTGGGGCGCTGCGAGAGAGCACGGTCTCCCTGGTCAGGCAGCGACCGGTGAACGATCGGGAAGCTGCACGAAATCGAAGTCCGAGGGATCGAGCACCCGCAACCGTTTCTCGTATTCGCGCATGTATCCGGGCCAGTTCGCGACGATCCGCCCGGTCTCGGTCCGGTACCAGGAATCGCACCCGGTCCAGGCGGTACCGGCGAAGCGCGCCTGCACCTGGCGGTCGGTCGTTTCCTCCACCTCGGGACGGACGTCGATCGCTGCAGCCGCTCGGTCGCGGACGTGCTCGAGGGCCTGGCGTATGTATGCGGCCTGGGCCTCTTCGTAGACGATCAGCGAGCCGCCGGAGGTGTTCGTGTTGGGCCCGTACATGAGAAAGAGCGACGGGAACCCGGGAATCGAGATACCGAGATAGGCGCGGGCTCCGTCGGACCACGCCTCGCGCAAGGTCCGGCCTTCGGCGCCTGTGATCTCCATCGGGAACATGAAGTCGTTCGTCCGGAATCCCGTGCCGTAGATCACGCAGTCGACCTCATGCTCCGCGCCTTCGGCGGTAACGATGCTGTGCGGCTTGAGACGGGTGATCGCATCGGTCACGAGCTCGACGTTGGGGCGCTGTAGCGCCCGCAGGAAGTACGAGCTGAACAGGACCCGCTTGCAGCCGAACGTGTAGTCAGGCCAGACTTTTCGTCGCACCTCGCGGTCTCTGAGCTGCCAGCGCATGAAGAGAGCGGAGCGGGCTTGCCCGAGCCGCCCGACCGTTCGAGGGTGACGGATCATGAGCGTGAGCAACTCGCCGTACCGGTAGAAGAAGCCGCGGCGAAAGGTCTGAACGCCGGGGACGTACCGGATGACTGCCCTGACGAGCGCCGGGTACGGGCGATTCTTGCGCGGCAGGAACCAGTTGCCCGTCCGCTGGAACACGAGCAGGCGCTCGACCTGCGGGGCGATCTCGGGCACGAACTGCACGGCGCTTGCACCCGTCCCCACGACCGCGACGCGCTTGCCGCACAGGTCGTACCCGTGGTCCCACTCGGCGGAGTGGAAGCTGTGTCCTTCGAACTCGTCGCGCCCCTCGATGCTCGGGTAGGCGGGCTGGTGCAGCTGTCCGGTCGCAAGCACGACGGCATCGGCGTCCCACGTGCGGCCGTCGTCGCTCGCAACCGTCCATCGGCGGGAGTCGTCCCACCGGCACGAGCTGACGACGGTGTTCGGGACGACGAGTCGATCGACGCCGTGGTCGTGGGCGACCTCGTGGAGGTAGCGGAGGATCTCGTCCTGCGGCGAACACAGTCTCGCCCAGTCGCGACGCTGGGCGAACGAGTACGAATAGAGCTGGCTCGCAACGTCGCAGGCCGAACCTGGGTAGGCGTTGTGGAACCAGGTGCCGCCCAGGCCGGATGCTCGTTCGAGAATCGTCACATCGGTGAACCCGTGCTTCCCCAGCTCGATCGCCGCAGCGAGCCCGCCGAGCCCCGCGCCAACGATCACCACCTTCGGGTCACGTCGGTCGGGCACCGCGTCAAAATAGCGCGCGCGTTCTAGTATCGGCCCATGGAGACCTTCGACGTCCTCGTCGTCGGCGCCGGGCCGGCCGGCTCGACCGCCGCCTACCGGCTCGCCCGCGAGGGCGCCTCCGTGCTCCTCGCGGACCGTGCCCGCTTCCCGCGGGACAAGCCGTGCGGCGGCGGCCTGACAATGCGTGCCGTCCGGCAGCTGCCCTTTCCGGTCGACCCCGTCGTCGAGGACCGAACGACCGTCGTCGAGTTCGGTCTCGACTTCGGCTCGCACTTCGAGCGCCGCACGGACGAGCCGCTCGTCCTCATGACCCAGCGCAACCGGCTCGATGCGTTCCTCGCCGAGGGCGCGGCGAATGCCGGCGCCGACTTCCGCGACGGCGTGAAGGTGACCGATCTCGAGCTGACCAAGACTGGGGTCCAGGCACGCCTGAACGGTGCAAAAGTTGCTGCCGATACGGCACTCTGTGCGGACGGCGTGAACGGCGTCGGCGCCCGAGCCGCCGGCCTCGACGACGGGCGCGACTACGGCGTCGCGCTCGAGGCGAACGTCCCCTACGGCGTCGTCTCCCGCGAGCGGTACCAGGGTCGCCTCTGCCTCGAGCTCGCGAACGTGCCCGGGGGTTACGGCTGGGTCTTCCCGAAGGGCGACCACATCAACGTGGGCGTGGGCGGCTGGGAGCGCGAGGGGCCGCGGATGCGGGAGCATCTCTCGCGCTTCTGCCGCGAGTACTCGATCCCCGAGTCCGGCCTCGAGGCGCTCCGCGGCTACCGGCTGCCTCTTCTGCACGCGCGCGCGCGTCTCGCCAAGGGACGGCTCGCCCTGCTCGGCGACGCGGCGGGGCTCGTCGACCCGCTCTCCGGGGACGGGATCTACGAGGCGCTGCTCTCGGCCAAGCTCGCCGCGGGCGAGACCCTCGAGCTGCTCGCGGGCAACAGGGCAGATCTCGCCGGCTACGACCGGGATCTGCGGCGGGCGCTCTCGTCCCAGCTCGCAGCCGCCTGGGGCGCCAAGGTCGCGCTCGACCGGTTCCCGCGGTTGACCTACGCGGCCGTCCGCTCTCCCTTCGTCTGGAAGGCCGTCGTCTCGCTGATCGGCGGCGAGGTTCCCAGCCCGAGCGCGATGCGCGGGCTCCGCCGGGCCTCGCTGCGCGTGATCGAGGCGATCGCCCGCGCCGCCGGCGATCCCGGCCGCGCCTACCGCACGGCCCACACCTAAAGACGCCCCTCAACGGTGCCGATGCTGAGCGTGGCCCGCCCATGGACCTCAACGCGCTCCTAAAAGCAGTCGTCGACAGCGGTGCGACAGACGTGCACCTCAAGCTCGGCCTGCCTCCAGTCATCCGCCGCGACGGCGAGCTTGGCCCGGTCGAAAACTGGCAACCGCTCACCGAGGCCGATCTCGAGGAAGTCCTTCAAGGCGTCACGGCGAGGACGCCCCACCGGCTCGAGATCTTCCGCGAGAGCGGCGAGCTCGACACCTCGTACATGGCACCCGACCTCGCGCGCTTCCGCGTCAACGGCTTCAAGCAGCGTGGAACGACGTCCTTCGCCCTTCGAGTCATTCCGACAGAGGTGCCGTCGTTCGAACAGCTGCGCCTGCCCGAGGGAGTTCGCCGCCTGGCGGATGAGGCTCGAGGGCTCATTCTCGTCACGGGCGCGACCGGCTCGGGGAAGTCGACCACCCTCGCCTCGCTCGTCAACCACATCAACCGCACGCGCCGCCAGCACATCGTCACGATCGAGGACCCGATCGAGTTCCTACACTCCGACCACGGTTGCATCGTCAACCAGCGCGAGGTCGGCCTCGACACGGACTCGTTCTCGCAGGCGCTCAGGCGTGCGCTGCGCCAGGACCCCGACGTGATCCTGATCGGAGAGCTCCGCGACGCCGAGTCCGCCGAGACCGCCATGCAGGCGGCCGAGTCGGGCCACCTCGTCCTCTCGACCATGCACACCGTGGACGCGGCCGAGACGATCGCCCGCATCATCGAATTCTTCCCGGGGATCAAGCAGCAGCAGATCCGCTCGATCCTCGCCGGCGTCCTGCGCGGCGTCGTCAGCCAGCGGCTCCTTCCTCGCGTCGCCGGGGGGCGGATCGGCGCGTTCGAGGTGATGGTCGTGAACGCGCGAATCGCCGACCTGATCCGCGACGACAAGGCGGACGAGATGCACGAGGCAATCGAGGAAGGCGCGTTCTTCCACATGCAGACCTTCAAGCAGGCGCTGATGGCGCTCGTCGTCTCGGGCGAGATCGACCGGGACGAAGCGGCGACCGCCGCCACGAACAAGCACGACTTCCTCGTCTCCCTCGAGCATGCGGTCAAGCACAAGGACGCGACCGATCGCGAAGCCGAGGAAGCCGTCGTGGCGGAAACGACCGAGGACGCGCCCGATCTAAGGGTCGTTCGTCCGGTCGAAATCGCATGAGGCGGCTCCTCCCCACGTTCGCCGTCCTCGTCGTGGCGCTCGCAGCGACCGCGGCGGCGGCCGGGGCTTCCGGGCCCGTCTTCACGATCGTTCCCTCCACGCCGGCGATGGTGCCGTTCGCGAGCGCCGAGACGCCCAACTCCGGGATCGCCCTGCCTCCGGCATATCTGGCCCGACGGAACTCCGCCGGCCTGCCGTTCCCCGTCCTCCAGGGCCTGTGGCAGAAGGCGGGTGCCACCTACGGCATCCCGTGGCAGGTGCTGGCGGCGATCAACAAGGTCGAGTCCAACTTCGGGCGCAACATGGGCCCGAGCTCGGCCGGCGCGATCGGCTGGATGCAGTTCATGCCCTCCACCTGGCAGCGCTGGGGAATGGATGCGAACGGAGACGGCATCGCCGATCCGTGGAACCCCGACGACGCGATCTTCGCCGCGGCCCGGTATCTAGCCGCAGCCGGTGGGCGGACGGACATCTCGCGCGGGATCTTCTCCTACAACCACGCGCAGTGGTACGTGGACGAGATTCTCAGCCTCGCGCGGCTCTACGGGCAGAACAGTTTCGACATCCCTTTCACGTACGACCGGCTCCAGGTCAACCTCCAGGCCGCGGAGAAGACGATCGCGAAGCAGAACCGCGCCGTCGTCCGCGCGACCCTTGCCGCGCGCAGGCTCGCGCGGCGGACACGGGTCATGTATGCGAGAGCGGAGCGGGCTCCGTTGCTCTCCAACCGCCTCGCACTCGAGAAGCGCGCGTTCCAGGTCGGCACGAGGCAAGCCGCCGCGGCGGCATCGGTGGCAGCCGCGAAACGGAAGCTGAGGGCTGCCGAGAAGGCCCTCGAGAAAGCTCGGGCGAGCGCTTCGACGAGCTCGTTCACGCTAGGCGGAGCGAGTCTCCTCGCCGCTCCTCTTTACCAGGGCGACTACGTCTTCCCGGTCGGCGGTGGGCCCTCCGTCGTCTCCGTTGGCCATTACCACCACGACTATCCCGCCGCTGACATCGCAGCCCCGGAGGGCTCGCCTCTCTACGCGCTGACCGACGGTTTCATCGTCGATGCGTGGCACATGCCGAACGGGAACTGCGGGATCGGCCTGACCATGCGCGCGGCCGTCGACGCGCGCGAGTGGACGTACTGCCACATGTCCTACGAGGAGCCGGGGATTCAGCCTGGGATCGCGGTCTCGGCGGGGCAGCCCGTCGGCCTGGTCGGCCAGACCGGCCACGCAACCGGCCCGCACCTCCATCTTCAGCTTCAGCCGGCGAGCTCGTACCCGCAGGTCGAGTCCTGGTTCGCCGCCTTCGCGGGCAGCGCGTTCCGCTGGCAGGACGCACCGACGATGGACATGGGCCCGGTCTTCGAGGTCGTCGATGGTGGCTCGGCGCCGCCGTCAGACGATCCCGCAGTGATCACGTTCACCGCCGAAAGGCCTTAACTCATTGCCCGTCCCTGCCGAAGAGCGAAGTATGGCTTTGCGGCTCAGCACCATCCTCCCCAGGATTTTTGTCCTCGCCGTCGTCGCGCTGCTCACGACTGCGACGTTCACATTTGCCGCCTCGACGCGCGGCGGGCCTGCCGTAAACACGCCCGTTGCCGCAACCGCGAAGCCGATCCTGCTCGTCCCGGATGTCCGTGGCCAGGCCTACGTCTTTGCGAAGAGCACGCTCGAGGAGGGCGGATTCGCCTGGCGTGTGACCGGCGCCGTCCAGGGCTATGCGGCCAACCTCGTCGCGAGCCAATCGCCTCCGCCCGGGAGCCGGGTATACGACACGGGCGCACCGACGATCACCCTCGGCCTCGATGCGAACACGCGCTATCCGCAGGTTGGTTCGCCGGAGAACGTTTCGTCCTTCTCGGGCACGGTCATCCAACGCGTCGGCGTAGTTACGAAGGCCAAGAGCGAGCCGAAGGCGAAGACGAAGGTGAAGCCGAAGGTGAAGCCCAAGCCCAAGCCCAAGCCCAAGCGGCCCCCGGCATTCGTCGTCGCCGGTGCGAAGCCCGAGCCACTCGATGAGATCCCGCTCACGGCCAGGGCCCGGCGGCTCGACAGGTGGCTCTCGTCAAATCGCTCGCTGACCGACCCGAACGTCAGCTACTGGCTCTACCAGCACGCCTGGATCGTCACCGGCGCGAAGTTCGGCTGGTGGCACGGAGCACAGGCCCTCGACCGGCTGATCCAGGTCGACCAGCGCGTCCAACGCGTCTGGGGAATCGGAAGCCGCAGCGAGCGCGTCGCACGCGTAGCGCTTGCGGAGGTCCGTTCGAAATCACGATGAGCTCGCTGCGAAAGTTGCGCCGGCTCGTCGCCGGAGAGTCCGGCTACACGCTGATGGAGCTCGTGATGGTGTTGGCGATCCTCGGGATCGTCGTCGGCGCGCTCACCACGCTCTTCGTCGGGGCGACAAATGCCGAGTTCGAGTCGAACCGGCGCTTCCAGGCCCAGCAGGCAGCCCGCATCGCCATCGACAAGATGCGGCGCGAGATCCACTGCGCCAGCGCGATCACGCCAACGGGCGCTACGAACTCCATCAGCGTCACCCTCCCGAGCCAGTGCCCGAGCGCCGGCGGCTCGCAGACGATTGTCACCTACGACACTGCCGGCTCCGGCCAGCGCTTCCAGCTTCGCCGTAACGGCGTCAATCTCGCCGACTACGCGACCCTCCAGAACGCGTTCAACTACACGGCTCCGGTGTCCGGGACGAGCCTCGGCAAGCTCAGGGTCACGCTCCCGATCAACACGAAGCCGACCAACGGCAGGGAATGGCGGCTCGTCGCGGACATGGTCCTCCGCAATACGACCCGCTAGCGATCCCTTGATCGAGCTAACCCCAAAGGGGGGCGCGGGGGTCGCGCCGCCTGGCGAGAGTGTGTGCGAGGACTTTTCCTCACCAGAATGAGAATGCGGCAACTAATCCACAAGCAGGACGGCATCGCCCTGATCATGGTGATCGGCATACTCGCCGTGCTCACGATCGCGGGCTCGACGATGATGTTCTACACGACGTCGAGCGCGAGGAACGTGGGCCGGAGCAAGGCCGACGAAGTGTCGTTCTCCCTGTCAGAAGCGGCGTTGAACAACGCGATGTCCGTGCTCTCGAACCCGGCGAACAACGCATACGATGCTGACATCATGCCCTCGACCGAGGCGACGGCGTCTTCGTTGGCCTACGAGAACGGGACCGCAACCTGGTGGGGAACGCTCGACCGAGCCCAGGGACGCTGGACGATCAGCGCAGTTGGGCTCAACTCCAATCCGGGCAGCCCGGGAACGGCGCCGCTGCGACGCAAGATCGTCGCGCAGGTGCGGATCAAACCGACCTACATCCAGCCGTTGAGCAACCCGGCTTGGGATTACATGTACGCGACGCAGACCGGCAACGCCTGCGACGAGAACCTGAACAACAACGTTGCCGGTAACGCCAGGATGTACGTCGCCGGAAATCTCTGTCTCGGCAACAACTCGGGGGCATCGATCTCGGCGCTCGTCGTCATGGGCAATCTAGACCTCGCGAACAACACGAGCGTGGGTGCCGGCACGAACATGGGCACGCGGGTCGAGACGTCCGTCGGCGGCAACTGCCGCTACGGCGGCGCCTCATGGGCCGCCTGCACGGGAAATCAAGATTCGCGCCACATCTACAGCAAGCTCGCCAACGGGACGACGATCGGTGTCAACCACTCGCCGACGGCGATCCCGGCGCCCGCGGCCGAATGGGACAAGTGGTACGAGAACGCGATTCCGGGGCCGTCGCAACCCTGCACGACAATCAGCGGCACGCCGCCCTCGTTTGACACGAACTACCCGGCCAGAGACAACAACGTCGGGATCGTCGACCTGACTCCCACGAGCTCGTACAGCTGCCGCGTGGGCCCTGGCGCGTCGACTACCCTTCCGAGCGCTATCAGCACCGGGCAGACCTCGATCACTGTGACGTCGGCCACCGGCTTCCCGATGAGCGCATTCCGGATCAGGATCGACGATGAGCTGATGAACGTGACCTCCGGCTTCGGAACGACCACCTGGACGGTGTCGCGCGGAGTCAACGGCTCGACAAGTACGGCGCACGCCGCGGGTCAGTCGATCGGCTGGGACGACGCCGACACGAGCGGTGAGCTCTCCTGGAACGTGTTGACCAACACCTTGACGATCAAGGGGACGATCTACATCGACGGCAGCGCCAAGGTCTCGAATGGCGCGCTGAACAGGTACAACGGCCAGGCAGCGCTCTACCTCTCCGGCACGTTCTATCTCGACGGCAAGCTCTGCGGCGGGGTCTCGGGCCTTAACTGCGAGTTCGCGAACTGGAATCCGAACACCGAGATGCTGATGATCGTCGCCAACGGCACCGGTGGACAGGTCCAGCCGGCCGACAGCATCCAGGTGCAGAACAACGGCCAGTTCGAAGGCGCGCTGTTCGGCACCGGCAAGATCGAGTTCGGCAACAACTCGTTCTCGGACGGCCCGGTCATGGGCAGCGAGATCATCCTCTCGAACAACGTGACGACGAACGCGTTCCCGACGGTCACGACCGTTCCGGCGGGGATGCCCGGGAACCTGGACTCTTACGGCGTGCCGAGACCGCCGGAAGGGTTCGCCGGCTAGGTCAGGGTCTGAGAACGCCGCTCGTCGCCCGGTGCGATCGTCGTTCCGCTGTAACGGGCTCCTAATCCCCTCGCGATTCGCGCCGAGGTGAGCCACCTCGTCCGGCGTCGGCCCGCCGGAAAAACTACGCCCGAACGGGGACCAGGTAACCGAACGAGTGACGCCTATGCCTGCTTCAAGGGATGCCCGAGCCCTCCGGGAAGGCCGAAACACTTCTTGAAGGTGCCTCGCGCCCGTCACGGGCTCATGCCTTCACGTAAAACGTGAGCCGTTCATCCCTCATCAGTCGTTTCCGCCGCCGCCTCGCACGCCAGGAGGGCTTCGCCCTGGTCATGGTGATCGGCATCTCGCTCGTGCTCGGCATCACGGGCACGACGGCGATGGTCTACTCGACGGAGAACGTTCGCGCGGCGTCCACGTCGAGAGCCGACGAGCGGTCGTTCTCGCTCGCGGAGGCCGGGCTCAACTACGCGTACGCGACGCTCTACAACGCGCCCGACCCGTTGATGCCAGGCGCCGTGCCGACTCGGAGCGAGGCGGCCGACGGCGGCACGATCATGTGGTGGGGCACGCTCGACACTCAGACGAACACCTGGACGCTCACGGGCCGGGGAAGCATCCCGAGCCCCACGGGCGGCATCGACATGATCCGCACCATCCGTGGTCGCGCGAGCATTCAGCACACGTCCGTCGGCACGGCGAACAACGCGATCTGGAACTACGTCTACGCCGACTCGACGACGACGTGCACCACCCTCGCCAACTCGGTCAACGTCAACGTCCCCTTCTACGTGAAGGGCAACCTCTGCCTTCAGAACACCGCCCAGATCAGCGGAGTGAACACGGTCCTTCACGTCGGCGGGACGGTGACGCTGAGCAACTCGTCGCACATCGCCAGCGCAGCGGCACCGCTCGCGGAGGTTCACGTCGGGGGCGGCTGCAAGGCCGGCAGCGGTGCGCTACACAGTCCGTGCGGGACGGCCGACGGCGTCTATTCGTCGATGCCTCCGGATACAGTCAATCCCGACTTCGTGAAGCCTCCGGTCGACCTCCCTTACTGGTACTCGAACGCAAAGCCGGGGCCGAAGCAGGCCTGCACGAGCCAGAGTGGCATACCGCCTGCGTTCGACAACGACGCAACGATGAACCGCAGCCTTGTACTCCCAGTCAATCTCACGCCGGCACTTGCCTACGACTGCCAGGTCAAGGATGCGCAGGGGAACCTGCTCGGGCAGATTGCCTGGGCGCCGGGAAGCCCCGGAACACTGACGATCGCCGGGACGCTCTTCTTCGACGGCGACATCTCTCTCAACAACTCGGTCGACGCCGTCTACGTGGGGAGAGCGACCATCTACGCGGCGGGCACCATCGGCATCAACAACTCGTCGAAGCTGTGCGGTGTCGCCGGCTGCAACGCGAACTGGGATCCGACCGTGAACCTCCTCGCCTTCGTCGCGGGCAGCTCGACCGACGCCGTCGGCTTCTCCATCCAGAACAGCTCGGTGTACCAGGGTGCGATCTATGCCGTCAACGACTATTCCGAGCAGACAGGCGCCGACATCTGGGGTCCGATCGTCGCGCGCCAGGTCTTTCTGAACAACAACACGACGAACCATTACGTGCCGCTTGGAACGCTCCTCGGCGGGCAACCCCAAACCTCCCAGGAAGCCATCTCGATCGTGAACCAAGCCGGCTCCTGGGGTTAGTAGTCCGGGCCACAGGCCCGGGTGGTTCGTGGTGGTTTAACTCTCAAGCGGAATGGGCCGATGGTTGGGCGAGATGAATCCTGCCTTTGCCGCGATTGCGCTTGCTCCCGGGTTGGCTGTTGGTAGCTTCCTCAACGTCGTCGCCGCCCGGGTGCCGCTTCACCGGTCGCTCGTGCGCCCCGGCTCTGCCTGCATGTCGTGCTCTGCGCCGATTGCCTGGTACGACAACATTCCGCTGGTCTCGTTCTTCGCCCTGCGGGGGCGCTGCCGGCATTGCGGGACCCGGATCGGGCTCATCTACCCGGCCGTCGAGCTCATCTCGGCGCTCGCCGTCTCGGGCTGCGTGCTCGCGTTCGGATTGACCTTCCGTGCCGCGATCGCTGCGTTCTTCTGCTGCGTCCTCGTCGCGATCTCGGCCGTCGACCTCGAGCACCGGATCGTGCCCGACAAGATCGTGCTGCCCGCGACGGTGCTCGTGCTCGTCGCGCAGACTGTGCGCGCGCCAAGCCTTGAATGGCTTCTCTGCGCGCTCGGCGCCTCGTTCTTCCTCTTCCTCGCCGTGCTCGCCTACCCCGCGGGCATGGGGATGGGCGACGTCAAGCTCGCGCTGCTGATGGGGGCCGCACTCGGAAAGCTCGTCGCCGTGGCGCTCATGCTGGGGATGATCGCGGCCCTGGTGCCGGGGCTCTATCTGCTCGCGCGCCACGGACAGGCGGCGCGGAAGATGGCGATTCCGTTCGCGCCGTTCCTCGCCCTGGGCTCGATTGTCGCCCTCTTTGCGGGGAAATGGATGCTCGACGCGTACTTGAAGCTGCTCGGCGCTTAAGCGGGCCCTCGTCGGCGCCGATACCTCATTCGAGGTATGGAACACGAGCGGCCACCCATGTTGAGGACTGTGTCCGGTACGGAAGACGCCGCGCAGGAAGGCGCGGCGGCTCCGCTCCAGGGTGCGTTCGAGGTCAACCCGGTGGCGGAGCTCGTTGCCGACATCGTCGAGGCTACGGGGCTCCTGCCGGCGGACAAGATCGCCTTCGTGCGTGACCGCGCCCGGACGGGCTCGTTCGCCCAGGCGCTCGTCGAGGAAGGGCTCGCGGTGGGATCGAGCATCGCCCGTTCGTTCGCCCTCCGCCACAACCTCCCGCTCGTCGACATCGTCGAGCACGGCGTCTCCCCGGAGGCGGCCGAGCTGATCCCCCTCCACGTCCTCGAGCGCGTCTGCGCGATTCCATATGCGATCGACGGCGGCAAGCTTCTGATTGCGGTCTCGGACCCGCAGAACGTGCATGCCCTCGACGAGCTTCGGCTCGCGACCAAGTACCAGCTCGAGATCGCCGTCGCGACCCGTGAGGACATCGAGGTCGAGATCCGACGGCTCTCGCGAGCCGCGGAGGCGTTCGGCGCCCGTGCGATGTTCGACGACGAGGAGGAGTTCGAGGAGGCCGAAGACGAGGAGGACGATCTCGAGGCCGACGACGGCATCTCGGACGCGCCGCTCGTCCGGCTCGTCAACTCACTCATCTTCCAGGCTGCCGAGGACGGTGCCAGCGACATGCACTTCGAGCCTCAGAGGGACGGGATCATCGTCCGATTCCGCATCGACGGCGTGCTCCACGAGATCCAGAGGATCCCGAAGCGGATGACGGCCGGCGTCACGACGCGCCTGAAGGTGCTGGCGAAGCTCGACATCGCCGAGCGTCGCAAGCCCCAGGACGGCCGAATCTCCTTGAACGCCCGCACAGCGGGGCGAATGCTCGACATCCGCGTCGCGACACTCCCGACCGTCGACGGGGAAAAGCTGTCGATGAGGCTCCTCGACAAGTCGAAGAAAGCGCCGACGCTCGAGGAGCTCGGCCTGCCCGACGACATGCGCGCCAGCCTGAGCGAGATCATCCGGCGCCCGACCGGCGCTCTCCTGGTGACCGGCCCGACGGGCTCCGGAAAGTCGACGTCGCTCTACGCTGCGCTGTCCGAGATCAACCGGATGGAGATCAACATCGTGACGATCGAGGACCCGGTCGAGTATCGGCTGGCCGGCGTCAACCAGATCCAGATCAACATCAAGGCAGGCCTCACGTTCGCCTCGGCGCTTCGTTCGATCCTCCGCTCCGACCCGGACGTGGTGATGGTCGGCGAGATTCGTGACGCCGAGACCGCGAAGATCTCGATCGAGGCCGCGCTGACGGGCCACCTCGTCCTCTCGACGCTGCATACGAATGACGCCCCTGGCGCGATCACGCGTCTGAACGAGATGGGCGTCGAGCCGTTCCTGACAGGCTCCGCCGTCACCGCCGTGCTCGCACAGCGGCTCGCCCGAAAGCTCTGCTCGCATTGTTGCGAGATGTACAACCCCTCGTCGGATGAGCTGCTGCGAAACCGCGTCTCGCCCGAAGTGATGGCCGCCTCGGACGGGATGGCGTTTTACCGCAAGAAGGGCTGCCCGCGGTGCAGTCAGACCGGCTACAAGGGCCGAATCGGGATCTACCAGCTGCTCGTGATGACCGAGGAGATCGAGACCCTCGCGGTGAAGAGGGCGACCCGTGACGAGCTCGAGGCCAAGGCGTACGAGCAGGGCATGCGCTCTCTGTGGGACGACGGTCTCGCGAAGGTCGTCTCGGGCGTCACTTCGCTCGAGGAGCTCGGTCGTGTCCTCGTTTGAGTCTCAGGCGGGGTACCCCATTCGAGTGATGGCGCGGTCGGGTTGCCCGCCGATAGCGAAGCAAAGGATTGTCCTTGAGCGGGACCGGTAGCGACGTCATCACCCCAGAGCTAGCCCTTGTCGACGCCAAGCTCGCCAAGGCCCAGCGGAAACCTCTGATCGAAAGGCGGCAATGTCTTCCAGCACAGAATCGAGCGGCACCTTCTTCCTCGACCCGGCGCAGTCTGCGCCCGCGCCGCTAGATCCCGAGCCTTCCCTTGTGCCGGTTCCGGCGGCCGAGCCGCTTGCACCCGCCCCCGTCACGCCGGTGCCTGCGCCTGCGCCCGTGCTGGCCGCCGACGCATTGACACCGATGCGCGACGTTCCTCTGGGGACGCTGATCTTCCGGGCCGGGCTCCTAGCCGAGGAGCAGCTGGAGGATGCGCTTCAGGAGGGCATGCGAAACGGGAAGCGCCTTGGCGAGGTGCTGCTCGAGCGCGGTTGGCTGCACGAGCGCGATCTCGGTCGCCTGCTCGCCGGCCAGAAGGGTCTTCCGTTCGTCGAAGTTCGCGCCTCAGATGCCGAGCCGGCCGCTCTCGAGATGCTGCCCGAGGAGAAGGCCCGCATGCAAAACGCGCTTCCGCTCCGCTTTGAAGAGGGACAGCTCGTCGTCGCCGTGGCCGACCCCTCGAACGAGCTCGTGCTCGAGAATCTACGCCGGTCGCTCGGCGCCGAGCCCAGGCTCGTGGTCGCCCCCCTGGCCGACCTGATCCGCGCGATCCCCGAAGCCTATGGTGGCACTCCTTTGGAGACCGTGCAGCCGGAGCCGGTCGCTGCGGTGGAGCCGACGCTTCAACCGGTCCAGCCAGAGGCGACCGTCCAGCCCGAACCGACCGTCCAGCCGGAGCCGGCCGTTCAGCCGGAGCCGGCCGTCCAGCCTGAGGCGATCCTTCCCCTCGAGCCGAGCCTTCAGCAGGAACAACCTGCCACGCCGCCTGTCGTGACTGCGCTGCCCACCGTCGTTCCTCCTGCGGAGACGCGGGATGCGCCGTCGGCTCAGCCATTCCTCGAGCCGCTCGTGGTCGAGCCTGCCGCCGAGGCTGTGGAGCAGCCCCTGCTTGTCGAGCCGATGACGGCACCCGCGCCGGCGGTGGAGGAAACACCCGCTCCGCCCCTCGAACAGCCTGCCCTGCAGCCAGAGACCCCCATCGTTCCGGAGGCGACAATGCCCCTCGTTCCCACGCCCGTCGAGCCAGAGCCGGCTCCAGTCGCGCCACTGGCGCCGATCACTCCTCTTCAGCCACCGGTCGAGGCCGTCGAGCCTCAGGTGCCAGAAGTGCCGCCGGAGCCACCCCTCGCACCCGCGGCAGCCGAGTACGTCGAAACCGTCGCTCCCTCGCTCCAAGACGTCGTAGCACTCGAGCCATCGGCAGTTCCGGTCGAGGCGCCGGCCGAGAGCCAGGAGCCCGATCCAAACCCTGCTTCAGGCTCCGCTCTGCTCCACGTCGTCCTTGTCCGGCTGCGCGACGGCGAGGTCTTCGAAGTCGGCACCTTCGAGACGGCCGCCGAGGCCTCGGCGCACGCCCAGAATGTCGTCCGGCAGATCTCGACGACGGAAAGCGACGCCGGCTGGCCCTTCTTCGCCGGCCGCTACCTCAGGCCCGACACGATCGTGTCGGTCGACCTGCTCGAGGAGCCCGCCGACAAGTGGCTGGGTTCTACAGCCCGGTCGCGCTGGGCAAACGAGTAGGGGAGGTCCCGGGCCACGGGCCCGGGGTGGTCCCGGCCCACGGGGCCGGGACTCGCGCAAAGTGCTGCGCACTTTCCGCGACTAAGATCACAGCTCGCCAAGGGACGGCTTTTCGACGGTCCCCTCATCTCATGGCGCCGCGGACCACCGGCCTCAGCAGACCTGTCCGGTGCCAGGCACCACACATGCCTCGTCGGGCCAGGGGTCACGTGACCCGGTTCCTGGACTGCCAGGCGGTCCGCGTGCTACGCGTGTAAAGCCGCGCCCTTTGGTTGCCGATAGCCGGGGTATGAGCTCAACACCACGTATTCGCGTTGTGGGACTCGTCGTTGGCCTTGCGGTCCTCGCACTGGCGGCAGGCTTCTTCCTGCTCAGCCGGGGCCAGGCAGCCTCCAGCGCCGCCCCGAGCCACACCGTCGTCCCGCTCTCGAAGCGGACGACTGGAACGGGCAAGAAGCACGCATTGAAGAAGACGGCCGCCCGTAAGCCGGCCGCACACAAGCCTGTTGCACACAAGCCCGTTGCACACAAGCCCGTTGCACACAAGCCCGCCGAATCGGTGAACGGCATGCCCGCCGCTCTCGCCGCGGCGCTCACGCAGCACAAGGTCGTCGTCGTCTCGCTCTATGCACCCAAGGTGGAACTGGACGCCATGGCGATGCGCGAGGCACGTGCCGGAGCCGCCGCCGCAGGCGTCGGGTTCGTCGCCGTCGATGTGCTGAACGAAGGCCAGTCGAGGGCACTCACAAAAATGCTCGGAATCCTCGACGATCCGTCGGTGCTGGTCTTTCGCCGGCCCAGCGAGCTCGTCGTGCGCTTCTCCGGCTTCGCCGACATGCAGACGGTCCAACAGGCCGCACGAAACGCGGGTCTGTGAGCACTCCGGAAGCCGAGCCCCAGCCGGCGCCGCAGGCGAACCCGACCGGCGGGCGCGCCGTCGACGATGAGTTCACGCGCACGGCGAAGAAGGACGGCCGCCAGGTCGTGACGCTCCGTCGGCTGATGCTGGGGAACCAGTTCATCGTCGAGAGCGACGTCTATCCCGTCGGGACGATGAGGATCGACCCGGTGCGCCCAGGGCCGTACGTTTTCGGCAGCCGGGACGAAGCGAGCGCGTTCATGGACGAGACAACACTCGCCCTCGAGTACCTCGGCTGCGAGATCTCTTAGCTCCTGGGCGCCGGCCCGGGACCCATGAGTGAGTGGCGTTTGCCCGTATCCCCCCCGAATGGGGGTACTGGGGGCTACCGGGTGGCCGATAGGTGGAGAAGAGCCAACCGACCTTGCCCGATCAAGGAGGAGTCAAAGAATGCTTGCAAGACTTAGTCAGAGGATCAACAAGAGCAAAGGCCAGGGTGGTTTCACCCTGATCGAGCTTCTTGTCGTGATCATCATCATCGGGATCCTGCTCGCGATTGCGATCCCGTCCTACCTCAAGTTCCGCGATCGAGCGAACAAGTCGGCCGCTCAGGCCAACGTGCGCGCATCGATCCCGGCGATCGAGGCGTTCTACGCCGACAACAACTCATATACCGGCGCGACGCTCTCGTATCTCCAGACGACCTACGACGCGGGCGTCAAGAACATCGTCGTCCAGTCGGTGTCGTCCACGACCTACTGCATCCAGAGCACAGTGGGTGCGGAGGTCTGGAAGAAGACCGGTCCCGGCTCCGACATCGTGACCGGCGCCTGCCCGTAAACGAACCAGATCGCTTGTAGGACCGGAAGGGGCGCGCAAGCGCCTCTTCCCCTATTCGGGGGTATAGGTCTCAAAGCCTCGGCCGATGAGACCCGTGCCACCGATTCACTCGGACGAAGGAGAAGAATGCTGGAACGACTTTCACGGAGGATGAACCAGACGCGCGGCCAGGGTGGTTTCACCCTGATCGAGCTTCTTGTCGTGATCATCATCATCGGGATCCTGCTTGCGATTGCGATCCCGTCCTACCTCAAGTTCCGCGATCGAGCGAACAAGTCGGCCGCTCAGGCCAACGTGCGCGCATCGATCCCGGCGATCGAGGCGTTCTACGCCGACAACAACTCATATGCCGGCGCGACGCTCTCGTATCTCCAGACGACCTACGACGCGGGCGTCAAGAACATCGTCGTCCAGTCGGTGTCGTCCACGACCTACTGCATCCAGAGCACAGTGGGTGCGGAGACGTGGAACAAGGCCGGACCCGGCACGGACATCGTCACCGGCGCCTGCCCGTAAACGACGACGCAGCAGCTTCGAAGAGGGCGCTCCGGCGCCCTCTTCTGCGTTTCGGTCAAGACTGGTCCTGCGACGACCGATAGAGCGCTTGTGGAAGTCGCGGCCCGACCCACACGACCTGGTCTGCCACTGCCCGCGGAGGTAGTCGAGCGCAGCGGTCTCACCGCAGCTCGCCTGCTCGCCGGCATCGTCGGGCTCAGCTTTGCCGTGCGCGTGGCCCTCGCCTGGCTGCGCTCCACGCCCGTCTACTTCGGAGACGAGTACCTCTACTCGTCGCTGGGCCGCTCGCTCGCCGAGACGGGCCGCCCGCTCGTCCGGGGCCAGGCGGCGCATTTCCCGGCGCTCCTCGAGCCGCTCCTTACCGCGCCGGCCTGGCTCGTGAGTGACGTCGGTATCGCGTATCACCTGACGCAGACGATCGGAGCGCTCGCCATGTCCCTCGCGGCCGTCCCCGTGTACTGGCTTGCGAGGCGGCTCGGGCTCACGGCCGGCGTCGCGCTCGGGATCGCGGCCTTGTCGCTCGTGCTCCCGGATCTCATCTACTCCTCCTGGATCGTCGCGGAGCCCTTCGCCTATCCGCTTGTGCTCGCCGCCGTCGCGGCCGCCGTCGCGGCGCTCGAGCGGCCTTCCCGGCGCTCCCAGCTGGCGTTCGTCGCCTTCTGCGGCCTGGCCGCGTTCGCGCGCATCCAGTTCGTGATCCTGCCCGCCTGCTTCCTGGGCGCGATCCTGCTCGCCGGCCTCCGCGAACGGCGGCTACGCGCGGCTCTCAGGGAACAGGCCTTGCCCCTGGCTCTCTTCGCCCTGCCCGTGATCGCGACCCTTGCGATCGGGCCCTCGCGCGTCCTCGCCTACTACCAGGGCGTCGTCCACGTCGGGATCGACCCGCTGGGGCTCCTCCAGCGCACCGGCATGAACCTGCTCGTCCTGCTCTACGCCTCGGGCTTCGTGCTCGTTCCGGGAGCGATCCTCGGGCTCGTGCTCCTGCTCGCGCGCCCGCGCACGCGCGGGGAGCTCGTCTTCGGAGCGATGACGCTGTTCCTGGCCGGCTTCCTGCTCGTCGAGGCCGGGCTCTTCGGAGCATTCGAGCAGGCCCAGGAGCGCTACGTCTTCTACTTCCTGCCGCTCACGGCAATCTGCTTCGGGCTCTACGCGGCTCGTGGATGGCCCTGGCGCCTCTACCATGCGCTCCTCGCGGCCGTGGTCGTCACCGTGGCCGCCACCGTGCCGCTGGCCGGGTACGCCGCGAGTGACGAGAAGGCCCACTCGGCTCTGCTCTACGGCGTCTTCCGCATCGAGCAGTGGCTTGGCACGCCGGGCAACGGGTCGATCGCGGTCGCCCTCGCCGGCACCCTCGGGCTCGCAGTGGTCGTCGCCTGCTCGTCGCGGGTGCGCGTGGCGAACGCAGCCGGGATCACGCTCGCCATCCTCTTCTCGAGCGGGCTCGCGGTCGCGGGCGTCGTCTTCGACCAGGAGAACGCCCGCAACGTTCGGCGGTCCTTCCTGCCCGCCGATCCATCGTGGGTCGATCACGCCCACCTCGGTCACGTCGCGCTTCTGCGCAACATCGGCGGCGTCCGCGGCGGCGCGTACCAGCAGCTCTTCTGGAATCGGTCCGTGCAGGAGCTGCTGCTGATGCCGGGCGCGTCCGAGATCGATCCGTTCCGTGCAGACCGGGTCCAGGTTGCCGACGACGGCTCCTTGCTGGTCGGCAAGCGCGTGCTGAGCAGCGCGCTGCTCGTCGACGACCACGCGGTCACGACCGTGTTCTCGGGCGTTGCCAAGGTCGCCTCGGCGCCGGGGTACTCGCTCTACCGCCCGGTCGGCCGGCCCCGGCTCTCGCTCTACTTCCTCGCCCGCTACGACGACGGCTGGCTGGGCGACCGGGGGACGATCGACCTCTGGCCCAGGCCGGGCAATGACCGCCTGGAGGGCACTCTCGTCTTCGACCTCGAGTCGCCCGCTCCGCTCGGGGCGACGACGGTCCGGTTGCAGCTGCCCGACGGTCGCGCAGTCCACGTCCGGGTTCCGGCCCACGGCTCGACGACCGTCCGCCTGCCGGTCTGCACGCACGGGCCATGGGTGACGGGCTTCCACTCGAAGGCGCGCGGCTTCCTCCGCGAACGGCCCGTCAGTGTAAAGGCTGGTGTCCCTCGCTTCGTTCCCGGCCACTCCGGGTGCTCGGCAGCGCCCGCGCAAAAGCCGGCGCCGCCGGCGCCTGCGGACCAGACGGCGTGAGCGAGGCGGTGCGAGAGCGCGCCGCCGCAGAGCAAGCGGCGGGGCCCGAGCTGACGCTCGTCCCGCGCGCGCGTCGATTGCCCGAGCCGAGGATCGTGCTCGGGCTCGTCTACCTCGTCGCGTTTGGCTACCACTGGCTTCAGTCCCGCGCGCACGTGAGTCCCGCCGTCTTCGGGGACGAGCTCCTCTACTCGAAACTGGCCCAGAGCCTCGCCTCGGGGCACGGATTCTCCTTCCGCGGCGAGCCCCTGTTCTTTCCGGCGCCGCTCGCGGTCTTCCTCCAGGTACCGGTCTGGCTCATCCACTCGACTCCGATCGCCTACGCGGTCGTCAAGGCGCTCAATGTCGCCGTGATGGCCTCCGCGGTGTTTCCTGCCTACTGCATCGCCCGCCGCCTGATGCGGCCGTCGTTCGCCCTGCTCTGCGCGGCGACCGCCGTCGCGGGCCCGCCGATGCTCTACGCCCCGTATCTGATGTCCGAGGCGCTCGGATATCCGGTCTTCCTGCTTGCCCTGGCGACGATGCTGAGGGCGATCGACCGTCCGTCGCGCAGGATGGAGGTCGCGGTGATCGCCGTCTCGCTCGCGGCCGTGCTGACGCGGCTCCAGTTCGTCGTCGTGCCCGTCGTCTACCTGATCGCGGCGCCACTGGCCGGACGGCTGTGCGGCGAGACACTGCGCTCGTCCGTCCGCCGGCACGCCCTGTCGCTCGGCGTCCTCGCGGCGCTCGTGGCCGTCCCGGTGCTCAGCGGCAGTGCGGTTCTCGGTACGTACGCCGGCGCGACGATGCTCCACTACGACCCGCGCACGGTGCTGAGCTGGACCGGCTTCGCCGCCGCGCTCCTGCCGTTCGCGGCGGGCTGGCTCGTCGTGCCCGGCGCCCTGCTCGGGCTGGCCGTCCTCGCGGCCCGGCCACGTGGGCGGGCCGACGCCGGTTTCGCGGCGCTCGCCCTCTTGTCGGTCGTGCTCGTCCTGCTCGAGGTCGGCATGATCGCCGCCGGCGAGGCCGGTCGCGCGATCGAGCGCTACGACATGTATCTCATCCCGCTGGCCGCGATTGCGTTCTTCGTCTACGTGGAGCGCGGGGCGCCCTGGCTGCGGCTCTACGTCGCGCTCGCGCTCGCCGGCTCCGCCACGGCCTGGCTGATGCCCCTCCCCGGGCGCGCCGGGACATCCTTCAGCTTCGACAGCCCGACGTTCTCCACCTACGCGCAGCTCGCCACATGGTTCGGGAACGCAAACGCGGCGACGCTGTTCGCCGGCATTCCGTTCCTGGGCGGGATCGCGCTCGCGCTGCTGCCTCTTCGCCGCCGGCTCGCCCCGGTCGCGGTCTGCGCGGCAACGATCGCCCTCCTCCTGCTGAGCGGGCTGCCCGCGTATGCCGGAGACCACGCGCTAACGCGCGGCACCTTGCTCCTGCGGGCGGGCGATCCTCCCGACTGGCTCGACCGGAGTGGGCTCGGTCCCGCCGACTACCTGCAGCTACCGGGTGGCTCGGCCCACTACGGCTGGCTGCTCGAGGCCTGGAACCGGGACTTCCGCCACGCGATCCAGCTGGGTCTCGGCAGCTACGACGGATACGCCTCGTACTCCGCCCGGATCGACCTCGACGGGCGGCTCCTCGTTGGCGGACGGCGTCCCGACGCGGGCATCTTCGTCGTCAACGACGTCGCGACCGCGATCGAGATCGAAGGCAGCCGCGTCGTCGCACGCCCTCGGGACGGTCTCACGGCCTACCGGCTGCCGGCGGGTCCCTACGTCCGCTCGCTAGCGCCAGGGCTCGGCTTCGACCGCTGGGCGGCCTCGGTCGCCACCTTCCAGGTCTGGCCGCGGAGGCGATCGCCCAGAGGGCACTACCGAGTCGTGCTCGCGCTCCCGCGCGGCCTCGACGCAAGGCATGTGACGTTCGAGTCGGGGGGCTCGCGAGCTCGCATCGTTCTCGTGCAGCCGGGCTCGAGAACGACTGTCCGAATCCCGGTCCGAGGCTACCCCGTGCCCGTTCTCCACATCACGACAGACCACGCGGATTACGTCGCAGGCGGAACGCCGAACGCACGGTTTCTGGCGGTTCGCATCCCCTCCATCACCTACGTGCCGGAGAGGACGAAACAGGGATTCAAGGAGCCGCGACGGGCTGCCGATAGCTCGTTTGAGGGACTGCCATGACCGAGAACTCATTCTCCATCGACACCCTGCTCGAGCAGATGGTCGCGCACAACGCGTCCGATCTGCACGTGACGGTTGGCGCGCGTCCGGCGCTGCGCGTGCGCGGCCAGCTGGAGCGGCTCGAAGCCTTCCCGGACATGACCGCGGACACGACCCGGCAGCTCCTCTACCGGATCATCTCGAGCGAGCAGCAGAAGCGCCTCGAGATCGACCGCCAGCTCGACCTCTCCTACTCGATCCCCGGCGTCGCCCGCTTCCGAGTCAACATCTACTCGCAGCGCGAGAGCCTCGCCGCGGCGTTTCGCTTGATTCCCGCGGAGCTGAAGAGCCTCGAGGAGCTGGGCCTGCCCACGAATCTCTACGACGTGTGCCGGAAGCCGCGCGGGCTCGTGCTCGTGACCGGCCCGACCGGCTCGGGCAAGTCGACGACGCTCGCAGCATTGATCGACGAGATCAACCGGACGCGAGCCGAGCACATCATCACGATCGAGGATCCGATCGAGTTCCTGCATCGGGATAACCTCGCCAACATCTCGCAGCGCGAGGTCGGGAACGACACGCTGTCCTTCAACGCGGCGCTGCGCCACGTCCTGCGCCAGGCGCCCGACGTGATCCTGATCGGCGAGATCCGCGACGCCGAGACGATGGAGTCCGCGATCACGTTCGCGGAGACCGGCCATCTGTGCGTGTCCACGCTGCACTCGAACAACGCCGACCAGGCGATC
>DATHDS010000036.1:0-146339 GCA_035318925.1 Gaiellaceae bacterium
TCACAGATCGCATTAGACTCTGGAACGTAAAGAAACAAACGGCCCCGCGAGCAATTTAAGGGAATGGACGGTGCTTTCAGGGAAGGTGCCCTAAGCCACTATTGGCGATCCACCAAGGTGTTGCCTCCATCGGGGACCACCCGATGATCTACCCCGTCTGCGGGCTTGAGCACGTTCCAGACGAGGCTCGTGAGATGTCGCACTTCCGCCAAACCGCGACAGCAGCTTCCTAAGCCCGAAACGCCCGCTTTTCGGGGCCGGTTGTCGGCTCGGTTGTCGGCGTCGCGGAGTTGTGTAGTGGACTGCGATCCCTCTAAGCATCAGGCTCCAGCGAGCCGCGTGGCTCCGCGTTGTCGCGTTGTCGGGCGCCGACACGCGATCGTCGGACGGGTGGCACATCAGTTGGCAGACACCGAAACCTCGTGAATTGGTGATACTCGCTTCGCCACTTAGTCGAGGAGAACAGCTGGCAGGTCCCACGAGCCTCCGGAAAGGGGCGGACGCATGTCGACCGTTCAACCACCGAACCTCGAAGGTCGGCTCGACCTATCCTTGCGCGAGCGCGCCTTGCTCGGACTATTCGCAGCAGTTGCGTCGGCTACGTATTCGGTCGCACGAGGGGAGAGGGCTGAGTCGCCGAATCGGCGAGGCGTCTTCGGTCTGTTCAACCTCACGCAGAAATTCGTCTCAAATGCTTTCCCACCGTGCCCATGGGCACCGCCCGGTGCTGCCGTAGTTCCTGATTGGGATCCGCAGACGCACAACGCGATTCTTCGTTGTCAGCATCCGGGGCACTGTTGGAAGGGGAACGGCGACTACTACCCCTGTGCATGAGAGCTCTCCTGATCGGCATCATCTACGGCGCAGCGGGAATCGGCGCTTACGAAGGGGCCCAAGCCTTCGGCGTACGTGTGGCGGCCTTCGCCCTAGCGGGAACAGTCTTGGCCGCACTCGTGTTGACGGTCGTCGCGTTCCGGGTGGCCGAGAAGCAACCGTTATTGACCGCTCTCCTGATCGAGTCAATGCCGACCGTGTTGTGCCTAGCGATTGCTGCGGCCGCTGGCGCAGGACTGATCCGCGGTTCGATCTCGTTAATTCGCGTGACAGGGGAACACCCAAGCGCCCCGGTCCACGCCCTCTCTGACGCAATCGGGGCGCTCTTGGTACTGGCGGTTTCCTTTCTTGCGAAATTCGGCGAGCTATCTTCTCCCCGGACGTTCGGTCGTCGGTTTGTTTGTCGTCGTTACACGACTGCGTTCCCCGCGATGCCGATTTCGCCCGGTCCACAGCTCGACGCGTATCGGGCCGTGAGAGCCGCATGCCAAGGCGAAGGCTCGTGGGGTCTACGAGATCTGAAGCGATGTCTCACCGTTATTCAAAAAGCTCGGTGATGGGAACCCATGTGCACGCATGGGCAGGCGGTATCGTCCAGGCGCGACCGTTTAGCGGACTTAGTCCTGCCTCGAGCGAGGTAGTTCTTTGACGACGAGTACGAGATCGGCTCTTCTATGCCGCAAATTGCGGGGGCACAACTGAGGGCTCGACATCCAGGTTGTGAGGCCGGTCGGCAATAGCTCCTGGCCCCCCGCCGCGCGGGCGTGATGGATCGCTTCTGATGATGCGATTCTGAAAAACGCCGTTTCAGACCTTGGTCGGTGCGGGGTTTGAACGTTTTGGTCTCGAGACGGATGTCGCCTTTCGGCTCTTGTGCGACAACAAGCGCTGGCTCGGCCCCGGCGCAATGACGAACGCGTGCCTGTCGGAGAACGACAGAGCGACACGACGAGTGATCGACGCGACTTCCGAGCGTGAGACGGCGCTCGCGTTACAGAATGTGAGCACGACGTCCGCCCCTTTTCGGCATGCGAACCGCCTCGCAGAGCCGAAAACCCGCCGACCCGCCCCGAATACGCATCGACCCGATGTAACGCGGGCCGCCGAGCCCCTCCGCTTCGTCGATCGAGCGAACGGTTGCGAGGAACTCTTCCGGGATGTGATCCGATCCAACCCTAGGCCGTGAGAAGACTGCGAGCTGCTCGCGGAGAGGCGGACGAGAGGGAGCATCCGGGGAGTAGTGATCGAGCCGTCCGATAACGCCCCAACTTGGAGCTTCCTCCTTGCGCCGCCTCAGCCTTCATATCGGCTCCGGAACCAATACGAGCTCGCCTCCGAAGAGAGGTGTAACGCGACCTTCGCGCCGGGCAAGCGGGGTCCACTCGCGGAGCACCGGCCGGTCAAACGTGTCGGGCACGTCGAAGTAGAGCGTCTCGCCCGTCCGCTCACCAGCGCTGAATGGAACGAGCTCGCCGTCGACGAAATCATCCGGCGCCTCGCGAAACCACCGGACGAGCGCGTCGAGGCTCTCAAGCGCGTCGCTCGGTTCCGACGGTTCGCCTGCCACAGCCCGTTCGCGAGCCATCGAGAGGAGCTGATCAGGGGAATCCCACCTGCCGAAGAGCGGAGCTTCGGATTGCCAAGCGGAGAGGAGGTCGCGCCGCATCGTGCGAGCGAACTCGGTCGCAGGCGGCAGGCCAGCCAGCTCTTCGCTCCAGCTGTTCCATTGACGAATGGGGAAGGCGACGGCGCCGTGCGTCGAGACTGCCTCACTTGGGCGGTACTGATATGACGCGAAGGAATCGCTCGGGTCAATGTGCGGGTGAGTCCAGAGAACGTGGTTCCCAAGACGAGACACGTGGACGTATCCGCCGCTCTGGCAACCGGGAATGCCGCACGCTTCGCAGAGTTGAACCTGAACCGCAGGCTCGGCCTCGTCAAACCACTCGACCCAGGTGATGGCGTTCGAGAGTTCGACACCATCGCAGATGAGCTTCGTCCAGTCTGGATTCTCCTGCCCTGATGACGAGAAGTTCGGCTGCCACGGAACGAATTGACGTGTTTCGCTAACCAGCATGGATGCTCGGAGGATAGCCCTGGTACCAACGCTATGAACGATCAGCCCGGGCGGAGATCATCTCGCCATTCGGCCTGCCAATGGTCCCGCCTGAATCTCACGGGCCGCCCGCCGGGGCTAGCCAGGCAAAGACCAGCAGCTCGCCCGCCTGCGCGAGCGTCCTCGCCTGAGAAGGCCGCGCCTGCGCCTTCTGCCTACTGACTCTAGCTGCTGCGCGTGGAAGGGTGCCTGAGCAGCCCCTGGGAGCCGCGGGTTTCACATCGAAACTGCACGTCAACCGAGCTCGCTCAGCGCCAGACGGTGACGCGCAAAACGAGACTTAGCGCGAGACCAACCGCGACCACGACGATGAACACCTGCTCAGACTGAGTAGAGATGCCAGCGAGGAACGCAACCACGAGAGTTAGGAATGGCAACGCCAGTCGGAGAAGTCCCTTACGAAACTCGCGGCGCGACCGTAGGGCCTGAGCCCAGGCAGGATCACGTACCGATTTCCACCCGTAGTAGGTGAGGATCACCGCGACAGTCACTCCCAAGATCAAGGCCCAGACCAAGCTCCGATCGAAGCGGAAGTATCCGATCGCGCCGCCGCCGCCTAACCCTGAGACGAACATGAACGCCAGCACCCGCCACGGCTTCTGGGAAGCGTCTTCGGGATCGTTCAGCCAGCTCATAGAACAAGTATCGGCCGATTCTCGCCGCTCCTCAACGCCTGCGGTGATACCAAGGGCACGCAGCAATAGCCGCAAGCTCAGTTCGCGCTCGGTGTGCCCAGCCGAGCCTGAGGGTGATGGATCGCGATGCTGAGCGGCTCGTGGGCGTCGCTATGAGACGTTCATCATCTGGTTCCGTCGGAATAGACGTAGGCGCCGCTGCGACAAACCCTCCTAGCAATTGCTTCGCCGCGACAACTCGCGCGTCGGATCGGGAAGGCTCGGACCGCATCCACTCGAATCGAGTATGGGCTGGATCTCGGGCCAACCGCGACTCAGGTCAGGTGCGCCGATTGTCGATGATTCACATATGGGATCGCGATGACCTACACGGAGTCGACCGCCCAGCTCGTCGACGTCGCGCGCTCCGGCGACGTGACCACGACGCGGCTGCTCGCCTCCGAGGCTGTGTCCGAGCCGCTCGCTCCAGCCGGCCTCTATGCCGGTCCCGACGCCCCCGACGAGGTCTGGCAGCTGCACAAACTGGTCGAGCGCGAGGCCGACGGCTCGCTCGTCTTCGAGACCTACGGCTCGGGCCCACCGCCCCAGGCCGGCGAGCGCTTCGTCTTCAGACCGTGGTGGACGCCGGGTCAGCTGGCGATCGCCGCCGACCGAACCCTCGACTGGCGACGCGAGCAATACGCCAAGGGGGATCACGAGCACTGCCTGCTCACTTGGGAGACGATCCTGCCCGGCGCTACGGCCTACCACTCGACAGCGGGCTGGCTGGCGACCGCTGCCTACGAGCGCTTCATCCGCGACGACCTTTTGCGGTTGCGCGAGCCTTCGTGAGCGTGGGGCGGCTCATCTCCCGCGCCGAAATGCCGAGTATTCCGGTGAGGTCTTGTAAGCCGTGAAGCTGCAAGTCGCCATACCGCGCTGGTTCCTCGTGCTCTTCGGCGCCGGGCTAGTCCTCGCAGTTGCACTCGCCGTCGCCGCGCCGTTCGCTGTCTACATGAGCGTGGTGGTCGGCTGGTACCTCGCGTTGCTCGTCCTGTTCGCCTTCTGGGCGCGCGCGCACGTACGGCCGCTGATCGAGCAGGCGCGCGAGCGCGGCGAGTGGCGCCCCTATGTCGAGCTTCGATACCCGCCTTGGGCGCGGCGGGTGGCCGCGAGCTGGCTGGTCCTCTTCCTGGTCTCGTCGGTGACGGGCTTCGTCCTGCTCGTAATCGCTATTGTCGAGCTGCGTCTCCGCTAACGGACGTCTCGGTCAGCGGCGCGTCACCCAGCACTCAGCGCCGGGGAGCGCCTGGAGATCTCCCGGCATAGGGCTGTAGCGTTCGTGCGCAAATGGGCAAGCCCAGGGAGCCGGACTGTTACAAAGCCGGGTTCCCTGAGCGACCTGGTGCTTCGATCGCCCACCGAGATCCCTCCAGCTGTGCGCGCGTCCGTGACGACGAGCTCTTCCGGCGACGTATCTTGAGCAAGGTGAAGCCGTTATTCGTCCTGCTTTCAGCTGCCGCCGTCATAGGACTCGCTGGCCTCACGACGGGATGTGCGAGTACGCATAAGGCGGGAAGTTCACGCGGCGAACCGAAGCGCAACATGCCTGGAGCTGCCCACCCGAGCACGATCGCCTTGGCCTGGCACCACCCGACCAAGCCGGGCGTCGCGCTCCCTCGAGGCGGCGCCCGTTTCCTCTCGTCGACTCGTCTTGCCTTCGTGACGGTGGGGAGCGGCTCCTGTCCCGCGCTTCCGAGTACGCTCGCTGTCGTCGGCCGGAGCGCCATCCGACTGGAGCTCGCCCCCTACGACCCGGGCCAGAGGCCGTGCACGGCGGACCTCACGACCACTAGCGTGGAGGTCGCGATCGATCCGCGCCGCGTCGATGTTCACCATGATTTGACGATCCAGCTTGTGTACGAGCCTGGTGGTGACCGCGTGGCACTCAGCGCGCCGGCGCTTTAGGCAGTGTCTACGTCGCAAGGCGGCGAATCCGTGCTGGTCAGCCTGCGGCCCGCGCGCCCTTGGCCAGCTCGTTCTCTTGATCACTGACTGACCAACTGACCATGCCGCATGAGACCTGGCGCCAGAAGGGGGATTCCGGGCTTATACGGAGTGACGACGGGAGCTCGGGCTGACAGCGGGCGATGCGAGGGCGGCATCGCACGCGGTGTCCTCGCCTGCAGCGTCAGCGCCGCCGGTAGAGCAGGCGGACCCACCGCTCGCCGTTCCAGCGATGGCCACGCCGGCCCCGGGCGCGGCATCGGCAGCTGTAGCGCGCGGCTCAAGGACTGGAACGGCGAGCCTCATCCAAACGCCGATCCGCGCCCCGCAAGCGAACGCCTACGCCGAACGCTTCGTCCGCACGATACGCGCCGAATGTCTCGACTGGCTACTGATCGTCGGCCGCCGCCACCTCGAGACAGTGCTACGCACCTACACCGCCCACTACAACCGCGAGCGCCCACACTGCGGACTCGCGCTGCTCCCGCCCGACCCGACAACGCGGACCAGCCACCGAGCGGCGGAGAAATCAAGCGTCGCGACCGACTCGGCGGACTGATCCACGAATACCACCGCGCTGCAGCATGAACCACCATTTTGAAACCCCTCACCCTTTCTTGGGCTTGTTCCGCGGGCGCCCGTGCCGATCAGGAAAGACGTGCGCCGCTTGCTCCTCGGATCCCTCATCTTCCTCGTCCTCGCAGCGGTCACCGGTTGCGCGGCGATCGGCGGTGGCGGCGAGAGGCAGCGCTTGCGCAAGATCCTCGACGGTGGCGCACCGCCTGCGCATGAGCTGGTCGGCTGCTCGTACGCCTCGGGCTTCTTCGGCGGCGAGACCCCGAGCCTACGGTGCGTCTACTTCGTCGGCGGCGACCTTGCGGCAGTCGCCAGCGCTGCCGGCGCGCGGCTCGAGCGCGAAGGCTTCACCATCGCTTGCCGTCGTAGCCACGACCGAATCGAGATCAGCGGCTCGGACGGGACGACGAGGATCGACGGTTACACGGCAGAGGGAGCAGTGACCTTCGACGAGAACGGCGACCCGCTCGACGTCTATCCGCGCGAGTTCGCGAGCCCGCCGCGGAAGCTCGTGCCACCTGGGAGCGTGGCCTTGGAGCTCGGCGCCGACCGGCATGCTGTCGCGAATGCGCGCGACGACCTGATGCCCTACACGGTTCCGTGCCGCCAGGTCAGGTAGGAGCAGCATGCGGTAGCGGTTGACCCGCTGTCGTTCTCGCCGACCGTGCGGCATCACCTCGAAGGCAGCGCCGCCCGCAGTTGGTCGAGGCTCGCGTTCTGGATCTGGCGACCCGCTCGTGGCTCAGCCCGAGCAGTCCGCCGATCTCCCGCAGCGTCTGCGCTCACAGCCCAGGCCGAAACGGCGCCTGATGAAACGGCAGAGCTTTCCGCAAGGCCCTCGAGTTGGCTCAATCCAGCCGGAGGACAACCCGCGGGCCTCAGGCACGCCGGCCGATCGGCTGCCTATCAACGACTTAGGTCGAAGGGACGAAAAGACGGCTGAGTTCGGTTTGAGCCGAATCGAGCATCGATTCATTCGGGTTTGCGGTTCCGAACATCACTTCAACGTAGACGTAACGCCCGTTCACATGCGCGTTGATCCGGTATTCGCTCACATTCGGTGACGGTTGGTTCTCGTACTGCCCGCTGAAGAAGTTCCCGTCCGAAAGCGCAAGCGGGAGCTGAAGGTCCTTGTATCCGCTAGTGCTCGGGTCGGGGATAGTCGGCAGTGTGCTGGCGTAGATGAGAATCCCGTCAGCAGGAAGGCTCTTTGCAGTTTGGACCGGTTCTCCGGTTGCCGCGTCGTTCCCGGCAAAGGGAACGTTTGCCCCCCAAACGAATTGAATCCGGTCGTCGTGCGGGTCTCGTGACTGGAGCGTGTTCCAGCCTAGGGCCGGGGTGAATGCCAGCACCGGGGGCCTCGTCTCGGCATGCGACCGCGGCACGGCAAAGGTCGCTGCTAGGCCACCAACGGAGGCGAAGATCAGGGCTGTAGTCGCAACGGCCACGAGTGGCCGGCGCTCTGCGAGCGTGCGAAGCTTTCGGAGTCCTCGCCGAGCGAGATTCTCCTCGGCGCGTGCGCGAAGCTCCGCGAAGAAGTTTGGCGACTCAGTCGGCATGGGCAGGTCAGCGAGTGCCTGGGCGATCAGGTCGTCTCGGTCGTCACCCTGGGTACTGCTCATTTGTTCTCACTCCTCACCGTCGTCGGTTCGTCGAGCACCCGTCTAAGTGCCGCCCGCCCTGCGCTCAGCCGCGAGGCGATCGTGCCTCGCGGGACTTCGAGGAGCGTGGCAGCGGTCTCATAGTCGAAGCCTTGACCATCGACTAAGAGAACCGCCGTTCGCGCATCAACGGGCAGGCCTAAGAGCGCATCGCGAAGTCTCGCGCGCAGAATGACCGCCTGGTCGATCTCGGGTCCTGGATTGATCGGCTCGGGAACATCTTCGATGTTGAGCGTCCGGAGGCGTCGTCCGCGCCGAAGCTCGTCGAGGCAGCTTCGGTAGACGATTCGGTACAGCCAGGCGAGCCGTGATCCGCCTTCGACCTCGCGGAAGCGCTCATGGGCGCGATACGCGTTGAGGTAGGCAGTTTGAAGCGCGTCGTCTGCGCCAGCCGAATCGCCAATCATGCAGTGTGCGAAACGGCGCAACTCCGAATGGTGCCGCCGGATCAGGTCCTCGAAATTCTGCCAGGGATCGGCTCGAACCTCGGTAGAAGACTTGGCGTGGCTTGCGCCAACTGCTCGAAGGCGGATCTTCGCCTGCATCGAAGACATCACTCTCCTTCAAACGCCAGCAAGGGACGAATCGTTCGCTCAGCGCGACGGGGTGATCCGGCAACCTCCGATGACGCACCCGGGCGCGAGAGCCGCATGAGCCGTTTCCGCAACACTTACGGCGCGTGGGCCAGCCGAAGTCCCAGACCGAACTCCGCAATCTGCTCCGGTCGCTCGATGACCCCACGCATGCAGAGTGGCCGCCGGACTTCGACGAGAAGGCAGTGCGGACTAAGTTCATGCGGCTCGTCCAGACGATCGTGCAGGAGTTCGGAACGTCAGCTACCTACGAGGCGGGCTCCCCGCTCATCCAAGACGCGAGCTTCTTCGCCGACCTGACGATTCCGGCCGAAGCGACGCACAGCGGCATCGAGATCGGCATTCGCACAAGCAACTTCGGCGATCTCGCCACGATCGTTGTAACTGATCCAGATCTTGCACCGGACGCGCCAGCCCTTGCGGCTCTCATCGATGAGAAGGATCTCCATGCGGTCGAAGAGCTGCTTGCCAATGGCGGCTACCAGTACATCCCCCTGACCCTCCTACACACCGACTACGACGGGTCTCATCAGCGATTAAAGGACCCCTATTCGAGCGAGGGACGCCGGCTGACTTGGTGGGAGCGCTACTTCGATTGGTTCTGAATGAAACGACGGCGACGGACCTTCCTGACGCCGCCGCCTCCCTCACCATCAACGTCGCACGCAAGCGGTGGCAACCTGTCGCAACGGATTTTGCGTGTTTGAGCACTTTACACGGGCGGGCCATTTACCACTGATTGCCAGCAATTTGCAACTCCGCGCTCCATAACGGCTCCATGCTTCGCTTAGCATGAGAGGGACACCATGTGCGCCGGGCTCGGCGGGATCGCCTTGAACGAGGGGCAGCTGAGGGCTACCGCGTGCGGCTCCGCGTCGTCGAGGAGTACGACGTCGCGCTGCTGGCCGAGTCGTCCATTGATGCGAACGCGCGAGCTGAAGCGGACCTTCGCAGACACGACTAGTTCGAAGATATCCAGGACAGCTGGCCGGAAGAAATAGCCTCGGTCGAAGCGCTGATTGTGGAGACCCGGAATTCGAGATCTAGCGTGTCCTCGTTCTCCCGTCGGATAGTTGCGCAACGGATGGTGCCCATTCACAACCTCCGTGGGTAGGACAACTAGGCCGTTGAGCAGCTTGGGCCAGAGTTCGGGAATGTCCCCCCGACGGGGCGTCGCATGGTCGGCCGACGTCGCCTATCGTCGGGATCGTGGGACGGCTCCGACTGATCGTGGTCCTTGTCATCCGGATTGTCCGGTGGTGGTTCGGCCTGAGCTACCTCGCGGCTGGCGTGGGCGCCTTCGTCGCCGGCCCGATCATGATTGGCCTCGCGAACTACGGCGGCCCCTACATGATCCTCGGCGGCCCCATCATGGTTGCGATGGGATGGGTCGTTCACCCGTGGGGTTTGCAGCGGGCGATGAACGGCGGACCCCTGCTGCCACTCCGGCGGTAAACACGCCACCTGGGCGAGTGTTTGGGAATGTCCTCCGGCGGCCGATACACAGAGTGTGAGTAGCCTGTCAGGGGAGCGCCAATCCCGGCCGCGGTGGTTCGTCCTCGTCCGGTTATGGACGACGGCGCCGATCATCGCAATTGGGGTCGCGGTCGGGTATGCCATTGGGCACCTTGTCATTGGAGCTGTCATCGCCTTGGCATGCGTCGTCAGTGGCTTCGGGCTTTCGCGGTGGGCTGGGGCGAAACGTGCACGGGTGCGCGAGCACCTCGCGCAGGATCCCGAATTCCGCCGGCGCTATCAGGAGCGAAGCGACCGCCTCGCCCGAATCTTCGGGTGGTACTTTGCCGGGATCGGAGCGCTTCTGGTGCTAGTAGTCGTCGCGTGGGTGATCGCCAAGCTCGCATGACGGCGGCGTCCCCTGAGTGTTCGCGAATCCCCCGATCCGGACGGCCGCCCTCGCCAATCATTCCTCCGTGAGCTAAGAGAGAGGTATGCACGAAGCGCTCCTAATCGGCCTCGGCTTCGTGGTGGTTGGCCTCGTCGTCGGCTGGATTCTGCCTCCGCGCACACCACGTCTCGCGCACGTCTGCCATTTCGGCGCGTTGGCTCTTGTGCGCGTCCTCGCCGCTGTCGCGTTGGGGTGGGCCATTGCGCACTTGCTGGAACATCGCGATGCTCTGCACATCGTTGCCGCCGTGGTCCTTTGCCTGCCAGCGCTCTGGTCGTTGCTTTCGGGCGCACTGATGAGCTACCCACTCTTAACCGGAGCTCAGCAAGCCCCTCGTAGCATGGACACCCGCCCGGGCTCGACTTCGACGTCAGCGGTCAGGCCAAGTGAGAACGACAGGAGTCCTAAATAGGACAAAGGACGCCGCCCCTCCTCCCGGGAACCGATACCGCTCCTCGAACCGGAGGCGCTCGCGGTAGAAAGCAACTGCCTGCGGCAGGTCTGCTGTGTGGAAGATCGGAAACGCGTCCCGGAAAGCCACGGCTCGACTTTAGCGCGAAGGACAGCATGGACCGCTCCGCTCCAGACTCCGGCGGAACACCTTGTCCGAACACGGTGTGCGAACACGGTGTCCGGACACGACCTTCTCGGTCTCGATCGTCAGGTACACCGCCGCGAACACGACTGTCCTCGATCACCGGCTCGGCGACGCGGTCAACATCGAGACGGACATCATGATGCGCTAGGTTGATCAGGCCCTTCAGGCGCGTGGGCTCGTGGCGGCCGATGCTCCCGATGGCCAGGCGCGCTGAGCCGATCTGCGATCGACCGACTTGATGGCCGAGTAGTCGTTCGTCGAGTTGGCGAGCGCGCGACAACTGAGCATTGAGAGGGTGCAGCCGCCTCGCGCGCACGAACAGATGAGGCTGCTAGGTGAGGCGTGCGCGGGTCGAGTGAGGGCGGGCGGTGCCGATCTCAACAAGAGGAGAGCGAGTGCCGCCGGTAACAGGAAGAGGCCGCCTTCGAAGGTGAGGAGCGGACAGGCGACAACCGCGAGCGCAGCCAGCACGATGCCCGCGCTGCGGGACGGAAAGAGTCTCCTCAGCACGACGAACGCGGCGACGCCAAACATCCAAACAAGCGCGAGCGGCCAGAACTCGCCGCGAGTGAGGACAAGAGCGGCAATCAATCCGATGAGCGCGAGGAGGGCGGGAGCGGTGTATCGGGAACGAAGCCGAACCATCAGCAGCCGCAGCCGGCGCCGTGTGCTCACGCCACCTCGACGGCCGGCGCCGGCTCGAGGCCGCCGACCAGGGCCACCAGCTCACGGATCGCCTCTGGCGCGGCCGAGTAGCAGATCGATGTGCCATCGCGTCGTGTCCGAACGAGCCCCGCCTCGCGGAGGACGCGCAGATGCTCCGACACGGTCGGCTGGCTGACGCCGAAGGCCTCGCCGAGGTCGCAGGCGCAGACTTCGGGTACCGCCGCGAGCCGCTGCATCATGCCCAGCCGGATCGGGTGAGCCAGGGCCTTTAGCCGGCGCACTTCCAAGCTCGAGCTCCGCGTCATGCGACGAGTTTAGCAATCTGCATCGGCGGTTACCTATATTGGTATCTGCCTATGAATACCGCCCGGCGCCGGCCACTGCTCCTCGCCGCGATGTTGATCGACACACTCGGCGGCGGCTTGCTGACACCGTTCGAGCTGATCTACGCGCTCCAGATCATGCATCTGTCGCTGCCGACCGCCGGCGCCATCCTCTCGGTGGCTGCCGCCGCCGGAATCGCCGTCGGGCCCGTGGCTGGGGCGGCCGTCGACCGCATCGGGCCGACACGGATCGCCGCTCTTGCCAACGCGTTCGGCGCCGCTGGCTGCGTCTCCCTCCTCTTCTGGACGACAGCCGCCGGCTACGCCCTCGCCTCCTTCCTGATCACGGTTCACATGCGGGCCTTCTGGGGCGCGTTCACACCATTGGTGTCGAGCATCGCTGAGGCCCATGAGCTCGAGAAGTGGTTCGGGCGCCTGCGCTCGGCGCGCTTCATCGGCCTGGCCTCCGGCGAAGGCCTGTCGGGCCTGGCCTTCATCGGTGGGCAGCAGACAGGCCTGCGCCTGCTCGTCGTCGCCGACGGGATCAGCTACCTGGTCACGCTCGCGCTCCTGCTGCTCGCCGGCCGTGGCGTCCGCACACGCTCCGCGCATGCAGCCGAGGAGCCCGCTTTTGGCGACGGTGAGCAGGCGCGACCTGGCTACCGCGCCGCCCTCGCCGACCGCGTCAACCTCGCCTTTGCTGCTCTCAACGTCGCAGCGACGCTGCTACTGATCGCCCCGGTGCTCGCGCTGCCGGTATTCGCGCTTGAGCGCCTGCACCTGGCGACCTGGGTTCCCGGCCTCATGGCCGGGCTCATGACCACCGCAGCGGCGACTGGCTCGCTGTTCAGCATCCGCCTCGTCCGCGGCCGCCGCCGGTTGCGCAACCTGCAGATAGCCGCGGCGCTGTGGGCGCTCTCGTTCGGCGTCTTCCTCTTCGCACCGCTCGGCTCGGCCATCGCCCTTATCTCCCTCTTCACCGGCGCCCTGCTGCTCGGACTCGGAGAGGCTTTCTACGCACCGACCGCCGATGCGATCCCGGCCGCGCTCGCGCCTGTGCACCTGCAGGGGCGCTACGCCGCGATCCACCAGATGGCCTGGGGCATCTCGGAGACGATCGCGCCGGCTTTGGTCGCGGCCGCCCTCGCCACCGGCAGCGATACGCTCTGGGTGATTCTGGCGGCGATCGCAGTGGCCACGATCGCCGCCTATCGTCTGCTCGAAGGACCGAGCGGAGGCCGCGACGGCGTGGCCGGGCTCGAAGCGGCGACTGCCGCGCCATCGGCGCAACTTGTCGAAGTTGTCTGACCTGCTATGAGCACGTCACTTCGCGACTCGGTTATAGCGCGGCCCGATCTGCGTTGACGGCGTCAGCCTGACGGTAATCGCGAAGACGGACACGACCTTCGCGGTCTCGATAGTCAGGTACACGGCGGCGAACACCACCGTCCTCGATCGCCAGATCGGCGATGCCGTCAACATCGAGACCGACATCATGATGCGTTACGTAGGTCAGACTCTCCAGGCGCTCGGGCTCGTGATCCAAAGCCTCTTCCCGCGTCACGCCGGCCACGATCGCTGCGTCATCCGCGACGGCCGCCCGGCACGGTTTGCGCATCAGAGGTCTCTGCTCGACGACGGTCAGTTCACGTGTCGGCTATTCCGGGCAGTCGCTCGTGGTTTTCACAGAAACTGGCCCTGGCAAGCAGTCCATTGCGCTGGCTCGCCGGGCCGGCCGCAGCACCACAGCGCGCTTTCTCGTGTCGCCATCGGAAGGTGATCGCTCAGGGCCAGCGCGGCGACTTGCCACTGCAGCACGCGCTTTAGGAGTGGCAGCGGGCCGCGCCGGAGCCTCGCTCTCCAGCAGTCGGCCTCAGCAACCGGAGCCGAGATGCGCCTCCTTCAGCGCGAGCGCGAAATCGGCCTCCAGGGCGGCTCGGCGAGCAGTCGGCAGGAGGCAGTGACGCACCGGCGCCAACAGGATCGCGTCGATGGCGGCGACGTCGAGGCGGAATGCCGACGGCAGCAGCAGTAACTCCTCGGTCAGCGTCGTCGCGAACAGCGGCGGGTCGTCGGAGCCGATCGTGACCGGGACACCAGCGGAGAGAAGCAGCGGGAGCGCGTGGTCGGCATAGCGGGGATAAACACCGAGGCGTACGTTGCTCGTCGGACAGACCTCGAGCGCGATCTCATTCTCGGCTAGATGGACCAACAGGTCCGCGTCCTCGACCGTGCGCACGCCATGGCCGATGCGGTCGGCGCCAAGCGCCTCGAGCGCGCCCCAAACGCTGTCCGGCCCGGCCAGCTCGCCGGCATGCGGCGCGCTGCGGAGGCCAGCCTCGCGTGCACGGGCGAAGTAGGTGACGAACTGCTCCGGTGGCGTGCCGTCCTCACGGCCGGCGAGCCCAAGCGCGACGACGCCATCGGCCTTGCCCTCGATCGCCGCCTCCGTGGCGTAGTCGGCCATCGGCACTGTGCGCGCGTCGTCGCTCCAGCGGCGGACGATGTTGAACACCCAGTTGATCTCGACGCCATGCTCGGCAAGAGCTCACTCACGGCCGCGGCTGAGCCCGCCGAGGTAAGTATCCGAGGCGACGCCGAAGTACTCGGCTGTGCCTGGAGAGAAGGTGACCTCCCCATAGCGCACGTTCTGGCCTGCGAGCTCGGCGACCAGATCGACAACCGCGAGCTCATAGTCAGCGGCCGTCTTCAGGCAGCCGGCGATCGTGACGAAGACTTCAACAAACTGCGGGAAGTCCTCGAAGTCGAACCACCGTCGCAGCCCCTTCTCGTCGGCGGCCGGCAAACCGATGCCGTTCCGCTGGGCCAGCGTCAGCGCCGTGTGCGGCGCGATCGTTCCTTCGAGATGGATATGTAGCTCCGCCTTCGGCGCACCGTGGATGTACTCGGCGAGCGCGGAGCCGCGGCCCGGCTCAGGTTGCGGTGCTCGTCCGCTACGTTCTCGGCTGTCGCCGTCCGGTCGACATCACAGCGAGAGTGTGTAGCCGACGACGGCCAGCTGCGGGGGATAGTGGGCGACGCTGCGGCGCTCGTCGCGAACCCAGCTGTGGCGTTGGTAGAAGCGGCGCGCCCGCCAGTTCTCCTCGAGTACCTCGAGGCGACAGACGTCCGCCCCACTCGCCCGCGAAAGGGCGACGGCGGCATCGTGCAACGTATCGGCGACACCGGTGCCCCAGTAGCTGGGGACGACGAACAGATGCTCAAGCGTCTCCGGCGTCGCGACGATCGCACCGAGGATCTCACCGTCGACCTCGGCGACGAACAACTGGTGGCGACGTCCGTTCTCGCTGACGAGCTCACGCCACATCTGTCGCACGTCGTCGTCAGGAAAGCGATAGAGCTCCGGCGGGAACACGTGGGCGTATGCGACCAGAGCGCTCTCGCGATAGCCCCGGTAGAGCTCATCGCTCTCGTCCGGCCGAACCGGGCGCAGCTCGACGTTCACCACGCGGGACCTCTCTTCTGTCCACGTTCCACAGTCGCGAGACACACTGAGCTGGCCATGCCGCGAAGATAACCGCGAGAACAACGGACACGTCGCCAGTGCTCGTGCGCCGCCGACGAGCGGAGGTGTTGCGACCAACAGCCACGTCAGGCAGCACGGTCACGCTCTAGGATCGGATGTAGCCAGGGGTCAGGCGTCTAACATGGGCTCGTTCCAGCCGGTTCTCATGGGGCCCGGCGGCTTTTTGCTGCCTCAGGTCGAGAAGATGAAGTGGAGGGCCTCTAGCCCATGGGGCGGCGCTGTGACCGTCATCTCGATCTGGTCGCCGATGTGGGAGATGTCGAACTCGAGGAAGGAGCAGCAGCTTTGCTCGGCGGCGGCCAGATCGCGGATTTGCTTCTCGAGCTGGTCAGAGGCGGCAAACGAGTACTGGACTCCACCCCGCCTCGGCTCGCTGGCCATCGCCTTCCCAAGCAGCTCGGCCCACTCGATCAAGCGTGCCTGCTGGCCGTCCGCATTGAGCGAGCAGGCAATCAACGGCAGCTTCGAGGGCGTGGCCATCTTCATCAGCGTAGCCATGCGGCCGCCGCAGACGGAAGAGGCTGCGTTTCGCCGCCAGCAAACGACACTGCACAAGGTCGGAGCGGAACTTCCATTTGCGCCTCAGGGCCCGCTCCCGAGCTCTCGTCAGCATGCTCTTCGTATCCAACCTGATCGAGTACGACGCGGTGAATTCCGAGCTGACAGCTCGGGCTGGCAACGAGCTCGGTGCTGTCGTCTCACACCTCATCCACCCTTCTCGGTTCGCGTACGTGTTCTGCCCGGCGGCGTCCGTACCATCCCCTTCGAACTGCACGGCGTCGACTGCCAGCGGTCACCTGTGGAAGCTTCTCGATGGGGGTCTTTGCCAGCGAACGGGCGGCGGGCCGACATCGCTGCTTTCGTCTTGCCGAGTCGACGGTCGCTGCGCTCGAGGCCCATCAGCGATTGCTTCGGCACGTCCGGCGCCGCATCGCGCGGTCGCCTGCCAGCATCCGCGAATGATCCCCCACTCAGGGATCCAGCGTCGCGGAGCGGGATCCGTCGGGATGGACTGGATAATGGAGGCGTACCTACGCCCTCGCATTCCGCGGTCAGCGGGTTGGCGCTGCTTCTTCTCCGTGGCGTTCTCCTGTGGCTGATCGTCCCCGTTGCCACCTGCACGTGGCTGGTGATGGCTGTCCAGCTTCGTCGGCACGGCGTCGGACTGGGCCGGTTCCTCGGGTGGGTGGACCTAAACCTTGTCGCCTGTCTTAAGCGAACTGTGCTACGGCCGCTCTTCGTGGCGCCGACCCGGTGGGTTCCGCCGCGCGAAATGGCGGAGGTCGCGCATCGCCTCCGATGGCTCGATCCGGCCTAACATTTCCGCGTACAGCCCCAGATGGAACACCCGCACACTCACAGTGCGGGAATGTCCCCTGAGGGATCTCGCGATAGGCCGCTAACGTCGATGGGGCTGTGGTGATAGTCGCAGAGTCTGTTTGGGAGACTTGGCGAGAGCGAGAGGCGAACGAGCGGAAGCCGGCGATAGCCCTCCTTCTTGCTACTTCCGCTCCGCCGGAGACGGCGCTGAAGGCGCTTGCCCAGGCCACGAGCGAGGTCATGCAGCCTCGTCTTGCGAAGGCCGAGGCGGCTGGGCCGGGCGAAGAGGAGTTCCGGACCGGTTACTGCTCGTTCGCGCGCGTGCCGCAAGGTGTGCTCTTACGGATCGACGAGGGTCCGGATGATTTCGCCGGCCTCTTGCAGGGAATCGCGCAGGGCCTGCAAGCGCGAGGCCTCGATGGCGAGTTCAACCTCTACGTGCCGGAAGGCGTTCCCGAGATTCCCGAGCAAGTCGACCTCTTCGAATGTCACCTGCGGGTTCGCGGCGAACGCGTACGGCGGGCGAAGGGCGGCTATGACTGGAAGCCGGATCCCGAGGCGCTGGCGAATGCCGCCGAAGCCGGGATCGCTTGGTGTCGCGGCAACGATCCTCACCTTCCACTGTCGCTCGTCGTCAGCCTGCTCCCACCCGTCGTGCTGGGCGCCAAAGACGATGTTCGGGGCTACCTGCGCGAGGCGATCGAGGGAACAAGCATGGTCGGCGGCGGGGTCGTCCAGTTGACGTCGGCTGCGCCGGATCGCTTCCGGACGTTCGCGCTCACCGCCTGGACCGGACGGGTGGGGCTTATCGAAGGCGGTGCTGCGGCGAAAGAGGACTGGCAATCGTCGGTGAGGCACCTGACCAAGGCGATGGGAGCCTCTGCGCCGTGGACTGTCTACGGCTTCTTGAAGCGAGGGTCGCTTCGGGTCGGTGCCGTTCTGGGGATGTCACTGCCAAGCGACTGGCTTGACATCCCGCACATGAACGCATTGGTGCAGGAGCGCGAGGCTTTCGAGGATCGGCTCGTGCCGGATGCGTTCGGCGCGCAGCTGCTCTCCGCCGGCCACCGCGAACACATCCCGGACGGGCCGGACTGGCGAGTCGAGGCCCTCGCTTCGGGACGGTTCTTGGTCGAGCATGTCGCCCCTGCTGCCTGGTTCGACGGCAGTCTCGTTCGCTTTGGCGGGCACCCGAACCCGTACTACAACCCTTTTCCCCCCACGCCGACGGTACTAGCTCGAGCACGAGAGGACTTCGACCCGATTCTCTACAAGGATGGGCGTCCGCCAGCGCATGCGAACGAACTCGGTGACCGGCGCTTTCTCAAGCCATAGGGGCGTCGCGTGCGCGACGGTCCTATGGCTTGAGTGAAAGATGGGCTACAGCGCGTTGTCGAACCGACAACAATAATGGTCCTCAGGGGAGTTTTTTCGGCGATGTGTAACTAGACAAACCCACGCGAGGGTAGAGTCCGGCCGAGATTGCCCGACTCTAGACACCGGATGCGCGAAGCCGCGAAGTTCGTCGCTCAGGCGTTCATCGTCGCCGTCATTACCTACGCGGTCTCTGCGATCGCGGCTGGGGTTGGCTTGCTAGCGGGTCTCGCCGCAACGCTGCTGACGCCCCTGTCGGGTCTTGATCGCGCGGTTCTATTCGTCGGCGTCGCGCTTATGTTTTATGGGGCTACCGCAATCGCGGCCAATGTTCTTATTCCCGATGAATGGCTACGACCACGCCGACCGATCAAGCCTCCATCAGTCGAGCAGTTAAAGAGCCGGGAGGCAGAGGACAGAGAGCGCAAGTACCGAATCACCGCCCAAGAAGCTCTCACGACGTTGCGCTATCAGCGGGCCAAGTTGTTACGGGGCGTCCCTCCTGACTTCGATTCGATGCATCAGGGGGCATGGCCGCAAAATCGCAATGCGTTCTTCGAAGAGGAGCAGAACGCGAACGCGGGGCGTCTAACCGAGGATGCGTTCATCGCCATCGGGGACGTTTCCGATGCCCGGTCTCCGACGGATGAAGCCATAGCTGCGATTGAGGCTGCCGTCCCGGCGCTAGAAACCGTCGCGGGTGTCACACACTGATGGCGGCGCTACTTCGATGTATTCAATCGGCGTTTGCGCTAGCCGACTCATCCGACGTGTCGTCATCCTCAGACTCTCGGCGCTCCTCGCCGAGCAGGATGCGTAGCGCGTCGTCCGGTTCTAGATCGACGTTGACGGGTTCGTCCATCTCGGGCACACCGACATCCTACGCCCGAGCGCGGTCAGTCGTTCATGCGCCGCTTGTACGCGAGTCGCCGGCCGCTGACCTGACCCATGAGCAGGCTCATCCGCTCCGTGTCGCTCATCTTGCAGGTGGAGTAGCGGAAGTCGAACTCGGTCAGGTAGCGGGGCAAATGCTCTACGGAGACGTGGTGATGCGTCCCATCGAGCGACCGCTTCAACTGCGAGAAGAACGTCTCGGCCATATTCGTCGAGGCACCGTCAAGGCCGACGTACTCACCGATGTGATGGTTGACGCTGCGCCGTCCTGCAAGCTCGCCCGTGAACGCGTCATAGGCGTGAGCCTGGTCGGTGAAGAGGATGGTCTCTTCCATCGCGACCTCTTCGGCGATGACGCTGCGGAGCGTCTTGCCGGTGACGTTCGGGATCACGCGAGAGCGCGTCCGTCCGGTGTCGGTATCGACAAGCGTCATGACGGGGGTCTTCTCGGTGCGACCTTGCCCGCCTCGCCCGCGCTTGTGTCCATGCCGGTTCTTCGGGTCTCCGCCGATCCATGTCTCGTCGGCGATGACGGTGCCGCTCAGGAGCGTGTGCGGTGCCTTCTCGCGCATCGCCTCACGGAGCCGGTGAGTCATGAACCAGGCGGTTTTCGGCGCAACCCCGTACTTCCGTTCGATCTCGCGGGCCGCGATCCCGTTCTTGTTGGCGCACATCTCGAACACGACCATGAGCCACGTATGGAGCGGGACCTTCGTGCCGTGGAAGACGGTGCCGGTGATGACCGAGAACTGCTTGCGACAGGCGCGGCACTTCCAGACGCGCCGCTGACTCATTCGCCCAGTGCGGGTCTTCCGCGCTCCAACGTTGTCGGCGTCCTTCGTCTTCGGGGTGAGGAAGTAATGCTTGTCGATGCTCCCGCAGTGAGGGCAGATGGGGCCGTCCGGCCAGCGGAGCGATTCCATGTAGCGGTAGGCGTCGGCCTCGGTCTTGACCTGCTTGGCGAGGGTCAGCACTGTCGTCTTGCTCATACCCAAACTATGACAAACCCATCGGACGGACAATGACGGCGAAGGACGATACGGTCTATGCGGAGGCGCCCGACTGGGATGTTCCGTTTCCGCTAGGTCAATCGAGCGCGGTTGAAAGCATGGGTTCAATCGCAGCTCCGCTTCGCTGCCGCAAGTTTCGGAATGGTCGTGTTCGTCTTGCAGTCGGAACGCTTGGGTAGGCATCCGAACTTGGCCCTGTTCCTGTTGGTGGCTGCGGGCATATCTCTCATCGCCTCTGTCCAGCTGACCTTCTGGGCGCGGAGATGGCTCGTTACGCCGTCTGAGTTAACGATGTGGTACGGGGAGGCTTCACCCGAAAGGCGAGAGATGATGCGCCTGGAACAGCGGGTTTCGCTGCTGCGACATAACCGCTGGAATGACCGGGGGCGGTGGGCGTATAACGCCGGGATCATCTGTCTGTTGGGAGCAATCCCCTTCCTGTTGGAGCCCATTGGAGGACTCGGCCACGCGACCTTCATGCGGCGAGCGGCCTTCGGACTCGCAGTTACAAGCGTGCTGGCCGAGATCATCTGGGTACTCGCAACCGCTCTGTTCTCTGAACGATGGGACAACTTTGCGAGCGAGCAGTGAGCCCTAATCCTTCTTTTTCAGCGCCGGACAAGATGGCAGATGCACTCCGGGCGGCGCTCCGCATAGCGGGCATCGAGCACGCCCTGTCGGTGGTCCTCCCCCCGTCACTGCGCGCGGCGGAGCGCCGCGTTGTTCTCTGGTTGGACTCTTCTTCTTTTTGTCAGTCATCTCGGCTCCCCATCCACGCTCTCCCTTGAACTTTGCCGGTTACGGTGGAGACTGAAGGAGCCTAGTGGGTTTGTCTAGTTACACATCGCCGTTTTTTCAAACCCTCCTGAAAGTCTCAAAGACCTACTCGACGGCCCGACTCCAGGATCTCACGAGCCGTGATTCCCAAGCAGCTGGATGCGCTTGAACTAGACCGTCGCTCCGCCGGCCAGCGGTCGATGGATGAGGGCGGTGGCTCTGAACGGTGCTGTTCGGGTTGATACCTAGCGGCCGATCAGTTCCTTGAACGCGGGCTCGTCGCGGATCGGATCGAAGTCCGAATCGTCCTCTGCGTAAGCGCGAAACCGCTCCGACATGTCGATCGCGCGCCGGAGGTGGTCGACCGCGTCAGTCGTCCGGCCGGCGAGGCTCTCGCAGCAGGAGAGGTTGTAGAACAACTCGGCGTACCGCGGATGAGCCTCGACCAGTCCGCGTAAGCGGTCAGCCACCTCGGCGCACTCGCCCTTCTCGTAAAGGGGCCTGAACGGGGCCCAGAGTTCCCAGCCGTCGGGCTCGTACGCCTTTCCCGGGATGCCGCCGAGCGCGAGAATCGTCGTTTCGGGCTCCTCGGCGAACGCCGTTCGCTTCACGCCGGGGCGTGCGAAGACGAGCGTCCCGGTTGGCGCGTCCACCCGCTCCCCGTCGAGCTCGAAGGTGGCGCGCCCCCGCAACACGACGTACAGCTCCTCGTTCAAGTCGTCCGACTCGTCGTGCTCGTTGATGATCCGGTCGCCCGAGTCACGGGCGGTCCAGGCGTTGACACCAAAGGCCGTGATGCCGAAGTGGTGCCGGACGGGTCGCCATGGCTCGCGCCCGTCGTCCATCTCGTCGATCTCGTCGAGGTGCGCAACCGCGTAACCACTCATAAGACCCCCTTCAGGTCGTCGTCACTCGCCGCGATCTCGGCGACCCTTGGGTGGGCGCAAGACTCAGCGCTACGTCGGATGCCCACCTCCACTCGCGGTGCGCCCGAGACGGGTCTCGAGCCGCTCCCCGAGTCTTACACAGAGAACGTGGGGACCCGGACTACGAGTCACTCGGATCCGCCAGCGTTTCGGAATGACGCCTGAAGCAGGCTTTGGAGTCTGGCTCGAGCCTCAACTACCCTGAGACAGTTTCCTTTTGCTCGAGCAGTGACCTCAAGTAATCCTCCATTTTGTTGAAACTGTCTTCCTGACCGTCGGACTTGGTCATGTGGTCACGGCCAGCCTGGTCGCGGAACGCTAGCTTCATCGTCAGCTTCGTGACTCCGTCCGTTTCCTGCAGATCCACGGATTCGACGGCGTCCGCATCCGGCCATCCTTCGAATAGCCACGTTGCGACGGTCCGGGTCGGCGGCTCGACCTCCAAGTAGGTTCCCCGAAACGAGCACTCGATTCCGTCTTCGGTCACGAAGACGATGTGGTAGTTCCCTCCGACGCGCAGGTCGATCGAGCACTCCGTCACCTCACATGTAAATGGAGCGAACCATTTGCTCACATGCTCCGGCTTCGTGAATACGTCGAAGACGAGTTCGAGCGGAGCGTCGAACTCTCGAGTGGTGACAATCTCGAGTTCGTTCGGGAATTCGATGACTGACGACCCATGCCGATTAGGTGTCACTGCGGCTCTCCTTGTTGTTGGAGTTCTTTGAGGTAGTCGTCCATCCGATCGAGTCGGTCGTTCCACGCCTGCTCGTATTTGGCCAACCAGTCGTGAAACGGCCGTAGGTGAGCGGGTTCCAGGCGGTACAGGCGACGACGTCCCTCCGCCCGGCAGCTGACGAGTCCGACCTCGCTGAGCACACGTAGGTGCTTCGAGACCTGAGGTTGGGACATCGAGAGGTCGTTCACGATCGTCCCGACCGCCTTCTCGCCCGCGATCAGCGTGTCCAGGATCTCGCGTCGCCGCACCTCGGCAACTGCGTTGAAGACGTCCGACGTCGTGGAGGAGCGGGCCACGGCTTCATCATATTCTGACATCGGCATATGTCAAGTGGCCCATGAACGTGCAACGCCGACATCGGCTGCGGAGATAAAGACGCTCCGCTGCGCCAGCGTTCACAAATGTCCCTCGAAGTTGGACTTCTTCGCGCTGAGTCGGTGTAGCGTTGGGGATGCGACTGAGACGTCTGCTTCCCGCGATTTAACTCTCGAGGCGGTCAGTGCCCCCGGTGCGGCGTTGGCATTCCCAAGCGGACGACGCCCTCGACACACATACGAACCCGGTGTAATGAATCGCGACCTGCGCGGGATGTAGGGGCAGAACCCCGAGCAGAGGAGGCTGGCGATGAAGCGTGATTCGAGACGGGCAAGCGGCTCCCTTGAGCTGTTGGAGGCGTGTGACCCGGTCGTGCGCTCGGCTCTAGCCAGCGAGGGGATCGAGGCCGCGCTGGACGAGATCGGCGCTGCCATTACCAGCCGGCCGGGGCCGGCGCCGCGGGCGACACGTAGGCGATCGTCTGGCCGCCGGCGCACGGTGCTCGTCGTCGCGGCGGGGATGCTCGCGATCAGCGCGGCCGTCGCGACCGCCGCCGTCATGCGGGGCGCGCACACAGGCCTGTTCCCGACGAAGCCTGAAGTGGCGATGGGCGGCCCAGGCGAGGAGCTGAATCCTGCCGCGCACGACTTCCGGGCGGTGGCTCTTCAGGTCGCCTCAGACATCCCCTACCCCGTCGGGTACGGATCGTGGCGTGACTTCCTGATCTCCGAAGAGTTTCGCTTCGCGACCGACGGCGAGCTGGTGTCGACGGGTGCGCTCCACGGCTGGTTCGCCGCGAGCGCCTTCTGCGCGTGGGTGCAGAGCTGGCGACGGCGGCCATTTGCCGGTGATGTGAACGCGACGGCGCGGGCAGCGCAGACGATCGCGCAGGCGCCGCGCTGGAAAGCCGTCACGGACGAGGATCCGCACCCTGACCCGTCTGCTGCCAACGATCCGGGCGCCGAGGCCGGGACGCTGTTCGGATGGATGCTGCCCTACCGGGACGCGGTACTGGCCGGCGATCGCGCCCGCGTCGAGCACCTGCTCGCGAGCGGTTATGGCGGCGGCAAGTGCTGGTCGAGCGACCCGGACTGGATGGCGCAGGAGCGGGCGCACCGCGAGTGGCGAAGTCTTCCGCAGAAGGAGCTGGCGCAGAAGTACGAGCAGTTCCTGGCGAGCGGCGGCTCGTGAGCCACGTTTCCGCAGACTCACGTGAGGCCTTCGAGCAGCTTTTCCGCGACACCCGCACGGATCTGCTCGCGTACATCATGCGCCGCTCCCAGAGCGCCGAGGACGCCGCCGACGTGCTGGCAGAGACCTACCTGATCGCCTGGCGGAAGCTGGATGCGATTCCGACGGGTGAGCGGGCTCGGCCGTGGCTGTTCGGCGTCGCCCGCAATCTACTCTTGAAGGGCGCGAGCCGACGTCATTCCCGCCATGCGCTGGTGGAGCGTCTCGCGGGTGAACTGCGCAGCGCGCACCCTCCGCACGCGCCGGTCGAAGACGAGCGCTCGGCCGCCCTCCGCGCGGGGCTGACGGCGCTACCGGAGCGCCAGCGGGAAATGGTGATGCTGACGGCGTGGGAGGGCCTGACACCAAAGCAAATCGCCGTCGTCACGGGCACACCCGTGAACATTGTCCGAGTACGTCTGCACCGGGCCCGAACGCGGCTGAAACGAGACCTCACTACTCCCCTGCGCCCGATTGCGCCTTGCGGCAGGCACGCCGCCACCGAGCGCGACCGATAGAAACCCGGCCCAGCCGAGGCCACCGTCGCGCCCGAAATGTCAAGAGCGGCTCGTTTTTGAGGGTCCTGTAGACGGTGCGGGCGAGTTGCCGTTTGAGGCAGCGGAGGGCTTCGCGTCGGCTCTTCCCCTCGCTCTGCTTGCGCTCAAGGTAAGCGCGAGCGGGTGGGTGGACGCGCCCTGCGTTATCGCGATTCGCTGGAGGGCGCAGTTGAGTTGTCGGTTGCCGCCGCGGTCGAGGCGGTGGCGGCGGTTTTTGCCGGAGCTGGCTTCGAGCGGGGCGACGCCTGCGTGGCGGGCGAGCTGGGCGTCGGTCTCGAAGCGCTCGATCGGTCCGATCTCGCCGAGCAGCGTGGCGGCACTGAGCGTGCCGCAGCCGGGCAGCGCCAGCAGTGCCGGCGCCGTCTCTGCAGTGCGTTCCTCCAGCTCAGCTCGCGCTCGAGAATCATTCGTGTGAGGCTGCGGCAGCAGCCGACGAGCTCGCGCGCGATCCGCACCTGCACCGACTGCTCCTGCCGGGCGAGCCGGCGAGCGAGGCGGTCGAGCCAGATCCTTCGATCGAGTGCACCGGCAGCGACAGCGAGTTGCGGGTCGAGCTCGTGCAGGTGCCAGCGCAACCGCTGCTGAGCGCGCCTGCGTTCGTCGACGACGTCGTCGCGGTGATCGACCAGCAGTTTCAGCTCGCGCAGCCGTCGCTCACCGGGACGCGGATGGTCCAAGGCGAGGCTCGCGCAAGGCAGCACGGGCGACGGCGAGCGCGTCAATCGGATCGGACTTGCCCCGCATCCGGCTGGCGCGGCGTTGCGGCGCCATCAGCTTCGGCGGTACACGCACCAGCCGCTCGCCCGCCGCAAGCAGCGTCCGCTCAAGCACGCGGGTCAGCTGCCGGCAGTCCTCGAGCGCCCACAGCCGCTCACCCGGAAGCGACGCCGACCAGGCCAGCAACCCGGCGGCGTCGGCCGTCGTGGCCTCCGCGATCGCACGCCCGACCTCGTCGACGGCGACCGCCGTCAGCGACTGCTTGTGTACGTCCACACCAACAACGATCATGCAGACCGCCTCCTTCAGCAGCAGGGGCGACCGGCGAGCGGACGAGCCTCAATCGAGGCAGCTGCCAAGCTGCTATCAAGTCACGCTCGGCGGTCTCGGGAAGGCGGCGGCGACACAACGCTGGCAAGTCGGCAAACAGTCGACATCCGGGAATAGAGTCAGCCGCCGCCGACCCGAGTCTGCGTCGTCGATCAGACGCCACCACCAGCCGAGCCTGACATTGAGTGCGGGAATGTTCCCTGAGGGGTCTCGCTGTGAAGCTAGCTGGACGTACAACGACTCGTAGGGCGCCGCTCGGAAGGCTTGCTCAAGCGAGCGAAGGCGGTCAACGAATACGCGAACGGTTCAGAGATGAAGGCGTTCGGACATGCTGTCGAGCCGCTGGCTCTGCAAGGCCGCGTGTGTTTAGTCGGGTCAGTCGGTCAGTCGGGGTGAGCGCGACCTGTGATAGCGCGGTCGCCTGTCTCAGCGTCCGCGAATGATCCCCGACTCAGCGCACCCGCGTCGCGCAGCGCGATCCGTCGGGATGGGCTGGAGAATGGAGGCGTGCCTATGCCCTCGCACTCCGCGGTCAGCGGGTTGGCGCTGCTTCTTCCGGCGAAGGCCATCGTCGGGGTCGTAGTGAACGCGAGGATCCCGTAATCGCCGGCCAGAGCCAGGCCGGCGCCGACCGTCGTGGCCTGGGCACCGACCCGATCGATGACCGCGCCAGTGACCGGGGCAACGAAGATGGCGACGCCGCTGACGAGCCCGACGACGAGTCCGGTGACGCCGAGGCTGAAACCGCGCGCCTCGTGCAGGTAGATGATCTCGAACGGAAAGACAGCGCCGTAGCCGAGCATGTTGAGGAAGACCCCGGCCTCGATGACCCACAGCTGGCGCGACAGGCCGAAGCTCAGCCGACGCATGGGAATCATTGGCGGTAGGGGTTCAGCTTGACCCCAGACCTGCCCATGGGGCCGTCGGACCAGATAGACGCCGGCGGGGCGGAGCGCGCCGCCGATGGCCTTAGTGAGCGGACGGCGCGTTCAACGTTCGGTGCAACCGTGCCCAACCGAATCAACTGGCGCGGCCACGAGAAATTGGAAAACGCGAGGGTTCCGGATTCAGCGCGCTAACGTTAACCATAAAAGGGCCTTGGTTAACGGAACCTTCGTCTTCTTTCCATCGAACGGTGACCTCGACCGTCCCTGCACTTGCCCACATCGTAAGGCGAATCCGTCCCTGTCAAATCATCTCCGTTGTTAGGCCGGCAGGAGTGGCGACCGCAGTGGGACCTCCGATTGCTCGCGGGCGAGCGAGGATTGAAGAGTGATAACGGTATCGGCGACCGGAATGCCCTCAAGGTACCGGCGACGCGTTTCGAACGATTCAAGCACGCTCGCGATAGCCAACCGATAGGCGGCGCCGTCGGTCTCTGCCAAGGCGATCAGTCCTCTGGCAACGTCGGATGGGAACTCGGGCGCAAGAGCACGGGCCGTCATTGATGCCATCGCATTGTTCTTACGGACGAGGTGGGCTAGGCAGGCGGCGTAGCGACCGATCGGCGACTCTGTCTCCGAGGCGCCGGAGGCAACGATCCATTTGGCGTCATGGCGGGCACCACGCGCGTCTTCGGCGATCAGCCGCGACTTTAAGGCTCCGATGTAGCGCCCTCAGACGCCAGACGGGGCCAGAGCAACGCTCGCGCGGTAATCCTGGGCCGCGCAATTGAGCCAGACGACAGCGTCGTCTCGGCGCCCTAGCATGAGCGCTGCCAACCGCCGCGCCCCGGGCGTCACTACCCATTCGCATCAGCTGGCGCTCCCGCCGCCTGGACTCCAACGACAACCGACGCTCGCCATCTCGGTACCGTCGTCGCTCGCGTTCGAGCTGACCAATCCAGACTTCTTGATCCAGCACATAGATCACGGTAGAGGGAGAATGCTTTGCTCGGCATCGAAGCGTCGTCGAGCTCAGCGAACCTATGCCGTCGTCCAGCATCGCGACCGCAGTGGCGATAAGCGTAAGGACTACGGCACTTCGGCGCGCAACAGGCGGTGCCCAGACTGGGCTCGAGGTACCGTCTACTGAGGTGGAAATGGCCTGCGCCGGCTGTGAGCGCGTGATCGGAGAGGCCAGAAATCCAGTCGGCGGCGAATCGTCTCTCGACAGCGGAGGAGGAGCGGATGAATATCAGTACCGAGCAGGGACTCACGAACGAAGAGCGGGCGCTTATCAGGCTCGCGGGTCAGTTCGCGCGCGAGTTTGCGGTGCTGCCTCAGCTGCACCCCGCCGACAAGCAAGAGGTCGCCTTCCATGTGCATGCGCTGGCGCGTGTCGTCGGGATGCGGGCGGCGCATCGAGCCCACCCGGACATCGTGCCGAATCGGTCGGGGACGCCGATCTAGCGGCCATGACGCCTGGATGTCACGAGCCGTGCTCGACTCTAAGCGCAGCACGCACTCGCCGGGCGAGCAGTTCGTACCGCTTTGGCGACGCAGCGATCGCCAGCGGTTCTTGAACGGTCGGTTCCTCGAACGTTTCGCCTTCTCGGAACTGGGTCCGTGTCAGGTCGAGCGCCAACCCCGAGGGCAGCCGATTCCACGCGTGACGCTCGACGCGTTTGCCATTGCGCAGGACGTTTGCGATGAGGATGTCGCCACCCAGCAAGTCGCGAACGACGAGCGCAGTGACGTCGCACTGGCCGCGCGCGGCATTCTCCTCCGACCATTCGTTCGGATTGTCCGACGTGTCACGACCCCACGCGTCTGCGATCGCGCGCTCAACGTCGACCAGGCTCGTTGCTACGACGGCTTCGGACGGAGCGGCCGTAGGGGTGAGGTTGCGAATACATCGAACGCGACCGCCCTCGAGGTAGCCGTCGACGTTGAACCCGCAGCGTTCAAGCCAGAAGAGGTCCTGCTCCTCAGCCTCAGCTTCAAGGCGCGTCGCGTTCGCCATCGCGGCGAGCGCATTTACAAGCGCTGGGCCCACCGCTGCACGATTCGCGGCTGGGATGACCATCAGCGGTCCGAGCCGAACCTCCTCCGCCGAGTGCCGGACAAGCCGCGCGCACGCGACGAGCCCGTCCTCGTCTTCCCAACCGACGAGGAAACCGTCCTCCAGCTTGTCCGCTGCGAGGAGAGCGGCAACAGCTGGCTCTTCCTCCCGCCCACGCAGATCGACGATCCCCACTCACTAGTTTTTACCACGGGTGGTGGAATGTGCCGCTCCTTTGTGCACATGTAAAGCCGCGAAGAGTCACAGCAGCGCGCCGGAATGCTCAGAGTTCGATCTTCAGCCGGGGATGCGCAGGGTGACGCTCGAGACTAATCCTGCTCAAGATCCCTCAAAGAGAGGGTCTTCCGTCGTCGACCAAGCGGGGCTCAGGCCCAGCTTGATGATGTTGTTCGGGTTCTGCTCGATTCGGTAGAAGATGGAAGCGGCCCGATACCGGAAGCCAGTTCTTGTCGAAAGCATCCGGTTATGACGAGCTGCGGCAAACGGTCGTCAGGACCCGCTGAGCACTCTGTACTGAGCTGGTCCGCGATGATGTCACGCCATGATCCGTCCATTTCTCCTCGCACAACTGAGCGATCCACACATCGGTGCCGAGGGGTTTGACCGTGATCCCGCGGTCGGGTTCGCGGCGGCAGTCGAGTCCGTTAGCGCGCTGCGTCCGCAGCCGGATGTGGTCCTTGTTTCAGGCGATCTCGCGGAGCACGCCACCGATGTCGAATATGAGTACGTGCGCGAGCTCCTTGCGCCCCTTCGGGCGCCGTTGTACGTGCTGCCTGGCAACCACGACGACCGTCGAGCCCTTCATCGCCACTTCGGCGTACCCGGCGCTGCCGGCGAACCGGTGCAGTATTCAGTCGATCTCGGCCCATTGCGGCTCGTCGTACTCGACACCACGCGCCCAGGCGAGGATCCTGGCGCGCTCGACGCCGACCGGCTCGCCTGGCTCGACGCCGAACTTGGCTCAGTGCCAGGGCTGCCAACCTTGCTCGCAATGCACCATCCACCCCTCGTCACCGGGGTGCCGGCGTGGGACGAGCTCGGTCTACCTGCCGCAGATCGACGGGCGCTCGGCCAAGTGATCGAACGCCACCGGCAGGTGCGGCGGTTGGTTGCTGGTCACGTCCACCGCATGATCAGCGGCGACCTCGTGGGCTGTACTGTGCTAACCGTTCCGAGCACCTTCATGCAGGCGCGACTGAACATCGGTTCGAACGAAATCGAACTCGCCGACGAGCCTGCAGGCTTCGCCTTGCACGCGGTCCTCGACGGCGAGCTGATCTCACACCTCCAACCGGTGAACTAGCCTTGGACGGCCGGTGCTAACCGCCTCCTGCAGCTTCCGCTGTGTGGGCCTAGAGTCCGACGGTGGTCGGCCGTCCTCGGGCTGGCCGCATTGATCGCAGAGTCGGCCGCCGCGTTCTCTGTCCTCAAGGGAGCGGGCGCCGTCTACCTTGTCCTACTGGGGTTTAGCCTGATGCGCTCGTCCAGCCGAGGGGATGATCGACGGACCGCCAGGGTACTCCCTTGGAAGGTGTCGGGTGCCTTCCGGGAGGCGCTACTGGCGAATGTGCTCAACCCGAGGGCTGCGTCCGCTCCTCAGGCACTACGACCACGTGCCCAATTTAGTTCGGTGCGCGTGGTAGCGGACTAAGGGTCCCGGCAGCCGGACCGCATTGACGCTCCGGGGGTCGATAGGTCTGTTGCGGGGTCGCCTCGTGGGTCGGCAAAGAACCGCCATTTCGCTTGACGTGAGCTCCACCCACGGGTGGCAATCGCACCCCACGACCGATGCGTGGGAATTTAATGAATGACTCTCTCCGTGCTGACGAAGAGGTCAGCGCAGACTTCCCCGGCGAGCTCGACCAACGCGCGGGCTGACGCGGTCTGCTCGCGGTCACCGTGCCAAGCCAGAACGATCAACCGCGGCGGCGGCTTCGTCGCCAACTCCACCTGAACGACATCGGTCCGTGACGGATCGACCGCAAGCCGGGGCAGCAACGCCGCGCCGAGTCCGGCGGCCGCGAGGCCCACCAGCGTCGCGTTGTCATCGATCCGGTAACGGATCTGCGCAGCGATCCCATGGGCGCGGCAGAATGCATCGGCAGCCTCGCTCTGGCTGCAGACGATGAGTGGAATGTCGGCGAGCCGGCGCAGGCTAAGAGTCCGCTTTGCGGCCGCGAGCGGCGAGTCGGCAGCTACGAGGAGGACGTAGGGGTCTTCTAGCAGCTCGACGGAGTTAAACGGGCCATCGCGCAACGGCGGAAAGCCGAAGGCCAACTCGAGCTCGCCTGCCTCAAGCTGATCAAGTAGGCGATCGTCCCATGCGTCTTCCACAAGCTCGATCTCGATCGCCGGTGCTCGCTCTCCGAAGCGACGTAACAGCTCGGGAACGATCCGCGCTCCGATGCTCGGGATCGTGCCGAGGCGCAGACTGCCTGCGGAGCCGTCTTCAAGTGCACGCAACTCGGCATCGGCGGCTTGCGCGCGCGCCAGCATGGCCGCGCCGTGCAGCAGCACACGCTGCCCGGCCTCGCTCAGAGTCACCTCACGGCCGCCCGCTCTCCGTTCGACCAGTCGCGAGCCGACCAGGCGCTCAAGTGTCTGGAGCTGCTGGCTAACCGCCGGCTGGCTATAGCCGAGGCGCCGAGCGGCGCCGGCCAATGAGCCCTCTTCGGCGACGGTGCGGAGCGCGACCAGGTGGCGCAGCTCGACGCCGATCCACCTGAAGGATTCGCTTATATCTGCCATCGCAAACAGAAGTGTAGAACAACGATCGGGTTCAGGTATTCATGTCTGCAAGATGGTCGAGCACGTCTCCGCTACGTCTCTGTTACCGGCGATCGACGAGCCCTTGCTCCGCGCACTCAAGACGCGGGGCTTCGACGCCCGAGAAGTCGGAGGCCCGAACGAGGCATTGGAGGCCGTGCGTGAACTGCTGCCGAACGGCGCGCTCGTCTCCCACGGCGGGTCGACGACGCTCGAGGAGATCGGCCTGGTCGATGCCCTGGAGGCTTCGCAGGACGTGCGCTATGGAAACGCCGAGTGGCTTGCCGAAGATGATGCCGACCGCCGCTTGGCGGTTCGCAAGCGCAACGTGATCTTCGCCGACGTGTTCCTCGGTGGGGTTCAGGCGATCGCTCGGACCGGGCAGGTCGTCGGCTGCGACGCCATGGGCAGCCGCCAGGGGCCGTATGTCTGGGGTCCGAGTCGTGTGATCTGGGTCGCGGGCGCGAACAAGATCGTGCCCGATCTCGACGCAGCAATTCGGCGTGTCTACCAAGTTGCGTTCCCTCTCGAGGACGTGCGAGTGCGTGAAGCCGGCGATGCGCCCGGAAGCGGGGTCAACAAGCTCGTCATCTACGAGCGGGAACCGATCGCTGGGCGCACGACGCTCATCCTTATCCCGGAAGCGCTCGGGTTTTAGTTCATGCGCGTGCCGCCGCGACTGCGAGGCGGGCTTGCAACTCGCCTTGCAGTGCTGATCGGCGGGCTGCTGATCTTCGCGGCCGGAATCGTTTGCCTGCTCGAATCGGGCCTCGGCCTCTCACCGTGGGATGTCCTCCACCAGGGGCTGGCCAATCACACTCGGCTGTCCTTCGGGGAAGCGAACATCGCCGTCAGCGTCATCGTTGTCATCTTCGCCGCGGGGCTCGGCGCCCGCATCGGGGTAGGCACAGTGGCCAACGCCATTCTGGTCGGCAGCTTCGTTCAACTGCTCACCTCGCCCGACGCGATCACGGGGCTTGCGCAGGAGCCGCTCGTCGTGCGGGTCGGGCTGCTTCTAGCCGGGCTGGCGCTGATGGGCGTCGGCACGGGCCTCTACCTGGGCGCGGATCTCGGAGCCGGGCCGCGGGACTCGCTGATGGTCGTCGGCGCCAGGCGAACGCCTTTCCGAATCGGCGTTGTCCGCGCCGGGCTCGAGATCTGCGCCCTAGCTTTCGGATTTGCGCTCGGCGGTACCCTCGGCGTCGGGACTGTGGCCTTCGCGCTCAGCATCGGACCGGCCGTCGAGCTGGCCTTTTGGCTGCTCGAGCACTCGCCGCTGGCCCAGCCCCCGAGCGAAACGAACGACGTTCCGGCCGGCGCGCTACATCTTGGCCACGGTCGCTACTACGAATGGGAGCAGGCATGAGCAGTGAGAGCACAAAACCGCGGCTCGTCGGCATCAACCACCTTGCGCTCGAGGTCGACGACGTCACCCAAGCTGTCCTCTTCTGGCGCCAGCTGTTCGACATCCAACTTCAGGAGGAGGAGCCGGGTGCGGCCTTCATCGACCTCGGCGATCAGTTCATCGCCCTTATGGACCCGTCGGGACCTACTGACGACCTCGAGCGTCATTTCGGTCTCGTCGTCGACGACAAGGAGGCCGCGCGACGCGTGCTCGAGGCAGCCGGCGTCGAGATCCTGCCCGGCCACCGCCTCGACTTCCGCGACCCGTTCGGCAACCGCATTCAGGTCGTGCAATACGACCAGATCCAGTTCGCGAAGAGCGACCGCATTCTGCGCGGGATGGGCCTCAAGCTTGGGAAAAGCGAGTCGGCGCGCGCCGAGCTCAATTCGAAAGGCCTGGCCTGATGATGGTACGGCTTCGTTCCCGATACTCCATCCCCGGCATTCTCGCAGTGATCGGATTGATTGCTGCGCTTGTCCTAACTCATGGCGGGTTCTGGCTCATTGCGCTTGTATGGGTTTTCGGCATCGCCGCGCTAGTCGCGCTGAGGAGACTCTTTCCGTCCCGGGGCGCAAGGGCCATGCTGGCTGCGCTGGCGGTCGTCGCGTGTCCTGTGCTCACGTTCGAGGGCGGCCTGATCCTGTTGCCGGCGGCGCTCGCTCTTCTCATCATTGAGATCGTCACCGCGCGCCCCCGCTCGAACGCCGCAGACCCCGCGTAGTCAGTCAGGGATGCCGGTCTTGCGGCTCGCGAGTCGTTACCCGCGACCCACTGGTGGCATTTCGATTCCGAACTCGGCGGCAAGCAGCGTGCGCCCCGCAGCTGTGATCTCGACTGAGCGGTTCCTCTGACGCCTCCGCAACCAGTCAAGCTCGAATAGCCGATCCGCGAGCGCCGCGCCGAGGGCTCCGGCGACGTGGCGGCGCCTCTCACTCCAATCGAGACACGGGCGCACGAGTGGCCGACGCAGCCTGGCTAGCTTGGCGACGTCGATCCCGAAACCGTTGAGTAACTGTTCTGCGTCCGGTCCGAGCAGGTAGTTCGTTGCGCCATAGACAAGGACTCCGCTGCGCTCGAGGGCAGCGGCCAGCTCAACGCCGAGGCGTCCGGCGAGATGGTCGTAGCAAGTGCGAGCGTCCCGAATTGCATGACTGGCGCTCGCTTCACGCAGCGATCGCACCGGACGTGCCGGCGCGATCACCGATAGTGCTTCGAGTGCAGCCGCGACCGCCGGATCGGCGATCTGGAAATAACGCTGGCGGCCACGGCGCTCGGCCGAAACGAGACCGCCCGTGCGCAGCTTGGCGAGATGCACACTTGCGGTCGATGGCGCGATACCGGCGCGGCTGGCAAGCTCGCTCGCTGGTAGCGCCTCGCCTTCCATGAGCGCCAACAGAACCGCCGCCCGTGCGGGCTCGCCAATCAATGCCGCTGTAGCGGCGACGTCGACATCACCCACCATGCGCTCCGACCTCGGCGAACAGTTCCGGAAATCGCTCGCGCGTCGCACCAATGAGTCGATCGCGCGAAGGTGGTCGGCCAAATCGAGTACGGTCGTAGTCCGGACTGAATTCACGCTCGAGTATGTCGAGCTCATCGACCTCCTGACGAAGACGCTCCCGCCAAGTGGCATCGTCCGCCGCTGGGCTAGCGAGGAGGCGTTCGATCGAGGCGACGAGCTCGGACTTGCGCACGATGGTTTCCGGTGAGACCTGGCGCAAGCAGACGCCGTAGATGCCGCCGATATAGTCGGCCCAGTCTTCCTCGAACTCGCTCGTTGCTCCGCCAGCCAACTGGTAGCGACGCGAGAACTCCTCGCGTAAGCGTTTTGGTTCGCCCGCGTCGTCGAGAAGCCGGAAGTAGTCGTCAGGCACCATCTCGCTCCCATCCGGCAGGACATAGGAAGGGCGAGGCAACAGTCCATCAGCGATCAGCCTTCGCACTTGCTCGACATTCGCCCCTCGCTCGTCGCAGAGCTCGTTCAGGCGGCGGTAATTCGCACGGACGTACGCAATGTCTGCGTCACTGAACCGATTTAGGCTCATCAGTCGAGTTTAGCGCGGGAACTATTTGACCTGTACCGAAATGTGGACTGCGCGATCTGAGAGCCACGCAGCGACCCGACGCACTCGGTGGCCTATTGCCGTTGCCCATCACGTCGACCTTGTGTCACGCTAGGCGGGTGGTCACAGCCCTTGCGATAGTTCTTGCGGCGCTCTTTGGGGCGGGCGACCAGTACCTCGGCAGTTTGTCGATGCACCGATGGATGGCTGACGTCAGCTTGCTTTCCGCGCCGTGGCTGGTACTGGCCTTTCTATCCGGCTTTACGCAGCGGGAGCCGAGGCGGGCCGCGCTTCTCGGGCTTGCGTGCACGTTCTCGGCGCTCGTCGGCTACGGCCTGATGACGCTCAGCCCGGTGGAGAATGCGCACATGAGCGCAGCTTCCATTGCTGCGTTCGTCCGGAGTGAGAGCCGCGTCTTCGTCGGCGGTGTGCTGACCGGGCCGGTGTTCGGGTGGTTCGGTCAGCAGTGGCGGGTCGATCGCGCCTGGCGGGGGGCGCTCGCGACCGCTGCAGCACTCTGCCTCGAGCCGCTTGTCCGTATCCCCGCGGGCCAGGCCATCAGGTCATCGCCGGTCCTGCTGGGGGAAGTCGCTGTCGGACTCGCGATGGTGGCCTACATCGCTACCCGAACGCTCACGTCGGCCGGTCAGCACCCGGGCAACACAGCTCGGTAACGCCTAATGCGGGCTGATTGTTCGAAAGCGGTCGGGACCTCCGAAGCCGCTCGCCGCGTAACTTTTCCGCATAGCGTTCAGACCGTGCAAGTCGGTGCCATGAACGACGCAGCGCGAGCCCCTCGACGGCGAGCTCATTGCGATTGCAGACGGTGGCTACGATTTTGCTGACCTCACGTTCGAGCCTCCTCAAGGGAACTCGATGATCGCGCGGCTCAACCCAGCACGGTTTTTACTCGCGCCTTTGCTCGTAGCGGTCGCCTGCGTTGCTGTCGCGGCTGCATTTCACCTGCCGGCGCTGCTTCTTCCCGCGGGGGCGATCGTGCTCGCACTCGGAGTAAGGATCGCCTACAACCACCGCGGCGCAGGCGAGATCTACGTTGGCGCGACCCACGAGCGCGTAGCGTGGTGGCCGCGGCTGGCACCGGCGACCGAGCGCATGATCGACGGGAGTGTCATTGGCTCCCTGGGCGTCGTGCTCTTCGGAATGGGACTGATCTGGCTCTTTCGATGACGATTCCCAGAGATAGCCGTCCGAGTGGTCGAAGTAGCCGCTGTAAGCTCACGAGACGATTGGCTAGGAAGGCTTCTGTCTTCTACCCATGGCTGACGCTCAGGGTGTTGAAGCAGAAGCGCTCCGAATCCGAGCGGGGGTTGAGCTCCCCCTCGCACTCGACGTGGTATGCCTCCGGGCGCCAGAGGAAGACCACGGCCGTGAAGCCGTCGCGCTTGAGAAAGACCGACCAGCCGCCTTGCGCATCGTCCGAGTGTGTGACAGTCCATCCCTGCCGCGCGGCGACTGCGCGCACGAGCCGAGCTCGGCGGCCTGAGTCGTGCTCCTGCAGCTCGAATACGACCTCGGTACAGGACGGGCTAGCGGCCAACTCCACGCAGTCGCCGTAGCCTCGGGCACGGACGCGCCCGTCCGCGGGGAGAAGCTCGTCTGCGCGTTCGCGCAGCTCCGCTTTTCGCTGTCCTTGTGTCTGGAGACAACCGCTGATCCCCAGGCCCAAGAATCCAGCAAGAAGCACGGCTGTACCTCTTACACCGAGACTCCTTCGCCAACCCACCACCTGGACTATCGGCCGTCCTCCGCGAACAGCCCGAGTGTCGCACGGTTACGATCCGGCCGGGGAATCGACGCGTCGCTCCCAATTTTCTCGCAGAATCGTAGCGGGGAAACGAGCGTCGGGACCCGATTTCCGTGGATATATCTGCCGGAGGAGCTACGGTCGACGAGTATGGAGGTTCCTCTACCCGGTGGCCGGGTCACACCCGGAGTCAAACGTGTGGGCGACACTGTCCGTCGCCCACGCCATCTTAACTCTCCTCTCGTGAGAGACCTGCTGACGCACCTAGCCGAGCAGGGCTTCGACGGCGCTCCGCGCTATTTAGGCCACGACGAGCACGGGCGCGAGGTTTTCACGTTCTTGGAAGGCGAGGTGCCGCCTGCGCTCGACGCCTCTATGCCGGATGACGTGCTGGTCGCGGCAGCACGGTTGATCCGCGAGTACCACGATGCCACAGCTGACTGTGCTCTCACGGAAGACCAGGACGTTGTCTGCCATGGCGATCTCTCGCCTTGCAACTTCGTCTTTCGCTGCGGCCTGCCGGTGGCGATCATCGACTTTGACGGTGCAGCTCCAGGGCCGCGCCTGCGCGACCTCGGCTACGCCCTCTTCCTCTGGCTGAACCTGGGCACCGACGGCCCGGCCCTCGTCGAGCAGGCGCGGCGGATGCGACTCTTCTGCGACGCCTACGGCATCGCCACCGACGGGCGGCTGGGAATGGCGGTGTTGGACGCCGTCGCCGAGAACGTCGAGCCGCTGCGCGCCGAGGGTCGCGCCGCCGACGCCGAGTGGTGGCAAGCTCAGCTCGAGTGGCTCACGCTTCGGCGAGACGAGCTGACTCGCCTGCTCAGCTGATGCTGCTCTCTTGCCTATATCCCCGGAAATCGGGTAGGAACGAGCGTTCGGCACGCGAAGCGGCCCTAAGCCGACCAGGGACGGATGACCAGCGCGAGCGACCAGTCAGCGCGAGCGATGCTGTCTGCTGGGTGTGAAGAGCCGAGCGTGCGTTCCAGTTCCGTTAGACCAGGGGCCTAGACAACGTCGCGGCGAGAGGTTGCGAGGCAGCCGGCCAGCGCCGCAGCGGCGGCGTAGAGGGCCAGCAGGACGAGGCCGACCGCCGGTGCCAGCAGCGTGTCCGGGTCCTGCCTGCAGATCGCTTTGCCAGCGGCGCCGGGCAAGAGCCGCCCGACTTTGCTTGGCGCCGCCGAGGTCACCGACCATCAGGTTTCGAGGAACAGGAGCCAGGCGCAGATGCCGACGAGGGCGGAGGCTAGCGGCCGGCTCCGTTCTCTCCTCGTCGCAGCGGCCCGAGACGTTCCTACGGGCTCGTGTTACCGGCGAGATCTCACCTGTTCCGGACGCTCGACTTGCTCTCGCCGATGGATAGCGGAGCCGTCGCTCTGTGGGCCGACGTTCTGAGCCCGCGGTTTCCATCGGAGAAGCGAGCGACCAGCTCGCGGCCGGTATGGGCCAAGCGCACGCGCAGCTCGCTCGGCTCGCGCACGTCGACCGCGCCGCCGAGCTTGACCAGGTCGGCGTAGGCTGACTCAAGCCGCTCGAACGGCAACCGAAACTCGACGCGGCCATCGTCGCTGTCTACGCCGCCACTGTGGACGGCGGGGCGGACGCTCCAGTCGATCGCCTCGCGCAGCGCGCCGATGTCGCCGCGCTCCACCCGAACGACGACCGCGACGTGCGGGCGGCTGGTCTCGACTCCTCGCGCGAGCGCTCCCAGAACGCGACCAGGTCGAATTGGTCCGGACGCGCGAAGACCGCGTCGGTCACAGTTACCGCTAGCAGCCGCGAGACGCGATAGAGGCGGATCTCGTCCTCGCTGCGGGCGACCAGGTACCAGACGCCGGCCTTCAGCACCAGCCCGAACGGGTGGAGCGTGCGGTTGTCAACTCGGTCGCGGCGGCGGTACTCGACGGCGACGCGCCGTTGCTAGCTGGCCGCGTTCGTCAACTCGGCCAGGAACGGTGACTTATCGGCGCGGTTTGAACCAGCGCGGCTCGTCGACATGGAAGAGGGCCTAGGCCCGCGCCGCCATCGCGACACATTATCGGCATCATGGGCACGAGAACTAAGCTGGACGCGGACATCCCGATGACGACGCCGTAGGGGCAAGTAAGGATCATCAATCAGCCCCGTTGATGCGGCGGCCGGGGTAGCTCGAGGAGGTCAGCTGAGGTCCCGCGGCGTGCCTTGCCTTCTGACCACATAGCCATGCTATGTAGAGGCATGGCCCGAGTTCCGAACCGCCGGATGTACGAGACTGCCGACCAGCTCCACTCGGCGGCGATTCACCTGCTTCGGCGCGTTCGTGCCGAGGACGCGCAGACTGGGGTCGCGCCCGCGCGCCTATCGGCTCTGTCCGTGCTCGTGTTCCGAGGGCCTTTGACGGTCGGCGAGCTGGCCGCGGCCGAAGGCGTGCGTTCGCCAACGATGACGCGAATCGTGCACGCACTTGAAGAGGCTGGCATTGCCCGCCGCAGGCCTCACAAGACTGACGCCCGAGCATCGCTGGTCGCGGCGACGGCTAAGGGGGAGCGCGTCATTGCCGAAGGGCGGCGCCGCCGCGTCGAGATGATCGCGTCTCTGCTCGCCGAGCTCGATCCCGACGAGCTCGAGGCGATTCGGCAAGCCGCCGACTCGGTCGAGAAGCTATTCGGGCTGCCTCATTCGCAGAGGGGTCCGTCGCGTCGCGGGACGACTTCTGCCGACCTGCCAGAGAACGGTTGATCCCTGGGGCCAAGGTTGGAGCAGGTTCAGGCCAACGCGCGACGGGATCACGCTCTGGAGCACGATCCTTAGCCCTGAGGCGCCGTCGCTTTAGTTAAGCGGTCGCCAAAGGATGGCAGCGGCCTCACTGAGGGTCCGCAGCTCATCCTCGGGAAGGGCGCGCAGGCGAGACGCGATCAAGTCGACGCGAAGCCGACGGCAGCGTCGAAGCTCGGCAATCCCAGCCGCCGTCGCCTCAACCAGGGAGACGCGGGCGTCGAGAGCTCGATGGCGGCGGACGTGCCCAGCTTCGTCGAGGGCCTGGACGATCCGCGTCATGCTCGGAACCCGCACCCCATGCTCGTCGGCGAGTGCGCTAATGGTCTGCCGACCCTGCCTGGCGAGCAGCTCTAGGACCGAGAGCTGTGCCGGTCGCAACCCGCTTTGCGACTCCGCGGAGTGGACGCTGCGGACTAGGTGGAGACAGGCACCGTGAAGCAGGTCGGCGACCTCGTCGAGCTCAGGGAACGACCGGGCACTCACTGGTTGAGTTTGATAGCCTAGCTATCTAAATTGACCTGAGGGAGGTAACCGTGCCGGAAGAGACGCCCCGGATCGACGAGAAGCTTGTCGAGTCCTTCGTCGGCAACGCCCACGGCGATCTCGACGCAGTCAGACAGATGCTCGCCAAAGAGCCTCAGTTGGTAAATGCCGCCTGGGATTGGGGTGGCGGAGACTGGGAGACGGCGCTTGGCGCGGCGGCTCATATGGGTCGCCGAGACATCGCCGAATTCCTCCTCGAGCACGACGCGCGCTTGGACATCTTCGCCGCGGCCATGCTAGGCGCGGTCGAAATCGTCAGCGCGATCGTGAACGCCTTCCCCGAGATGCGCGAAGCAAGTGGCCCGCATGGGATCCCGCTCTCGTCCCATGCCGAAAAGGGAGGCGAACAAGCGAGGGCCGTCGTCGAGCTACTGCGGAGCACAGCGGTCGCTACGTCATGAGGCAGGACCTAGAAGGTGACCTACGACTTGGAGGTAAAGAGAATGACTAAGATCTCTCCGGCGATGAACGCGCTCTATCACGGCGGGACGGAGGAGGGCGAGCAGCTGCTCTCGGATGAGCCGACTGTCTTCGAGGCTGCCGCGTTCGGACGCGTTGACGACCTGAGGCGGATCGTGGTTGCGGATCCGGAGGCGGCACAGGGCAGGGCACCCGACGATTTCACCGCGCTGCATTTGGCGGCCTTCTTCGGCCATGCCGAGGCGGTGAAGATCCTGCTCGAGTTCGGGGCCTACATCAACGCCGAGGCGAGCAATACGTTCGTCTCACGAGTGCAACCGCTGCACAGCGCCGCTGCAAATCGCGACCCGGCCTGCTGCCGTCTGCTGATCGAAGCCGGAGCCGATGTCAATGCGCAGCAAGGGGATGGCTTTACGCCGCTGATGGAGGCCGCTCAGGAGGGCGATGTCGAACTGGCCAAGATGTTCCTCGACGCCGGAGCCGACTCGTCAATCGCACGCGATGACGGCACGGACGCCATGTCCCTCGCTGAGACCGGCGGGCATCAGGCGATCATCAACCTCCTCAAGGTAGGAAGAACGATTTGAGCTAGAACGCGTTTCATTCGCTCACCGACTCCGAGCCCACCGACTAGCGTCACCCATGCCCTTCGGGACTCCGCGAGCGGCCTGATGGTTGACCCGCAACGAGGAGCAGGCGCTGCTACTCAGTCGACGCGGAGCTCGATGAACCTGGCAGCTCGAGGTCTCGTAGGCCGCGGCGGTTATGACGACCCGACCGCCACGGCCCCAGAGACATTGGGGAGAGGTCCTACTTGAGCATCTTGCCCCGCATGAATTTTCAAGCTCAAGGTTTTTCCAACCTCGGTTTGCGATGTCAGATATAAGCGAGGCCTTCAGGTGGAACGGGGTTGAGCTGCGTCACCTGGTCGCGCTGCGCAGTATGTCCGAAGAGGGCTCGCTCGCCGGTGCTGCTCGGTCGCTTGGCTACAGCCAGTCAGCCGTTAGCCAGCAGCTCCAGACGCTTGAGCGTCTGGTCGGTTCGCGGCTGGTCGAACGACCAGCCGGTGGCCGCGAGGTGCACCTGACTGAGGCCGAGCAACGTGTGCTTGTGCTCTCCCGTCGCCTTCTGCCGCGCTCATGGCATCGCCGCGCAGATCCGCTACCGGATCGACGACAACGACACGCTTGTCCGCCTCGCGGCCGCCGGGCTCGGCGCTGCCCTGCTGCCGCGGCTGACGGTCGATCCCGCGCGGACGGACGTCATTCAAGTCGAGCTAGCGACGAAGCCACCGCCGCGGCTGATCGTCCTCGCCTGGCACTCTGACCCGCGAACAGACTGCCGTGGCGAGAACAGCAGCAGCGCTGTCAGGAGACGCTGCCCACCTTTACGTCGCAGGACTGTTCCGCAACCCCGGCCGACATTGCGAACGAAGCCAACTTCGGCCTATTGGCGTATGACCTGAGCAAGCGTTGAGGCGCGAATGAAAAATTGGCGGCTAACTGTCGCCTGCATGTTTGCGGCCAACTGCCGGATCGAGATCATCCGCGGGCGCAATCGGCTGGGGCCGTGAGCGCGCGGAACCTCCTCAGCGCGGAAGCCGCCGCCGTCAGCCGCCAGTCAGAACGTCGGGGATCTCAACGCGGTGCACCCAGACGGCGTCGGAGCAGCGGAATATGACGGGCCGCGCGCCTACGCAGTGCGGGGGTCGCCGTTTGCCGAGCAGCTCGACTTCAACCTCATAGTCGTTGCGGTAGGCAATCGCCCAGCTGCTGCCAGTCGGCGATCGCCCTGTGCGCGCGTGCGTCCAGCCGTGCGCTCTCAGCAACGCGAGTGCCGAGCGCAACCGGACCGCGGTCGAACCCGAGCTGAGAAATTCGATTCGGCAGGAGGCCTCCTTATTGCAGGCCGGCGTGTCGGCCTTGACGATGCGCATCCCCGGCAGCACGAGCGCACGTGTGGCAGCGAGAACCGGCTCGGGGTCGCGGGGCGGTTGCTTGATCTCGGGGAGAAACGCGCAGCCGGGAAGACCGGCACGTCGCGCCGCGCGACTGCCGCGCGTGCCCTCCACGACCGCGACTGCGATATCGCCGAGGACACTTTCATCGTCGGCGGCTTTGGCCGCGGCCAGGGCACTTACCATCGTCCGGTATTGGCGGAGCATCTGGTTGAATGCCTTCGCCCGCCCGGCTGGTGGGTCGAGACGGGCGAGACGGTCGAACCCGATACGCCAGCGCGAAAGCAGGCGTCCGAACTCGGCGTCGGTTCGCTTCCGTCCGCTGCTGACGACGCCGGCCCCGCGCTGCATCCCCTTGCAGATCGCCGCCGCTTGCGGTGCAAACGGCACTTGGCGGACTAGGGCCACCTGCTCGCGGCCGGACGGCGGCGCTACCTCAGCCGCGCCGCAAGCAGCGAGCGCAAGCGGGAGTGTGGCGAATACTACGGCGAGGCGCTTCACGTTCCCCCATATCGGCTGGCGCTCGCCTCGGCTTGAGGAGTCTCGGACTCCAGGGAGAGGCAGGCATATCAAAGTCATCGTGCCAGCTGTAACGCTCAGCTTGAGGAGCGGCGTAAAGAGCCGACGACCCATACCGACTGGGGGCAGTGGAAGAGGCGCGGTTGATCCTTGCCTCGCGGGAGGATCCGGCGGCGTTGCGGCTGCTCTACAACCGGTGGGCGGAACGCATTCTGACCTACTTCGTTGTCCAGGTCCGCGATGCTGAGGTCGCCGTCGATCTATTGGCCGAGACTTTGCCGTCGCCTACAAACGCAGATACCACTACAGAGACACTGATCGGCCGGGCGGCGCTTGGCTTTACGGCATTGCCCGCAAGGAGCTCGCGCACTTCTTCCCCGCCAGGCAGTCGACCGCCGCGCCACGCCGCCTCGGCGTCGAGGTGCCAGCCCTCGAGGAGGATTCAATCGCTCACATCGAGCAGTCATCTCGAACGCGAGCGACGACGTTATCGCGATGGCGAGCGCCGGTTGTCGTGGGAGTCCAGGCTGCGGCGAGCGGCAAGCGCACGGGCCAGACCGACGCCGTGCGCCCCGAGCCCGGCATCACAGCCACCGCGCGGGAGACGACAATGCCTCCGCCGGTCAACTCGGTATCGAGCGACGGAGCTCCGAAAGCTCCTCGCGCTCGTAGACGAGCGGCGTGAGGCAGTCCGCGCCTACCTCGACTGGGCCCGCGCGAACGACAACGAGAGGTCGTTCCGCATGCGCGAGCGCCCGGACATCCCGGACGCCGCCGAGGCTGCCGCGCTCTTCCCGGAGGGATGGTGGGGGCTGGTCGTCTTCACCTGCTTCGGCTCGTCGCTCGGGGTGAGGACAGTTGCCTCGGACTTCCAGCGTCCGCTGCCGCCGTCCGAGGCCGAGCGAGTCCACCTCCCGCGCGGCTCGATCGGAGACCACCGCATCCAGCCCGCCCACAAGGGCGCGAAGCAGGCGCTCGTCGCCGCCTGCCCGATCACGAGCTCTTCCACGAGGTGCTCCACTCCAACGAGGACTTCGACACCCGCTACCGCCGCCTGCGGCGCAGCGCCCATGGGCGCTACCGCCGCCTGCGGCGCAGCGCCCATGCGCCAGTGGGGTCGGACGACCTCGTTCGACGTTCTCCTCCGTGCCGGCGTTCTCGGGATCGGCGGCCAGCACTACCAGCCCGACTACGCCTACCTCGGCGGGAGTACGGGCCCGAAGGCCGGGTTCACCGGCGTCTGGGGCGTGACGCTCTACGACGATCAGGCCGTCGCCTGGGCCGAGGCGCTCCTGCGGCTATGGACGCGGGAATGGCCAGCGGTCGCCGCACGCGTCGGGATCGAGTGGGAGAAGCCGCCGCTCGAGCCCTGCGACCAGGAGAACTTCCTCTGCGTCTACCAGGAGGGGCGCTACGCATAGCCGCGTGTGCGGTGTCCGCCTCGAGACTCCGGCCTGCCGCTCCGCTTCCGTCAAACGAATGGCGACGTCGGTCACCAGCGCCTTGGCCCCCCGGAGATGGCCACCGACGTGCTGCCGCTGAACATGTTCCCGGTCGTCTTCCCGAGCGAGATCCAGAAGGACGTCGTCTACTCGCTGCTGCACAGCGACGAGCTGTGGGAGGAGATGCAGGAGCGGGCGCGCGAGCTAGCGCCCGCACGGGTGCACAACGGCGCGGCGAAGCGAGAGAATGAACGCGGACCACCGACAGAGAGCCGTTCTACCGGCGCTGCTACCAAACTGAGCAGATCTCTCATCGTCCGAGCTCGCCCAATTGCGCTGAACAAATGGAATGTGAGTCAGACTGGGGTCGGCAGTTCGATATCGCACCCAGGAGGTCGGCACTAGACGTCGCCGAGCTTCACTCCAACTCCGGATTCGGAGCGTGACGCTGCTCAGTAGTGGTGTCTCCCCGGCATCGAATAGCCGCGTCGATCGCGTCGCGAACGGCTAGGTACGTCTCAGGGAACCTCACCGCCGCCCCCGCCGCGCGGTAGTGCCGGCCCCCGACCAGCTTGACGATGTACGCGCGTGTCGAGTCGCGTTTCTCCTCGGACAGTTGAAACTTCGGCTCGGAGCCACCGCATGTGCAATGGCGGAACGCGTCCGCTTTGTCCAGCGCATCGAAGGTCTTCAGGCGCTGGCGCAGGGAGATCCGAACGTCAGCCGACAGCATCGTTCGCCAAAGAGGGGCGTCGAGAGCGTCGGTCCTTTTCGCGTTGGGTTGGTTTCCGTTCCGAGTTGCCGAAACCGCGTGTTCAACCCCAGCGCGGACGACGGCTTCGGTTGCTTTCCACGTCTCCGCGTACATCATCCACGGTTCGAGCCGTTCGCCACGCGCCAGAGCGCGCACCACTTCGGCAAGTTCGGCGTCGCCCTTCATCTGCAAGAGCCCCACCTCGCTCAGTTCGTCGATCCACCCACGGAACTCGGCACCGTCACGTGCGGCACGCGTTGTGAAACATGCACACCACACTGTTCTACCCGCGCGCCAACGGGTCAACGTCGTCCGCGCTCGTATCCGTTCGTCCACGCTGACTGTCGGATCATCGGACTTAACGATCGCTGCCAGAAACAGGGCGGGGTCGAACTCATCGGGAGCGATGAGTTCGAGCGACTCCCGCTGGTGCCTCAGCCCGATTTCCTCGAGGAGGTTCGAACAAGGAGTGTCTTGAAGGTCAGGATCGACGGCTGAATCGAGTGCTGGCGGCCGCGGCGGCGGCCGGGACTGGAAATGTTCGACGGTCTTGAGGAGTCGCGTGTTCAGCCGCAGCCGGAGGTTGATCATGTTCCTCGGCTGGCCGCCGCGGCCGCGGAGCCCGTCCTCTTCGAGAGTTTGATCCATCGCGTCACGAAGCACGATGAAGCGTGCGATCTCGCTCTTGAGGAGATCGTTGATCAGCTGCTCTGGATCAAGCGGTGCAAGCGCTCGCTCCGCTTCCTCGATCCGCGACGCGACCAGATCAGCCGAGTAGATCCCGGTCTTGACGGCGTTCTTATTGCCGTGCTGTGCGGCGACGAGAGTTTTGGGATGACCTTGCTGATTCAACACTGAGACCCTTAACAGTGGAGTCGGATGGCGCGGGTCTAGCTTCCCCGGTCTCGACAACCGGAGGCCGCTGCCTCGGCTGCTCGCCTGTCCCGCGACGGTGCACCTCGTCTCGACCCGAGGACATCAGCCAGGTCATTCGTCGTTGCTAGCGGCGGGGTGGTCGGCCGCGCCGCACGGGCGCGCTGCTTATCCACTTCTCGACGTCCGCCTCTAACCAGATCGGGCCCATCGCCAGCTGGGCTGCTGGTCTAGGAAAGTCACTGCGCGCCGCGTACCGAGAGGCGGTCCTCTTGCTCACTCCAAGAAGCTCGGCGACTTCCGACAGCCCGAGGAGTCGAAGCTCCGACGCCATGAGCGCAGACTATGGGCGAAATGCCGCCGCCGCCCGTCCCTCGGGTAATGTGACTATAATGTAGACACATTGTCTGGCCTCAGGAACTTCGGCACCGTGCAGTTGTTGGACGCATACGAATCTTTTCTCGTACGGCAAGGGCGGGCAGGCTCAACACGTGTTAAGTATGTCCACGGCGTCAGCGCGTTCCTCGAGTGGGCGGGGGACAGAATCCGCGCCGAGATCACGCCCGTCGACGTTGACCTGTTTCTGTCGACCTGGGAGAGCGAGTGGGAGCAGCAGAGCGGTCGGCGGCCGTGCCGCGCGACTGTGCGCGCGCGGATCTCCGCACTTCGTAGCTTCTTTTGGTACCTCGAGCGCGCCGGGCTGTTGACCGATGTGCATGGTCGACCGGCGAAGAATCCAATGGCCGGTGTCGTGGCGCCGGCGCTCGAGCAACGGCCGAACGACTTCTTGCGTCCTCTGGAGGACTCTGCACTCTTGGAGTGCGGCTCTCCGTCGGTTGAACGGATGGTTGTCTGGCTGTTGAGATGGACAGGCCTTCGTGTCTCAGAAGCCTGTGCGCTCAAACTCGAGGACGTCGATCTGACGTCGGGACGTGAGAGCCTCCTGGTCCGGAAGAGCAAGACGGCGGCGGGGGTTCGAACGATTCCGCTCGTGCCGTGCCTGGTTCCGGAGGTCGAGACGTGGTTGGCGGTGCTCCAGTCACGAGGAGCTACTTCACCCCAGGCGCCTTTGCTCTCGACCGCAACCGGCTCGGCGTTCAAACCGACGTTCGTCTGGCGGCTGGTGAAACGGGCTGGGGAGCGCGCGCAAGTTCGTCCGGTGGAATGTCTCTGCGGATCGCCCCTGCGTACGCGGCATGAGCGGGGTTGCCCCCGCACGAAGACCGGCGAGAACGTCTCGGCTATCACCCCTCACACGCTTCGCCGGACGTTTGGCTCCTACCTTGTGAACAAGGGTCTCAGGCTCGAGGTCATCAGCCGCCTGCTCGGACACTCAAGCACGGTCGTCACCGAGCGTGCGTACGCCGAGCTGCTCGGAACGACGGTTCGCGACGAGCTCCTCGCCGTCCTCGATAACGTCGCCTGAACGAACGCGGCCAACTCGGACAGCAAATGGTGCCGCGTCGTCGGAAGCGTGACGAGGACCTCACCAGGCCTCCGCGAGCAGTGGATAGAACGCATGGCTCCTCGGGGAGATTCGGCTCAAAAAGCGGGTTGAAGCGGCGTTTTGTCGTATAGAACCACTGCTCTATCCACTGAGCTACGGGGGCTCAGGAACAAAGGGTAGCCCTGGCTGCTAGACGTCGCCGACTTCGACGTGGCGCTCTTCGATGCACTCCAGCGCCCAGCGCTCGGCGGTTTCGATGAGGCGCCCGCGGAACTCGTCGAGGGCGTGGTCGTCCTCGGGCAGGTCGTCGCCCGGGACCTCGATCCGGACCTGGTGGAGCGAGGCTTCCGAGTGTGGGCCGATCTCGTGCCGCCCCTCCGCAACGATTGCGACTTCGGTCACCTTCTCCATCAGAGCCCCGGCGAGGATGTCGATTTCAGCCGGTGTCGCCTCGCGTCCGGCGAACATGCCGAAGTTGACCCGAATCTCTAGGGCGGGCGGTTCGACGGTCCTCGTCGCGAAAGCGATTACCGGCTCGTATGACCCCATTCCTTTTCACGCGTTCCCCCTTTGCTGGAAGCTAACCCTCTTGCGGGACCCAGCGGAAGCGCCGCACCGCCAGAGCGCCTCCGATCAGGCCCCACGCCACGAGGACGGCCACGTCGCCGGGTCGGTTCCAGATCTGGTCGCCCTTGTTCATGACCGCGAACACGAGGTTGATGAAGTACGTCAGCGGCAGGACGTCGGCCACGGCTCGCAGGAAACCCGGGAACGTGCTCCGCTCGAAGAACGAGCCCGACAGGAAGAGCATCGGGAAGTAGATCGCGTTGACGACTGCCGAGGCTCCCTCGGCGCGGCGCACGAGCCCGGTGAGGCCGACTCCGAGTGCAGCGAACGCGGCGGCACCAAGCACGAGAGCGATGACGAGCGAGACGAGGTGGTCGGGGAACGACGCGCCGAAGACGGCCATGCCGAGGGCGATGATCGCGACGGCCTGGACGAGGAAAGCGGTCATCGTCGTCGTCAGCACCGCGAGCAGGTAGATCGGAGCGGGGAGCGGCGTCGAGCGCAGCCGCTTGAGGATCCCCTCCTCGCGCCGGATCACGAGGACAATCGTCAGCCCGGCGAACGCGGTCGCCACGACCCCGTACCCGAGCGTCCCCGTGAGCAGGTAGTTCGAGCCCTTCACGCCCTGGATCCTCTGGTCGCCGTACGCGAACCCAAGCAGCAGGAAGAGGATCATCGGCAGCAGGAAGGTGAAGAAGGCGAGCTCGCGGCTCCGCGAGTAGAGCCGCATCTCGTATCGAAGCTCGTGCAGGAAGAGGCTCACTCCGCAGCCTCGTCCGTGAGCGAGAGGTAGACCTCTTCGAGGCTCGGGCGCCGTACCTCGAGCGCCTCGAGCTCGCGGCCCTCCGCAATTGCCTGTGCGGTGAGGTCATGCAGGGCACGGGTCGGCTCCTCGGTGCGCAACACGACCTCCTGCCCGTCGCGCCGGTAGCGGATCTCGGTCGGCGGCAGCGCGCCGGTCAGCTCGCCCGGGCGTCCGATCGCGACGATCTGCCCGTCGCTCAGCACCGCCACCCGGTCGCAGAGGCGCTCGGCCTCGTCCAGGTAATGCGTGGTGAGCAGGATCGTCTTGCCGAGCGCGCGGAGCGCCGTGATCGACTCCCACGCGCGGCGCCTCGCCTGCGGGTCGAAGCCGGTCGTCGGCTCGTCGAGGAACAGGAGCTCCGGATCGCCGACCAGCGCCAGGCCGAGGTCGAGCCGGCGCCTCTGCCCGCCGGAGAGCTTTCGGACATGCACATCCCGCTTCGCCTCGAGCCCGATCAGCTCGACGACCTCGTCGATGCCCCGCGGCTGCTCGTAGTAGCCGGCGAACAGCGCGAGGCTCTCGGCGACGCTCAGCGACTGATACATCGCCGAGGATTGGAGGACGACGCCGATCCGCTCTCGCCAGCGCTGACCCGCCTTGGCCGGATCCACGCCGAGCACCGTCACCGATCCGCTGTCGCGCTTCCGGTAGCCCTCGAGAATCTCGACGGTCGTCGTCTTGCCCGCTCCGTTCGGCCCGAGGAGGCCGAAGATCTCGCCGGCGGCGATCTCGAAGCTCGCGCCGCGGAGCGCTTCCAGGTCTCCGTAGGACTTGCGCAGGTCCGAGACGACTACGGCGTTCGACATATCTGGTAGATATGATCTATATTGCTGGCAGATATGTCAAGCCTGACCCCGACCGCGCGCGTGATCCTCGGCATGCTCAAGCTTGGCATGCGCACAGGCTACGACGTGAAGAAGGCGATCGACACCTCGACCCGCTTCTTCTGGACGGCGAGCTACGGGCAGATCTACCCCGAGCTGAAGCGACTCCGCAAGGCTGGCCTCGTGCACGCGAAACAGGAGCCGCGCGGGCGTGTCAAGCGCACGCTCTACTCGCTGACGCCGAAGGGCGAGCGTGCTCTGCACGACTGGCTGACCGACAGCGAGAACGTGCTCTTCGAGGTGCGCGACGAGGGGCTGCTCCGCCTCTTCTTCGGCGACCTCCTCTCGCGGGAAGAGGTGCTGGCGAACCTGCGGGTGCAGCAGGAGCTGTTCGAGATCGTCCTGGCCCGGTTCCACGAGATCGAGGTCGACGCGCGCGAGGGATTCGCCGACGAGACGCAGCTCTATCCTTATCTCGCCCTGCGCTACGGCCTCGACTTCATCACCTGGTCCCGCGACTGGTACGCCAAAGCGGCGCGCCAGATCGAGTCCGGCGAGCCGTTAGTCCAGCTCGAGGACGGCGAGGCCGGCGGGCGGAAACGCGGGCTCGCTGCCGGTTAGCGCAGCCGCGATCTGACTGCAGTCCGGCTGGTGGCCGACGACGACGACCCGCTCCCCGCGGCCCTCGACGACGGCGCGGACGTCCTCGACGCTCGCTCCGGGCGCCAGGCGCTCGTCGGGCTCGGCCTCGAGCTCGAGCGCCTGGGCCAGCTCGCCGCCCGTCTCGCGTGCGCGTAGGAGCGGGCTCGTCAGGACCGCGTCCGGGCGCGCATTCTCGTCCCGCAGCCGCTCGCCGAGCGCGCGGGCCTGATCGCGCCCCTCGGGCGTCAGCGGGCGAAGGTCATCGGGCTCCCCCGGCGCGGCCTGGGCATGGCGGACGAGGTAGAGGCGCACGGTGCGTGAGGATAGCCTTGCCGAGATGTCGCGCCACCGTTACGTCGTCGCAGACGTCTTCACGGACACGCCGCTCCAGGGCAACCAGGTAGCGGTCTTCACCGACGCGCGCGACATCCCCGAGGAGCAGCTCCAGCCGATCGCGCGCGAGATGAACTTCTCGGAGACCGCCTTCGTCTACAAGCCCGAGGGCGAGGGCCACGCGCGCGTCCGGATCTTCACCCCGGCGACGGAGGTGCCGTTTGCGGGGCATCCGATCCTCGGCACCGCATTCGTCCTCGCCGGGCCGCTTCAGCTCGAGGAGATTCGCCTGGAGACGCTTCAGGGGATCGTGCCCGTCCGGCTCGAGCGCGACGAGCTGCGCATCGTCTTCGGGCGGATGGAGCAGCCGCTGCCGACCATCGAGCCCTACGAGGGAGAGGCGCAGCTGCTCGCGGCGCTCGGGGTCGAGCGCTCGGAGCTGCCCGTCGAGGTCTACGACAACGGGATCCGCCACGTCTACGTGACGCTGGAGTCGGAGGAGGCGGTCGCCGCGTTGCGCCCGGAGCTCTCGCGGCTCGGCGACCTGGACGCGGTGCTCGGCGTCAACTGCATCGCGGGCTCGGGCACGAACTGGAAGACGAGGATGTTCGCGCCCGCCGGGGGCGTTCCCGAGGATCCGGCGACGGGCTCGGCCGCAGGCCCGCTCGCGCTGCACCTCGCCCGGCACGGGCGCATCGGGTTCGGCGACGAGATCGAGATCTCGCAGGGAGTAGAGATCGGGCGGCCCTCGACGCTCTTTGCCCGCGTCGACGGCTCGGCGGATCAGCTCGAGCGCGTCGAGGTCGGCGGCTCGGCCGTGATCGTCGGGCGCGGCGAGCTCAAGCTCTAGCAGGCGCTGGACAACCGCCTCGTTTTCTTCGCACAATCCGCTCCATGACGACGAACCACGAGCGCGCGTTCGCCGAGCGGCCCGAGGTCTACGCCGCCTGGGTTCAGCTGAACACCGCGATCAAGGCCGGGATGGACCTGCGCCGCTACGAGTTGGCGACGCTCGCCGCAGCGCGGCGGCTCCGCTCGAGCTACTGCTGCCTCGCCCACGGCACGGTCCTGCTGGAGCAATTCGACGAGCCGGTGCTGAAGATCGCGCTCGATCACCGAGCCGCCGGCCTCGACGAGGTCGACGTCGCGGTCATGGACCTGGCCGAGCGGGTCGTCGATGACGCGACGTCGATCGGCGACGCCGACCTGCAGAGGCTGCGCGACCTCGGGCTCTCGGAGACCGAGATCATGGACGTCGTCCTCGCGGCCTGCGCGCGCTGCTTCTTCTCGAAGGCGCTCGACGCGCTCGGCGTCCGCGCAGACGCGAGCTACCGCGACCTGGAACCCAGTCTCCGCGAGGCGCTCGTCGTCGGCCGGCCGATCGCCGACACCTAGTCCGGCAGCAAGCTGTCGCGGTAGCAGCAGAGGGTGCCGGGTCGCGAGGTACCCGCATAATTCGGGCGTGCTCTCAACTCCTGCCTGCCCGGTACAGGTCGTCGGCAAGCGGATTGTCGACAGGGACGGTCACACCGTCTACCGCGCGCCGGGGTACCGGGTGCTGGCAGCGCAGGTCAAGTGCGACGGCCGCACGGTTTGGGTCCTCTTCCACGGCGGTGCCGAGACGAGCCAGGAGGCGTACGTCGGTGTGCGTTCCGGCGACGGCGGCCGGACGTGGCGGCTCCTTCTCTCAGAACCCTACTTCGGAGTCCGAGCGCCGTTCACGATCGACTCGTACTCGGGGCCGTGGACGATCGTTGGCGAGAATGTGGCCTACTTCGTCGGCTGGTGCCCCGCCTGCGGCTACGGGACCGTCTCGCTGACGGTCACGCTCGACGGCGGCAGGCACTTCCGCCGCTACCGGATTCCGGAGCTCACGGGCTTCCGCGCCACCGGCATCCGCGTCGTCGGCGACGACGTCACAGTCGCGGCGAGAAGCAACTTGCGGACCGGGCCGCGTAGACGCAGGTCGACGATTGAGGTGACGCGGTTGCGTCCTGCGCAGCTAGGGCCACCTGGGCGCCCTGGCTGCCGACCGCCTTCCCCCGCGCTGCCGTTCGGCGGGAACAGCAATTTCCCGGAAGTGAAGGGGACTGCCAGGCGGATCAGCCTCTGGGCGCTGTTCTTCCTTCCGGCGCGCGGGTCGTGGATCGACCGCCGCGTTCTCAAGCTGGACGGCGTTCGGAGCAAGCAGCTCAAGATCGTGTGGAGGATGACGGGTCGAGGGAGATTCCGGTTGCTCGCGATCGGCCCCGGTGGTGTGCGGCTGCGGCCTCTCTGGGGACCGCAAAAGCACAGCAGCTCGACATGGAAGCGCCCTGGAAACGAGTGGGGCAGCGGTTTCGTACTCCCCAAAAAGGGCTGCTGGCGCCTTCACGCAACTCGAGGCACTCAGCACGGCGACATCTGGCTGGTCGTCGCCGGGTAGACGGCATCGCCTCCAGCATTCGGAGAGGGAGCGTGCCTGAATGCCGCCTGAAGACGAACTGCGGCTCGCACTATGATCCGCGAGAGTGCCCGCCGGACTGACGACCGTCGTCGTGGGGTCGCTTGTGCAGGCCGGCAGGGGATGGCTCTCGTCGGGCTCTTGCTCGGAGGAGGTTGCTTCGTGACGACGAAGAACGCCGTCGCGGCCGCGAGGTCGTCGACCACGATGCCCACGTGCTCCATGCGTTAGATCGTCATGCGCTAGCTCTCGTGCTTCTGCGAGAGGATCGTGTGGATCTGCTTCGTGAGAGCCGCGACGTGCTCCGTCAGCTCCTTGTCCTGCTGCGTGAGAGTGGTGTTCGAGGTGAGCAGCTCGAGCAGCTTGTCGGTCTCGGCTTTCGCGGCCTGCTCGAGCCGGCTGTGGCTCTTGTCGATCCGCTCGGAATGGAGCTTGTCGCGGTCCGCCTGGCGCGTCTGCGCAAGCAGGATCAGCGGCGCCGCGTACGCAGCCTGGAGCGAGAACAGCAGGTTCAAGGCGATGAAGGGGTAGACGTCCCATGCGAACCCGAGATGCAGCTGAGTCGAGTTCAGTACCACCCAAACGAGAACGGCACAGGTCTGCCCGAGAATGTACTGGGGGGTGCCGAAGAACCGCGCTGCCTGTTCCGCGACCCGCCCGAACGAGTCGTTGCCGAACGCACCATGCAGTTCCGCCCGCCGATGATGCTCGGACGGGCTCGCGGCTTCGGTTTTGCGGTCAGTCGAGACCATCGCTGCGTGTTCTCGCCGTCGGAGCCCGTTCCTCCGCACGGTCACCTGCTCGAGCGAACCGGCCGGCTGTTAGCCGGCGTAGAGCCCGAAGAAGAGGCGGCTGCCGTCCTTCGACCAAGAAAGAGACGACAGCGAAGCCTGGGCGCCGGCAACCGGAGGCTCTCTCAAGACCAGCCGGTTCCTGCGGGCTCGCAGGTCCCTGACGATCAGCTGCATCTCACCGTGGCGAACCGAAACGAAGGCAAACTTCCGCCCCTGCGGTGACAAAGCGCCCGCACCGAGATGGCCGGATGCCAAGACGATGGCCTTCTGCCGGTCGCGCGGCACGAGCAGATAGGACGTCTCGGACCGCGCGTATTGCCGTGGGCGGGAGACGAGCAAGGCCCCTTGTGACCATCCAAGCGCATAGCCCGAGCCGAGGTTCTGGCGGCGACCGTTCAGGCAAGCCACGCGGGCTGCGTAGCCCCGTGAACGCGACACGGTGTAGGCGACGCAGCGCCCGTTCGGCGACCACGTGGGACCCCAGCGCCAACCTCCCTGGTCTAGGTCGCGCCGGCCGTTTCCGTCGAGCGAGGCGATGGCGACCGTTCCAGTGTCCGCATACGTGTCATAGCTGCCGACGAAGGCGACCCTCTTTCCCGACGGCGAGAACGCGGGCTGCAATGTGTGTGTGCTGAGCCGACGAAGATTCGTCCCGTCTGGGTTGACCAACCAAACCTCCCAGATCGCGCAAGCGGTTCCGAGCGGCGAACAAGCCGAATCGTCGGCGCGGTCGAAAGCGATCGTCCTGGCATCTGGCGACCAGGTGACCAAGCCCTGGCCGCCGCCGGTGATTCCAGCGAGGGTGACCAGCGATCGATGTTGGTCGGTACCCAGCGAGACCGTTTCGAGATCGGAATCCCCGCGCTGGACGACGACAGTGCGTCGGTCGGGCGAGATTGCCTGGACTGCACCCTCGCTCGGGCTCAGCAGTCGTCGCAATCCCGTGCCGTCGGCGCGCAGCTCGTAGAAACCCTGGTACGAGGCCTGTCCCGTAGTGGAGCGGGCTTCCGACTGACCGAAGAGCACCGGCACGACACAGGCGAGGCAAGCGAGCACGAATTTTATGCGCCCCGGCACGGGTGAAACCGTAACCGCACGTTGTTACCAATTCGTCAACGACGCACTCTTCGTAATGAGTGCCGGGAGCGGCGACTGCGCCGTGGGCCAGCGTGCGCGAATGTCCCCCGACTAGGCTGAGCTCGTCGAGGGTCGAGACCTACGCGCTCAGCGAAGCGCCTCCTCGAACCGCGGGTCGTCGCGTATGGCGGCGAAGTCGTCGTCTCTGCGCGCGTCTTCGCGGAACCGCGGGAGCAGCTCGACGGACCGACGGAGGTGGGCGAACGTGTCATCGGCAGTGTCGCCCGCGAGCGCTGCGAAGCACGCGTAGTTGTAATGCAAGCCCGCGTGGTCCGGCATGTGCTCGAGGGCACCGCGCACCGCTTCGAGCGCGTCGGCGTACCGCTGTTCGCCGTAGGCCTTCATGGACTCGCTGTGGAACGGCCACGCCTCGCCCCAGTCGATCCCCTGGTACGCCTCGCCGGGTGTCGCCCCGACAGCGAGGACGGTTCCGTCGCCGGTCGCCTTCCGCCGTGACTCCGGCCGGACGGACACGAATGTCCCTGCCGGCGCGTCGACCGCCTCGCCGTCGATCTCGAAGGTCGCCTTCCCGTCGAGCACGATGTACAGCTCCTCCTGGCCGGACCCGGCCTCGTCGTGCTCACTGATCAGCGTGCCGTCCTCGCTGGGCGTGTAGGCGTTGATTCCGAATGCGTGGATCCCGAGGTGCTCGCGCACCGGAATATCTCTGCCGCGCCGCTCGATGTCGTCGAGGTGCGCGACCTGCCACGTCGGGTTGTCGTTCATCCGTCTTCACCTCCGAGTTGCGCGGGTCGTTGCTAATCGTCGATCGTAACCGCCGTCAACCGGCGCGCTCGGCGTAGGCCACACGCTCGAACGGCCACTCGTCCGCGAGCCAGTTCGTTACGGCCCGCCACAGCTGCACATCGAGCTCGGGCCGGCTCGCCCGCACCCATGAGAGCACACTCGCATCGTGCTGCTCGATGTCGTCGGGATAGATGTACACGCAGCCGAGCACGTGGCCGGTCGCAGGGTCGAGGACGGTGTAGGTAAAGCCCGCCCTGTTCTCGAAGTCGTCGGCGTGCGCTCGCAGGTCGCGGAGGTTGTCCTCCAAGCTGCGGTCGTCGGGCCAGGAGCTCGTCTCCCAGCCGGGCGTCATGTGGACGTGCTCGACGGACGACGACCACGCCTCGTAGTCGGCGTCGTTGTGTTGCGGCCCGAGTGGCTCGAGCCTGAATTGCTCCGTCGCGAGAGCGAGCGGGACGACGAAGCCGGACGGGACAAACGGCCCTTGCGCCACACCCACATCTTCGTCCATCCGGCCGGCAGCTCTCAAAGAACCAGAACTGGGACAGGAGCGGCGGGCCCAGGTCTGACCGAGCCGGCGGGCACTTTTTCGTCCCCTCAACTACCCAGAGGCAGTCGCCTTTTGATCGAGCAGTGACCTCAAGTAATCCTCCATTTTGTTGAAGCTGTCTTCCTGGCCATCGTTCTTGGTCATGTGGGCGCGCCCGGCCTGGTCGCGGAACGCCATCCTCATCGTCAGCTTCGTCACTCCGTCCGTCTCGTGCAGTTCGACCGTCTCGTCGGCCCACGCATCCGGCCACCCTTCGAACAGCCACGTGTCGACGATCCGGGTCGGCGGCTCGATCTCCAGGTACGTTCCCCGAAACGCGCATTCTTTTCCGTCCGGGGTCACGAAGACGATGCGGTAGTCCCCTCCGACGCGCAGGTCCATCGAGCACTCCGTCACCTGATCCTCAAATGGAGCGAACCAGTTGCGCACATGCTCCGGCTTCGTCAATACGTCGAAGACGAGTGCGATCGGGGCGTCGAACTCCCGCGTGGTGACGATCTCGAGATCGCTCGGGAATTCGACGACCGAGGTCCCATGCCGATTAGCTGTCACTGCCGCTCTCCTTTCGTTGGAGCTCTTTGAGGTAGTCGTCCATCCGTTCCAGGCGCTCGTTCCACGCCTGCTCGTACTTGGCCAACCACTCGTGCAACGGCTGAAGGCGCGCGGGTTCCAGGCTGTACAGCCGGCGACGCCCCTCCGCGCGGCGCCTGACGAGTCCCACCTCGCTGAGCACCCGTAGGTGCTTCGAAACCTGAGGCTGGGACAGCGCGAGGTCGTTCACGATCGCCCCCACCGCCTTCTCGCCTGCGATCAGCGTGTCCAGGATCTCGCGACGGTGTGCCTCGGCGATTGCATTGAAGACATCCGACGTCGTGGAAGCGCGGGCCACGGTGACATCATATTCCGACATCGGCATATGTCAAGTGGCCCATGGCCTGCACGCTGACATCGGCTGGCTCGCTAGGTGTAGGACGCTCCGCTCGGCCAGCGTTCCGGAATGACGCCTTAGGATTGCGCCCGTGCCGTTCACGCTCAGGAACATCAAGGAGGATCTGGAGGACGTCGGCTCTAGGTTCGACGGCGCGCCGGACCTGGAGTTCCGCGCGGCGACGAAGGCGCTCGGGCTCGAGAAAGCCGCCCTTAGCTACCAGCGCGTTCCGCCCAGCTATCGCTTTCCGTACGGCCACACACACGAGACGCAAGAGGAGGTGTACGTGGTCCTGCGCGGGAGCGGGCGGATGAAAGTCGACGACGAGATCGTCGAGCTCAGGGAATGGGACGCGGTGCGCGTCCCGCCCGGCACATGGCGAGGCTACGAGGGCGGGCCAGAGGGCCTCGAGATCCTCGTCATCGGCGCGCCCAATCTCGGCGAGGATCCGCGCGAAGACGTCGACGGCCAGCGCGATTGGTGGGCTGACTAGCCGCTGGCGTAGTAGGCAAGATCCGGGATAGCGACCGACATAGGTGTCAGCCGCTCGGCTACGCCAGCGTTCGGGAATGACGCCTGAGCGCGTGTCCGATGTCAGCCGATCTGCTCGGCCAGCCCGATGAGAATGCCCTCGGGGCCTCGGACGTAGCAGAGCCGATACACGTCTTCGTACTGGACCACTTCGTCGACGAGTTGCGCGCCGTGTCTGCGGAGCCGGGCGAGGGTATCGTCGAGGTCGTCCACGGCGAACATGACACGCAGGTAGCCCAGAGCGTTCACCGGTGCGTTCCGGTGATCGGCGACGACAGGTGGCGCGAGAAATCGCGAGAGTTCGATCCGGCCGTGGCCGTCCGGCATGCGCATCATGGCGATCTCGACGCGCTGGTCGCGCAGTCCAGTGACGCGCCCTGACCAGTCTCCTTCGATCATGGCTCGCCCTTCGAGTTCGAGGCCCAGCTCGGCGAAAAACGAGATAGCGGCATCAAGCGATTCCACCACGATGCCGACGTTGTCCATCCGTTGAAGCGCCACGCGGCCATTCTTGCGGTTCGCAAAGATCACCGGTGTCCGCGAGGCGCGCGGGATCAGGTGTCCGTACCTCTGGTTGGGCCAGTGCTCGGCAATGTCCCCTGAAGACGTGAGGCTGGATCTGGCAGCAGCCGATGACTCTTCGCTGGTCTGGGAGTCTCTACCGCGTACGGATCCGTAAGCGCGCCTAGAACGTTCTCGCCTGCAGCAACGACTCCGGGAGGCAACATGAAGCTTCTTCTCACGTCCGGCGGCGTCACGAACACGAGCATCCGCGATGCGCTGGTCGACCTGCTGGGCAATCCGATCGACGATTCCAGTGCCCTCTGCATCCCGACAGCGGAGTACGGCCACCCCATGTGCACGCCGGCCTCGGCCTGGCGCTTCATCGCCGGCCAGACCCCGGGACCCATGTGCGACCTGGGCTGGAAGTCGGTGGGCGTCCTCGAGCTCACGGCACTGTCCAGCATCGGCGAGGAGCGCTGGGTCCCCTGGGTTCGGGAGGCTGACGTCCTGCTGGTGGACGGCGGCGATGCGACGTACCTGTGCCACTGGATGCGGCAGGCCGGGCTGGCGGATCTGCTGGCGTCGCTGACCGCGACGGTCTGGGTGGGGGTGAGCGCAGGGAGCATGGTAATGACCCCCCGGATCGGTGACGACTTCGTCAACTGGCGGCCGCCCGCCGGCGGCGACAGCACCCTAGGGGTCGTCGACTTCTCGATCTTCCCGCATCTGGATCACGAACTGATGCCGGAGAACACCATGGCCGAGGCGGAGAGATGGGCCGCCGACATCGCGGGTCCGGCGTACGCCATCGACGACCAGACCGCCATCAAAGTGACCGACGGTGCCGTCGAAGTCGTCTCCGAGGGGCACTGGAAACTGTTCACCCCCTAGGACCGAGAGCCCTGCGACAGGAGATGGGCGTCTTCGGATGCTCGTCCATCCGTGGGGTCCGCAACGCCGACATCGGCTCCGGAGCTAAGACGCTCCGCTGGGCCAGCGTCCTGTTACTTGAGGTGGCTCGATTGGTAGGCCGCCCTGGCAACAGAAGGGCGCACGACGCCGGCGAGCCCCGCGAGTAGGAACGCGAGCGCGAAGCTGGGGAGCGACGCGCCGATTGCCAGTTGCGACGGATGTGCGTTCTTCACGATGTCCGTCCACCAGCTCGGGCCCACCGGCTGGAGCCACTGGTAGAGCGCAAACCCGGCGACCCAGGCGCCGATCGAGGCTGGGCGGAACGCGGGTGCGGCGAAGAAGTCGTCCCGGCGGTAGCGCATGCCTGCGACGAGCCAGTCGGCGAGCAGCACGCCGAACAGCGGCACGAAGCACGATCCGAGCAGGTAGAGGAAGTCCAGGTAGTGGGCCAGGTTGATCGTCAGCGCGCCGATCGTCGAGACGGTCGACACCGCAAGGATCAGCAGCCACTGCGGAACCCGGGGCATCAGGTTCTGGAGCGAGACTGCGGTCGAGTACACGTTCGCGAAGGCCTCGTCCGTCTCGTCCACGGTGACCGCGAAGAGGGCGAGCGCCGCCGCCGCGCCGCCGGCGGCAACCGCGACGGGGATCCGCGTCGGGTCGGTGAGGTTGCGGTCGAGCACGAGGACGACGCCGAGCATGAGGATCCACGATGCCCCGACGAAGTACCCGACGCCCGAGCCGACGAGCGCGCTGCGCCGGTCGCGCGAGAACCGGGTGTAATCCGCAACCAGCGGCACCCACGAGACGGTGATCGCGATCACGAGATCGATCCCGAGCCAGATCGACATGCCGCCCTCGCCCTTCGCCGACCAGAGTTTCCCGAGATCCGCGTTCCAGAGCACCCAGTACGTGAGGTAGACCATCGACGCAGCGACGGCGTAAACGGCGAAGCGCCGCAGGAACCGCCGCACGAAGCCGATCGGGCCCATGAGCGCGAGCACCGCCGCCGCGGCGCCGAAGAAGATCGTCCACGCCGCCTTCGCCCGGAAGCCGAAGACGTCGTCCGAGAGCGCGCCGGCCGCGGCGGCGATGATGATCAGCTCGAAAGTCGCCCAGCCGAGACACTGGCCGACGTTAAGCACGGTCGGGAGATACGAGCCCCGGTGCCCGAGCGGCGAGCGGAGGAGCACCATCGACGGCACCCGCGCATCTGCTCCAATCATCCCGGCGACGCCCAGCATGAGATTCCCGATCACGCTCCCGACGACGACCGCGATCAGGGCGTCGCGGAGCGAGAGCGCGGGCACGAGCAGCGCCCCGAGCACGAGCACGAGCAGCGAGACGCCGAGGTTCCCCCAGAGCATTGTCTGGTCGGCGGCGTTCAGAACTCGCAGGCGCTCCGGCACCGGCTCGATGCCCCAACTCGGAGTTTCGCGCGCCATTTGCCTCCCTTCGCCGGCATGACCCGGATCAGTGAGCACGGGGGAACCCAGGGTTCCCCCGTGGGCCCCCTCCTTCACACCTCGCACTCTCCACCAAGATTTGGGCTCCCGCCGGGCGAAGCCCGGCTCCGCCCGCTAGACGGTTCCTCCCGTGCCTACTTGCGTGCATCTCCACTCCCTTCGCCGGCATGACCCGGATCAGGTACTGCGGGTTTGATCTCAGCCGCTCTTGAGGCGGCACCCCGGATCCGTCAATGTACCGATCGCATGGACGACACGCGCCGCGGGCGGAAAGATCTGACCCCGATCAGCGGTGAGCTGCACGCTCCCGCCGATTGGACGCCTCCCGGCCCGGTCGCCGAGGAGTACAAGCCGAAGAAAGAGAAGCCGCTGCCGAAGACCCGGCGCGAGGTCTTGCTTCATGGTCTCCGCCGGTTCGCTCTGATCTCGGGCGGTCTGGGCGGAGGGATTGCCGGGATCGCGGTTCTGACCGTCTGGCTCGGCAGCAGCTCATCGTCGCGTGTCTTTCCCCTGGCCTTTTACCTGGGAGGCGTCCTCCTCGGGGCGGGAGCCGTCTTCGGGGGCACGGGAACGTTTGAGGCCGAGTACTGGGACCGCGCGGGGCGCGAGCACGCCTTTAACATGTCCTTCGTCTACGCGGCATTCGGCGTCGCGCTGATCGGCGTCGGCGTCCTGCTCGACAGCCTGCTCTAGGCAGTCCGCAGCCGCGGCAGGGCTCGCACGCCCACGGGCAGCCACCAGAGCGCCAGGCCGAGCGCGAGGCCGACGGTCAGGTTGACTTCGAAGCCGACGATCCCGACGAGCAGGGCGACGGCCCAGTCCCGGGCTCGGTGCAGGTCGCGGAGGAGCAGCATGTGCAGCACTCCGGCCGTGGCGAGCACGCCGGCGAGGATCGGCAGCGGGAACGCGGTGAGCAGGCCGGCGAGGCCGGCGCCCAGCGCGAGGGCGAGCGTGAGCAGGAGCGCGCCCATCGCCGCGGGGGCCGCGGCCGTGCGGGCGCCGAACGCGTAGTGCGCGGTCATGCCGCCGGCGCCGTGGCAGACCGGCATTCCGGAGATCGCGCCCGCGAGCAGGTTCGCCGAGCCGAAAGTCGTCGCCAGGCGGCCCGGCCGAATGCGGTCTCCGAGCTTGCCGAAGTAGACCTTCGCCGCGTCGGCCGTCGCCAGGCACGAGTTCGCGAAGGAGAGCGGCACCTGCGGGATGACGAGCACCGTGAACGCGGTCCAGAAGACGCCGCTGTCGAGGTGGGGAAGCGTGATCGACGAGGGACCGAACGCGGCCTTGTCGCCTGCGAGCACGACCATGATCACGGCGCCCGTGCCGACGAGCGCGAGCGTGATCGGCCAGCGGCGCAGCCCGAGCGCGAGCACGACTACGAGCAGCGCGAGCGGCACAGCCCAGCCCCGGCCGAGCGCGTGCTCGGCGAAGCCCTTCGGCGGCCTGGTCACTAGCGTCCAGGCGATCTTGAGGAAGAGCAGCCCGACGGTGAGCTGGACGCCTCGGATGAGCGCCTTCGGGAACCCGCGGGCGGCGAGATCGAGCACCCCGAGCTGCCCGAGCGTGAGGAAGATGACTCCCATCAGAAGCGCGCCCGCCGCGATCTCGTTCGGCCCCAGGCCTTTCGCGATCGCGATCGCCCCGAAAGCCTTCAACGGCTGCACAGGCACCGGCAGCCGGTAGACGAACGCAACGACCAGATAGAGCAGGCCCGCGGGCAGGAGGACCGCGGTCGCGGACAGCCCGTTCTTGACGATCAGCGCGACGGCGATCGGCACGAGCACGCCGACGTCTGCGACTGCGCCTGCGAGCTCGCGGCGACCGAGCCTCAGAATGTCGCGCTCCTCACGCCCGTCGCGATCACGATCAGGATCGCGGCCGCCGCGGCCAGGCGGTAGAGCACGAACACGGAGTAGTCGTGGCGGCGCAGATAGCCGAGCAGGAGGTCGATCGCGATCAGGCCCATGCCCGCGGCGGCGATCGTGCCGACGATGAACGGGCCGGTCGATCCCGACGGGAGGCTCGCGAAGACGACGTGCTTGAGGCCTTTGTAGATGACGGCGCCGAAGACGATCGGGATCAGCAGGAAGAACGAGAGCCGCGCGGCGCTGTCGCGGTCGAGCTTCAGGAAGCGGCCGGCCGTGATCGTGATCCCGGAGCGTGAGACGCCCGGCATGAGGGCGATCGCCTGTGCGGCTCCGACCCCGAGCGCGGTCCAAAGCCCGATGTCCTCGAGCTTCCGCGTCTGCGCGCTGCGGTCGGCGACCCAGAGCAATGCGGCGAAGACGGCGAGGTTGATCGCGATCTGCCACGGCGCTCCGAGGTGCGACTCGATCGTCTCCTCGAGGGCGGCACCCGCAATCGCCGCCGGGATCGTCGCCACGAAGACGAGCCATGCGATCTTCTCGTCGGCGGTCTCGATCGCCCGCTTCCCAACCGAGCGGAACCAAGCCGCGACGAAGCGCACGACGTCGTCCCAGAAGTATGCGACGACCGCGACGAGCGTCCCCAGGTGCAGCGCGACGTCGAAGGTCTTGTTGAAGTCCGGGTGCTCCTCGAGGTAGCGCCACTTCGCGAGCCAGGGAACGAGGATCAGGTGGCCCGACGATGAGATCGGCAGCAGCTCGGTCACCCCCTGGACGATCCCGAGCGTGAAGGCCTGCCAGTCGGTCAGCTTCCCGGCCTGCTCGCCGACCCCGAGAGCCGCGAGCACGACCGCGAGCACGAGCAGGACGACCGCGCCTCCGTAGGTGAATCGTCGCGGCATCAGCGGGAACGTACTGAACCGGGCGTTACGAGGTCGGCTGCAACCGAAAGAAGTCCAGGTGGTGACGATCCGGGTCGCCGGAGGTTACGAACGCCCCACGCCGTTTTCCCCAGCTGTGGACAACGGCTGGTCCTTCGGTTGCGCCTCGAGCTTGTAGCCGACGCCGTACCGGGTGTGCACGAAGGCGTGCCTGGGCGTCTTGGCGTCGATCTTCTCGCGCAGCTTGCGGACGAAGACGTCGACGGTCCGGTCGCGCCTCGTCAGCCGCCGGCCCCAGATCTTCTGGAGCAGCTCGTCCCGCGTGAGCACTCTGCCGGGCTCGAGGGCAAGTGCGTAGAGCAAGCGGAACTCGGTCGGAGTGAGCTCGACGCTCTCCCCGTCGACGTAGGCCTGGACGCTGCGGGGGTCGATGCGAAGCTCCTCCAGCTCGACCGCGTCCCCCGTGTGCGTGTCTTGGGCTCGCACGCCCCGGCGGGCCGCAACTCGAACGCGGGCGACGAGCTCCTTCATCGAGAACGGCTTCACGAGATAGTCGTCGGCCCCGATCTCGAGGGCGTGGATCCGGTCCTGCTCGCTGCCGCGGGCGCTGACGACGAGGATCGGCGTCCCGATGCCCTCGCTGCGCGCGGTCTCGATCAGCTTCCAGCCGTCGAGGAGCGGAATCATCAGGTCGAGGACACAGACGTCGGGCCGCTCGAAACGCAGACGTGCGATGCCCTTCTCGCCGTTGGCGACCCAGAGTGGGTCGAATCCGGCCTGGGTGAGATGCGTCGCCATCGCCTTGGCGATGAGCTCGTCGTCCTCGACGATGAGCACCTTCGGCATCTTCCCCATCTTCCCGACCCGGTCTCGCAGCGGGGTAGAGGCGTGGTGAAGGACCGGTAACCGAGTGGTGAGCGCTAGCCGACCGCGGCCAGCGGCTCGGTGCGAGTCGCGGCCGCCGCGTCGGCGAGGGCCTCGGCTGCGGCGGAGAACACGTTGCGGTCGAGCGAGTACGCGTCCGTGAACTCGACCGCGCCGTTCATCTCGATCACGACCCAGCCACCGTCGCTCGCCGGCATCAGGTCAAGCCCGACGAGATCGGTCTCGGCGGCGGCGGCCGCCGCGAGCGCGAGCTCCCTTGCCGCTCGAGGCGGGTCGGCCGGGAGGCGCGTGGCGCCGAGAGCCACGTTCGTCCGCCATTCGCCCGGGGCCGAGAGTCGCCGAACGGCGCCCACGACCTGCCCGGCCGCGACCACGATGCGCAGATCGTGTCCGAGCGGTGGGACGAGCTCCTGGACGAGCACGCCCTGCCGGCGGAGCCACGGCCTCGTCGAGAGCTCCTCGAGGGCAGCCCTGACTTGAGCCTCGTCCTGGCAGAGCAGCACGTCCCTGCCCCAGCTGCCGAAGCGCGGCTTCACGACCACCGGAGGCTCGAGCTCCGCGGCGGCGCGCGGAGCGACGACGTGCGTCGTGCGTGGATGCGGCAGGCCCGCGGCGGTGAGGACGCGAGCGGTCTGGAGCTTGTCGTGCGTCGCAAGCAGCGCGTGCAGAGGATTGAAGACGCGGACGCCTTCGGCTGCGAGCCGGCAGATCTCCAGGATGCCTGGCTCGATGCCGTCGACCGTCGGTAGGACGTCGAGGCGGGCGAGGGCGGCATCGCCCGGCTCGAGCGATCGGACCGCGGCAGTCGGGCTGAGCAGCTCGAAGGCGACGCCGCGCGGCGCAGCCTCGACGAGACGGAGGTTCGTCTCGCTCTCACGATGGGCGACGAGCACGATGCGCATCTCACCTCGATTGTGACGGCCTGCGGGCGCCATTAGATGCACGTCCACCAGTTCGTTGCAAGTTGGCAACTACACGGGAACCGGGTCAGCCGAACCGGCCGGTGACGTAATCCTCGGTGCGCTTGTCCTTCGGCTGCGTGAAGATCGTGTTCGTGTCGTCGTACTCGACGAGCTCGCCCGAGCGGTGCCCCTCCTCGCCCTGCGTGATGCTGAAGAAAGCCGTCATGTCGGCGACGCGCGCCGCCTGCTGCATGTTGTGGGTGACGATGACGATCGTGTAGTCGCGCTTGAGCTCGTGCATCAGGTCCTCGATCCTCGTGGTGGCGATCGGGTCGAGCGCCGACGCGGGCTCGTCCATCAGGATCACATCGGGCTCGATCGCGAGAGCCCGCGCGATGCAGAGCCGCTGCTGCTGCCCGCCGGAGAGGCTGAGTGCACTGCGTTTCAGCCGGTCCTTGACCTCGTCCCAGAGCGCGGCCCGCTTGAGGGCAACCTCGACACGTCCCTTGAGGTCGTCCTTCAGGCCGAGGATACGAAGACCGTAGGCGACGTTCTCGAAGATCGACTTGGGAAACGGATTCGGCCGCTGGAAGACCATTCCGATGCGCCGCCGCACCGACACGGCGTCGATGTCCTTGCCCTGGAGGTCGACGTCGTGGTACAGGACGCGACCCTCGGTCCGAAAGCCCGGGATGCCGTCGTTCATCCGGTTGAGGCAGCGGATGAACGTGCTCTTGCCGCACCCGGACGGACCGATGATCGCGGTCACCATCCGGCGGTTGATGGTGAAGGTCACGTCGCGGACGGCAGGCACGGCCCCGTAGTACGCCGTCAGTTGCTCGATGTTGAAGATGGGCTCCCGCGCAGCCGTCGAGGCCGGCGCGGATGCGCCGAGCTGTGACGGATCGAGGGCACCCGGCAGGCCCCCCTTTGGCCTGTCCTCCTCCCCCGAGCTCGGCTCGAGAGGATCCTCAACGTTGATGTTCGTAGCGTAATTCACTTCTCAGCGCTCACCGGTCAGCCGCTGCCGGCTCCTGGCCGTGAACGCGCGCGCGATCAGGCTCGCGACGAGGACGAACCCGATCAGGACCAACGCGGCTGCCCAGGCCTGCTCGTGCAGCTTCGGGTCGGCCTGCTCCGCCGAGAGGAAGATGAAGAGCGGAAGGGAGGAGAGCGGTTGACTGGGGTCGTGGCTGACCGCGTTCCCCGCGAGGGACGAGGTGAAGAGCAGGGGCGCGGTCTCGCCGGCGATCCGCGCGGTGGCAAGCGTCGCCCCGGTGACGATTCCGCCCACCGTCTGCGGCAGGACGACGCTGAAGGTCGTACGCCATTTCGCCGCACCCAACGCGAGGCTTGCCTCGCGGTACGAGTTCGGGACGAGCGCGAGCACCTCTTGGGTGGCGCGCGCGACGAGCGGCAGCATCAGGACGGCGAGAGCGAAGCTGGCTTTCCAGGCGGCTTGTCCGTGGCCGTTGACGAAGAGGACGAACACGAAGATCCCGATCACGATCGCCGGGATGCCGTTGAGGACGTCGAGCGCGAGCGTGAGCACATTCGCGAGGCGCCTGGGCGCGAGCTCGTTCAGGTAGATGGCCGTCAGGATGCCGACGGGAAGCGCCATCAGGATTGCCAGCCCGACGATGACTCCGGTCCCGACGATCGCGTTCGCGGCTCCCGTCGGCTGGCCCGGCAAGGCGGCGAAGTCCGGCGTCTTCGTGAAGAAGTCCACGTTCAGCGCGCCGGCACCGCGCTTGGCGACCGAGGCGACGACGATCACGAGGACGGCGACTGCGAGCAGGGCGGCTGCCGTGGCGAGTAGCTCGACGGACCGGCTCACCGCGCGTCGTCGCCGGATCCGCTCGCTGCGGAAGAGGTCGGGTGCGGCGGGGGTGCTCATGCGGCCCGATGCCTGCTTGCGACACGGCGAACGATGATCTGGGCAAGCAGGTTCGCGATCAGCGAGAAGACGAGCAGGATCAGCGCCAGGTAGACGAGTGACGCGACCTTGATCCTCGTGTCCGCGCCGATGTACTGGCCCGCGATGCGGCTGGCGAGGGTGTCCCCGGCGTCGAAGAGGGACCAATGGATTGCAACAGCGTTGCCGATCACTTGTGTGACCGCGATCGCCTCGCCGACGGCTCGACCGAGCCCGAGGATCACCGCTGCAGCGATCCCGGCGCGCGCATACGGGAAGGTGACTCCACGAGCCACTTCCCAGCGGGTCGCGCCGAGCGCCAGCGCGCCGTCCTTGAGCTCCTGCGGCACGCCGAGAAAGAGCTCACGGCAGACGCTCGAGATGATCGGGACGATCATGATCGTGAGGATCAGGATCGCCGCGAAGACGTTCGAGCCGACCGAGGGCTTCGTGCTGAAGATCGGCAGCCAACCGAGCGTGCCGTGCAGCGCCGGGGCGAGCGTGTTCACGATGAAGGGGCCGAGGACGAGGATGCCCCAGAGGCCGAGCACGACGCTTGGAATGGCGGCCAGCATGTCGACCAGAACGCCAACCGCGCCGCGGACACCGCGCGGCGCGAGCTCGGTCAGGAAGAGGGCGATCGCAATCGCGATCGGCGTCGCCAGCAGGAGCGCTCCGAACGACGTGACCGCGGTGCCGAAGATGAACGACCTGGCGCCGTAGATCTTCTGGGCAGGGTGGTGAGGATCGAGCTTGTCCCAGGCTTCGGTCGTGAGGAAGCCCGAGCCGAACTTGTGGATCGCGGGCGACGCCTCCATCAAGAGCTCGCGCGCGATCAGGACGAGAAGAACGACACCGCTTAGAGCGGCTGCGAGGGTGAGGACGTAGAGGACCGTGTCCCCGGGGCGAAAGCGGCCCCGCCGCTGGAAGGCGGCGGGGCCGGTGGCCGGTTTCGACGCGACTGCCATTCGCGGCGGCGATCCTACGAGTGGATCTTCCTCAGTGTCGCTTTACCGCGCGCGACCACGTATGCCGGTATCGGCTGGAACACGAGCGGTGGGCCGTACTGCTGACCAGTAGTCAGCGCCCACGTCACGAACTGCTTGAGCAGAGACGCCTTCTGGGACTGGATCCGCAGCAGGACGTAGGAGTACGTGCAGATCGGGTACGCCTTGCGGAACCTCGCCGGCGGGTTGACGATCGAGAGCTCGTTCGTCGGGCTGAACTTCCGGTCGGCCAGGGAGGCCGACCGGATGCCCACGAGGGTCGGCCGCGTGAACCGCTTTGCACGGTTCTGCATCGAGAAGTACTTCAGGTGGTTCTTCAGCGCGTACGCGATGTCTGCGTAGCCGATCGCACCCTCGGTGCGGGAGATGACGCCGGAGACACCGGAGCTTCCGCGGGCGCCGACTCCTGTCGGCCAGTTGACGGTGGTGCCATGGCCGACCTGCGAGCGCCACTGCCGGCTGACGGTGTTCAAGTACGACGTGAAGTTGTAGGTCGTGCCGCTACCGTCGCTGCGATAGACGACGGTGATGTGCTTGTCGGGCATCGTGATGCCGCGGTTGATCTTCTGGATGCGGGCGTCGTTCCAGTTCGTGATCTTGCCGAGGTAGATGTCGGCCAGGATCGGGCCCGTCATGTGCAGGTTGTTCGGGAGCGGCATGTTGTACATGACCGACGTCGCCGAGAGCACCCACGGCAGCTGGACGCAGCCGTTGCACGCGCTGAACTGGTCGGGCGAGAGCGGAGCGTCGCTGGCGCCGAAGTCGACCGTCTTTTGCGTGATCGCGGCGATCCCGCCGCCGCTTCCAATCGCGTTGTAGTTGACCTTGACGCCCCGGGCCGCCTGATAGCGCTGCTGCCAGACGGCGATCAGAGGCGCTGGGAATGTCGCGCCGGCACCGCTGATCTCGCCGGCGCTCGACCGCGCCTCGGCTCCGGACACACTGACGGCTCCGACCGTCGCGGCGGCGGCGAGCAGGACCGAGATCAGGCCGATGACGCTGTTTCGCTTTGTCGCAATGATTCTCATGTCTCCCCTCGGACTCCTTTCGCTTGCGCTTGGACCACAGAAAAGTCCTCGATCGCGAGGCTATGGCCGGCAAAAGGCCGTCAGGGCTGCGAGACGGTGAACATCTGGAGTCGAACTAGTAAATGAAGGAGGATTTCGCGCTTCTTCAGGGCTTCGGCTGCGGTTCCAGCTTGTAGCCGACGCCGTAACGCGTCTGGATGAACGTGTGCCGGGGGGCCGGCCGGTCGATCTTGTCGCGAAGCTTCCGCACGAAGACGTCGACGGTGCGGTCGCGATGTCCCTCGCGCCTGCCCCAGAGCTTCTGGAGCAGCTCGTCGCGGCTGACCACGCGGCCGCGGTCGAGGGCGAGGGCGTAGAGCAGCCGGAACTCCGTCGGCGTCAGGCCGGCACTCTCGCCGTCGAGGTACGCCTGTACGTTGAGCGGGTCGATGCGCAGCTCCTCGATCTCGATCGGCTCGCCGCGCTCCTCGGCCTGCGAGCTGACGCCGCGGCGGGACGCAACGCCCACCCGCGCCACGAGCTCCTTCATCGAGAAGGGCTTCACGAGGTAGTCGTCGGCCCCGATCTCCAGCGCGTGGACACGGTCGTGCTCCGTCCCGCGTGCGCTGACGACGATGATCGGCGTCCCGACTCCCTCGCTCCGCGCGGACTCGATCAACCGCCATCCGTCCATGCGGGGCAGCATCAGGTCGACGACGCAGACATCCGGAGCCTCGAAGCGCAGACGGCGGAGGCCCGTATCGCCGTCCGACACCACCTGCGGGTCGAAGCCGGCGAGCGAGAGGTGATGCGCCATCGCCTGGGCGATGACCTCGTCGTCTTCGATGATCAGGACCTTCGCCATACTGAGGCCGATTATGCAGCGGCCGATTGACCCGGGGCAGGAGGGGAGCCCGGAGCAGCTCGAGCTCGAGGCGGAAAGAGGGCGTGCGCTCCTGGAGGAAAGCACCGAGATCGTGCTCCTCCTCGACGACGAAGGGACCCTGCTGGGTGCGAGCCGCCGCGCGCGCGAGACCCTTGCCGGTCTCGAGGTCGGAAGCCCGGTCCCCGACGAGCTCCTCCGGCCCGAGCCGTGGCGCCCCCGAAGCGTGCCGCTCGAGCTCGACGGGCGGCGGGAGCTCCTCGTCTACCTCCGCGAGCCGGGAGACCTCGCTGCCTACGAGGAGCTGCGCGCCGGCTTCACGGCGGCCGTCTCGCACGAGCTGCGCACGCCGCTAGCCCGCCTGCTCGCCCTGCTCGAGACCGCGCTGCTTCCGTCGGCAAATGCGATGGAGCTGATCGAGCAGGGGAAGGCCGAGGTCGAGCAGATTCGAGAGCTGATCGACGACGTGCTCTTTCTCAGCGAGCTCGAGACGGGGCGGGCGGTGGTGTCGCTCGCGTCTACCCGGGCTGCGCCGATCGTCCGCGACGTGCTGGAGGCGATCTCCGAGCCGGCCGTTCGGGCCGGCGTGATGCTGGGCTCCGAGCTCGACGAGGACGCCGAGGTCCCGCTGCGGCCGCGGATGCTCCGGGTCGTCCTCGAGAACCTCGCCGAGAACGCCATCCGGTACGCGGGCGACGGGGCGAGCTTCTCGATCACGCTCTCCCGTGAGCCTGGCGAGGCCGTGATCGTCGCTTCAGACAATGGAGTTGGCGCGAGCGACGAGGACCTGCAGCGGCTCTTCGAGCGCTTCTACCGCGCCGACCGGGCTCGGGCCTCCAGAGGCACCGGCCTCGGCCTCGCGATCGTGAAGCACATCGTCACGAGTGCCGGCGGCAGTGTCGCGGCCTCAGGCTCGCCGGGACAAGGGCTGAAGATCCGGATCGCCTTCCGGGCCTAGGATCGCCGGATGAGCGAGGCGAAGCCCGAGGCCGGCGCGCAAGAGGTCGTCTTCGACATCAAGGACCTGACGGTTCGCTACCACGGCTCGGCCGCGATCAGCGACGTCTCGTTCCAGGTCTTCAGCAAGCAGATCACGGCGATCATCGGGCCGTCGGGCTGCGGCAAGAGCACCTTCATCCGTTGCCTGAACCGGATGAACGACGTCATCTCCGGCGCGAGGGTCGAGGGCACGATCCTCTACCAGGGCCACGACCTCTACGGCCCGGGCGTCGACCCGGTCGAGGTGCGCAAGCGGATCGGGATGGTCTTCCAGAAGCCGAACCCGTTTCCGAAGTCGATCTACGACAACACCGCGTACGGCCCACGCGTCCTGAGAATGGGCGGAAACATGGACGAGCGCGTGCAGCGCGCGCTCGAGCAGGCTGCGCTGTGGGACGAGGTCAAGGACCGCCTGAAGCGGAACGCGCTCAGCCTCTCGGGCGGCCAGCAGCAGCGCCTGTGCATCGCGCGGGCCCTTGCCGTCGAGCCGGACGTGATCCTCATGGACGAGCCTGCTTCGTCCCTCGATCCGATTGCGACCACGCGCATCGAGGACCTGATGCACGGTCTCAAGCGGGACTACACGATCGTGATCGTCACCCACAACATGCAGCAGGCTGCGCGCGTCGCCGACATGACCGCGTTCTTCAGCGTCGAGCGCCTGGACGGCTCCGACCGGACCGGCGTTCTCGTCGAGTACGACCTGACGCCGAAGATCTTCACTCAGCCCGCCGACAAGCGGACCGAGGATTACGTGACCGGCCGGTTCGGTTAGGTTCCAGCGGTGCGGGTCACGCTGCAAGAGGAGCTCGACACGCTCCAGGCGTCCCTGCTCGAGGAGGGCGAGAGCATCCTTCGTGCGGTGCGAGGCTCGATCAACGCGCTGCGCGAGAGCGACCCTGAGCTGGCGGACGAGGTGATCGCCTTCGACGACGAGGTGGACCGGCAGTACCTTGCAATCGAACAGGGGATCGAGTCATTGCTTGCGCGGCAGACGCCGGTCGCCGTCGACCTGCGGTTCGTGCTCGCGGTGCTGCACTCGAATCTCCACCTCGAACGGATGGCCGATCTTTGCGTGACGATCGCCAAGCTGACGAAGCTCGCACACGGCCTACCGCCGGACACGATGCTCGTCGAGGGCTTCGACGAGATGGCGTCGCGGGCCGAGGAGATGATCCGCGTCGCCCTCGACTCGTTCACGAATCGCGACGTCGAAGGCGCCGAGAGCCTCGTCGAGCTCGACGAGCTCATCGATCGGACGAACCGGCGGGTCGTCAAGCACGTGCTCGAGCTGGGCGGCGAGCCCGAGCAGATCGAGTGGGGGCTGCGCATGATCATCATCTCCCGCTGCCTCGAGCGAATCGGCGACCACGCGGTCGACATCGGGGAGCAAACGGCGTACCTCGTCACCGGCGAGTTTCGCGAGTTCACCGACGCCTCGCACCCAGAGCGCACCGACACGTAGTAGAGAATCCCCTCAGCGAATGCGACTCGCGCTGGTTCCCAAGACGACGGAGTTCTACGACCTGTTCACGCGCGCGGGCGAGAACATGCTCGAGACCGCGCGACTCGCGGAGCGCCGCTTCCGCGAGTTCCCCCAGACCGGCGTCGAGCAGAAGGCCGTGAAGGAGCTCGAGAACCGGGGCGACGACCTGACCCGGGAGATCATCGAGCTCCTGAACACTCAGTACATCACCCCGTTCGACCGGGAGGACATCTACGAGCTCGCGAAGGCGATCGACGACGTCGTCGATTACATCGAGAACGCCTCCGACCTGCTCGGCCTTTACAAGGTCGTCTCCCGGATGGAGCAGTCGGCGGAGCAGTGCCGCGTGCTCGTCAGCGCCAGCGAGCACCTGGCGAAAGCGCTCACCGAGCTCCGGCACCTCCGGCGCGCAGAGCCGCACATCGTCGGAGTCAAGGCTCTCGAGGACGAGGGCGACCGGATCGTCCGCGACGCCATCGCCGCACTCTTCGAGGGCCACGCGACGGATCCGGTCGAGATCATTCGCTGGAAGGACATCTTCGAGGCGCTCGAGGATGCGATCGACGCGTGCGAGACGGCCGCCGACCTCGTCGGGAACATCGTCGTCAAGAACGTCTGAGCGGCTGAATGGACGTCACGCTCGTCACCGTCGTCGCGATCGCGCTCTTCTTCGACTTCACGAACGGCTTTCACGACACCGCGAACTCGATCGCCACGAGCGTCTCGACGCGGGCGCTCTCGCCGCGGCTGGCCGTGATCAGCTCGGCGATCCTCAACTTCATCGGCGCGTTCTTCTTCTTCAAGGTCGCGGCGACCGTCGCCAAGGGGATCGTCAACCCGGACGTGATCACGCTCAAGGTCGTCCTCGCGGGTCTCGTCGGCGCGATCACCTGGAACCTGATCACGTGGTACATGGGGCTGCCGTCGTCGTCGAGCCATGCGCTTATCGGCGGGATCGTCGGCTCGGCCGTTGCGGCGACGGGGGGCTTCTCAGTTGTCCAATGGGCCGGGTTGAAGGAGAAGGTGCTCATTCCCTCGCTGCTGGCGCCGGTGCTCGGGCTGTTCCTCGCCGCGGCGCTGATGACGGTCATCTTGTGGATCATCGGGAGACGCGCCCCCGGGACGGTGAACAGGCTCTTCCGGCGCCTTCAGTTGATCTCGGGTGGGTTCGTCGCCTTCACCCACGGCACGAACGACGCCCAGAAGACGATGGGCGTGATCACGCTCGCGCTGATCGTGTCCGGTCACCAGTCGTCGGAGCACTTCTCGGTACCGCTCTGGGTGAAGATCAGCGCCGCGACTGCGATGGCTATGGGCACCTACGCCGGAGGCTGGCGCATCATCAGGACCCTCGGCAGCCGGGTCGCCAAGCTCGAGCCGCCCCAGGGCTTTGCTGCCCAGACGTCGACCGCGGTCATCCTCTGGGTGACCGCGCGCTACGGGTATCCCGTCTCGACGACGCACACGGTCAGCGGCTCGGTGCTGGGTGCGGGCGCGAGCACCCGCTTCTCGGCCGTGCGCTGGGGCGTGGCGGGCAACATCCTCGTCGCCTGGGTGCTGACGATCCCGTGCGCGGGCCTGGTCGCAGCGGGCATGGAGGCAATCACGCGCCTGCCTGGCGGTGTTGCCTACGTGTTCGTGCTCACGAGCGCGATCGCGGGCCTGGCGTTCGCCGGCCGCAGCCTCGAGACGCGCCGCCTGCGAGCGAGAGCTGCAACCGCTTAACGGATACGCAAACTCCGCTTAACGAACACCTCGCTATACAGAGGCCGTGCAGTTCCCCTTGCGCAGAGACTCACTTTCTATGGCTGCGGCCCTCCTCGTCGCCGGCGTCGCCGGCGGCGGGGTTGCCATAGCTATCGCCTCGCTCGTCGGAGTCGGCAAGAACACGACGACGGTGCGCGAGGTCGTCCCCGAGTTCCAGACGCGCCCCGGCGAGGTGGCCTCGGGGTCGGGAAGCGGCGGGGGGATGACGCTCCGCGACATCTACAAAGACGACGCGCCCGGCGTCGTCCAGGTGACCTCGACGACGAAGGTCAAGTTGCCGCAGAGCGACTGGTTCGGAAACTCGTTCGGCCTGCCCGGGACCGAGGTGCAGCGCTCGCTCGGCTCGGGCTTCGTGATCGACAAGGCTGGTTACATCGTCACGAACTACCACGTCGTCGGGGCCGCCCAGTCCGTCCAGGTGAGCTTCTCGAACAGCGACTCGATGAAGGCGAAGATCGTCGGCAAGGACCCATCGACCGACGTCGCGCTGCTCAAGGTCGAGGCGAGCTCGCGGGCTCTGAAGCCGCTCGAGCTCGGGAACTCGGACACCGTCCAGGTCGGCGACTCGGTTGCAGCGATCGGCAACCCGTTCGGCTACGACCGCAGCATCAGCGCCGGGATCGTCAGCGCGCTTCAGCGGTCGCTCACCTCCCCGGACGGCAGCCCGATCGACCGCGTGATCCAGACCGACGCTCCGCTGAATCACGGCAACTCCGGCGGCCCGCTGCTGAACGCACAGGGTCAGGTGGTCGGCGTCAGCTCTGCGATCTCGACCGGCGACACCGGCTCGGAGGGCAACGTCGGCATCGGCTTCGCGATCCCGATCAACACCGTTCGGGACGTCGTCGCCCAGTTGAAGGCGCACGGTCACGTCGACCATCCGCTGCTAGGCGTGCTCGGCCGCCCGATCACCTCTGAGATCGCGAAGCTCTTCCAGCTCCCCGTGAAGAGCGGAGTCCTCGTCGAGCGCATCGTCCCCGGCAGCGGTGCCGAGAAAGCCGGGCTCCAGGGCGGGACGACGCAGGTCGTCGTCGCGGGCGAGAGCTACCAGCTCGGCGGTGACCTGATCGTCAAAGCAGGCGGCCAGGACGTCGCCTCGACGGAACGCCTGCGCGAGATCGTCTCCGGGCACAAGCCCGGGGACACGCTCCAGGTTGAGTACTACCGCGGCAGCGAGCGCAGGAGCACAGACGTAAAGCTTGGTCGGCAATCTCCACCTCCCCAGGAGTAACGACCGACCAACGACGGTCCCGGCCCACCCGGCGCGAACCCCACTCAGGGCCGGGACCGTCTTCCCCCCTCGATCCGTGACCCGCTAGAGTTCCGCGGCGCTCGCGCGATGAGGCTCGCGCTCAACCGCCCGTCGGGCTGATGGCCTCTACCTGCTCCGAAGAACTCAACGTGGAGGTAGAGCCGTGGACGCGATTCAACTTGCTGCAGTTCTCTCCGGGCTGATCCTCGTCGCGAGCATCGCCTCGGTCGAGCTCGGCGTGACCGTCGCGCTGATCGAGCTCACGCTGGGCGTCGCCGCGGGCAACCTTTCCCATCTGCACTCGCAGGACTGGCTCGACTTCCTCGCCACGTTCGCCTCGATCGTGCTGACCTTCCTCGCCGGGATGGAGGTCGATCCCGCCTACCTGCGCCGCCGCGCGAAGGCCTCGTTCGGGATCGGCGTCTCCTCGTTCATCGGGCCGTTCGTCGTGGCCGCCTGCACCGCGTACTTCGCGCTCGACTGGTCGGGACGGGCATCGCTGATTGCCGGCACGGCGCTCTCCACGACCTCACTTGCCGTCGTCTACGCGGTGCTCGTCGAGCGCGGCCTGACCGACACGCGCATCGGGAAGCTGCTGATGAGCGCGACGTTCGTGACCGACGTCAGCACGGCGCTTGCGCTCTCGGCGATCTTCATCAAGCCGAACCTCTGGTTCCCCGTGTTCCTGCTCGTCTCGGTCGCGCTCATCCTCGTGCTGCCGCGCATTGCGCCGTGGTTCTTCGCGCGCTACGGCGACCGGGTGATCGAGCCGGAGATCAAGCTCGTCTTCGGCTGCCTCCTCGCTTTGATGGTGCTCGCCAACCTCGCGCACGGGCACGCGGTTCTCCCCGCCTTCGTGCTCGGACTGGCGATGAGCCGGCACTTCGCCGAGCATCGCGAGGAGCAGAAGCGACTGCGCGTCGTGGCCTTCGCGTTCCTGACCCCTTTCTTCTTCCTCAAAGGCGGGCTCAACGTGTCGCTGGGCGCCGTCGTCGCGAACCTCGGCCTCCTCGGCGCGCTGCTCGCCGCCAAGATGGTGCCGAAGATCGCGTTTGTGGCGCCGCTTGCCCGGCGCGCGGCTCCGCGCAACGCGACCTTTGCGACGCTCCTGATGAGCACCGGCCTCACGTTCGGGACGATTTCAGCGCTGTACGGCCTGACCGCGGGGATCATCGACCGGACGCAGTTCTCCCTCCTCGTGACCGTGGTCGTCCTCTCGGCGGTCGTGCCGACCGCGATCGCGGAGCGCTGGTTCCTGCCCGACACGAGCGACGAGCGCGTCGAGCGTCAGCCGCACCTGCCCGCGGAGGAGTACGTCTAGTAGCACGGGGGAACCCCTGGTTCCCCCGTGGACCCCCTCCTTGCAACCGTTTCTGGTTGGCGGGAGCTGTAGTGGGCCGGTGACTGTGGTCTTGATTCAACCGTGCGTAGTGGGCCTCCCGCCGGGCCAAGCCCGGCTCCGGCGGCGGATTGAGGATGGTCTCCCGTCGTCGTTGACAGACTGCTTGCATGATCGAGTCGAACTTCGCCGAGACGGCTTCCTTCACTGTCGGGGTCGAGGAGGAGCTCATGGTGTTGGACGCCGAGTCGCTGGCGCTTGCTCCCCGCGCCGGAGAGCTGATTGCCGCTGCCGAGGGCGCCGACCTCCCGGGCACGCTGAAGACCGAGCTCTTCGCCTCCGCGCTCGAGCTGAACACGGGCGTCTGCGCATCGGCTGCCGAAGGCGCCGCGACGCTCGCCGAGCTCCGGCGGGGAGCGGCTCGCCTGGCGGAGGAGCGCGGCCTGCGGCTGGCGGCGGCCGGCAGTCATCCCTTCAGCCGTGCCGAGGAGCAGGAGATCGCGGACGATCCGCGGTACGTGGAGTTCGTCGAGTACGCGGGCGTCTCGGCCCGGCGACAAGGAGTCAGCGGGCTCCACGTCCACATCGGTATGCCGAGCCGGGAGGCCTGCTTCCACGCGCTCGAAGGCGTGCTGCCCTGGCTGCCTGTGGTGCTCGCCTGGTCTGCGAACTCGCCGTATTTCGCGGGGGAGGAGACAGGGCTCGTCTCGAACCGGGCCGAGGTGCTGGCGGAGCTGCCGCGGCACGGCGCTCCCCCGGCCTTCCGCTCCTATGCGGAATGGGAGGAGTTCGCCGAACGCTTCATTCGCCTCGGCCTCGCCGACGACTACACGAGGTTCTGGTGGGACATCCGGCCGCACCCCCGCTTCGGCACCCTCGAGGTCCGGATGCCCGACCAGCCGACCGAGCTCGAGCGCACGGTCGGCTTCGTCGCCGTCCTGAAGGGCCTGTGCGACGCGGTTCTCGAGCGGCCGCAGGTGCCGTACGACCCCGCCGGGCGCGGGATGTACCAGCAGAACCGCTGGGCGGCCTCGCGCTTCGGGCTTGCCGCGGAGCTCGTGCATCCGGACGGTGACCGGACGGCGCGCGCGTCCGAGCTGGCGGCAGAGCTGGCCGCGCTGGCCGGCGAGAGCGGCCTCGACCCGACACGCATGGAAGCCGACCGCCAGCTCGAGGTGGGCCGAGCCGACGGCCTCGAGGCCGTGTGCGCCGATCTCGTCCAGCGAACGCTAAGTTAGAGATCGAATGCCCGTCCAGACCGAGACCATGCAGGTGACCGGGATCCGCTGCGAGCGCTGCGTCGGGCGCCTCGCGTCGACGCTTCGCAACGAGCCGGGCCTCGAGCATGCGAACGCGAACCTGATGGGCCAGGTCACGCTCTCCTGGGACGACGAGCAGACGAGCCGCGACGCTCTCCTGGCCGCGATGGCTCGAGGCGGCTTCCGCCCGGTCGAAACGGGCTAGCGCCCGGCCGGGAATAGCGCCGGTTCGCTCGACGTTTGCGGTTGCTAGGGTCGCCGGATGAGCGAGACCTCTTCTGACGGGGCCCGGCGGCTGGCCGAGGGCGCGCGAGATCGCGTCAACTTCGAGGAGGAGGCGCTTGCGCTTGCAGATCAGGTTTACCGCGTGGCTCGAGGCGTCTCTCGCTCCAAGGAAGAGGCAGAGGACTTGATGCAGGAGACCTACGCGCGGGCCTTTCGAAGCTGGCAGTCGTACACCCCCGGGACGAACCTGCGCGCGTGGCTCCTGCGCATCCTCACGAACCTGAATATCGACCGCGGCCGCCGCGCCCAGCGAACCCCCGACCAGCAGCCGCTGGAGGAGGGCGACTACTTCCTCTACAACCGGATCGAGGCGGCGACCGGCGAGACCGACGAGGAGCGCGTGCTCGAGCGGCTCTCGCAGGACCACGTGGCCGAGGCCCTGTCGGCGGTTCCGCACGACTTTCGCGACGTGGTCGTGCTCGTCGACATCGGCGACTTCAGCTACGCCGACGCGGCCCAGATCCTCGACATTCCGATCGGCACCGTCATGTCCAGACTTCATCGTGGGCGGCGTATCCTCAAGCAGGAGCTGGCGGACATGACCGTGGACGCGCAATGACAGGGGACGAGCTCTGTGACTGGTGCGAAGAGGTCCTCCAGCCTTTCCTCGACCGTGACCTGACCGACGCCGAGCGTCACGAGGCCCAGACGCATCTCGAGAACTGCAAGTACTGCCGCAAGCGCTACCACTTCGAAGAAGGCCTGCGCCGCCTCGTGCGCCAGGCCGCGGTCGAGCCGATGGCGCCCGCGCTCAAGCAGCGCCTCTCCGCGCTCCGCCTCGAGCTCTAGGTAATTCGGGCCGGCCCGACGACGACCGCAAGCCGGTTTGGGCTTCCACGGCCTGGGAGCGGGCGCGTACCGACGCCGAGTTGGCGCCCGAGCCTCGCGGCGAGCTTCTCGCCGCCCGGGTGGAAGTAGACGGCGGTGGTGGGATAGTCGAAGCGGTCGGCGCGTGTGACCCGGTCGATTCGGTAGGCCAGCGCGCCGATCTTGCTGGCGACGCTGCGGGTGTAGTTCATGTCGCCGCTGCCGTTGAGGACGTCGACGGAAACCTTCCACGTCGGCGGTAGGCCGGCTTCGGCTCTCGCCGGAGGCGTGGGCGCGGTCGCTCTGTCCACGAGGCCCGGGAGGACGAACGCCCCGGCCGCGGCCAGCAGGAGGACGGCGCCGATCATGAGGCCGGCCAACTGCCGCACCTGCTCCCGGCGGGGGCGGGTGAAGACCGGCAGGCCGGCGAGCCGTCTGGCCTCACGGCGGCCGATGCCGAGCCCGGTCGCGTAGAGGAGGAGGGCGAGCAGCGCGCTGTCGCTCGAGGGGAAGCGATAGAGCCGGCCCTCTTCCAGCCAGGTCACCTCGTCGGGGGTGAGCCGCGCGAGCTTGGCGGCGCTCTCGATGGTCAGCTGGCGGCGCATGCGCGCAGCCGCGAGCGGCGGCGTCTCACCGCGTGCTTCGAGGGCGGGAACCGATGCTTCCATGAGCGGCATCATTCGGCGGGCGGGCGCTTGAACCTCTCAGGCAGGTCAGTGGGCAGATCGATGTCCCCTGGGGAGCCGAGATCGTCGCAGGGGACGAGGAGCGCCGGCAGGCTGCGCGCGCCCTGGTCGGGAACCCGCTCCCAGACCGACCTCACGAGCAGCACCGGATGACCGCGGTCACCGCCGTACGTGGCTGCCACGATCTCCGCGCCGCTCTCGCGCCAAACCTCCACGACGCGGTCGATGGCCGCGGGCGACAGGTCCGGGCCGTCGACCAGAACGACGACCGCCGCCTCGACCTCACATGCCAGCGCACGGAGCCCGCACCGCAGCGAGGCGCCACGCCCGAGCTCCCACTCGCGGCAGCGAACGGTTGGGGCGGAGGTCTCGACCTCGTGAGCGCCGAGCACGACGAGCGCCTCTGGCACCGAGCTCTGACGGACCCGCTCGAGTACCGCTTCGAGTAGAAGCCGCTGCTTCGCCGAGCCGAAGCGCGTGGACGCACCGGCGGCGAGGACGACTACGACGAGCTCGGGAACAGCCCTGTCTAGCGGGTCTCGAGCTTCATGGTCTTGATCTCGACCCGCTCCGTCGGCGTTCCGTTCGGGTTGTTCGGGTCGCCGAGAGCGCCGATCTTCTCGACGACGCCCAGTCCCTCGGTGACGCGTCCGAGAACGGCGTAGTCGGGAGGAAGCCCGACGTTGGCGCCGGTGACGACGAAGAACTGGCTTCCGGACGTGCCCGCCGGCTCGTTGCCGGCCTTCGCCATCGCGACGAGGCCCTTGACGTACTGCGTGTCCTTCGGCGGCGCATCCACGGTCGAATACCCAGGTCCGCCACTTCCGTTACCTGCCGGGTCGCCGCCCTGGATCACGAAGCCGGGGACGATCCGGTGGAACGTCAGCCCGTCGAAGAAGCCCTTCTGGACGAGCCCGGCGATCGAGGCCGTGGTGCAGGGCGAGGTCTTCGTCGCCAGCTCGAACTTGAAGCTGCCCTTGTTCGTGTCGACGACGATCTCATGCGTCGTGCTCTCGTCGAGATTCGCCAGCTCGGCCTTCGACTTGTCTCCGCCGATAACGCAGTCCATTGTGGTCGTCCCCTCTGTCGTGTTGCTTGCGCCGCTCGTATCACTCTTGCCGCCGCACCCTACAAGCAGGATCACGAGCGGAATGAGGAGCGCAAGCCGCTTCATGCGACGGCCTCGAGCGCCCGCCTGACAAGGGCCTGGGCGATCTCGACCTTGTACGCCGTCCCCGGAAGCGGCGTCGCCTCGTCGAGTGCTTCCGGCGAGTCGAGCAGCCAGGGAATGGGCGCGACTCCGGCGAGGGCGATCCTCGTGTCCTTGCCGGTCCGTGCGGCCGCGACACCGACGATTGGGAACGACCAGCGTCGGCGGTCCATCGCCTTCAGGTAGGTACTCGCCTCGGCCGGTGGGACATCGAGCTCGAGGATCAGCTCGCCCGGCTCGAGGGTCGTCACGTCGCGGTCGTCCTCGGTCGGCAACCGGTAGAGCTCCGCCACAGGGAGCTCGCGTCGCGTCGTTCGCATGGTCGCGCCGAGCGCGATCAGCGCCGCGGCGATGTCGGACGGATGCGCCGAGGCGCAGAAGTCGTTGGCGAAGATCGCGTGCTCTCTGTGCTCGCCTTCCCGTGCGTGGCAGGTGTCGCCGCCGTGCAGCCGGCACGGGAACTTCAGCCGCCAGTACCAGCAGCGCGTCGCCTGGAGGAGGTTGCCGCCGATCGAGCCCATGTTCCGAAGCTGCGGGCTCGCCGCCAGTCGGCACGCCTCCTGGAGCGCCTCTGGAATCTGCGGGTCGGCTTCCAGCTCGCCCAACGTCGTGCCCGCGCCGATGCGCGCCCCATCGATCCCGCGGGGGACGATTTCCCGCACGTCGACGAGCGTGTCGGCCGAAAGGATCCCGTCGCGCAGCAGCGGCACGACCTCGGTCCCGCCGTGGATGAAGAGACCACCATTCAGCTCCGTGACGTCAGACGGCTGCAGGAGCTCCACGGTCCGCCTTCTTCTTCGCTTCGGCCTCGCGCAAGGCTCTCAACATCTCGTCACGGGAGATGGGCAGGCTCCTGACGTCGGCACCGGTCGCGTCGCGGATCGCGTTCGCGATCGCGGCCGCCGTGGGCACGATCGGCGGCTCGCCCAGCCCCTTCGAGCCGAGGTTCGTCAGGTGCTCGTCCGGGATGTCGAGCAGCTCCGTGACGATCTCCGGCACGTCGGCGATCGTCGGCAGCTTGTAGGCGTCGAGCGTCTGGTTGAGCGTGATCCCCGTCGCCGGGTCGAGCAGCCGGTCCTCCGAGAGCGTGTGCCCGATCCCCTGGATGATCCCACCCTCGACCTGGCTCGACGCACCGAGCGGGTTTACGACTCGCCCGACGTCGTGGATGGCGGCGACGCGCTCGACCCGGATCTCTCCGGTCTCGACGTCGACCGCGACTTCGGCGACCTGCACGCCGAACGTGAGCACCTGCATCCCGGTCGGGTTCGGGCCGCGGGCGCCCTTGCCGAGAATCTGGGCGTCTTCGAGCAGCCCAACGACCTCTTCGATCGGCCACGAGCCGCCGTCGGACGAGACCACGTTTCCGCCTCGGAGCGAGAGGGTGCGCTCCTCCTTGTCGTAGCGCTGGGCTGCGATCTCGACGATCTGCCGGCCCGCATCCGCGGCCGCGGAGCGCACGGCCGGCCCCATCGACGGCGTCGTCGACGAGCCGGCGGAGAGCGTGGCGTAGGGCCCTCGCGCGGAATCTCCGAGCACGAGATCGACTCGGTCGAGCGGCAGCCCGAGCTCCTCGGCGGCGATCTGGGTCATCGTCGTCGCCGTGCCCGTCCCGATGTCCTGCATCGCGGTCACGACCGTCGCGCGGCCGTCCGAGCCGAGACGGACCCACGCGTAGGAGGGCGGGCCGCCGCCGCCGTACCAGATCTGGCTCGCGAGCCCGACGCCGTGGCGCCACGGGCCGCTGCTGCGCCCCCGCACCTCGTCGCGCCGCTGCCAGTGCTTCTCGGCGCGCTTGTAGCACTCCATGAGGTTCTTCGAGGAGTACGGCCGGTCGTCCGGCGAGTACGCGTAGTTCAGCTTCCGGATCTCGAGCGGGTCCTTGTCCAGCTTGGCCGCGAGCTCGTCGAGCAGACACTCGAGCCCGAACGTGCCCTCGACGAAGCCGGGGGCGCGGAAGGCTTTCATCGGCGGCGTGTTGAGCTTGGCCGGCGAGAGCACGGTGCGCACGTTCTCGCAGTCGTACAGCATCTGCATCGGGCCGTCCGTCGGCGCCGGCCAGCCTTCCCATCCGGTTGCGTTCACGTACTCGCCGGCCAGCGCGACGAGGGTCCCGTCCGAGCGCGCGGCGGCGGTCAGCCGCTGGATCGTCGAGTTCCGGTTGCCGGCAGCGAGGTTCTCCTCGCGGCGGGTGAGCGCACAGCGCACCGGCCGTCCGGTCCGCCTGGCGAGCTCGGCGGCCACGTAGGTGTGATCGTTCGCGCCGTTCTTCGAGCCGAAGCCCCCGCCCATGAACTCGCAGACGACGCGCACCTTGTCCGGTGGAAGGCCGAGCTTCAACGCCACCTCGTCGCGTACGCCCCAGATGAACTGGGTCGAGATGTAGATGTCGAGGCGATCCGCGCGCCACTCGCAGATCGACTGGTGCGGCTCGAACGAGCTGTGCAGCACCGTCTGCGTCCGGTACTCGGCCTCGACGACGACGTCCGCCTCCGCGATCGCCTTGTCCACGTCGCCGCGCTCGTACCGGCTCGGCTCGCTGACGAACTGGCCGCGGCGCACCGCCTCGTCCGGATCGGTCAGCGGCTCGCGAACCTCCCAGTCGACCTCCACGAGCGCGAGCGCTGTGCGCGCCTGGCCGTCTGTGTCGGCTGCGATCGCCGCGACTGCCTGTCCCTGGAAGCCCGGCTCGTCGGTGAGCGTGTTCGCCTCGCCCGGGCCGATCGCCGCCCGTACGCCCGGCGCCTCGAGCGCCTTCTCGAACGAGATCTTCCTCACGCGCGCGTGCGCGTGCGGCGAGCGCAGGACGGCGGCGTGGAGCATTCCGGGCAGCTTGAGGTCGGCCGTGTAGCGCGCCTCGCCCCGCGCGCGGAGAGGGCCGGTCACCCTCGTGGCGGGCCGCCCGACGACCTCCCGCGGGCCGGCAGGCCACTGCTCGAGCGCGTCTTCCTCGACGACGAGCCAGACCTCCTCGTAGCGGCCCTCGACCTCCTTCTCGGTTCGGATCAGCCTTGCCACGTCGAGATCGCCTCCTCGATCTTCGGATACGTCCCGCAGCGGCAGAGGTTGCCGGCCATTGCATACCGGATCTCCTCCGAGCTCGGCTGTGGGTTTGCCTCGACCAGCGCCGACGCGGCCACGATCTGGCCCGGAGTGCAGAAGCCGCACTGGAGCGCGTCCGTGCGTACGAACGCGTCGACGAGCGGATGCTCGCGCAGCCCCTCGATCGTCGTCACCACGCGGTCACCGACGGTGTGGACGAGCGTGATGCAGGAGTAGACCGGCACGCCGTCGAGCAGCACCGTGCAGGCGCCGCAGTGCCCTTCCGCACACGCGATCTTCGTCCCCGTCAGCCCGATGTCGTCGCGCAGGGCCTCCGCGAGGGTGCGACCGACCGGCAGCTCGAGCTCGTATGTGTCGTCGTTGACCCGGAGCTCAAGCGTCACTGGTCACCGCCAGGATGTCGGCGAGGTGGATGAGCCCGAAGGCGACGCGGCGCGCGGTCTGCCAGTCCTCCTCCTCGACCTCGGGCAGCTCGCGCCAGGCGTCTCGGGCCCTCGTCAGGAGCTCGCGGATCTGCTCCAGCTCTTCGACCTTCCCGTTGCGCTCGTCGCACGCGTTCAGCGCGAGGCCGAGCACCCCGATCGTGTCCGGCTGCCGCGTCCAGAGCAGCGGCGTCGCCATCGACAGGTACTGGTGGATCCGCGCGAGTGCCATCGACTGGGAGAAGGTGCCCCGCCCTGTCGGGGCGGTCGGCTCGAGCGGAGGCTCACCGTTTGCGATTCGGTTCGCGCTCCCGGCGAGCATCCCCCGCAGCTGCTCCTCGTCGAGCCCGCCGAGCTTTGCCGTCCGCAGCGCGATCAGCAGCGAGCCCGGCTGGCGCCCGTACGGGTAGTCGGAGGCGTAGAGAACCTGCTCGGGCGGGACCTGGTGGAAGAAGTCGAGGAGGTCGACTGGGCTCCAGACCGAGGTGTCGAAGAAGACGCCCGCCTTGCCGGCGAATCGTCCTGCGAGGCCCGCCAGGTCCGCGATGCCCGCGTGGGCGATGATCAGCTGAGCGTCCGGATAGGCGTCCGTGAGGCGACCGAGGTTCTCGGCGATGGGCGGCAGGCCGCGGCCGCCGTGGATCAGGATCGGAACCTTCCGCTCGGCCGCCAGCTCGAACACCGGTGCCAGTCGTTCGTCGTTGAGGAGGAAGCGCTGGGCGCGCGGGTGGAGCTTGATCCCGCGGGCGCCGAGGTCGAGGCACCGCTTCGCCTCCGCGATCGGATCCTCGCCCAGGTCGAGCCGGACGAACGGGATCAGGCGCCCCTCGGAGCGCTTCGCGTGTTCGAGTGTCCGGTCGTTCGGCGCCCGGAAGCCGGGATGGCGGTCCGCCTCGTCCATGCAGAAGACGAAGGCGCGTGACACCCCGTGGCTGTCCATGATCCGCTCGAGCTCGTCGTACGTGCCTCGGGTGCCGTCGATGTCGTTGCCGAGGTGGACATGCGCATCGAAGATCTCCGCGCCGGCCGGCAGCTCCTTTCGAAGCACCTGGTCGTACGTGGCGATCAGCTCCTGGCCGCGTTCGAACGCGTCGTCCACGAAAACCCAGTCTATGCACAGGGCGGTAGGATGCCGCCGCTATGCCTGACGTCCTGATCTACGCCGACTCCGTCGTTTCGCCCGAGATGCGCCACGAGGTTCCCGTCCTCGTCCCGGACCCGTTTCTCTACGCCGAGAAAGACGGCCGGCGTTACGCGGCGACGAGCTCGTTCGAGGTCGTTCGGATCGCCGAGGCGGGGATCGAGGCGCACCCCTGGGAGGACTTCGGCTACGACGAGGCGATCGCGCAGGGCCTCCCGCGCGAGGAGATCACCTGGCTGCACATCAACCTCAACGCCTGTCGCAGCTTCGGGATCGAGGACGCGATCGTGCCCCGCAGCTTCCCGGCCCTCGTCGCCGATCACCTGCGCGCCAACGGGATCACGCTCCAGCCGGACTACGACTTCTTCGCCAATCGCCGGCGCGTGAAGACCGAGGCGGAGATCGCGGGCATTCGCCGGGCTCAGAAGGCCGCCGAGGCCGGGATGGGCGCGGCGAAGGACCTGCTTGCCCGAGCCGAGCCGTCGAACGGCAGCCTGTCCGTCGACGGCAAGCCGCTGACCAGCGAGCTGCTCAAGGTCGCGATTCGCCAGGCCTTCACCGACCACGGCATGTCAGGCGACGACTTCATCGTCTCGCACGGAGCGCAGACGGCGATCGGGCACGAGCTCGGTTTCGGGCCGATCGCGCCTGACGAGCCCGTCGTCATCGACCTCTGGCCGAAGGATCCCGAGTCCGGCTGTTACGCGGACATGACGAGGACCTACGTCGTCGGGACGCCGCCGGAGGAGCTCGTCGAGTACCACCGCCTCGTCAAGGAGGCCCTCGACCGCTCGCTTGCGGCGACGAAGGCCGGCGTTCCGGGCGTCGACCTGTTCAAGCTCGTCTGTGATTTCTTCGAGGAGCACGGCCAGAAGACCGCGATCTCCAAGCCGCCCGGCGAGGTGCTGGAGAACGGGTTCTTCCACGGCCTCGGTCACGGCGTGGGGCTCGAGGTGCACGAGGCTCCCGGCATGGGGCGCGGCGCCACCGGCGAACTGTTGGCCGGTGACGTCGTCACGCTGGAGCCCGGCCTCTACCGTCAGGGCTTCGGCGGCTGCCGGCTCGAGGATCTCATCCTCGTGACCGAGAACGGCGCCGAGAATCTCACGGACTTTTCGTACGACCTGACGCCGTAGTGGGCGAGGAAGCGGGGAACACCCCGACGATCGAAACGATGCAGCTCGAAGAGCGGCGGTATCCGTCGCCCGAGGACTTCGCGGCCCAGGCCAACGCCCAGCCTGACATCTACGACCGTGACTTCGAGGAGTTCTGGGAGACCGAGGCGCGCGAGCGCGTCACCTGGTTCGAGCCGTTCTCGGAGCTGCTGGACTGGAAGCCGCCGTACGCGAAGTGGTACCTCGGCGGCAAGCTCAACGTCTGCTTCAACTGCGTCGACCGTCACGTCGAGGCCGGGCAGGGCTCGAAGGTCGCCTACCACTGGGAAGGCGAGCCCGAGGAGGACCGCCGGACGATCACCTTCTCCGACCTTCAGCGCGACGTGGTCAAGCTCGCGAACGCGCTCAAGCGGCTGGGCGCCGGCAAGGGCACGCCGGTCGGGATCTACATGGGCATGGTCCCCGAGCTGCCGGTGGCGATGCTGGCGTGTGCACGGCTCGGCGCGCCACACACGGTCGTCTTCGGCGGCTTCTCGGCCGAGTCGCTCTCCGGCCGCCTGAACGACATGGGCTGCGAGCTCCTGATCACCCAGGACGAGGCCTGGCGCAAGGGCTCACCTGTCCCACTGAAGCGCAACGTAGACGACGCGCTGGCGGAGTCACCAACTGTGAAGAAGGCGATCGTCCTCCGCAGGACCGGCAACGAGGTTCCCATGGAGGGAGGCCGGGACGAGTGGTGGCACGAGCTCGTCGCGGAGGAGAGCGACGACCCCGCTACGTGCCCGTGCGAGCCGATGGATTCCGAAGATCTCCTCTACCTGCTGTACACGAGCGGGACGACTGCGAAGCCGAAGGGGATCGTCCACACGACGGGCGGCTACCTCGTCGGCGTGGCGGCGACGCACCACTACATCTTCGACGTCAAGCCCGACTCGGTCTACTGGTGCGCCGCCGACGTCGGCTGGGTGACCGGCCACAGCTACATCGTCTACGGCCCGCTCTGCAACGGGACGACCGGCGTCATGTACGAGGGCGTCCCCGACTACCCGGATCGCGACCGCTGGTGGGCGATCGTCGAGCGCTACGGGGTGGACGTCCTCTACACGGCGCCGACGGCGATCCGCAGCCACATGAAGTGGGGGAGCGAGCACGCGCAGAAGCACGACCTCTCGTCGATCCGCCTCCTCGGCTCGGTCGGCGAGCCGATCAACCCGGAGGCCTGGATCTGGTATCGGGACGTCATCGGCGGAGGAAAGGTGCCGGTCGTCGACACCTGGTGGCAGACCGAGACTGGGATGATCCTGATCACACCGCTCCCGGGCGTGACGACGACGAAGCCTGGCTCGGCCACGAAGCCGTTCCCGGGTGTCGACGCGGCAGTCTTCGACGAGCAGGGGAACGAGGTCGGCCCCGGCGGCGGCGGCTATCTCGTGCTGCGCCGGCCCTGGCCCGCGATGCTGCGCGGGATCCATAAGGATCACGACCGCTACGTCGAGACGTACTGGTCGAAGTACGAGGACGTGTACTTCGCCGGCGACGGCGCGCGGATCGACGAGGACGGCGACTTCTGGCTCATGGGCCGCGTCGACGACGTGATGAACGTCTCGGGGCACCGGATTTCGACAATCGAGGTCGAGAGCGCGCTCGTCGATCACGGGCGCGTCGCAGAGGCGGCCGTGGCTGCGCGGGCCGACGCGACGACGGGGCAGGCGATCGTCGCCTTCGTCTCGCTCAAGGGCGGCGAGGAAGGCTCGCTCGAGATGCTCGAGGAGCTGCGCAACCACGTGGCGAAGAAGATCGGGCCGATCGCGAAGCCGGCGAACATCGTCTTCACGCCCGAGCTGCCCAAGACCCGCAGCGGCAAGATCATGCGCCGGCTCCTGCGCGACGTGGCCGAGAACCGTCCGCTCGGCGACACGACGACGCTCGCCGATCCCGGTGTGGTCGACGAGATCCGCGACCGCTCGGCCGCCGAAGCGCCCGAGGAGTGACTAGAGCCGGTCGGCGGGCCGAATTGCCGCGAGCAGGCGCCGCAGCAGGGAGCGGCGATCATGACTCGATTCGTGCTCGACCTCGGCACGGCGCCGCTCGATATCGAGCTCGTCCTCGAAGCGCGCAGCTCCAAGGTCGAAGTCGTCGTAGGGATGGCCGTCGCTATGCGTCCAGCCGGGCCGCGGGTTCGGACGACCAGGCGACATAGTCCTCGACCGCCCTCTAGGCGAGAAGCTGCTCGAAGTGCTCTTGCCGGTCCTGTTCGAACGGGCCGATGACCGCCAGATTGAGCCCGTGGCCGCCGATCACGTCCTGGGCGACGCGCTGGACGTCCTCGGCGGTGACGGCGTCGAGGACGTCCAGGATCTCCTCCGGCTCGGTCGCCTGCCCCTCGAGGACTTCGCGGCGCAGCCCGAACATGACGAGCCCGTGCGGGCTCTCCGTCTGCAGGACGAAGCGTCCCTTCGCCACGTTGCGCGCCTTCTCTAGCTCGTCTGACCCAACCGCCTCGTCGGTGATCTTGCGCAGCTCGGCAACCGTGGTCGTGATCGCCTCGTCGATGCGTTCGATATCGACGCCGGCCTGGGAGAAGAGGGAGCCCGCGTCGGTGTAGCTGTGGTTGATCGCGTAGATGTAGTAGGCGAGCCCGCGCCGTTCGCGGATCTCGGTGAAGAGCCGCGACGACATGCCCGTGCCGAGCACGGTTGCGAGCACCTGGAGCGCGTAGCGATCGGGATGGACGAGCGGGTAGCTGGGCACGCCGACGCAGATATGCGCCTGGTCGGAGGCCTTCGTGTGGATCCTCACCCGCGGCGTGCCGTTCGCGGGCAGCGCGGCGGGAGCAGGCGCGCCGGTTTCAGCCGGCTCGAGGTCGCCGAGCAGCCGTTCGATCTCCGCCTCGAGGCCGCCACCGATCTTCCCGGCGACGCCGACCACCATCCGCTCGGGCTTGTACCAGCGGTCGACGTAGCCGAGGAACGTGTCCCGGGTCGCGGCTCGGACGGTCTCCTTGCGACCGATGATGTCCCAGCCGAGCGGCTGGTCGCCGTAGAGAAGCTGGTCGTAGACGCCGCTGATGTAGTCCCGAGGAGTGTCGAAGTACATGTTCATCTCCTCGACGATCACGCCCTTCTCGCGGTCGATCTCCTCCTGGTCGAACTTCGAGTGCCGGAGCATGTCGACGAGGACGTCGAGCGCAATCGACCGGTGCTCGCCCGCGCAGCGGACGTAGTAGCCCGTGTACTCCTTGCCCGTGAACGCGTTGAACTCCCCGCCGATCCCGTCGATCTCACTGCCGATGTCGCGCGCGGTAGGCCGGCTCTCCGTCCCCTTGAAGAACATGTGCTCGGCGAAGTGGGCGATGCCGCTCGTGTCCGGCGTCTCGTAGCGCGAGCCGGCGGCGAGCATGATGAAGCAGGAGACCGACTGCGCGTGACCCATCGGCGCGGTCAGCAGGCGGAGCCCGCTCGGCAGCGTCTGTCGCTCGAAGACCCCCATCAGGCGGCGAGCGCTTCCCGCCAGGCCCGCGGCACCTCGACTGATTGGCCGGCTTCGTAGTCGAACGAGACGATGACCGTTTTCGCCTCCGCGGCGACCGTGTCGGCCGAGCGCACCTCGTACTCGAGCTCGAAGCTCTTCGTGCCGACGGCGGCGGGCCGGACGCCGATCTCGATCTCGTCTCCGACTCGCAGCGGAGCACGAAAGTCGATTTCCACGCGGGCCAGGATCATGTTCGTCACCTCGGCGCCGAACGGCAGCAGGTACGCGATTCTCGCCTCCTCGATGTAGGTCAAGAAGACCGCGTTGTTCACGTGACCCATCGAGTCGACGTCCCGAAAACGGACCGTCTCACGGTGCACGAAGTCGAACCCCTCCACGTCGTGGATGCTACCGAGCCTTCCACGCCGCCAGGATCTCAGCCTCACGCTCGGGTGCCATTCCGGCGGTATCCGTGGTCTCGGCCACGTCGAGCGTGGCGCGGACGGTGTCTGCCAGAGGGCGGAACGTGAGCCCTGCGCCGACCGCACGCGAGACGTCGGTCCTGTGCATGCCGACCGCCTCGGGGTCCTGGAGCCAGAGCGGGAGCTCCATCCACTCGCCCACCTCCTGCTCGAGGAGAAAATCGCCGTCGACGTACGTGAAGGCGGCGTCGCTGCCGGCGACGTCCCGACAGGACTCGACGAGCGCTTGCCAGGAGACGCCTTCGTTGGTGGCGTTGAACGTTCCTCCGGTCTTGCGCTCGCAGAGGTCGATCAACCAGCCCGCCAGGTCGCGGACGTCGATGAACTGGACCGCTCGCTCGGGCGGTCCCGGGACGAGAACTTCGCCACCGCTGGCAATCCGGTGGGGCCAGTACGTGAATCGTCCGGTCGGGTCGTGCGGGCCGACGATGAGCCCGGGGCGGACGAGCGCATGGCGGTCCGGGATCGGTTCCGCGACCGCGCGCTCGCAGAGTGCCTTCAGAGCACCGTAGTTCGAGTAGTCCTCGAGCAACCGGTCGACGGGCTTGTCGTCGGGGAGCTCCTCCAACGGGCTGTCTTCGCGGCGCGGCTCGCTGAAGTCGTCGTAGACCGAGATGCTCGAGATGAAGAGGTACTGGTCGACGGAGTCGGCGAGCGCCTCGGCCGAGGATCGGACGACCGCGGGGACGTAGCCGCTCGGGTCGAGGACCGCATCCCACGTGCGGCCGGCGAGGGCGGAGAGGTCGTGCCCGCGATCGCCGTGCAGCTTCTCGGCGCCGGGGAAGAGCTCGGGATTGGTCTCGCCGCGGTTGAAGAGGGTGACCTCGTGGCCGCGGCCGAGCGCTGCCTCGACGGCCGCGCGACCGAGGAATTTCGTGCCGCCGAGAACGAGGAGCTTCACGATCGGAACCGTACCCTTCGGCCCTGTGGATTTTTGACGGGATCGGCCGAGAAGCAGTAGTGTCGCGATGGTGCGACTACGGTCGCTGAACGAGGCCGAGTGCTACGCCCGCTGCCACGGCGAGGGCGACGACAACGTGCGCGTGGTCAAGCTCGAGCCGAGGCGGCCGCGCTTCGATCCCGAGATCTCCGGCGAGGATCTTCGGCGCGCCTTCGAGGTCAGGCTCGACAAGCGTGAGCTCGTGCACGAGACGGTGGCCGAAACAGCAGTTCCGAGCCACGAACCGGCCGCAGCCGCGTAAGCACACGTCACCCTAAAGAAGGTTCGCCCGGCCTCCTCCCCACTGCGATCCTAGTGGCGAAATGCGCGCGCGTGGGTCACAGATGAGTGCCAAGATTCCGGCGACGGCGAGCGCTGTTCCTGATGTCCTCGCGGCGGAGCTCGACGTCCTCTTCTGCGGGATCAATCCGGGCCGTTTCTCGGCCGCGGCCGCAGCCCACTTCGCAAATCCGCGCAACGACTTCTGGCGGCTCCTCCACGAAGCCGGGTTCACCCCGCGACTGCTCGAGCCCGCCGAGCAGTTCGGGCTTCTTCGCTACGGCGTCGGCGTCACCAACGCTGCCTCCCGCACAACGCCGGGCTCCGGCGACCTGCGGCGCGCCGACTTCGCCGGTTCCGCAGAACGGCTCGAGCGCATCGCGGCCGAGCTGGGCCCGCGGTTCGTCGGGTTCGTCGGCAAGGAGGCCTACCGCGGAGCGTTCGGAGAGCGGCCGGAGCTCGGGGTCCAGGAGCGCCGGCTCGGCGACACGGCGCTCTTCGTCCTGCCCTCGACTTCACCCGCCAACGCGGCCGTCCCGTACGCGGAGCGGCTGCGCTGGTTTCGGGCGCTCAGAGCGCTGCTCGAGTCCTAGTCCCCGACACCGATGACCAGCCCCCTGCGCCTCCACATGCGAATCATCCGCCCCCGAGGTTTCACCCACGCCATCGGTTCGTGATCGGCAGGCGCCAGTCGCGCCCAAACGCCTTCGGGCGGATCTTGACTCCCGGCGGGGCCTGGCGCCGCTTGTACTCGGCCCGGTCGATCATCGCGAGCGCGCGGTCGACGACGTCGGGGTCGAATCCGTCCGCGATCAGGTCTTCGCGAGAGCGATCGAGCTCGACGTATTCCTCGAGCACGCGATCGAGCTCGGGGTAGGGCGGCAGCGAGTCCTCGTCGAGTTGGTTGTCGCGCAGCTCCGCGGTCGGTGCCCGGTCGATGATCGTCTGCGGGATGAGCTCTTCCCCGGCGCGCTCGTTCAGGTGCTTGGCCAGGCGGAAGACATCCGTCTTGTACACGTCCTTCAGAAGCGCGAATCCGCCCGCCATGTCCCCGTAGAGTGTCGCGTAGCCGACCGACAGCTCGGACTTGTTCCCGGTGGCGACGACGAGCCAGCCGAACTTGTTCGAGAGCGCCATCAGCAGCACGCCGCGGGCCCGCGCCTGGATGTTCTCCTCGGTCGTGTCCGGCTCCTGGCCCGCGAAGGTCTCGGCGAGTGTCTCGAGGAGGCTCTCCACGACCGGTTCGATCGGGAGCTCGAGGAAGGAGGTGCCGAGCGACTCGGCGAGTCGGCGCGCGTCGCGACGCGTCTCCTCCGAGCTGAAGCGCGACGGCATCGAGACGGCGTGCACACGGCCGGGCCCGAGGGCCTCGCGGGCGATCGCCGTCGCCAGCGCGGAGTCGATCCCGCCCGAGACGCCGATGACGACGTCCCGGAATCCGTTCTTCTCCACATAGTCGCGGAGGCCGAGCTCGAGGCCGAGCCGCATCTGCTCGAGGTCGGCGTGCATCGGGGCGATCGCCGCCTCGACCGGATCTCCGACCGCCCGCGGCGTGCCGATGTGGACGACCGGCACCTCCGGGATTGCCTCGCGCTCGCTCTCGAGCGAGCGGCGCCGCACGTCTCGTAGGCGTCGTCCGACGGCCTCTTCCGGCTCGATGTCGACCACGAGCAGCGCCTCTTCGAACCCAGGCGCGCGCGCGAGCACCTCGCCTTCGTCGTCGAGCACGACCGAGTGCCCGTCGAAGAGAAGCTCGTCCTGGGCGCCGACGGCATTGACGAAGGCGACGTAGCAGACGTTGTCTCGCGCACGCGTCTGGAGCATCTGCTCTCGCTCCACGTCCTTGCCCACGTGGAACGGGGAGGCGGAAATGTTGACGAGGAGCTGTGCACCCGCGAGGGCAAGGTCGGTCGCGGGCGGGCCGGGCTGCCATACGTCCTCGCAGACCGTCGGTCCGATCAGCGCCTCGCCGTGTTCGAGCAGGAAGAGGTCGCGGCCCGACGCGAAGTAGCGATGCTCGTCGAAGACGCCGTAATTCGGGAGGAAGCGCTTGTGGTAGATCGCCTTCACCTCGCCGCCGGCGCACACGGCACAGGCGTTGTAGAGGTCACGGTCGAGGTGGGGAGCCCCGACGAACGCGACGATGCCGCCGTGCGCCTCCTTCGCGACCTGGGCCAGCGAGCGCTCCGCGGCGCGGATGAAGCTCGGGCGCAGGAGCAGGTCCTCCGGCGGGTACCCCGTGATCGCGAGCTCGGGGAAGAGGACGATGTCGGCGCCGAGGTCCTTCGCTTCCTCGAGGCGGGAGAGGATCAGATCGCGGTTTCCGTCGAGATCGCCGACGGTCGTGTCGATCTGGGCCAGCGCGAGCCTCACAGGTTTTAGACTATCAGTCGAAAACTAGCGACGAAGCCTGATGGCATTCAGATCCTCGCGCTCGATCTCGTCCGCGCGCCCGATCAGATCCTCGATGTCGTCGTGCTCCGCATGGATGTACCGGCCCGCGAGCGCATCCGCCCGGCCGGAGGCGAGGACGTGCACGAGACGCGGCGCGAGCTCGGGCGGCGTCCACGGCAGGTCGTCCCCGAACCGGCTCGTCATGTCCGTCTTCACGAGGCCCGGGCTGAAAAAGAAGACCGGAATCCGCCCGCGCAGTTCGTTCGCGAGGATCTCGCCATAGCGGCAGACGGCCGCCTTGCTTGCGCCGTATGCGGTCCCTCCGGCGGTACCCGGCAGATACGCCGCGCCGCTGCCGGTGATCACGATTCGTCCGCTCCCGCGATTGAGCATCACCGGAATGACGGCGTGACAGGAGAGATGAACCCCCAGGATGTTCACCTCCAGGACGTGCCACCATTCGTTCGGATCCAACTCCCACGTGGCGCCATGTCCATCGTTGATCCCGGCGTTCGCGACGAGCAGGTCGATCGGGCCGAGCTCGGCCTCGACTTTCGCGACCATTGCCTCCACGTCTTCACGCTTGGAGACGTCCGCGACGACGGCGAGCCCGCCGATCTCGCGCGCGACCTCCTCCACCTGCCCGGCCGTGCGCGCGCTGACCGCGACCTTCGCGCCGGCCGCCGCGAGCTCCCGGGCGATCGATGCCCCGATCCCGCGGCCGCCGCCGGTGACGAGCACAACCTGTCCGTCGAGCCTGTCCTCAGATGGCATTTGCAATCTCCTCCAGTGATTCGGGATTTTCGATCGACGAGAGATCGCCCATATCTGTGCCGAGCGCTTGCGCCCGCACGGCGCGACGGACGATCTTCGCACTCCGGGTCTTGGGCAGGGCGGAGACGAAGATCACGCGGTCGGGCTTGAACGCCTTGCCGAGCTCGCCCATAACCGCGTCGGATACCTCAGCCCCGAGCTCCTCGCCCGCTTCGTAGCCGGGGGCCAACACACAGAAGATCCAGGCCACCTCGCCTTTTACCTCGTGAGGCACGCCCACGGCTGCCGCCTCGGACACAGCGGGGTGCCCAACCGCGGCCGACTCGAGCTCGGCGGGCCCGATCCGCTTGCCGGCGATGTTGAGCGTGTCGTCCGAGCGGCCGTGCAGGAACCAGTAGCCGTCCTCGTCGACCGAGGCCCAGTCGCCGTGCACCCACACGCCGGGCAGCCGGCGCCAGTAGGTCTCGAGGTAGCGCTCGGGGTCACGCCAGAAGCCGCGCGTCATGCCCGGAAACGGCTTGCGGCAGACGAGCTCGCCGACCTCGCCGCGTAGCGAGTTCCCTTCGCCGTCGACGACGTCCATCGCCATCCCGAGCGCGGGCCCGCCGAGGGAGCAGGCCTTGATCGGGATCGCGACCGTCGGCGAGAGGAAGCAGGCGCCGACCTCGGTCCCGCCCGAGCAGTTGATGATCGGGCACCGGCCGCCACCGACCTCCTCGAAGAGCCACTGGTACGGCCCCGGGTTCCACGGCTCGCCGGTGGTGACGATCGTGCGCAGGCTCGAGAGATCCGTTTCGGGCTCGCCGTGGGGGATCAACGCCCTCGTCAGCGTGGGGGAGATCCCGAGCACCGAGACCTGTTCGGACTCGATCAGCTTCCACAACCGGTCCTGCGGCCAGTCGGGCGCGCCCTCGGCGAAAACGAGCGTCGAGCCCATCGCGTGTCCGCCGACGACGGTCCACGGCCCCATGATCCAGCCCATGTCGGTGACGAAGTGGATCCTGTCGTCAGGCCCCGCGTCGGCCTGGTAGCAGACCTCGCGCGCGATCGAGACGAGGAATCCGCCCTGCACATGGACGACGCCCTTCGGCGTGCCCGTCGTTCCCGATGTATAGGTGAGCAGGTAGGGAGTCTCCGAGTCGAGCTCGGCCGGCGGCAGCTCGCCCGGCGAGTCGGCGACGAGCTCGTCCCACGGCGCGGCGACGACGTGCTCGACGCTCGGGGCCTCGCGCCGGGCCTCTTCGAGGATCTCGAGCATCGGCACCTCGCGTCCTCGCCGCGTGGCGCTCCGCGCCGTGATCGCGACCTTCGCCTCCGAGGCCTGGAGGCGCTGCGCGACCGCCGGTGCCGCGAACCCGGAGAAGATCGGCACCTGGATCGCGCCGATGTGCGCACACGCGTGCGACGCGATCGTCACCTCGGGCGACATCGGCAGGAAGATCGCCACGCGGTCGCCCTGGCGGACGCCGAGGCGGACGAGCGCCTCCGCGAGTCTCGTCACCTCGCCGGAGAGCTTGGCGAACGTCAGCTCACGCCTGGACCCGTCCTCGCGCAGGCCGACCGCCGCGATCGCCTCGGGCCGGCGCTCCGCCCAGCGGTGGACGCAGTTCCAGGCGATGTTGAGCTTGCCGCCGACGAACCACGTCGCCCACTCCGGCCCGCGCGAGAGGTCGACGACCTGGTCCCAGGGCTGCGAGAACTCGAGGCCCATGTCCTCGATCGCGGCCGGCCAGAACCACTCCGGGTCCTCCTGCGATCGACGGACGAGCTCCCAGTAGTCGTCCACGCCGTGCTTGCGCATCAGGCGGACGACGTTTGCGCGCGCGAGGGTCTCGTCGTCGGGCTGCCAGACGTACTTCGAGGCTGCTTTGACCATTCGGATAGTCTCTGCTAACTTAGCGCGCGCTAACCACCCGAGGAGGCCAGGTCTTTGCGCGCACGCATCTTCGCAGAGGAGAACCGGAAGTGGTGGACGCTGGGCGCAGTCGCGTTCGGACTGTTCATGATCATGCTCGACAACACGGTCGTCTTCGTGGCGCTGTCCGCGATCCAGAGCGACCTCCACATCTCGACTTCCGAGCTCGAGTGGGTCGTGAACGGTTACGCGCTCACGTTCGCGGTGCTGATGCTGACCGGGGGCAAGCTCGCCGACCTGCTCGGCCGGCGGCGGATCTTCATCGTCGGCCTCACCATCTTCACGGCCTCCTCACTTGCGTGCGGCCTCGCCACAGGCGCGTCGATGCTGATCGGCGCACGGGTCATCCAGGGCGTCGGCTCGGCGCTGATGAACCCAGCAACGCTCTCGATCATCACGGCCACATTTCCGCCCAAGCAGCGCGGCACGGCGATCGGAATCTGGGTCGGCGTCTCAGCGATGGCGCTTGCGATCGGCCCGCTCGTCGGAGGCATTCTCACCGAGCAGATCAACTGGAGCTGGATCTTCTTCATCAACGTCCCCGTCGGGATCGCGGGCATCATCGTCGCGAGGCTCGTGATCGACGAGTCCCGTGACGAGTCCGAGGAGCAGCGCCTCGACCTTCCCGGGCTGCTCTCGTCGGCCGCCGGCCTCTTTGCGCTCACGTACGGACTGATCGAGGCGAACACCTACGGCTGGACTTCGGGCCGCATCCTCGGCAGCTTCGTGTTCGCGGCTGCCGCGCTTGTCCTGTTCGTCGTCCTGGAGCACCGCCAGCGCGTCCCGATGCTCGATCTTTCGCTCTTCCGCAATTCGACCTTCGCCGGCGCCAATACGGTCATGCTGCTCGTCGCCCTGGCGATGTTCGGGATGTTCTTCTTCAACTCCCTCTATCTCCAGAGAATCCTCCACTACTCGGCGATCCAGACGGGCGCGAGTTTCCTGCCGATGACCGTGCTGATCGTGTTGATCGCCCCGGCGGCGGGGAGGTTTTCCGACCGGATCGGCTCGCGTTGGCTGATGGGCGTCGGGCTCGTGTTCTTGAGCGCCTCGCTCCTGTCTTTCTCGCGGCTGGGGGTCGACTCGAACTTCTGGGATGTCCTGCCCGGTCTGGTGCTCGGCGGCATCGGGATGTCGCTTGCGATGACGCCGACGACTGCGGCCGCGATGGGCTCGGTCCCGGTCGACAAGGCCGGGGTTGGCTCCGCCGTGCTGAACAGCATGCGCCAGGTCGGCGGCTCGCTGGGCATCGCTCTCATGGGCGCCATCGTCGCCTCATCGATCCATGTCGCGAACACCGATCCGAGGATTGCTCAACAGTTCGTGGACGGTTACCGGAACGCGCTGCACGTCGCAGCCACGATCGCCCTCGTCGGCGCCGTGGTCGCCGTGGCGACCGTGCGGAAATACCGTCACCCGGAACCTCAGCCCGCACTCGAGAGCGCCTGATGAGTACGCGGCTCCCGGCCGAGGAGCGCAAGGCAGCCGTCCTCGACTGCGCCTGCGGCATCTTCCAGGCCGGGAGCTACCGGGGAACGACCACGGCCGAGATCGCGCGCGAGGCGGGGGTCACGGAGCCGGTGCTCTACCGGCACTTCGCTTCCAAGCGGGCGCTGTACCTCGCGGTCCTCGAAGAGTCGTGGAGCCGGCTGAGTGCTCTCTGGGAGGCCGCGGTCGAAGCGGAGCCCGATCCGAAGTTCTGGGTCGGGGCGATGGGCCGCGCGTATTTCGCGGCGAACGACCCCAGGGTGAGGTGCGCGGACCTCTGGATGCAGGCTCTTGTCGAGGCGAGCGACGACACGGACATCCGGAAGTTCCTCCGCAAGCAGATGCGCGAGGTGCACGACTACGTGAGCGACGTGATCCGCCGCTCGCAGGCGGCCGGCGGAGTCTTCCCGGAGCGCGACCCGAGCGCCGAGGCCTGGATCTTCATCTCGATCGGCCTCCTCGGCACCGTCGGCCGCCGGGTCGGCAGCCTGCTCGAGAACGATTTCGAGGCCATCATCGCCTCCCGCCGAGCCTGGATGGCGGGGGCGTAGGAGTCCGGGCCGCGAGCTCGGAACTAGCGGCGCCCCCACAAGGAGCGCTGCTAGGGACAAGCCCCCGGCTGCGGCTCCGGGGTCTTGTCCCTTAGCGGCGGAAATGAGCGCTTCCGAAAGGCGACGACCCGGAGGCTTTTTGGCTCTGCGGCCCAGCCAATGCCTCCGGGCCTTCCGTCGCCATATTCGTGGCGCGCCTCCTGCAGTAGTGACCTAGCGTCAGGCACTGCTGCAAGGTGAAGCTCAGGATAGAACTGGAATCGGATGAAGTCAAGTAGCTCGATCAAGTGATTTTTCCGCGGCCCTGTTCACCGCCGCTTTCCCGCTGGTCATGACTCTTTCGAGGGATCTTTCCCGATAGGAGGTTGCACAAAGGTGAAGCATCCGCTTGACTTGGCTGTGGAGTACTAGCCGCTGTGAATCACCTCACTCTCTCGCAAGCCGCCAAGCCTGCCGCTCTCCGTCTCGGTGAGCGCCTGCGCCAGTTGCGCGTGGGCGCGGGCCTGACGCAGTCCGAGCTTGCGGGCGACCGGTTCTCCAAGGAGTACGTGAGCCAGATCGAGCGTGGCAAGACTCGCCCGACCGGCGATACGATTGCCTGGCTCGCGAGTCGGCTCGACACGGACGCGGGTTACCTCGCGCATGGTGTCTCGACCGACGAGCGTGGCCGCGTCGAGTCGACCTTGACGCGTGCTGAAGCGCTCGTCGAGGCGCACCGCTACGAGGAGGCTGTCGCCGAGTTCGAACAGGTTCGGCCCGCAGTCGCCGCAACCGGCGCGCAAGAGCTCGAGGCCCGCCTGCTTTCCGGCGAGGCCTGGGCAAGGATGCAGCAAGGCGAGCTGCGCGAGTCGCTCGAGTTGCTCATCCGCGCGAGGACCGTCGTCGAAGGCGAGCCTTTCTCGGATCTCGACCGGGGCGAAGTGCTGTACCGCCTCGGCGTCTGCCGCTACAAGCTTTCCAGCATCTCGACCGCGATCGGCCTCTTCAACGAGGCCTACACGATCGCCGAGCGCTCCGAGCTTCCCTGCGACCTGCTCCGCTCGAACATCCTCGCCTACCGTTCGCGCTGCTACCGGCGCCAGCGCGACCTCGAGGCTGCGCGAGAGGACGTCGAGCGCGCGCTCGAGCTCGCCCAGTCGCTCGACGACAGCCCGACGATGGCCGGCGTTTATGTCCAGGCCTCCCTCGTGGCCGAGCGCATGGGCCACTGGGTCCTTGCGCGGAGCTACGCAGAACGCGCCAAGAGCGTCTACGAAGACCTGAACGACCAGCGGAACCTCGCAGGCCTGCTGAACAACCTCGGCGGGCTCAACCTCATGCTCGGCAAGCCGCAGGAGGCGATCGAGTACCTGAAGTCCTCCTACTCGACGGCTCTCGACTCCGACAGCATGGAAGAGGCCGCTCAGGCGACCGGCTCGCTCGCCGCCGTCCACCTCGAGCTGAACGACTTCGAGCAGGCCGAGCGCTTCGCGCGCCAGGCTCTGAGTCTCCTCGAGGGGCGCGTGGACTTCCTGCACGAGATCGGCCCTTCGCAGCTCGTGCTCGGCCGCGCGCTCATGGAGCAGGGCCGGCTGGACGAGGCCGAGGAGGCTTTCAATGCCGCCGACTCCAGTTTCGAGCAACTTTCGTCCGCCAGCCACCGTGCAGGCTCCTGGATTGCGCTCGGCGACCTCGCCGCGCGCAGGGGTGACGACCGGTCGGCTGCCCGTCTCTACCGGAACGCCGCCGAGGCGCTCCAGGACGTGCGGTTCTAGGCAAGAGGAGGTGAATCCTTTGCGTACAAAGATTGCGCTCCTCGTGCTGGTGGCATGCCAGCTCACGATGTTGTTCGGTTTCGCTCCCGTCAGTTGGTGGGACGGCCCGTAGGCTCAAAGCTCGTCGCCCGGTCGCTCTTCTCTAGCCGTCTCTAGCGAGCGGGCCCGCCATGGGCCGTGCAGGCCCGGGCGCTTCCTCTCTGTGCAGCACTGACGTGCTCCTGCCGGTTGTTCCGGTTCCACTCGTTCTGACGATCATCCGCGCTCCGAGGCCTTGAGCGAGAGATAATCGTCCCGATCGAAAAACCTTCGTAGGGCTGAAGCTGCGGCTGTCGAACGGAGAAAGCACAACAAGCTCCTCCTCTCCCCTGACAGCGGCGGCGGCAACATGCCGCCGCCGCCTTGATCTGGGTGAGCGGCGGGAATGCCGGCTCTCTCCTCCGCGTTTGTGCGGGGTACAGTTCCCGCTCCTTAAAAGGAAGCACCTGTGGATCTCGACGCCACCAACGTGAAGCTGACCGATCTCGCCTCCTGTGGAGGCTGCGCCGCGAAATATTCGGCGGCCCGCCTCGAGCAGCTGCTCGCGGGCTTCGTCCCGGTCGAAGCCGAGAACCTGCTGGTCGGCCTCGGAACGCCGGACGACGCCGCCGTCTACCGGCTCGACGACGAGCGTGCGATCATCTTCACGCTCGACTTCTTCCCGCCGATCGTCGACGACCCGAGCGACTACGGGTCGATCGCGGCCACGAACGCCCTCAACGACGTCTTTGCGATGGGCGGTAGCCCCCTCCTCGCGCTCTCGATCGCCGCGTTCCCGGAGGAGTTGCCGATGGAGATGCTCGGCCAGATCTTCGGAGGCGCCGACGAGACCGTGCGCAGATCCGGGGCCATGCTCGTCGGCGGTCACACGATTCGTGATGCTGAGCCCAAATACGGCCTGGCGGTGGTCGGCACGGTTCATCCCGAGGGTGTCTGGACGAAGGCGACCGCGCAACCGGGAGACACGCTCTACCTGACCAAGCCGCTCGGGACGGGGCTGATCATGACCGGCTACAAGAAGGGGCAGGCGGGCTCGCAGCAGCTCGAGCGGGCCGTGGGCTGGATGAAGACGCTGAACAGGGACGCCGCCGACGTCCTGCGGCCCATGCAGGTGAACGCCGTCACCGACGTGACCGGCTTCGGCCTGTTCGGGCACACGCACGAGATGGCGGAGCGCAGCGGCGTTCGGATCCGCCTCGAGTCCGAGCGCTTCCCGGCGATCGACGGCGCGCTCGAGATTGCGCGGAGAGGAATTCGCACCAGCGGTGACCCGCGAAACCGCGACTTCGCCGGCCGTCATCTCACGCTGAAGGGCGTGCCCGACACGCTCGTGGTGCTGGGCTACGACCCCCAGACCGCGGGCGGGCTGCTCGTCTCCGTGCCCCCCGAGCGGGGCCCCGTGCTCGAGGCCGAGTTCGCCAACCGCCATCTCTTCCTGCGCCGCATCGGAGCGGTCGAAGAGGGCTCGGGCGTCTTCGTCGACTAGCGACGTGCCGCGCGCGGCCCCTCTCTCGGTTCATTGGGGCGCCGCTGGCGGTGCGAGGCAAGCGCGAGGCGCGCAGGACAGTACATCGGGTACGGACAAGCGCCGCGCGCGCAGCATCGTGCCGCCAGCGGCGTCAGGCCTCCGCGGAGCCCGGCTCCGCCGGGCGGGAGCGGAGGCCGGCCAGTGAAGCGAGGGATGATTCACGGGCGGTTCCAGCCCTTCCATCGCGGGCATCTCGAGTACATGAGCGGCGCCTCTGAGCGCTGCGACGAGCTCTGGGTCGGGATCACGAACCCCGACCCAGCCCGCGTGAAGCCGGAAGCGAGCGACCCGGCGCGGCACCTGCCGGAGTCGAATCCGTACACATACGGCGAGCGCTTGCTGATGGTGAAGGCTGCGGCTGGCGACCTCGGGCTCGACGCGGAACGACTGCACGTGATCCCGTTCCCGGTCAACGAACCGGATCTCTGGCCGGCGTACGTGCCGGATGGGGTCACGCAGTACCTCCGGCTCTTCTCGGAGTGGGGCGGCGAGAAGCTCGAGCGCCTGCGGGTGGCGGGCTACGAGGTCGTGATCCTCGACGAGGGCGCCGAGAAGGAGCTCTCCGGCGCGGACGTGCGCGAAGCGCTGCGGGCGGGAGGCGACTGGGAAGCGCTCGTACCGGCCGGGGTCGCGAGAGTCCTCCGCGAGCTCGATCGGGTCGCCGTCTAGCACCCAGCGATGCCCACGCCGGTCATGGACCAGAGGTTTCGGGTGTTCCGCCGACGGTTCAGCCCTCGATACAGCGCTCGACAAGCTCTCTAGTTCTCGGGCGCGCCTCCCCAGCCCACAAGAGCACCGTTCGGCCCTTCCGTCCGACAAGCGTCCTGTAACGCCTTCCTACAATGGGCCTGACCTGGGCAATTAAGGACAACTCCAATTCTTGTGCTGACCGCTCCGTTTTGAAGACCCCTATTGTGACTTCGCCGCCTTTGCTGAGTGAGGGCAATCGGACCGTATAGAGCCCAACGACGTCCTTAGGTATCCGAACGGGAACACGAAACCCGACAGCAGGATATTCGCGGCTGCCTGGAATAAAGAGAGAATCCTGAAAATTAAGACAATCGGTCATCCGAGAGTTCGACTCATTGCTCGTGTCATCTCTGCAAGCAACAAGAAGCGTCGCCAAGCCCATGATCGAAATTGCCAGAGCTGCCAGTCGGCCTCCCGCCACGTCGCCCCTTTCAAGCCTGAATCGATGCTAATTCGCTTGCGCGATCCACAAGTAGTCGCGCTAGCAAGGCTCTGAGATCGGTACCCGAGACCTCCTCCCCACTGCGATCCTAGCGGCGAAATTCGCACGCGTGGGTGTCGGGATCGTGCCAAGACGGTGACGCGATCTCGTTAGCCTCCACGCGGTGTATTCGATCTTCGTCGTCTTGCTGGACGGGCTCGCCGACCGCGCGCACGAGTCGCTCGGCGGGCGGACCGCGAACGAGGTCGCCGAGACGCCGAACCTCGATCGGCTCGCCGCCGGCGGCTCCTGCGGCCTCCTCTACGCCGCGGGCCCCGGTCGCGCGCCCTCGAGCGAGATCGCGCACTGGGCGATGCTCGGGTACACGCCCGAGGAGTTCCCCGGGCGGGCGGTGTTCGAGGCCTTGGGCGACGGACAGGAGCTCGACGACGGACACGTGTTCGCCTTCGCGGCGCTGCGTCCCGCAGACCGGCGGCCCGACGGGCTCTGGCTGACCGGTCGGCCTAGGCGGAGCGGCGAGGACGAGGACGACTCTGCGGAGCTGGTCGCCGCCTGTGCCGAGCTGGAGATCGACGGCTTCCGCTTCGAGCTGACTCATCTGGGCCGCGGCGAGTCCGTGCTGCGGGTCTTTCCTGGCGCCGACGACCGCGTGACCGACTCGGACGTCTTCTTTCGCGACCGTCATCCGGTGCTGCGACCTCAGGCGCAGGTGCCCGAGGCCGCACGGACTGCGCGCGCCGCGGAAGCCTGGACTCGGCAAACGCTCGAGATTCTCGCCGGGCATCCGGTCAACGAGCGCCGCACCGAGCAGGGCCTCCCCGCCCTGAACGTGATCACGCTCAAGTGGTGGGGGCGCCCACGCCCGGCGCCGACCTTCCCGCAGCGGCACGGGTTGCACGGGAGCTTCCTCGGCGATTCGAAGTTCCTGCTCGGGCTCGCCCGCGGGGTAGGTCTCGAGCCCCGTCACGTGCCCGAGACGGACGACTCGCCCGCGGACCTCCGAGCGCGCCTAGAACTTGCGAACGAGCGCCTGGCCGAGGGCGACACCTTCGTCTTCGCGCATCTGAAGGCAACCGACATGGCGGGGCACACGAAGGATCCACAGGTTAAGAAGCGGACGATCGAGGCTCTCGACGCCGAGCTCGGCTCGCTCCCGACCGAGCGCGCGATCGTCTGCGTCACCGGCGACCACGCGACTCCGACGTATCCCGACGTGATCCACTCGGGCGATCCGGTGCCGTTCCTCGTGGCGGGGCCCGGCGTCCGGGCGGACGTCGTCGAGCGCTTCGGCGAGCTCGACTGTGCGGCCGGGATCCTCGGCCAGCTGCGTGGGCCGGACATGATGCCCGTCCTCCTCAACGCCGCCGACCGCCCACTCTTCCTGGGCTCGCGGCCGACCCCGTTCCCCGGCGCGGACGGGTACCCCGAGCTGCTCGAACCCCTTCTCTAAAGTGGCCCAGATGGAGGCCTCGACCGCACTCGCGCGCATCAGGAGCCTCGAGCTCTCCCCGGCGCGCTTCCTCCGGCTGGCGGTCGCGAACGCAGGCGGCCTCTGGTTGATTGTCGGCAGCGGCGCCGCCGTTCGCCTCACCGACTCGGGGCTCGGCTGCCGGCACTGGCCGGGCTGTGAGCGCGGGCAACCGCTCCCGGCACGCGATGTCCACGCCTTCGTGGAGTTCGGAAACCGGCTCGTCGGGGGGCTCGTGATCATCCTCACCCTCGTCACGTGGCTCGCCGCGCGGCGGACGCCCGGTCTCTCCGACTGGGCCCGCCGGGTTGCGCTGCTCGTGTTCCTCGGCGCGCTCGCGCAGGCGCCACTCGGCTACCTGGCCGTCGCCACCGATCTGCGCTGGCCGGTCGTGACCGCGCACCTCCTGCTTTCGATCGCACTGCTCGCGGGAGCCGTCGTCCTCGCCGTCGAGGCCCTGGGCCTCCGCGACGGCCGCTCTTCCCCGCTCGTGCCGCGCGAGCTCCGACTGCTCGCCCTCGTGTTCACGGCGGCCGGCTTTCTGCTCATCGTCAGCGGCACCTTCGCGACCGCGGCGGGGCCGCACTCGGGCGGCGGCGAGCACATCGGCCGCTTCGGACAACTCGACCGCACGGTGTACATCCACGGCGCCGTCGTGGGCCTCTTCCTGCTCTCGCTGCTGTTCGCGATTGGCTACCTCGCCGCCTACCGCGACCGTTCGCTCGCTCTCTTCAGGTTCGGGCTCGCCCTGCTCGGGCTGCTCCTCGTGCAGATGGCAATCGGCGAGCTGCAATGGCGCACGAAGCTCCCGTGGGAGCTCGTTCTCGTCCATGTCGTGCTCGCGGCGGCGGTGTGGGCAGGGACCGTCGCGCTCGCTGCACTCTTCTTCCGACCGCCTCGGTCGCTGGCCTCCGGCCAGCACCTAAACTGAGTTGATGGACGAGCTTCAGATCTCGAGCCGCCCGGACCTCGAGCGACCGGTTCTGATCGGCGCCTTCCGAGGCTGGAACGACGGCGGTCAGGGCGCCTCGCTCGCCACCGGCTACCTCGCGAAGCTCTGGGAGGCGAAACGCTTCGCGGAGATCGATCCGGAGAACTTCTTCGACTTCCAGGCGACACGACCGCACGTCTCGCTCGAGGAAGGCCTGACGCGAAAGATCGACTGGCCGGCGACGGTTTTCTACCACGCGCGCCCGCCGGAGCTCGATCGGGACGTCGTCCTGCTGCTCGGGATGGAGCCGAACCTCCGTTGGCGCACGTTCACCGACATGATCGTCGGGTTCCTGAACGAGCTCGGCATCGAGCTCGTCGTGACGCTTGGCGCGCTGCTGGCCGACGTCCCGCATACGAGGCCCTGCCCTGTCACGGGCAGCGCCACCGATAAGGAGCTCGTGGAGCGCCTCGGCCTCTCCGCCTCTCGCTACGAGGGGCCGACCGGGATCGTCGGCGTCCTCCACGACGCGTGTCGGCGGGCCGGGATCTCGTCCGCAAGCCTCTGGGCCGCGGTCCCGCACTACGTCTCGCTGACCCCGAGCCCGAAGGCCGCACTCGCTCTCAGCGACCGGCTCGCCGACCTCCTCGAGGCCGAGATCGACACGAGCGAGCTCGCGGAGGCCTCCGAGAACTACGCGGAGCAGGTCTCGGAGGCGGTCGCCTCCGATCCCGACACTGCGGCGTACATCGAGGAGCTCGAGCAGCGTGCCGACACGCTCGCCGAGGAGGCCGATCTCCCGTCCGGGGACGCCCTCGCGGCCGAGCTCACGCGCTTTCTGCGGGAGCGAGACGACGAGCGGGACGAAGAAGACCCGCCCTTCGCCAGCGAGCAATAGGAGGTCCCGGGCCACGGGCCCGGGACTCGCGCAAAGTGCTTCGCACTTTCCGCGACTAAGAGCACAGGTGCCGAGGAACGACGGCTCAACCGGCCCACCCTTTGCCACGATCGTTAGAGGTGCGGTGGCGTTCGGGACTCCTGGGAAGATCTGGATCGTAAACGCTGCAGGAACCATGCACCTCGGAGTTAGGAGCAACTCATGGTCGTAGCGACAATGACATTCAGAAACAGAGGCTTGACCGCGAGGGCCACGATTCTCGCGGCTGTCCTTGCCGTTCTGGGGATCACGCTCGGGACGCTCGCGGCCACAGGCATTTTCGAGGGCGGGGGCTCAGCCGGAAGCGGTCGGACGGTGTGTGAGGGAGTGTGCCTTCGGCTACCCGCGGGCTGGACCGCCGGAACGCTTGTCGGGGGGCGCTCTGGCGAGTTGAGTGCGGCGCCGTTCAAGCTCCCGAGCTGGGTAAGAGAAGGAGAACAACGAAAGGGAGTAGTCGAGATTCCGAAGGGGCAGTTTGTGATCATGATCGGCACCAGCGCTCGCGGGTACGAGTACGGATGGGATCGTGTGAAGCGCATCGCGGTCAGCCCGGACTCCTTGAGACAGGAGCGAGCCCCCGGACACCGCTCCTTCGCCGTGCGAAATGTGACGTTCCGCGGGCGTTCAGTGAGTGTCGGGGTGCAGTTCGCAGATTCCCGGCCGACCAACGATCAGTTCTCGACCGCGAATCGCGTCCTCGCCGGTGCTTATCTGGAGCCGCCTCCGGCTTATACCCATTAGATTCGCCTGCGCGCCCACCTTCTAGCCGAACGTGAAGGCGTAGCCCCGCACGCCGGGGGTGAACTGCAGCTCGAGCAGGCCGGTCGTCAGCGAAGGCATCCGCAGGAGCGTGTAGAGGCGGCTTCCGTCGACGCGCACGGTTCCCTTCTCGGTGCCGTCGACGAGGACGTTCACCTCCCCGCGGCCGCCGAGGACGAGGTGCACCTGCCGCGCGGTGAAGCCCAGTCGGAGCCGCGCGCCGAGGCCCGCGACGATCTCCTCCGGGGTCACCTTCCAGGTCCCTGAGTAGGCGAGCTCGCTCTGCTGGAGCGCCCCCGCCGGGAACCGGTAGTCCGCGAACCGGTCGCGCGCGACCGTGCTCTGCGCGAAGCGCTGGAGCCGCTGGTAGCCGAGGTACGTCTCCGGTGTCAGCACCGTTCTCGGCGTCGGATCCGAGAGCTCATTAGCGACCGGAAGTGTGCCCGCGCTCTCGCCGAGCAGCGTGCGGATCCGCGCTTCCGTCGTGTCGTATTCGCCCTCGCCGAAGTGGTAGTAGCGGAGGTGCCCACGGCGGTCGATCAGGTACTTCGCGGGCCAGTACTGGTTCTGGAACGCATTCCAGGTCCCGTAGTCGTTGTCGAGCCCGACCGGATACTTGATCCCCAGCCGGTGCACCGCATCTTCGACGTTGCCCGCCACGTGCTCGAAGGCGAACTCGGGCGTGTGGATTCCGAGCACGACGAAGCCGCGGTCGCGGTACGTGCGGTACCAGGCCTTCACGTGCGGCAGCGTGCGCAGACAGTTGATGCACGAGTACGTCCAGAAATCGACGAGGACGACCTTTCCGCGCAGCTTCTTCAGCGTCAGCGGCTGCGTGTTGATCCAGTGCGAGATCCCGGTCAGCTCCGGCGCCGCCCCGAAGTCCTGAAGGGTCGTGCTGCTCGCTTGCTCTCGCGTGTGGCCCGTCAGCTTTCGCAGCTCGCTCTGGGCCCGCCCGTTCTGCTCGACCTTCTTCTGGAGCGCATCGGTATAGCCGGGGATCGCGGTCTGGAAGTGACGGTCGACGTTGAAGGCGATCGCGAGCGCGGTCAGCGCGACGACGACGCCGAGCACCTGCCGGATTGAGTGCGCGTGCGGCCTGAGCTTGTTCATTCCCGCTCGCCCGAAGAAGGCGACGAGCAGCATCGGCACGGCCGCGCCGATCGCATACGCGAGCGTGAGGACGATCGAGCGCGCTCCGACTTTCTGGGTCGCGCCGACGACCGTGATCGCGGCGAGGACGGGTCCCGCGCACGGCACGAACACGAGCCCGAGGCTCGCCCCGAGCAGGAAACCGCCGCCGAGGTCGCCCCCGGGCCTGCGCGTGAGCCGCAGCAGCGGACGTTGCAGGAGCTCCTCGAGTCGTGGGAACAGGAGCGTGGCCGCGACGAGGAAGAGCAGGCCGATCGCGACGTCGCGCAGGATGTCCTGAGGCAGGCCGAGTTTGCGGAGGAGCCAGACACCGAAGAGCGTGAAGGCCGAGAAGCTGACGATCAGGCCTCCGACGATTGCGAACGGCTTGCGACGCCCACCCGTCGCGCCTCCCGCGAAGACGATCGGCAGGACGGGCAGCACGCATGGCGAGATCGCTGTGATGAACCCGGCAGCGAGGCCGATACCGATCAGAACGAGCATTTTCTCACCACGCTAGAGACCGGCGAATTAACCAGGCGTTACATCGGCGGAGCGCGCCGGCTCGCCTGACGGCGCGGAGCTTCCGGCCCCAGCGGGCTTCCGGCGCCGCCGACGCCGCTTGGGCGGAGCGCCGTTTGCAGCGCCGTCCTGGGCCGCCTGGGCCTCGGTCGGCTGCTGCTGCTGGCCCCCCCGCCGCTTGCGCCGGCGGCGCCGACGCCTGTTCGTGTGCGCCTTCGGGGGAGGCAGGTTCTCGGCCAGAGCGTGGGCGACCTCGGCGAGGGTCCCGACCTTCTCGCGCGCGCCCTCGATCAGCTTCGTCGCGCGCGGCGTGTAGCCCTCCGCGGAGGCGAGCAGCGCGACGCCCACCTCGAGCGGCAGCTCGAGCGCGGCGTTGACGAGCTTGGCCGCGTTCTCCTCGTGCCGGTGGCCACGCGAGTTGGCGAGCGCGCCCAACAGTCGCTTCGCCTCCGGGAACTCGGCGCTGACGCGGCGATCCTGCGCCTTGCGCGTGGCCCGCGCGAGCTTCCACGTCCAGCGCTCGAGAATCTGCTCCGGCGCATCCGCCTTGCCCTCGCCGATCGCGCGCAGGAGGATCCGGGCGCCCGGGACGCGATCCTTGTCCCAGGTCGGAGCCTGGGTGACGAGCGTCACGAGATCGTCGAAGTCGGCACGCTCCACGGTCATCGAGACCCGGTCGGCGAGCGCCATCATCCGCAACCGGCGGTTCGGGTTCTCGGCCGCCGCTGTCGCGAGGAACTGCTCGAGGCAGGCCCTGCTCGCCTTGCCCTCGGTCAGCTTCTTGACGAATTCGGCGCGCTCCTCGAAACGCACTTGCCGCCCTGCGATGGCCGCCCAGTAGCGCTGCTCGTCCTCGTCCAGGTAGTAGGGGTCGATCCGCTGCCACTCGCGTTGGATGACCGCCAGGCGTCTGCGCACGTCCGGAGTGACCGGAACGAGCCACGGCGCCGGGGAGAGCTTGCGGCGCGCGCGGCGGTTCGGCCGGCGGCGCGGGGCGGGAGTCACCCGTGCGCCCTCGCGGTAGAAGTCCGCGCCGAGCAGGCTGTGCAGCGAGACGGCGCGGTCGTTGTGCGTCGCGCCCTTGTTCACGAAGTCGACGACGATGCCGGCTTCCTTGCTCGGGTGCATCCGCATGATCCGGCCGATCCGCTGCTGGTAGACGCGCTTGCTCGCAGTCGGCGCGAGATGCATGACGACGGTCGCGCGGGGCGAGTTCCAGCCCTCGGCGAGCAGCATCGCGTTGATGAGGATGTCGATCTCGCCGCGCTCGTAGCCGGCGAGGATCTCGGCGAGCTTGACCGGCGGCGTCTTGCCGCTGACCGCCTCGGCCTTCAACCCGGCGGCGCGGAACTCCTGGGCGAGGTTGTACGCATGCTCGACCCCGGCCGCGTAGACGATGCCCGGCGTGGAGTCGAAGCGGTCGCGATAGAGGCTCGCCGCGGCCTGGTTGAGAGCCGTGTGGTCGAGGACCGCGGCGAGCGCGCGCTCCTCGAAGTCGCCGCCGACGATCGGGACCGAATGGATCGCGGCCGCGGGCGGAACGCGGAGGTTCCGCAGCGGCGCGATCAGTCCGCGGCGGGCGGCATCCTGAAGCGGGAGGTCGTCGACCGAGGCCGGGAAGACGTCCGAGACCTGCTTCGCGATCAGCTGCTCGGTCGCCGTCATCCCGATGTAGATCGGGTCCGGGAAGGCGCGGATTGCGGCGCTGGTCTTCTCGCCGAGCGCGGTGTGGGCCTCGTCGGCGATCACGAGCTGGTACGTCTCGCGGCTGACGCTGCCGTGGTGCCGCGCGAACCAGGCGTAGGTCTGAACCGTGATCGGGCTCCGCTGTGGAGACGACTGCCCTTCCTCGACGATGGGGGTCAGCCGGTCGCCGTAGCCCTCCGCGGCGAGCTCCCGGTTGAACTGCGAGACGAGCAGGCGGCGGTGCGTGAGGATGAGGACGCCCATCGTGCGCGCGGCCTCGACGAACCCGGCTGCGGCAATCGTCTTGCCCGAGGCAGTCGGATGGCGGAACCGGTAGCGCCGCACCGCTCCGGGGTCCTCGGCGGGCGAGAGCTCCTCGGGCAGAGGCTCCAGCTCTTCGTCCACCAGCTCCTCGAACTCTTCTTCCTCTTCGTCGAGCTCGCCCGCCTCGACCAGCCCGTTGCCGTTCACCGGCTCCTCGACGCGCTGGTTCGCGGCGATCAGCTCGGTGAGCATGCCCGCGAGCGCATCAATCTGGTGGCGGCGCAGCTCGGTGCCCGAGGCGAGTTTCGGAGGCTTCTCGGACAGGACGCGCTCCAGGCCGAGCATGAGCGCGAAGCGCACCTTCCAGTGCGACGAAGGCTCCTTGCGGCCGCCCTCGATCTCGGCCGTTGCCTCGTCGAGGGCGTTGCGCCGCGCGGTGCCCGGGGCGAGCACCTGGGCCGGCTCCTCACCGTTGTGGAGCAAGGGCTCGCCCGCCCAGTTCTCGGCGCGCTTGGCTGCGGCGACGAGATCGTCCGTCGCCGGAGTTGGTGCCCGCTGCTCGGTCGTTTCCTGCATGTAAGCGGCGCGCTTCGGCCGCGTACCTCCGAGATAGAGAGAGAGCGCGCTCGGAATCCCCTAGTGAGCGTCGCTCGTCAAAGCATACCCGATCGGGGGCTTAGATCAGGCGGACGGCGGGTTGCTCGGGCTCAGCTCGTACGAATAGCCTGCCTCGCGCAGGTAGGGCGTGAGGCCGCCCATGAAGAACGGGAAGCCGGCGCCGAGGATGAGGGCGGTGTCCACGTCCTTCGGAGAGGCGACGACGCCCTCGTCGAGCAGGTGCGCCACCTCGTCGGCGAGGGCTGCCACGGCTCCCTCTCGGATCTCCTCGACGCTGCGCGGGCTGGGCTCGCCCTGGGCGATCTCCAGCGAGCCGGCCGCGTAGTTCGCGAGGGTCTGCGAGAGCGGGAAGCGGTCCGGGTACGCCGCGTGCAAAGTCTCGAGCACGTGGTTCGAAACCGCCGGCCCGACCATCTGCAGGAGCACGGACGGCGCCATCGGCAGCCCGAGCGAGAGAATTGCCTCGTCCGCCTCATCGGGCGTCGAGCCGTGCTCGATCGCGTCGAGGACGACGCCCATCATCCGGGTCAGGAGCCGGTTGACGACGAAGCCCGGGCCGTCGTTCACCAACACGGGTCGTTTGCGGAGCTTGTCGGCGACTGCCCACGTCGTCGCGAGGGAGACGTCGTCCGTCTCGGGCGTGCGGACGAGCTCGACGAGCGGCATCGCGGCCACGGGATTGAAGAAGTGCATCCCGACCAGGCGCTCCGGATGCTCGAGGCCGTCGGCTATCGCGGTCACCGACAGAGCCGAGGTGTTCGTCGCTAGGACGCACTCGGCCGGGACGACCGCCTCGAGCTCGCCGAACAACTGCTGCTTGACGCCCAGCTCCTCAAAGATGGCCTCGAGCACGAAGTCGCAATCCTCGAAGCCCTCGTAGGAGGTCGTGCCCTTCGCGAGTGCTGCGAGGGAGACCGCCTTCTGAGGATCGAGGCGCCCACGCGCCGCTGCGCCCGCCAGGTCGTCGCGGATCGTCTCGAGCGCGCGGTCGATGATGGCCTGCTCGAGGTCGCGGAGGACGACCGGAACCTCGAGTCGGCGGAGAAAGAGCGTCGCGAGCTGGGTCGCCATCAGGCCCGCGCCTGCGATCCCGACCTTCTTCACGTCGCGTGGCTCGACCGCGGGACGTCCTGCACCGCGCCGGGCGCGGCGCTCGACGAGGTCGAACGCATAGAGCGAGGCCTGCGCCTGCGGCGTGAAGAGCAGGTCGGCAAGCGCCTCCTCCTCGGCCCGGTACCCCTCCTCGAGGCTCCAGCCCGCAGCGCCTTCGATCAGGTCGAGAGCCCGGTAGGGAGCAGGAGCCGCTCCGTGCAGCATGTCGTCGAGCTGCCGTCTGGCGCGAGCGACGACCTCGGAGGTCTCGGACAGGTCCGCGTCCTCGCGCGCAGGCCGGTCGGCGGCGATCGAGATCGCCTCCTCGATGAGCTCCTCCGGCTCGACGGTGCGGTCGACAAAGCCGAGCTCGAGCGCCTGCTGCGCGCTGAGCATCTTGTTCTGCCGCATGGGGTTGAGGACGGTGAGCTTCACCGCAGCGTCGAGGCCCGCGAGCCGCGGCGCGAGCTGGGTCGCCCCCCAGGCGGGAACGAAGCCAAGGAGGCACTCGGGCGATGCGAAGTGGCGGACGTCGTCGGCGATCACGCGGTAGTCGCAGTGCAGCGCAAGCTCGACCCCGCCGCCGAGCACGGCCCCGTTGATCGCGGCGACCGTCGGATACGGGAGCGCCCGAATTCGTCCGAACAGGTCGTGTCCCCGGCGGCTGCCCTCGATCGCCTGCTCGCGGCGTTCGATGAGCGGAAACTCGTTCAGGTCGGCGCCGCCGGAGAAGCTTCCGGTCTTTCCCGTGATCACGAGCGCGGAGAACTCGCCCTCCTCGAGCTCGGGCAGGAGCTCCGCGAGCGACTCGAGTGCAGCGCGGCCGAAGACGTTCGGTCGCCCGGGACCGCTCCCGTCGTCCATCGTCACGAGGGCCACGGAGTCGACGCGCTCCAGCGTGAACCGGGTCACGGGATCGGCCACGGCCGGGAGGTTATCGTCCGGGCCGTGTCCGACTGGGCCGAGCACGTCGAGCGGGAGGTCGAGCGCTATCGAGACGGCGAAGCCCGGCTCCCCGACGCTGCCGACCCGGACGCTCGCCAGAGACAGCTCACGCGCATGGGAAACGCGGCCGGCGGCGCCGGGCTTGCACTGCTGATGGACGGCCGGGCCGGCGAGGCGTCGGAGTGGCTCCACCGCGCGGCCGAGCGCTACCGGGAGAGCATCGCCGACGCGCCTCCGGGCAGCTGGGGAAGGCCGATCGGCGCGATGAAGGCGCTGCTGATCGCCGGCGACCGGGCCGGCGCCGAGGAAGCGGCTCGCTGGGCGCTCGAGCTCGGCGCCTCCGAGGCCGAGTCCCCGATCGGACGCTACGCCGGCACCCTTGCGCTGCTCGTCCTCGGTCGCGACGCCGACGCCAGGCCGCTGGCCGCCTCGCTGCGGCGGCGCGACGACTTTCCGGGCGACGTGGCCGACGCGCTGGCGGCGCTCGCCTCCTCCGACTGCTCGGCCTACACCCGTGCCGTCGAGAGCGTCCTCGAGTCGTTCGAGGCCCGCGAGGAGTACCTCGAGGACATCGCCGTCGCGGACACCGTGCTGGTGCTCCAGGCGCTCGCTGCGCGCCGCGGGCTCGCGGCCGAGCTCGCCTCGCCGCTTCTGCCCAGGAGGGTTTGGCGAAACATGGTCTGAGCCGCCGGGCCGCGCTGCTCGCCCCGAGGCCGGGTCCTCACTCGCCCCGGTAGTGGTGACTACCGGGGCTCCCTGCGTCCGCGGCCTCGGAACGAGCATCGCACCCCGGCGACGAGCAACGTTCCGCCAAACCCTCCTAGCCCGAGCTAGGCGGGTGCAGGAAGGCGGTGATGATCAGCGGATCCAGCGCCGCGTCCTCCATGTCGCGAGCCTTCTCGACGAGCTCGGTGATGAGCTCGAGCGCCTGCTCCGGCGTCACACGTGCGTTCACCTGCGCGCTGCGAAACTGGCCCTGGTCCCTCAACGCGAAGCCCTGGTGAACCTCTTCGATCATCGCGGCTTGAAGATCGCCGGTGAGGCGCGACCGCAGGAGCTCGGGCCCCACGCGCACCGTCGTCGCGACCGCCCGGTAGGGCTTCTCCCGTCCCTTTCCGCCCTCGGCGCGCTCGATCAGCCCGGCGCGCACGAGCATCTTGACGTGAAAGTGCAGATGGCCCGGGTCGACCCCGAGCCGGTTCGCAAGCTCGCGGTTGGTGAGTGCCTCCTCGCCCTCCGCGCCGAGCATCTCGAGCACGCGCAGCCGCAACGGATGGCCGAGGGCCTTGAGCTGCTCCGCCCGCTCGATCGTCAGGACGTCGCTGTGAACAGAGGGGACGGCCTCTGACATAGAAACAGCTACATATAGGAATTCAGCCTACGTTGTCAAGGTTGGCGGCGGCCGCGCGATCGAGCAGCGCGATCGTCTCTCCGTCGGCCGAGCGCAGCAGGCTGCCCGGAACGGTCGGGTCCGGCGGCCCCCCGAACGCGCGCGCAACGGCTTCCGCCTTTCCGGCTCTGACCACGAGGAAGACGACCTGGCTCGCCGCCGAGAGCGCCGGCAGCGTCATCGTCACGCGCTCGACGTCGTCATGCGGGACCGCGATCGCGCGGCGTTCTCGCTCCTCGAGGGCGGGCGAGCCGGGGAAGAGCGAGGCCGTGTGCCCGTCGGGTCCGAGACCCTGGAGCGCGAGCCCTAGCCGCACGCCCTCGAGCTCACGGTCGTACTCGGCCGCCGCCTGTTCGCCGCCCAGTTCGCCGCGGATGCGGTGGACCTCGGAGGGGTGGTGCTCGATGCGGTCGAGGAGCGTCCTCTTGACGAGCAGGAAGTTGGAGCGCTCGTCGTCAGGCGGCACGCAGCGCTCGTCGCCCCACCAGAGCTTCGCTGGAGCCCAGTCCGGCTCGAGCGCCGCGGCCTGCTCGTAGGCGGGCCCGGGCGCGCTGCCGCCCGAGAGCGCGATGTGCTCGCCCCCGCGTGCGGCCTCGACGAGGAGCTCGGCCGCTGCAGTCTGCGCCTCGTCTGCTGAGTCGAAGACCCTGAAGTCGACCAAGGCGCCGCTTGCGGTGCCGCCCTCAGGCAGTGCGGGTTCCCCGCACTGCCGTCTGCGGTGGCCGAACGATCCAAATGAACTTCACAGCCAACAACCTAGGAGTCGCCCTTTGCGAGCTCCTGCGAGCGCTCCATCGCAGCCTGGATCGCGTTCAGGAACGCCGCGCGCACGCCGGCGCGCTCGAGCTCGCGGATCGCCCGGATCGTCGTGCCGCCCGGCGAGGTGACCATCTCGCGCAGCTCGACCGGGTGCATGTGCTCGTCCCGGAGCAGCTTCGCGGTGCCGAACATCGTCTGGACGACGAGCTCCGTCGAGACCTCACGCGAGAGCCCGAGCAGGATGCCGGCTTCGATCATCGCCTCGGCGAGCAGCGCGAAGTACGCGGGGCCCGACCCGGAGACCGCCGTGACGGCGTCCATGTACGGCTCGGGCACCTGGACGACGCGCCCGACGTGCGTCAGCACCTCCTCCGCCATCGCCAGGTGCTCGCCGTTGGCGTGGGCGCCGGCGCAGAGCCCAGCGACGCCTTCGTGCACGGTCGCCGGCGCGTTCGGCATCGCACGCAGCACCGGCACGCCGTCGCTCAGGTGCTTCTCGATGTCGGCAGTCGGCATCGCGGCCGCGACCGACAGCACCGTCTGCTCGGACGAGAGGAGCCCGCCGACCTCGCCGAGCAGCACCTCGAAGTCCTGCGGCTTGACGGCGATGACGATGAACGACGCGCCCGAGACGGCGTCGGCGTTCGAGAGCGTCGTCTCGACGCCGTAGCGCTCGGTCAGCTCGTCGATCCGCTCCTGGCGCCGGCCCGTGACGACGATCTCCTCGGGCTTGCGCCAGCCCGCGCTGAGTAGGCCCGAGAGCAGCGACTCGCCGATCTTGCCGCCGCCGAGAATCGCGATCCGACGTTTGTTTGTTGTCACGTCTTGATCCTCACTTGAGGATTGATCTTAAGGCGCTCGCTTGCGACGCCGACCAACAGAGGCCATGCCGGCTTTGCCGGCGTGGCCGATTTATGCCGCGTAGCGGGCTTTGATGCGCTCGCGACGGACTTCCGGCCCGTTCAGCTTCAGCGGCACGAGGCCGCGTCCCGCGCCCGCCATCAGGTACACGCACGCGAGGCCGGCCCACTCCTCATAGCGGCCGAGGATCCGCGCCGTGTCCTCTGCCTCCACCCACCGGCCCTCGATCGCGGAGCAGATCTTGAGCAGGCCGAGGTCGCCGACGATGCCGCGGTCGAAGCGCCCGAGCCCTTCAGTCCAGACCATGCCGATCGAGTACGGGCCGATCCCGCGCTCGCGCCCGAGCCTGGCCGCAGCCGCGTCGGGCGGAAGCCTCCGTAGCCGTTCGGGATCGAAGGTGCGACAGATGCGGACGAGAGCGGTCGCCTTCCGGGCCGGAAGCCCGAACCGGTAGAGCTCCGCGGGAGCGAAGCGGCCGAGGTGATGAGGAAGGGGCGGCGCCTGCAGGCCGCCAGCCGATTCCGTCGTGGCGCGGATGAGCCGCCACTCGATCGAGCGCGCCTCGCGCGACGTGATCAGCTGGCTGACGATCGCGCGCAGGAGCGCGTGCGTGACCGTCGCGGTGCGGATGGGGCGCAGGCCCTTCAGGTGGCGGATCGGGCCGGCGAGCAGCTCGTCGTCGCGAAAACGCTCGAGGAACGCAGTGTGGTCGTCGTCCGCGCCGAGCACGAAGCGAAGCTGTTCGAGCCCCTCCTCGGTCTCGGTGCGGAGGACGAGCCTGCCGTCCGGAAGCTGGCCGGCCGAGGCTCGCTCGCCGCCGGCAAGTATGCAGGTGAAGACACCGCCGCCGAAGCGCCTGGTCGTGTCAGATGCGCGCCGCGCGGACAGCGCGAGCGAGTAGGGGCCGCTGGGCTTGATCGTCGTCTCGAGCGGCACGACGCAACCCTACGCGTCGCGGCGGCTGAGCCTTTGTCTGGCGCAGGCGCTCGACGCGCTCGCTGGCCAGGAGCTGCTGGGTCTGAACGTCAACGGGGAACACCACGCCCTCCTTTGATCTAAAGTATCTCCACGTCGAACTACAAGAAAAGGTAGCAGTAAAGACACTTGACGTCAAGACTCTTTCTGTTAAGAATATGAGCATGGAGAAAACACAGGAACAAGATCACGTCGATCGGTGGCTCGAGTCCGCGTGGCTCGAGGAGATTCCGAACCTCGACTTCGAGGTCGAGGGCATCATCGACCGCATGAACGGTCTGAGCCGGCGCTTCAAGCGGAGCCTCAACGACACGCTTGGCGAGCACGGCTTGACCTTCGAGGAATGGGAGGTCCTCGGATCCCTTCGGCGCGCGGGGCCGCCCTTCCGCCGATCGGCGGGCGAGCTCGCCGAGCGCTCCGAGCTCTCGAGCGGGGCGATGACGAACCGCCTCGACCGGCTCGAGAAGGCGGGGCTCGTGAAGCGTCTCGCGGATCCAGACGACCGTCGCGGGGTGCTGGTCGAGCTCACGAAAGCCGGCCAGAAGGCTTGGCTTGATTCGACCGGGGCCGAAGCGGCACGCGAAGCCTTGATCGCCGCGGTGTTGAGCGACCGCGAGAAGGAAAAGCTGAACTCGCTGCTGCGCCGCCTCATGCTCGAGTTCGAGCGGCGCGAAGGGAGCGAGGGAAAGACGCCTTAGGCAGTACGGTTAGCGACGTGAGCACCCCGATCGATCCCGGCGTCGACATCGGCCACGTCCACCTGAAGGTCGCGGACATCGAGCGCTCGCTCGACTTCTACCGGGACGTGCTCGGCTTCGAGGAACAGCAGCGCTACGGCGACCAGGCGGCCTTCATCTCGGCGGGCGGCTACCACCACCACATCGGGCTGAACACGTGGGAGTCCAAGGATGGCTCGCCGCCGCCGCCGGGGACGACCGGGCTCTACCACGTCGCGATCCGCTATCCATCCCGGGCCGCGCTCGGCGACGCGCTCAAGCGCCTCGTCGACAACAAGGTTCCGATCACGGGCGCCTCCGACCACGGCGTCAGCGAGGCGATCTACCTGAACGACCCCGACGGGAACGGGATCGAGCTCTACCGCGACCGCCCCGAGGAGGAATGGCCCCGGCCGCTGGACGGGAAGGGCGTCGCGATGACGACGCAGCCGCTCGACCTGAACGCGCTCCTGACCGAGGCCGATGGCTGAGATCGCGCACGAGCCGCTCGGTTGTCTTGCACCTGCGTGCCCTTAAGTAAGCAGTCTGGCGCCACCCGCGTTTGAGAAACGCGCGCCCGTAAAGGCTTCCAGCAGGAGAAAGGAGGCTTTCATGAGGAAAGTCATGTGGCTGGTTCTTGCTGCGGCGGTGCTTGGGCTCGTCGGCTACGCCTTCGCGACGCCGAGCCCCGGCCCCCAGTACCGGGGGACGCTTGTCCAGCCGATCCATGCCAACAAGGACGGCGTCAAGGTGAAGACGCGGCGGTCGACCGACCTGATCGCACAGGACATCGTCTACCACCCGGGCGACAACTCCGGTTGGCACTATCACCCGGGCGTCGTCCTGATCGAGGTGACCGGCGCGGCCGGCGACCACCTGGTCTTCCACGACCAGCATTGCCACACGTTCACGATTCCGACGAGCGGCGCGTTCCACGAGGTCGGCCATAAGCCGGGCCTGGTGGAGAGCCCGAACACGAACACGGGCGACATCACCGTGCACGCGATGTACATCCTCCCGACGGGTGCTGCGCCGCGGGTGAACACCGACCCGCCGCGCTGCGCTCGCTAGCGACCAATCTGAAGGACGTTCTCCAAAAGGGCCGGCCTCGCGCCGGCCCTTTTTGCGTTGACTTACCCTGCTGCCCCAGGTACCTTGTGATGCATGGTAGCTCCGAAGCAGGACGCGCTCCTGGCCCAGATGCGCAAGGGAACGCTCCAGTACTGCGTCCTCGCACTGCTCGCTGACGAGGAGCGCTACGGGTTCGATCTCGTCCGGGCGCTCGCCGAGACGGACGGGATGGTCACGAGCGAGGGAACGATCTATCCACTGTTGAGCAGGCTGCGCCGGGACGGTCTCGTCGAGACGACCTGGCGCGAGTCCACTGCCGGGCCTCCGCGCCGCTACTACCGGCTGACCAAAGACGGCCGGGCTGCGCTGGGCGGCTTCATCGACGAATGGGGCCGCTTCCGCGACGCGGTCGACCACTTCATGGAAAGGAAGGCAGGTGATGAGCACGACACCCGACAAGCTGGTTGAGAGGTACCTGAAGCACCTGGACGTCGAACTGGACGATCTTCCGCGCGATCGCCGGCGCGAGATCGTCGACGAGATCTCCGGGCATATCGTCGAGGCGCGGGCCGGTCTTCAAGCCGAGTCCGAGGCCGACGTGCGCAACATCCTGGAAGGGCTCGGCGATCCAGCCGAGATCGCGGCAGACGCGCGGGAGCGGTTCGAGGTCTCGCCACACCCGAAAGCGAAGAGCGAGGCGGGTTGGATTGAGATCGGCGCCCTGATCATGCTGCTCGTCGGCGGGCTCGTTCTGCCGGTCATCGGCTGGGTGATCGGTGTCGTGCTGCTCTGGACGTCGAACGTCTGGAATGTGCGCGACAAGGTCATCGGAACGATCTTCGTTCCCGGCGGGTTGGGGCTTCCGATATTGCTCGGGACCTTCGCTCTCGCTAGCACAGGAGGAAGCCACGGTTGCGTGCAATCCGGGTTGGTGGGGGCCCAGCCGTCCATCAATACCTGTACCGGCCAGGGAACCTCGGTCACGGATGTGCTCGGCGCCGTCGGATTGATCGTGCTCCTGGTGGCCCCGATCGTGACCACTGTGTACCTCGCCATGCGAATGCGCAGGGCATCGGCGGTCGCCATCGCCTGAGTCGGTGCTATACCTCTGAACAGAGGTCATGGCTAAGCCGGTCGAGCAGCTGGAGCAGGTGATCATCCGGTTCGCCGGCGATTCCGGGGACGGCATGCAGCTGACCGGAGGGCGCTTCGCAAGCGAGACGGCGCTGCTCGGAAACGACCTCTCGACGCTGCCCGACTTCCCGGCCGAGATTCGCGCGCCGGCCGGCTCGCTCCCCGGCGTCTCGGGCTTCCAGATCCACTTCTCGGATCACGACATCCTCACTCCCGGCGACGCTCCGAACGTCCTCGTCGTCATGAACCCGGCCGCGCTGCGCACGAACCTGAAGGACCTGCCTCCGGGCGGCACGCTGATCGTCGACGCCGACGCCTTCACGGAGCGGAACCTCAAGAAGGCGGGCTACACCGTGAGCCCGCTCGAGGACGACTCGCTCGAGGCCTACAACGTCCACGAGGTGCCGCTGACCTCGCTCACGCTCGAGGAGCTGAAGGAGGTCGACGTCACGAAGCGCGAGGCCGAGCGCTCGAAGAACATGTTCGCGCTCGGACTGATGTCGTGGCTCTACACACGCCCGACCGAGGGCACGATCGCGTTTCTCGAGAAGAAGTTCGCCAAGCGGCCTGAGATCGCCGAGGCGAACACGCGCGCGTTCCGGGCGGGCTACGCGTTCGGCGAGACGAGCGAGGGCTTCGTCACGCAGTACGAGGTTGCCCCGGCCGAGCTCGAGCCCGGCACGTACCGAAATGTCACTGGCAATCAGGCACTCGGGCTGGGACTGGTCGCCGCCAGCGTGCAGTCGAAGCTGCCGCTGTTCCTGAGCGCATACCCGATTACGCCGGCCTCCGACATCCTCCACGACCTCGCACGTCACAAGAACTTCGGCGTCCGCACCTTCCAGGCCGAGGACGAGATCGCCGCCGTGGGCGCTGCTCTGGGCGCAAGCTTCGGCGGCGCACTCGGCGTCTGCACGTCGAGCGGCCCCGGCATCATTCTCAAGCAGGAGACGATCGGGCTCGCGGTCACCCTCGAGCTGCCGCTGCTGATCCTCGACATCCAGCGCGCCGGCCCCTCGACCGGGATGCCCACGAAGCCCGAGCAGGCCGACCTGCTCGCGGTCATGTTCGGCCGCAACGCGGAGTCGCCCGTGCCGGTTGTTGCGGCCTCCACCCCGGGGGGCTGCTTCTACGCGGCGATCGAGGCGACGCGGATTGCGCTCAAGTACCGCACACCCGTCTTCCTGCTCTCCGACGCGTACCTCGCGAACGGTTCCGAGCCGTGGCTGCTCCCGGACGTCGAGTCGCTCCCCGACATCTCCGTCGAGTTCGCCGACCAGCCGAACGTCGACGGTGACTTCATGCCGTACCTGCGAGACCCGGTGACGCTCGCCCGCCAATGGGCGATCCCGGGGACGCCCGGTCTCGAGCACCGGATCGGCGGGCTCGAGAAGGAGGACGTGACGGGCAACGTCTCCTACGACCCCGACAACCACGATCACATGGTTCGCCTGCGGGCCCAGAAGGTTGCCGGGATCGCCGCCGACATCCCCGAGCTCGAGGTCGACGACCCGGACGGCGCGTCGCTGCTCGTCTTGGGCTGGGGCGGGACCTATGGGCCGATCCAGTCGGCCGCGCGGCGGCTGCGCAAGTCGGGGAAGAACGTCGCACACGCGCACCTGACGCACCTGAACCCGTTCCCGCGCAACCTCGGCGACGTGCTGGGGAGCTACGACAAGGTGCTTGTGCCCGAGATGAACCTCGGCCAGCTGCTGAAGCTCGTGCGCGCCGAGTTCCTCGTCGACGCGGTCGGCTACAACAAGGTGCGCGGGCTGCCGTTCCGGTCGGACGAGCTTGCCGAGGCGATCGAGGCGATGCTGTGACCTCACGGGTCGACAGGTTCCTCTTCGGCACCGGCGACAGCCTGGGCCCGCTCTGGTTCGGTACCGGCGCTTTCATCCTCGGCTTCGCGGCCATCCTCGGGCTCGTGAAGGGCACTTGGTGGACGGCTGTCCTGCTCGTGCCCGCCTGGGTTCTGGCCTACCAGGCCTGGCGCTCGTTCGACAGGGGAGCGCGGTGAGCGAGAACGGCGGCAACGGCAAGCTCATCCAGCTGACCGCGAAGGACTTCAAGTCCGACCAGGAGGTGCGCTGGTGCCCGGGCTGCGGCGACTACGCGATCCTGGCCGCGATGCAGGGCTTCATGCCCGAGCTCGGGATTCCGCGCGAGCGGATCGTCTTCATCTCCGGCATCGGCTGCGCCGCGCGCTTCCCGTACTACATGCAGACCTACGGTATGCACTCGATCCACGGCCGCGCACCGGCGATCGCGACCGGCCTCTCCACGTCTCGCCCGGACCTGTCCGTCTGGGTCGTGACCGGCGACGGCGACGCGCTGTCGATCGGCGGCAACCACCTGATCCACGCGCTGCGCCGCAACGTGAACGTCAAGATCCTGCTCTTCAACAACCAGATCTACGGCCTGACGAAGGGGCAGTACTCGCCGACGAGCCCGCTCGGGACGCGCAACAAGTCGACGCCGATGGGCTCGCTCGACTGGCCGTTCAACCCGGTCTCGATCGCACTGGGAGCTGAGGCGAGCTTCGTCGGGCGCTCGATCGACACGGACAAGAAGCACCTGACGGAGGTGCTGCGCCGCGCGGCAAACCACAAGGGGTCGGCGCTCGTCGAGATCTACCAGAACTGCAACGTCTACAACGACGGCGCCTTCGACGCTGTCAAGGAGCACACCGAGAACCAGATCCGCCTCGAGCACGGCAAGCCCATTCGCTTCGGCGCCGAGGACGAGCGCGGCGTGAAGCTGCGCGCGGACGGCTCGTGCGAGCTCGTCGACGTGGCCGACGTGGGGGAGGACGCTTTGCTCGTGCACGACGAGCACCACGAAGCCGCGAGCCTCGCGTTCTCGCTCTCGCGGATCTCGCACACCCCGCACGGCCCGACGCCGATCGGAGTCTTCCGGGACATCGAGCGCCCGGTCTACGACGAGCTCATGGCCGAGCAGCTGGAGACGTCAAAGACCGAGCGCGGCGAGGGCGACCTGGCCGCACTGCTCCACACCGGCGACACCTGGACGATCGACTAGACGAAGCTCTCGGCTAAGGCTCTTCGTCGTTCCACCATTCCCTCCGCGAAGGTCGTGGTGACCTTGTCGATGTTCGCGGCGTCGAGGGCGAGAAAGATCAGGACGGTTGCCGCATCAACCGCCTGAGTGAAGATCGAGAAATCGATCGTCGGTCGAGCAGCGCTGTACACGGCGAGGTCGCGGGCGGGCTCCGCGGAAGCCGGAACCCACGGCGATCCGTGTAGCCACACGGCGACGTCGTAGGCGGCGGGAGCGGCGCCTGCCTCTTCCCAGTCGAACCACGCCGGACCGCTCCGGGTCGCAAGCACGTTCCCGGGCCAGGCGTCGCCGTGAACCAGTGTCCTCGGCTCGTCGCGAAGCACGTCGACGAGCGGCGTTGGGTCGGCGAGGAGTAACGCCAAAGGTTCCGGGAGCCGAGGATCTGAACTTCTGGTCTCGGCCAAGAGCCCGTCGAGCTCTCGCCCCAAGACGTCGCGTAGGCGCAGGTCATCGAGGGCGGGGCTTCCTTCGAAGGCGTCGTGCAAGCGCGCCAGTAAGCCCAGCGGCTCCGGCCCGTTTCCCCACGCCACCCCGTCGAGCGCCTCGTAGAGAAGCCAGCTCGGCCCCGCGTCGAGGAGTGGCGGCACTGCGAGCGCTCCGCTGCGCGTCAGAAGCGGACCGACGAAGGACTCCCGCCTGACCCGGTCTTCGGGCCCAACCTTGAGAACGAGCCCGTTGCCTCGGAGCACGCGAAAGGATCCAAGCCGGGAGAGATCCTCCGGTGCGGGCCCGAGGCGGGCGAGCACGTGATCGGGAACAAGCGCCGTGATCGACGCGCGGTTCACGCTCGAAAGCTACAGCGCTACGGAGCGGACTTGCCCAGGCCGCCCTCGTGGCGCGTTGCGATCAATTCCTGGACGCTTCCAACTTCGAGCAGTCGCCTGTGGTGCTCGTAGTGCGCCCTGCGGGCGTCTGCTCGCCGGCGCTCGGGTGACTTGCCGTCGCCGAGATCCAGCATGGGCTCCTGCTCAGGTACGCGGTGTCTTCGTAGTCGGAGCACGGGGAACCTCCGTGTGCTCACGGCGTGACCGCACCGCCTGGGGGGTTACTTGTCACTACGCCTTATCGGCCATCCGGGCTCACCCCGGAATCCCTTGCTTAAGTGAGTAGGGCGGCCACTCGGCCGAGCGCGCCTGAAGCGGCGGCGCCGAGCAGAGCGAGTGCACCCAAGCAGGCGATCGTGACGACGGTCAGCACCGTCGCGTACTCGGCCATTGTCTGACCTTCGTTCCGCGCGAGCAAGCTGTAGAGCTTCTGCATCGATGCGAACCTCCTGGACGGATCGGCGCGGATTGCTACGCCGAAGGATGGATACCCGAGGAATCGTCATTGCGGAGCAAGTACGCCATCCCCCGGGGCAGGGATCCGCTCTCGGAAACACGGACGCCGCAGCTGGAATGAGTCCAGCTGCGGCGTCAGTACGTCTGTACGCGTTACGAGATATATGCGGCGACGCGGTTCAGCGCGGAGACGATGTTCCCTGAGAGCAGGGCCAAAGCGCCGAAGACCGCGATCGTGATGACTGCGAGGACGACGCCGTACTCGGCCATCGTCTGTCCGTCTTCACGTGCGAGCCAGTTGTAGATCTTCTGCATCGAGCAGACCTCCATGGACGGATCGGTACCTGCGGCGGCACCGACGATTGGTGATGTTTCCGTTACATCGAACGGAGGCGCCTGTCGGCCTATCCCTCGCAAGAGCGTTTCTGCACGAAAACGACGAAGCCCGCCTCTGGGAGCGGGCTTCGCGGGGAGCGAGGTGTGGGGAGGGGAAGCTTTTACTTGCCCGCGGGGATCGGGGAGACCGAGCGGACCTCTTCGCAGTTGACGTACGTGTCCTGCTCGTTTGCGTTCAGCCAGACGACGTCCTGTCCCGGCCCGCAGTCGAGCATGTCGACCTGATTGTCGTCGGCGACTGCGTGGAGGACGTCGTTGCCCTCGCCGCCGTTCACGACATCGGCGCCGCGACCTCCGAAGAGCCGGTCGTCGCCGTTGCCGCCGTCGACGTTGTCGTTCCCGGCCCGGCCGCGAATGCGGTCGTTGCCGTCGGAGCCGTTGAGGACGTCATCGCCTGGACCGCCGATGACGAGGTCGTTACCCGGTCCGCCGTCGACGATGTCGTTGCCCCAGCCGCCGAAGATCCGGTCTCGGCCGTCGAGCGCGTTGACGATGTCGTCTCCGCCCCTGGCGAGTACGAGGTCGTTCGACTTCGTTCCGGTGAGCGCGTCGGCGTGGTTCGTGCCTCTGATGACGACGACGTGCCGGGCTGCTGCTGCGCTGACGACCACGAGCCCGAGCATGGCCACGAGTATGAGGAAGCTGAGCTTGTTCATGCCTCACAGTGAAAACCCCGCTCGTGAGCGGGGCGTGTTCGATCCGCAAGGATTCGGTAAGGATTGACCGGCGGTTCGATGGTTGATGCCACGATCTCGCGGCTCCGGATGCGCGATCTGGTCGTCTGGGCCGCTCCCGCGCCGGCCCCCGGCCCGCAAGCGGGCCGCCGTCCGTCGCGTCCGCTTCACGCTGCCGAGTCGTCACCGATGCTGAGGGCATCGGCAACGCCTCGCCGCCGTGCCCCAGAGGGACCAGCTCACGCCCCGAAGCCACGATCTAGTGGCATCACCCATCTAGCCGGAGCGGTACTCGAAGTCGGTTGCGTAACCGCAGACTCCGTTGTACTCGAACTGGAACGGGCCGTCGCCGACCTGGAGCTCCTCGGCGATCACTTCCTCGCCCGAGCGGTCGTGCCCGGGGATGATGCAGGTGACCATTTCGTCTCCGAGGTAGGGCCCCGCGATGAGCACCTTGACGACGTCGCTGACACGGAACCACTGGCGCCGCGGCGTGTGGTCGATCTCGATCTTCGCCGGCTGGACACCGAGGGGGTTGCTCGCCTTCCAGGCCCAGGGGAAGTGCTCGAGCTGCTCACCGGCGACTCGCCCCGCCCAGATCTCTTCGAGGGCGCGCTGCTGGTCCGGATCGGCGCGCTCGTCCACGTACATCATCCACGTCCACGGCGAGCCCTCCTCGTCGTCGCTGTAGCGGACTGCGAGTGCGACCGCCAGGCCGGAGAGGTCGGTCTCGCCCGCCTGCCCGTCGACGATCTGCCACGAGAGTGCGCCCTCGCAGATGCCGTGTGTGGAGCGGCCGCCGGGGACGCCGTTGATCCGCCGGCAGGGACAGATCGCGTCGCAGTTGCACGACTCGAGGTACGTGCCGGCGACGCGCCAGTCGGTCAGGCTGGGCTCAGCTCGACGACGCGCTCGTTGCGGGCGTCGCGGTAGTCGGGACCGAGCGCCTCGGTGAGCTTGCGCTCGAGCTCGCCGCTTGCGGCCAGCTCCTCGACGATGTCCGCGCCGCCGACGAGCTCGCCCTTGACGAAGACCTGCGGGATCGTCGGCCAGCCGGAGAGCGCCGAGAGCTCCTGGCGGAAGCGCGGGTCCGGGAGGATGTCGACTGCGGTCACCGATGCGCCTGCCGCCCGCAGCGCCGCGAGCGCGCGCTGGGAGTTCCCGCAGGCGACGAAGGCCGGGGTCCCCTTCATGAAGAGCGTCACCGGCTCGGAGTCGATCAGCTCGGAGATCTGGGTGCGGAGATCGGGCATTTACGAGGTTCCTTTCGTCTTGATGCGCAGCTCGTGGATCGAGCCGTCGGCGAGCGGGGTGGCCAGTGCGTCGTACACGAGCTTGTGCTGATCGACGAGCGACAGCCCTGCGAAGCGCGAGCTCGCGACGGTCACCTGGAAATGGTCGCCGCCGCCGGTCCGGTCGAGGACCGAGAGCTCCGTCGCATCGGGAAAAGCCTGCTCAAGAAGTGCTTGCAGCGGTTCGCTCGCCACGGCCGCATCGTAGCCGCGAGGCTAGCCGCGCCGTCACGGTCTTGCTCCGATTCGGTCACACACGCGTGCGCTTTTCCCCGCTAGGCTCGCATCGGGGAGGAGGCTCGGGCACCTAGACGAGACGCGTGTACATCTAGACGGCTTCTCTTTCCTCTACGACGGCTTCGCGGGGCCGAGGTCTTCGACGCGCCAGTCGCGGCCGTACGTTTTCGTTCGGCGTTGCACTCGCAGGCGCGGGCGGCGACGCGCGGGGAGGCGGGCCACGATCCTGGCTCGCGCACGTAGCCCGTTCTCGACCGCGACGCGCACGGCTCGCGGCGGCTTTGGGAACCCGAACGCTTCGAGCAGCGGCTCGTCCATCAGCGCGTAGATCGCCTGGGCGCCGAACCGGCGCGGAAGCCCGGGGAACCAGGCCAGGAACATGTCGCGGGTCGAAGTACCGACGCGCCTAGAGGCCGCCGTGTGCCGGAACTCGCGCCGCTCGTACTCCTTGTTGAAGCGCTCGAAATCCTCGTACGCTTCGGGGATCTCGCGGATCCCCATCCGCCGCCCGACCTCGCGCCAGTACTCGAACGTCGCCTGCTTCTCGGTCTCGATCAGCGGACGCCAGCCGAAGCGCGCATTCCAGCGGATGGGCTCGAAGACGAACGACGAGAGCACGTAGAGGAAGTCCTCGTTCGAGATCTCGAAGCGCCCGTGGATCCGGTTCATCTGGCGGATGGCACGCTTGCCCTCTTCGCTGTCGTAGCCCGCTTCGACGATCGTCGAGAGGATGAGGTCGGTGTCGTCGTAGCGCTTCTGCGCAGCGCGGTCGAACTCGCCCGTCGAGTCGAGCAGCGCGGCGATCGACGGCGACGCGAAGGTCCGGAAGAGCGCGAGCTCGAGCGCCCGCGTCGTGTCCCAGGGAAACTCGAAGCAGGCGTCGAGGTAGACGATGCGCCGATGATCGGCGACGGGATCCAGCCGCCGGATCTCGCGCAGGTGGCTCGATTCGCTCACGCTCAAGAAGATACTCAGCACCCGAGGATTGAACTCGCGGTGGACGTGGGATGACACCTCGTGATGTTCCGACGCCGCAGACGCCAAGTGACCGAAGAGACCGCCGTTGCGCCGCCGGCCCGCGGCCGGTACGTGCACGAGGAGGTCGTGACGCCCCCACCGCGACGGCCGCTGCTCTGGCCGTGGCTCGTACTGTTGCTGGGGCTCGTCATCGCCGGCATCGCAGCCGCGTACTTCTTGACCCGCGACGACGGAAGCTCGGCGACGAAGCCGCACGTGCCCGCCGTCGTCGGCCTCAGCACGGCAGTCGCGACGCAGCAGCTCGGCCAGCGCGGCTACGCGACGATCGTCAGGGGACAGGTGGTCAGCGGAGCGCGTCTCGGAACGGTGCTCTCCCAGACCCCTCCGCCGGGAACGGCGCTCGATAGCGGGGGCCAGGTGACGATCGTCGTCGCCCACGGGCCTTCGACGGTCGACGTGCCGAACGTCGTCGGACTGCCCGTCGACCAGGCCTTCGTGCGGCTCCAGGCCGCGGGGCTGAAGGGTCAAACCGTCAAGGTCGCCTCGGCTCAGCCGAAGGATCGAGTCATTCGCCAGGCGCCGGCCGGCGGCAGCCAGGCGAAGAAGAGCTCGACGGTGGTGCTGACGGTTTCGAAGGGGCCGAGCTCTGCCAGGGTTCCCGCCCTCAGAGGCCTCACCCAGGCGTCTGCGACCGCGACGCTGAGCAGGCTCGGCTTCCGTGTGAGTGTGTCGCAGGTCCCTGCCGCGCAGCCCAAGGGGATCGTGTTCTCCCAGGCGCCGGCCCCCGGCAGCAAGGCGCCGAAGGGCTCGATCGTCGGGATCAATGTCTCGACCGGCGGCAAATCGGCTGCGGGCGGCGTGGTCGTGCCGAAGGTCGTCGGCCTCAGCCAGGGGGAGGCCGTTGATCGCATCGAGCAGGTCGGGCTCACCGTCGACTCCTTCCCGGTGGCGTCGCAACAGCCGCGAGGCACGGTCGCCTCGGAGCGGCCGGCGGGCGGGACGCAGGTCGCGCCGCGATCGAAGGTGCGAATCAACGTCTCGCTCGGGCCGGGCCCACGCGAGCAGCGTGACGTCCCCGATGTCGTCGGCCAGGCCGAGTCTGCCGCGAGGCACGCGCTCATCCAGGCGGGCTTCACGGTGCGGAGCGTCGATCAGCCGACGAGCGACCCGGGCGAGAATGGTCTCGTCATCAAGCAGAAGCCCGTCGGCGGCGGGCAGGCGTCGGTGGGTTCGCAGGTCGCGATCTACGTCGGCCGCGGTCCCGGGCCGTCGGGGTAGTCCCCTTCCTGCAAGCTACGGGCGTGAGCCGCATCACCTGGATCACGCTCTCGGCCGCAGTCGTCGCTCTCGCAGCAGTCGCCGCGGCGGCAGCGCTGCTCGCCGGAGGAGGTGGTGGGAGCGAGCCCACGACCACCGCTTCCGACACGACGCCTCTCTCGTCGACGCAGTCCTTCTCGCTGCCGCTGGCCGAGGAGCCGTCCACGCTGGCGCTCGCGAAGCATTCGGGCGCGTTGCTCGTGGGGCTCGCGGCGCGGCCCGGTGGGCCGGTCGAGGTTGCGGTTCTGCGAGGACAGGATCCGGTCGCCGCCAATGAGTTCCAGGTTCAGATCGACGGCAAGACGGTCGAGGCCCGGACCTGTGGGCAGGGTTGCTCGCGGATCGAGGCTGCGGTGCTCGGCGGCTCGCCCAAGCGCCTCACCGTTCGCGCCGGCTCAGTGACTCTGGCGTTCGAACTGCCCGCCCGGCTGCCTCCGACGGGCGCCGGTGTCTTCGGCCGGGCGCAGGAGACGATGGGCAGCCTGCAGTCGTTCCGGTTCCACGAGCGGCTGACCTCGGGCGCCGGCGGGGTCTCGACCGACTACGAGGTGCAGGCTCCGAACCGCCTTCGGCTGCACACAACGGGCGGCTACCGTGCCGTCTACATCGGCCGCGCGCAGTGGGACTACCAGGGCGGGCGCTGGGAGCGGGCGCCGTTCCCCGGGCTGACGCTGAAGCAGATGCTCGTCTGGTACCAGGCCAAACACGCGCGCATCGTCGGCCGGCGAGCGAACGGGGTGACCGAGCTCGCCGCCTTCGGGCTCGAGCCCGTTCCGGCTTTCTTTCGGCTCGAGGTCGAGCCGACAGGACGCGTCGTGGAGGCCGACATGATCGCGGCCAGCCACTTCATGGTCCACCGCTACAGCGACTACAACGGCCGATTTACGATCAGGCCTCCACAGCAGTGATGCCCGCGCACGACCACATGCACCGAGCCGGCAGCCGCCGTGCCCTCGGGCTCGTCCTCGCCTTGACGGTCGCCTACACGGGTGCCGAGATCGCCGGTGGGCTCCTGACCGGCAGCCTGGCGCTGCTCGCGGACGCGGGCCACATGCTCGGCGACTCCGCGGCGCTTGCCCTCGCGCTCGGTGCGGCCTGGCTCGCGACCCGGCCGGCGACTCCGGAGCGGAGCTTCGGCTTCCGGCGAGCCGAGATCCTGGCCGCGCTCGCGAACGGCCTCGCGCTGGTCGCGATCGCGATCTGGGTGTTCGTGGAGGCGATCCGCCGTCTCGACGATCCGCCGCGGGTCCTCGGCGGCTGGATGCTCCTCGTCGCCGTGATCGGGCTCGGCGTCAACCTCGCGGCGGCGGGAGTCCTCTCGAGGACGGCCGGGGAGAACCTCAACGTCCAGGCGGCCCTCCGCCACGTCTTCGCCGACATCGGGGGCTCCGGCGGGGTCGCAATCGCCGCCATCGTGATCCTCGCGACCGGCTGGCGGCAGGCGGATCCGATCGCGGGGCTCGCGATCGCGCTCCTCATCCTCGGCAGCTCCTGGACGATCATCCGCGACTCGGTGGCGATCCTGCTCGAGGCGGCCCCGGCCGGGGTCGATGCGCAGGAGGTCGGGCGCCAGATGGCGGAGGCCGAGGGCGTCGTCGAGGTGCACGACCTCCACATCTGGACGATCACGTCCGGCTTCCCCGCTCTCTCGGCGCACGTGCTCGTTCGCGGAGGGGACGACTGTCACGCGCGCAGGCGCGAGCTCGAGCACCTGCTCGCGACCGAGTTCGGGCTGACGCACTCGACGCTCCAGGTCGAGCACGCCGGCGAGCACGAGGGGCTCCAGATCACCACGCTCCGCCCTCGCTGATCTCCGTTTCAGAAGAGGCGACCGGGGAATCGACGGGTATCGCCCAATCCGCCCTGGGGAGGCTGACAGTGAAGAAGATCGTCCTGCTCGTAGGCCTGCTTGCGGTCGCCGCCGTGCTCGGCGCACCGGCAAGCGGCGGCCCGGCCGCCGGCCGTTACATCGTCGTGCTCGACAAGAATGTCTCGCTCGACACCGTTCTCGCCCAGCACGAGTCGCTGGCCGGGGTCGCGGTCGAGCACACGTATCGCTACGCACTCAAAGGCTATGCCGCCGAGCTCTCGCCGTCGGCTCTCGCAGCCGTTCGGTCCGATTCGCGCGTGGCCTTCGTCGCGCCGGACCGGGTCGTGCGGACGACGACGCAAACCCTGCCGACGGGCATCGATCGGATCGACGGAGACTTGAGCAGCACGCGCTCCGGCGACGGAACCGGTTCGGTGAACGTCAACGTCGCGGTCGTCGACACCGGGATCGACAGCACCCATCCCGATCTGAACGTCGTCGGCGGCCACGGCTGCGCGCCCGGCGTCGGCACCCTCGACGGCAACGGCCACGGCTCGCACGTCTCGGGCACGATTGCCGCCAAGGACGACGCGAACGGGGTCGTCGGCGTCGTGCCGGGAGCGAACCTCTACGCCGTCAAGGTGCTGAGCGACGCGGGCGTCGGCCTGACGTCGGACATCGTCTGCGGGATCGACTGGGTCATGTCGACCCGCACGGACGGCGATCCGAGCAACAACATCGCCGTCGCCAACATGAGCCTCGGCGGCAGCGGCTCGGACGACGGCAACTGCGGTCGCTCGAACGCCGACGCGGAGCATCTCGCGCTCTGCAACTCCGTCTCGGCCGGTGTCACGTGGGTCGTCGCGGCCGGGAACGACGGCGTCGACTACCGCTCGTTCACGCCCGCGGCCTACGACGAGGTGCTGACCGTGACTGCCGTCGCGGACTTCAACGGCCGGCCCGGCGGCGGTGCCGCGAGCACGTGCCGCACCGACACCGATGACCAGTATGCGAGCTTCAGCAACTTTGCGACGGGTACTAGAGAAACCTGAAGCGACCTTCTAGAGGGGCCGCGCTCGGCGGCCCCTCTAGGGCTCCGTTCGCCTAGACCTGCGGTCGTGACTGGCGGAGGCCAGGGCGTCGAGCCCCGCGAGGAATCCTGGCGGGACGGGCGGCGGCTCCGACCGGTGCGCGAGCTCGGCGCGCTCTTCGGCGAGGGCCCGCTCGCGCGCGGCGAGGTCCGCGGTTGCCAGCCGCACCCGCTCGGCTTCGTCCTTCCGGCTTTGCTCGGCCGACTCCGCCTCTTTCTCGCGGTCGGCGACCGCGGCTGAGCGAGCCTCGAAGTCCGCTTCCGCATCGGCGACCGCGTGCTCACGTGCTTCGAGCGTCCGGATCGACTCGTCGGCGGCCTGCTGTTCCTGCTCGACATCGGCCTGGAGGCGCGTCAGCGTGCGCTGGACCTCGTCGAGTGTCTTCGCCCGCTCCTCGATCTCCGCCTCGCGCGCGGCGATGCGCTCCTCGACGCCCTCGACTGCGGCTGCGCGCTTCTCGATGTCGCGCTCGCGGGCCGAGAGGGCCGTCGAGACGTATTCGGGGTCGGGCGCCGATGGAGTCGGGGTACGCGCCGCCCCACGCTTGCGGCGCAGCTTGCGCTCGCGCTGCTCGACCTCGGTTTGGGCCGAGCCGAGCGCCTGCTCGCGCTTCGCGACGGCTTGCTCCCGCTGCTCGAGCAAGCGCTCCTGTTGCTTGGCCTCTTCGGAGGCCGTCGCGAAAGAGCGCTCCCGTTCGTCAAGCTCTCGCCCGCGCTCGGCGAGCTCTGCTGCCCGGCTCTCCGCGGCCTGAAGGGTCTCGTCGAAGGCGGCGCTCCGAGCCTCTAAAGCTTCCTCGTGTGCCGCGAGCTCGCGCACCCGCTCTGCGAGGCGTGCGTCTTCCTCGGCCCGGCGCTCCTCCGCGCCCGCGAGGCCCTTCTCACGTCCCTCGAGGTCCGCCAGCAGAGCCTCTCGATTTTCGAGATGACCCGCGCGCGCGTCGAGGTCGGCCGCCCTCGCGGCAAGGGCTTCGCCCTCGGTCGCGGCCTCGCTGCGCAACCGCTCGAGCTCGGACTCACGCTCCTGCTGAGCCGTCGAGCTCTCGACCGCCTGCTCGTCGAGGCGTTGCGCGAGAGCCTCGAGCGCTGCCGTTCGTGCGTCCAGCTCCGCCGCTCTCGCGTCGGCCTGGGCACGGCCCTGCCCGAGCGCTTTCTGACCCTTCGCGACCTCGCGCGCGAGGCCGTCCAGCTCGGCCCTGAGTGTGCCCAGCTCTTGCTCGCGTCGTGCAAGAGCCTGCTCGGCGGCGGCGAGCTTGGCCGCCCGCTTCTCGAGCTTCGCCCCCCCGTCTCCTCGCTCGGCGACCTTCGCCTTGATCGGCGCGAACCAATCGCGCTCGGCACGGAGCAGGCGCATCTTCCGGCCCAGGCGGCGCTCGCGGAGCTCCAGCTTGTGCCGCGCCCGGTCGAGCTCGTGCTCCCGCTCCGCGATCACACGCGCCCGTTCGCGCAGGCTCTGCTTCAGCGCCTCGAGCTCCTGATCCGGCTCGATGGGGCGCTGCCGTTCTACGCGCTTATGATCGAGCACCCGCTTAGCCACTAAGAGCTCGACACTACACACGTCTAGGCGAATTCGGGAGGAGTGACTAAGATCGAACGACCTTGGGGGAGCGAGGGCTAAGGGGAGTGTGGAGCGCTGTCGCGGTCGCCGCGGCGGCCGTCGGGCTGCTCGCCGTCGCAAGCGGCTCCGCCGGGACGGTGATCGCGACTCCCATCAGCAGCGACCCGTACACGAACACGTCGAGCCAGCACAAGACGCAATTGGAGCCCGACTCGTTCGCCTACGAGAACACGATCGTCGCCACGTTCCAGACCGGCCGCTTCTTCGACGGCGGCTCGAGCAACATCGGCTGGGCGACTTCGACGAACGGCGGCCGAACGTGGACGACCGGCATGCTGCCCGGAACGACGATTTATCAGAACGGGCCCTGGGCGCGCATCAGCGACCCCGCAGTCGCCTATGACCCCCTCCACGACGTCTGGATGATCTCCGGGCTCGCCATCGATCAGAACGTCTCCGGCGCGGCGATCCTCACGAGCCGCTCGACCGACGGCGGCCTCACCTGGCAGAACCCGGTCACCACCGTCACCTCCCCCGGCACCTTCCTGGACAAGAACTGGATCGTCTGCGACACCTGGGCTTCGAGCCCGTACTACGGGAACTGCTACACGGAATGGGACGACTCTCGGATGTCGATGACCACCTCGACCGACGGCGGCCTCACCTGGGGGCCCGTCCGTATGCCCGGCGGCGGCGGTGTCGGCGGCCAGCCGGTTGTCCAGTCGAACGGAAACGTCATCGTGCCGTACGAAGGCGGCGCCGGGATCCGATCGTTCCGCTCGATCGACGGCGGCGCCACCTGGCTGCCGTCGGTGGCCGTTGCGACCGTCAGCGAACACGGCGTCAACGGCGGGCTCCGCACCTCGCCGCTTCCCTCGGCCGAGGTCGCCCAAGACGGCAGGGTCTACGTCGCCTGGCAGGACTGCCGGTTCCGGTCCGGCTGCACTGCGAACGACATCGTCTACAGCACCTCGATGGACGGCGTCACCTGGACGGCCCCGGTGCGCGTTCCGATCGATCCGACGGACAGCGGCGTCGACCACTTCATCCCCGGGTTCGCCGTCGACCGGAACACCTCCGGAAGCACTACTCACCTTGCGCTCGGCTACTACTACTACCCGGTCAGCAGCTGCAACTCCAGCACCTGCCAGCTCACCCAGGGCTTCGTCTCCTCGCTCGACAACGGTGCGACCTGGACGGCGCCGACGCGAGTCGCCGGCCCGATCAGCCTCGCCTGGATCGCGAGCACGAACCAGGGGCGCATGGTCGGCGACTACGAGTCGACGTCCTTCACCGCCGACGGCAAGGCGCACCCCGTCTTCGCGTGGGCCAAGCCGCCGACGGGCAGCGTGTTCACGGAGCGCGCGGCGACCGCCACCTTCGACCCCACCGCTCCGCAGGTCGCCCCGAGGGTACGCGCAGGCACGGAGCGACCGGTCTTTCGCGGCCCCGGCGCCCTGAAACTCCGCGGCGCGTATTAGAGCCGTGAGGAAGCAAAGACTGAGCGGGGTCGGAAGGACGATCGCTCTCGGCGCGGCCGCGCTCAGCCTCCTGCTGGCCGCCGGCGGCTCTGCCGGCAGCGTGATCGCCACTCCGATCAGCAGCGACCCGTACATGAACCCCGACAGCCAGCATGCGACCCAGGTCGAGCCCGACTCGTACGCCTTCGAGAACACGATCGTCGGCACCTTCCAGACCGGCCGGTTCGTCAACGGCGGCGGGGCGAGCAACATCGCCTGGTCGACCTCGACCGACGGCGGCCGGCACTGGGTGACGGGCACGCTCCCGGGCACGACGGTCAACGCGGGCGGCCCGTGGGCGCGAATCAGCGATCCGGCCGTCGCCTACGACCCGCTGCACGACGTCTGGATGATCTCGACCCTCGGCTTCGGGACGCCCTCGTCGCCGTCGGGATCCCCGAGCGCGATCCTCACGAGCCGCTCGACCGACGGAGGCCTGACGTGGCAGATGCCGGTCACCACGTCGTTCGGCGTGATCTACGACAAGAACTGGATCACCTGCGACACCTGGCCCACGAGCCCGCACTACGGCAACTGCTACACGGAGTGGGACGACAACGGGCAGGGCAACCGGGTACTCATGAGCACGTCGATGGACGGCGGCCTCACGTGGGGGCCCGATCGTTCGCCCGCGGGAAGCCCATCCGGCCTCGGCGGCCAGCCGGTCGTCCAGCCGAACGGGAACGTGGTCGTGCCGTACGAGGGAGCAGGGATCCGAGCGTTCCGCTCCACGGACGGGGGCGCAACGTGGAGCGCGGCGGTGACCGTCTCGAGCATCAGCGAACACGGTGTGGCCGGGAATCTCCGCACCTCGCCGCTTCCCTCGGCCGAGGTCGCCGGCGACGGCAGGGTCTACGTCGCCTGGCAGGACTGCCGGTTCCGGTCGGGCTGCCCCGCAAACGACATCGTCTACAGCACCTCGCTGGACGGCGTCACCTGGTCGGCCGTCACGCGCGTCCCGATCGATCCGACAACGAGCACCGTCGACCACTTCATCCCGGGCCTCGCCGTCGACAAGGCCACCTCCGGCAGCACCACTCATCTCGCGCTCGGCTACTACTACTACCCGGTCAGCAACTGCGGCAACTCGTGCCAGCTCACCGTCGGCTTCGTCTCCTCGCTCGACGCCGGTGCGACCTGGACGGCGCCGACGCAGGTCACCGGCCCGATGAGCCTGACCTGGATCGCGAACACGGATCAGGGCCCGATGGTCGGCGACTACATCTCGACCTCGTTCACCGGCGACGGCAAGGCGCACCCCGTCTTTGCGATCGCCAAGCCGAAGACGGGCATCGTGTTCTCGGAGCGCGCGGCGACGGCCACCTTTGACCCGACCGCTCCGCAGGTCTCTCCGCGGGTGCGGGTCGGCACCGAGCGGCCGGTCTATCGCGGCCATCGTCGACCCGGCGATCGTAAAATCCGCACTACCCACTAGGCGAAACGCGCGCGACCTATTAACATCGGGCGATCGTGGGGGAGACAGTGAGGGGAGTGAGGACTTGGGCTGCTGCCGTAGCGGTGGCTGCCGGGTTGCTCGTCGTTGCTAGCGGGGGCGCGGAGACGATCATCGCGACGCCGATCAGCAACGACCCGTATACGAACACGAACGGGGACGGCCAGCACAAGACGCAGCTCGAGCCCGACTCCTTCGCCTTCGGGAACACGATCGTCGCCCTGAGCCAATCGGGCAGGTACATCAACGGAGGCGGCGCGAGCAACCTCGTCTGGGCCAGCTCGCAGAACGCAGGCAAGACGTGGAGGACCGCCGGCATGCCGGGAGGCACGATCAACGAAGGCGGCGTCTGGCCGAGGATCAGCGACCCGTCCGTCGCCTATGACCCTCAGGACGACGTCTGGCTGATTCTGGGCCTCGGGATCGACGCCGGCGGGAGCGGCCACATCCTGCTCGTCGACCGCTCAACCGACAGTGGCGTGACGTGGTCGAACCCAGTCAACGCCGGAGAGTCGGGCGGGAGCTTCTGGGACAAGACGTGGATCACCTGCGACACCTGGGCCTCGAGCCCCCACTACGGCAACTGCTACATCGAGTTCGACGACAACGGCGCCGGGAACCAGGTGGAGATGGTCACGTCGACCGACGGTGGGTTGACCTGGGGGCCGGTCCGCTCGGCCGGCTGTTCCTCCGGGCTCGGCGGCCAGCCTGTCGCCCAGCCGAACGGCAACGTCATCGTTCCCTACTCGGCAAACGGCGGAGCGGAGTACACGGTCCGCTCGACCGACGGGGGCAACACGTGGGGTGGGTGCACACTCATCGCCAGCGTGACCGAGCACAACGTCGCCGGCAGCATGCGGACCTTCTCGCTTCCGTCGGCCGAGGTGGCCGGCGACGGCAGGGTCTACGTCGCCTGGCAGGACTGCCGGTTCCGGTCCGGCTGTCCCGGAAACGACATCGTCTACAGCAGCTCGATGGACGGGCTGACGTGGTCTGCCGTGACGCGAATTCCGATCGACCCGACAACGAGCGGCGCCGACCATTTCCTGCCGGGGATCGCGGTCGACAAGAACACCTCGGGGAGCGGGACCCATCTCGCGGTCGGCTACTACTACTTCCCGGTCAGCAGCTGCTCCAGCAGCACGTGCGACCTCACGGTCGGCTTCGTCTCGTCGCTCGACGGCGGGGCTACCTGGACGACCGGGAGAGCGGTCACTCCGCCGATGAGGGTCGGCTGGATCGCAAACACCAATCAGGGGCGCATGGTCGGCGACTACATCTCGACCTCGTTCACCGGCGACGGCAAGGCGCATCCGGTCTTCTCCTGGGCGAAGCCCCTCGACAACGGCGCGAGCTGTTCACACACGACCGTCTGCAGGCAGCGACTCTCAACCGCGTCGTTCGACATCACGGCTCCGCCGCTCAAGCCCAGGGCGAAGTCCGAGACCGGCCCGGTCTACCTCCCGCGCACCCAGAAGCGCCCGGCGCGGCTACCTACCGCGAACTAGCCGGGGCCGGAACCGCGGCGTCGAGCCACGGCTGAAGCTCGCGCAGGAAAGCCGGATCGACCGTGTGCGGAAGCGGCGACTCGCGGTAGAGGACGTCCGCGCCCGCGCGCTCGAGGAGCTCCTTCGCGCGTCGGCCCCACTCGACCGGAATGACCGGGTCGTAGGCTCCGTGGCCGATCGCGATCGGCGGCAGAGGTCGCTCGAGGTCGAGCTCGAAGCCCTCGACGGTCGGAACGAAGCCGCTCAACGCGACGATCCCCGCCGGGCGGGGACGGTCGGCCCCGAGACCCAGCGCATAGCTCATCATCGCGCCCTGGGAGAAGCCGCCCAGGATTGTGCGCTCCGGCGGGATGCCGGTCTCGGCCGCGAGCTCGTCCAGCAGCGCTCCGGCGAGCCGGTACGTGGGCAGGAACGTGTCGGGCGGCGGGTAGCCGAGCTCGCCCAGCACGTACCAGTGCGCGCCGCCGGGCGGAAGCGACAGCGGCCCGCGGGGGGTCACGCCCACGAGGCGCCGTTCAGGGTCGAGCGCGTCGAGCAGGGGAAAGAGATCGTTCTCGTCCGTGCCGCGGCCGTGGAAGAGGACGAGTGCGCCCTCGGGATCGCCTGCGGCCGGTCTCGTCCTGAAGACGAGGTCGCTCAGCGCTTGGCCCAGGTAGCCCGCGGGTTCGGGAGCGGCGTCAGCACCGGCTCGACCTGCTCCCGGAGGTGCTCGAAGTCCGGCGGCAGCGACAGGCGCTCGCCGAGATGCTCCAACGGCTCGTCCGTCGTGAAGCCGGGGCCGAGCGTCGCGATCTCGAACAGGACGCCGCTCGGCTCGCGGAAGTAGATCGACTTGAAGTAGAAGCGGTCGATGACCGGGGTTGGCGAGCCGCCGCCTTCGATCACCCGCTGCCGCCACGCCTCGTGCTCCTCCGGGGGCGAGGACCACGCGACGTGATGGACGGTGCCGGCTCCGGGGATGCCGGGCTCGCTCGTTTGGTCGTACGCGTAGAAGGAGCCGCGGCGCTCGCCGCGCGCCTCGAAGTCGCTCTCCCCGCGAGCCTCGAACTCGAGCGCGCCTTCCAGGAACGCGCGGCTCTCGGCGGGGTCGGACGTGTAGGCGCGCACGCCCTCGAAGCCCTGGAGCGCGAGCTCGGCGGGGATCTCCGGGCTCTCCGCGACGAGCGGTTCGTCGTCGGTCTCGACGACGGCGAGCTCGAGGCCGAGGCCCTCGGGATCCGAGAAGGTCAGACGTCCGTCGACACGCGAGACGGAAACGTCTTCGCCGCGGAGCCGCTCCTCCCAGAAGTCGAGCGCCTCCTCCGAGGCGACGCGCCAGACGACGCGGTTGACCATGCCGGCCCCCGCGCGGCCACGCCTCGCGCCCGGGTACTCGAAGAACGTGATGTCGGAGCCCGCCGAGCCGCGCTCGTCCGCATAGAAGAGGTGGTAGACGGTCGGGTCGTCCTGGTTGACCGTCTTCTTGACGAGGCGCAAGCCGAGCACACGGGCGTAGAAGTCGACGTTGCCCGGCGCATCGCCGGTGATCGCGGTCACGTGGTGGATTCCTTCGAGGCGCATTTTTGGCGGCTCCCTGGTCGCTGTTCCTTCTAGGAGAACGAGAACTACCGATCGTATTCCTGATCGCAAGTTCTGCCTCAGTTGTGCGTCTATTTACGCGTCACAAACAGAGCAAGGGGGTAATGCAACCATGAGAAGAGCTCTGCTTCTGGTTTCCGTGGCAGTGCTTCTCGCTGCGGCCGTGACCATCTCGGCATTCGCCGGGCCCAGCGGGAAGACGGCTGGCACGGCGACTCCGGGAGTCACGAGTACGACGATCAAGCTCGGCGGGACCTTCCCGCTCAGCGGGATCGCGTCGATCTATGCGCCGATCCCGAAGGGCATGGACGCGTACTTCAAGTACGTGAACTCCCGCAAAGGCCCGGACGGCAAGAAGGGCGTCCACGGCCGGAAGATCGTCTGGCGCTACTACGACGACGCCTACAACCCGGCGCAGACCGTGCAGATGACGCACAAGCTCGTGGAGCAGGACAAGGTCTTCGCCATCGCCGGCAGCCTCGGCACGGAGACGAACCTGGCAATCAGGCCGTACCTGAACCAGCGGAAGATCCCGCAGGTCCTGATCTCCACCGGCGACAGCGCATTCGGGCTCGAGGGCAAGAAATGGCCGTGGACGATCGGCTGGCAGCCCGACTACATCTCGGAAGGCCACATCTACGCGCGCTGGATCCTGACCAATGCCCCGCACGCGAAGATCGCGGTCTTCTACCAGAACGACAGCTACGGCCAGGACTACCTGAAGGGCCTCGAGGACGGCCTCGGTGCGAAGAAGAGCCTGATCGTGTCGAGGGAGCACTATGAGGAGACCGACACGGCCTACGCAACGCAGATCGCGAAGCAGAAGCTCTCCGGAGCGGACACGTGGGTGCTCTTGACGACCCCGGTGCCGACAGTGAAGGCGATGCTGCAGGCGAAGGCGCTCAACTGGAAGCCCGACACGATTCTCATCAACTCGGTGTCCGCGAGCGACGCAGTCATGCACGCGGCCGAGGACAAGGTCGGCAAGGAGTACACGAACGGCGACATCAGCGACTCGTACCTCAAGAACCCCCCGAACCCGAGGTACCAGTCGGATCGCATGATCAAGAAGTACAGGCGGATCCAGAAGCGCTTCGCTCCGAAGTCGGATCCGAACGACGTCATCTTCTACTACGGCGTCGCGAAGGCCTATGACGTGGTCCAGCTGCTCTATCGCGCGGGTCCGAACCCAACGCGCGCGTCCTTCATGAGGGCGGCTCGGCACATGAACTGGGTCAATCCGTTCACGATCAAGGGAATGCACGTCAGGACGAGCGCCAAAGACGGCTTCCCGCTCGACCAGGTGAAGATCATCCGCTACCAGAGCGGCACCTGGTCGGAGATCAGCCCGTTGATCAAGGGCCGTTAACCAGCAAGTGGAGAGAGTCTTCTCGGCGGGGCCGGCAATCGTCGGCCCCGCTCTCCTTCCTCTGCGTCGAGGCGAGCGCGGCTGCCATATGATCGGCGGCCACCGATGGCGGCCCTCCTAACCGTCGAACACGTCGCTCGTCACTTCGGCGGCGTCCTGGCGCTCGACGACGTCTCGCTCTCGCTCCAGGAGAAGGAGATCGCCGGGCTGATCGGGCCGAACGGCGCCGGCAAGACGACGCTCTTCAACGTCGTCACGCGCCTTTATCCGCCCGACAAGGGCCGGATCGAGCTCGACGGTCGCGATCTGCTCCGTGTGCGCCCGCACAGGATCGTCCGGCTCGGAATCGCGCGCACGTTCCAGAACGTCGTGCTCTTCCCGCGGATGACGGTGCTCGAGAACGTCCTCGTCGGCGCGCATAGTCGGATGCATCCGTTCTCCGAGCGGAAGGGACGAGCCGACGCGCACGAGACGCTCGAGTACCTCGAGCTCGACCCGCTCGCCGACCGTCTGGCCGCCGGGCTCCCGTTCGGAACCCTGAAGCGGATCGATCTGGCGCGGGCGCTCGCTTCGAAGCCCCGGCTGCTGCTGCTCGACGAGCCCGCCGCCGGGCTGAACCACGAGGAGGTCGAGGAGCTCTCGTCGCTCATCCGCGCCCTCCGGAAGGACTTCGACCTCGCGATCCTCCTCGTCGAGCATCACATGAACCTCGTCATGTCGGTCTGCGAGCGCGTCACCGTTCTCAACTTCGGGACGGAGATCGCCGAGGGCTCGCCGCAGGAGGTGCGGTCGGACCCGGCGGTGATCGAGGCCTACCTGGGAGAGCCGAGTGCCGCTGCTTGAGCTGCAGGAGGTCGAGGCCCGGTACGGGCCGATCAAGGCTCTCCACGGCATTTCGCTGCACGTCGACGACGGGGAGATCGTCGCGGTGCTCGGCGCGAACGGCGCCGGCAAGACGACCACGCTGCGCGCCGTCTCGGGGACGGTTCGGAAGCGCGGCCAGATCGTCTTCGACGGCCGGTCGATCGCGGGTCACTCCCCGCACGCCGTCGCCCGCCGGGGCATCGCGCACGTGCCCGAGGGGCGTGGCCTGTTCGCCGAGCTGACCGTCTGGGAGAACCTGCGCATGGGTGCGTACGTCCGCGGTGAGCGGCGCGTGCTGAAGCAGGAGGCCAAGCGGGTCGTCGGTTACTTCCCCTGGATGCACGAGCGCCGTGACCAGCAGGCCGGGACGCTGAGCGGCGGCGAGCAGCAGATGCTCGCGCTGGCCCGCGCGCTCGTCTCGCGGCCGAAGCTGCTGATGGTCGACGAACCGTCGCTCGGCCTCGCACCGACCGTGATCCAGGAGTTCTTCCGGATCGTCAAGGAGTTGAACGAGAGCGACGGGCTGACGGTGCTCGTCGTCGAGCAGAACGCGACACTCGCCCTCGACGCCGCCGACCGCGCATACGTGCTCGAGGTCGGCAAGGTTGCGCTCGAGGGCGAAAGCGACGAGCTTCGCCGCAACGAGGCCGTCAGGAAGTCGTACCTGGGGTATTAGTGCCCCTCCCAGCAATACATGCCGGCCTCTGGCCCGCGATCACGCGGCGCCAGAGCCCACCCTCGCCCTTGTCAAGGCTTCTAGCCTTGCCCGCGGGCGAGTACGGCCTCTGGCTTGGTGCTCACGACCCAGAGGCTCGGCGGCATTACTGGAAGGGGCACTAGATGAACGCGATCAAACTGCCGCGTCAGCTGGAGGGAGTCGCCATCGTGGCCGTGGGCTTCGCGACGGCGATCGTGAGCGTGGTCGTGCTCGGCCTGCTGATCAAGGTCGCCGTCTCCACGTTCACCTGGTCGGGCTACCTCCAGCAGGTCACGAGCGGCCTCGCCACGGGCTCGATCTACGCGAGCCTCGCGCTCGCGCTCGTCCTCATCTACCGAACGACGGACATCGTCAACTTCTCGCAGGGCGAGATGGCGACGTTCACGACGTTCATCGCCTGGTCGCTGATGGGTCACGGCCTTTCGTACTGGCCGGCGTTCGTCCTCACCCTGCTGATCGCGTTCGGCGGCGGCATGGCCGTCGAGCGCACGCTCATCCGCCCGGTCGAGGGCCGTCCGGAGATCGTGATCGTGATCGTCACGATCGGCTTGCTGATCGCCCTCAACGGGCTGAGCGGTTGGATCTGGGGCGCGGAGGTGAAGGCCGTCGACAGCCCGTTCTCGAACCGGACGCTCGACATCGGCGGTGTCTTCGTCTCGGTCCAGGACATCGGCACCTTCTGCGTCTGCCTCGGCGCGGTGCTCGTGCTCTGGCTGTTCTTCCGGTTCACGACGCTCGGGCTCGCGATGCGGGCGGTGGCGCTCAACCCCGACGCGAGCCGGCTCGTGGGCGTTCGGGTCGGCTGGCTGCTCGCGCTCGGCTGGGGCTTCGCGGCCGTGCTCGGCGCGATCGCGGGCCTGATGGCCGCGCCGACGGTGTTTCTCGACCCGAACATGATGCTCGTCATCCTCATCTACGCCTTCGCGGCCGCAGTGCTCGGTGGGATCGACAGCCCCGTCGGCGCCGTGGTCGGCGGGCTCATGCTCGGCGTCGCCGTGAATCTCCTCGGCACGTACGTCAACTTCGTCGGCGGTGAGCTGCGCCTCCCGAGCGCGCTCGCCATCCTCCTGCTCGTCCTGCTCGTCCGGCCCCAGGGCCTTTTCGGTCACGTGAGGGTGAGTCGCGTCTGATGCGACGACGTTGGACCCTCCCTGCGGTCAAGGTCGCGTTCCTCCTCGCGGCCGCGCTGGTCGTCGCGGTGCTGCCGCGGTTCATGGGCGAGTACCGTCTGGCGCAGTTCACCTACGTCGCGATCTACTTCATCGCGCTCCTCGGCCTGAACATCCTGACCGGCTACAACGGCCAGATCTCGCTCGGCCACGGCGCGTTCATCGGCGTCGGCGCGTATACGTCTGCGTTGCTCATTCTCGGGAAGCCGGGGCTCCACGACCTGAACATCTTTCCGCCGGGCTGGCTTCCGCTCGGCGACGGGATGCGGCCCGTGTTCACGATCCCGATCGCGGCGCTCGTCACCGGCATCATCGGCTTCGGCTTCGGGTTTCCGGCGCTGCGGCTTCCCGGCGTCTCGCTGGCGCTGGCGACGCTCGGGATCGCCGTCTCGCTCCCCTCGATCGCGAAACGCTTCGACACGGTCACGGGCGGCGGCGGAGGCCTGAACGTACCCTTGCCGAAGACGCCGTTCGGGCTGGACGTCGCCGTCCCGCACTGGCTCTACTACGAGGCGTGGGTGACGGCCGGCGTGCTCTTCGTCGTCGCCTGGCTGCTGGTCCGTGGTCGCATCGGCCGTGCCTGGCGCGCGATCCGGGACGGCGAGCTCGCCGCGACCTCCTCGGGTGTGAGCCCGGCCGCGTACAAGACGCTCGCGTTCGGCGTGTCATCGGCCTTCGCGGGCGCTGCGGGAGCGCTGTACGCGATCCAGATCTCGTACGTCAACCCGGATACCTTTCCGTTGACCCTCTCGATCCTGCTGCTCGCGAGCGTCGTGGTCGGCGGGCTCTCCTCGCTCACCGGGGTCATCTTCGGCGCGCTCCTGATGGAGTTCCTGCCCATCTACGCGCAGCAGCTCTCGATACCGTGGGTGCTCTCGTCTTCGAAGCAGGCGCCCTCCGTGGTCTTCGGCGCCGTTCTGATCCTGTGCATGTTCCTGCTGCCGGCCGGGGCCGGAGGGCTTCTGAACCGCCTGCTGCGCCCGCTCAAGAACGCCCTCGCTGGGCAGTCCCGGCTCGTGCGAGCGCGCGGCGCACCTCCGGGCTGAGGGGAGTAAGGTGGAACTGCAAGCGAGCGGCTATCAGCCACAACAATCGGGAGGTCCTAATGGCGTTCATCTTGGGCATTTTCGACACCGGGAACTACGACGCGTGGAAGCAGATGTTCGACACAGATCCGGCAGGTCGCGCGCAATCCGGCACAGGGCACCGGGTCTTTCGCGGCGTCGATAACCCAAACCAGGTCTTTGTGGGGGTGGAGTTCCCCTCGGTCGAGGACGCCAAGTCTTTCCAAGAGCGCCTGATTGCGTCTGGGGCCATGGACAACGTCACGGTCGAGGCGCAACCGACGATCGTCGAGCTAGTCGACGAGACTACTTACTAGGCCAGCCCAACCTGATCCTTTTCGTTAGGCGCTCTTAGAACCTCTAACTCAATGAGTCTCTGGACTCGTCGCAGTAAATGAAGCAGCAGGCGAGGGCGAGGAAGGCGAGCAGGAAGGGCGGCAAGCCTGCTTGTAATGCGTCGCGGGAGGGAGGACAATCATTCGTTGGACCCCATCCCCATCTCGCCATGGCGCGGGGGTGAGTTGCTCGCTCTACGTAGGTGGCGGAAAGGAGCAGGAGATCCAGCTGTCGACGAGACCGAGGCCGCCCCTCCGGCTCTGCGCGCTGGCCGTGCTAAGCGTCGGGCTGCTCTTCGCGCCAGGCGCGGCGCCGGCGAC
>DATHDS010000037.1:0-71116 GCA_035318925.1 Gaiellaceae bacterium
TCGGAGACGGCGACGAGTCAACAGCTTCGCGTGTTGTACGAGGCGGGTGTGGTGCGTCGGCGCCGGGTTGGCCGGCAAGTGATCTATCGCCTCGGCGGTAGCGACGCGCGCGCGTTCGCGCGCAGCGGAGTGCAGCGCGCCGCTCTGCGCTACTCCAAGCGGAAGGACCCGATCGTGACCTACATCATCACGGAGCCATGCATCGACGTGAAGGACAAGTCGTGCGTCGATGTCTGCCCGGTCGACTGCATCCACGAGTTCGAGCGCATCCTGATCATCGACCCCGAGGAGTGCATCGATTGCGGTGCGTGCGAACCGGAGTGCCCGGTCGAGGCCATCTTCCCCGAGGACGCGCTGCCCGAGAAGTGGGAGCCCTTCGTCAAGATCAACTACGCCTACGGCGAAGGCGCGGAGGTCGTGAACAAGCTCACGAACGAGTACGCGACCGAGCACAACGTCCAGAACCCACCCCTGGAATAAAAAATTCGCAGTCGGGGCAAACCGTCTCGGCAAGCGATCAAAGGGGTCTGAAATGCCTCAGAAGGCATGGAGCAACAAGCGAGAACGGCAGTACGAGCACATCAAGGACAGCGAGCGCAAGCAGGGACGCTCGACGAAACGCGCGAAGGAGATCGCCGCACGCACCGTCAACAAGGAGCGAGCGAGGAGCGGCGAGGCGCGAACGTCCTCACGGTCGTCGACGCGCGACACCTCGTCCAGCCGCCGCGGAGGCAGCCGGTCGCACGGCGGCCGCTCCACGGGCCAGACGAAGGAGCAGCTCTACAACCAGGCGAAGCGCCTGAACATCAAGGGTCGCTCGCGGATGAACAAGCGGCAGCTCCTCGCCGCCGTCAACCGCAAGAAGTAGGTCTGCGCGGGCCTCATCCCGCTAGGTAGATTGCGGACGGGATGAGGCCCAAGACCCTTGACCACGTCGCGCTCTGGGTCGCCGATCGCGACGCCATCACGGACTTCCTCATCGAGCGGCTCTCGATGCACGTGATCGAGCGCACCGACAGGTTCACGCTCGTCGGGACGGACGCGCGCCGCGGCAAGCTGACGCTCTTCGCCGAGGAAGGACCGCGGGAGCAAGGCGCTCTCAAGCACGTCGCGCTGAGGGTCAACGACCTGGCGACGGCGCTCGCAGGGCTCGAGGGGATCGAGGTTGACCGCGAGAACGGCTCAGCGTACTTCGACGTGCACGAGGGCCTTCGGCTCGGGCTCGTCGAGGCGCAGACCGACGTCGAGTACGACCTCGACCACGTGGCGCTTTTCTCCGCGAGCCCGGAGGAGACGGCGCGTCAGTACCAGCAGTTCGGCTTTGCGCCGAACAACGAGGGCCGGGTCGAGGTTGGGGGCGCGTTCGTCGAGTTCCACGAGGGCGATCCCGGCGATCCGGAGCGGCCGTTGCTCAACCATCTGGCCGTGCTCGTCGACTCGGCGGAGGAGACGCTCCAGGAAGCCGAGCGGGCCGGGTTCGAGGTGGCCGATGTCGTCGACGCGCCGAACACGTACGCCATCTTCGTGTGGGGGCCCGAGCACGTGAAGATCGAGTACGTCGAGCAGAAGCCGACGTTCGCGCTCAAATAGCCGACCTCACGATCTACGGAGCGGGCATGGCCGGCCTGGTCGCAGCCGCAAGGGCGCGCGAGCTCGGGGCCGAACCGATCGTGCTGGAGAAGGGCGACCGCCCGGGCGGGTCGATGCTCCTCTCGAGCGGGGTCATCTGGCGCTACCGCACGCTCGAGGACTTCCAGGCCGAGTGCCCCGGCGGCGACCCCGACCTGCAGGCCGCAATCGTCGAGCGCCTCGACGAGGCGCTCGAGTGGCTCGAGTCGCTCGGTGCTCGGGTCACCGAGCGCGAGACGGGTAATCCGCGCACGGTCGGCATGCGTTTTGACACACGGCAAATGACCGAGACGCTGGCCGAGAAGACCAACAGTGTCCAGCTCGGCCATGCCCTGGGACCTGGTCCCGGGACAGGTCTCGAGGGGCCGGTTGTGCTTGCGACCGGAGGTTTTCCGATGCGGCTCGCTCGTGAGCGAGGATTGCTCCTGCGGGCGAACCGCTGGAGCTCCGGCGACGGGCTCGATTTCGCGCTGGCCCACGGGGCGGCGACAGCGGGCGATCTGCACGAGTTCTACGGCCGGGCGATGCCTGCTCCGCCGGCGCAGATCAACGAGCAGGACTTCGTGCGCCTCGCCCAGCTCTACGGCCGCTTCGCCGAGGTCGTCGCGGAGACCGGCGGCGAGCGCTTCGAAGGCGAGCCGTCCTGGTCGGAGACCGATCTCGTCCAGGTGATCGCACGCTGGCCGGGCGGCCGCGCCTGGTACCGCGTCCATGAGGGCCGGCTCGGCGAGCGGGTCCGCGAGCGGACGGTCGGCGAGATGATCGACGCAGCCCGGGCGGCCGGCGCGGTCGTCAGGGAAGAGCCGCCCTTCACCTCGGTGCTCGTCCAGGCGAGCGTCACGCAGACGCTGGGCGGCCTACGGGCCGACGAGCGCGCTCGAGTTGTCGGCGTCGAGGGGCTCTATGCAGCGGGCGCAGACGTCGGCGGCATCTCGACAGGCGGCTACTCGAGCGGCCTCGCGGCGGCGCTCGTCTTCGGCCGGATCGCCGCCGAGCAAGCGCTCAGCTAGGCGTCGGCAGCAGGTACGCGCACGGCCGTCGGTCCTGGGGCAGGGGTGAGGCGCTGACCCGGTTCACGACCCAGCGCCCCTGTCCCTCGAGCTCGACGATGCTGCCCACCGGAGGCGGATCGCCGTCGCGATTGAGCAGCTCGTAGCCGGTCGGCTTCGAGACGAAGAGGCAGTGCGTCTGCTCCGCCATGAGCGCGGCCACTCTAGCGCCGGACCCGGTACGGCGGGAAGACGATGCGGACGGCGGTGCCGCCGTCGGGGCCCGGATCGACGGTCATGCGGCCGCTCATCGAGCGCGCCCGCTCCGCGATCGCGTCGAAGCTCGCGCGGCGGCGCTCGCCTGGGGCGTCGTCGGCGATCACGGCCTCGATGCCCCCGCCGGCGGCCTCGGCGACCCCGACCGAGACGCGCGTGGGGGGGCCGCGCCGAATCGCCTGATGAAGCGCCTCGCGGATGATCTGGAAGATGGCGACCTGGGCGTGCTCCGAGAGCGCCTCGGCCGCCTCCACGTCGAGCTCGATCTGGATGCGGTTGGCCATGCCGAGCTGATCGGCGAGCGCCCGGACGGCGGGCTCGAAGCCCTGGTCCCTGAGCACCACCGGCTCGAGCTCGAAAGAGAGGTCACGGAGCGATCGAATCGTGTCGCGCTGCTTCTCGAGGGCCGAGCTCAGGATGCGTTCGGCTTCCTCCCGGCGTCCTCCGTCGACCGCAGCGATGACCGCATCGAGCATGAGCGCGATCCCCGACATCGACTGCACGGGCCCGTCGTGCAGAAACAGGGCGAGCCTGCGACGCTCCTCTTGCTCGGCCGTGATCACCTGGTCCGAGAGCCGCGCATGCTCGGCCGAGAGGCGCTCGATCTCGTCCTCCATTCGCTCGTCGTGCTGGCGCTCGCTGACGAGGAGCGTTGCAGCCAGGGCTCCTGCGGCCGTGACCGCGAAGAGCAGGCCGACGAGCGCGAGGAACTGCGTGTCGGAAGTGAGTCCGAGCGCGCCGACGATCGCGCCGGCGACGACCACCGCGACGAGCAGCCCGGCTCTAGTCGATGATCGCTTCGCGAAGCGCAATCGCCACCGCGTGCGTCCGCGTGTCCGCCTCGAGCTTGGTGAGGATGTGGCGCACGTGGCTCTTCACGGTCTCCTGGCTGATGAAGAGCTTTGCGGCCACATCAGCGTTCGACATGCCGTCGGCGAGCAACTGCAGGATCTCCCGCTCGCGCGTGGTGAGCATGTCCTCGCCCTTGCCGGGCAGGAAGGCCGGCATCAGCGCCGGATCGACGTACCCCTCGCCCGCGACGACCTTCTCGATCGCACGCAGCAGGGTCTGGTGCGGGGCCTCCTTGAGGATGTAGCCCTTCGCCCCGGACTCGAGGCCGCGCCCGAGCAGGCTGCGTTCGCTGAAGGCCGTGAAGATGAGGACGGCGGTTCCGGGGACCTTCTCCGTCAGGATCTTCGTGGCCTCGAGCCCGTCCATCCCCGGCATCCGCACGTCCATGATCACGACATCCGGCTTCCGCCGTTCTGCAAGCGCGATCGCACTCGCTCCGTCGGAGGCTTCGCCGATCACGCGGATGTGCGCAGCGCGCGACAGCGAAAGCCGCAGTCCTTCGCGGACGACCTCGTGGTCGTCCACGATCAGGCAGGTGATCTCGGACTTTCCGTCGGCTTCTTCGGACACGGCCAGCGGATTGTATTCGGGTGATCAGACCGCGAGGGCGAGCTGTTCCGGTTCCCGGTCCGGCTCGAGCCGGGTCGAGCGCCGGTCGGCGACGCCGAATTCCCGGGCGAGCTCCGAGATTCGGCGCTGAACGGGCTTCGTCTCCTCGGTGCCGAGGTACGCGCGCCCGCGGTAGAGCTGCCCGTAGTGGGAGAGGAGCTCCGGCCAGTCTTGGGCCAGCTGCTCGAGGAAGTGCTCGCGTGTTCCGGGGCGCAGGAAGAGGAGATTGGCCCAGATGCCGGTCGCGCCCGCGTCGCGCGCCGCTCTGACGACTTCGCGGAGCTGGTCGGGCCGGTCGGAGATCCCGGGGAGGATCGGCGCCATGCCGACTCCGGCCTTGATCCCGGCCTCGACGAGCTTCGAGACGGCCCTCAGGCGCTGCCGCGGATGGGCGGTTGAGGGCTCCGTCTTGCGCCAGACGTCCTCGTCGAGGGTCGGAATCGAGAAGGTGACCGAAACGCGTGCGCGACGGGCGGCCTCGGCGAGGACGTCGATGTCGCGAACGATCATCGGGCCGCGCGTGATGATGCCGAACGGGTTGCGGGCTTCGGCCAGGGCCTCGATGCAGGCGCGAGTGAGGCGGTAGCGGCCTTCGGCCGGCTGGTAGGGGTCGGTCGCGGCGCCGATGGTCACGGTTTCGTGTTCCCAGGACGGGCGGGCCAACTCGCGGCGAAGGACGTCGGCGACGTTGGTTTTGACTCGGATCGAGGTGCCGTAGCGGTCGTCCGCCGGCCGGTCGGCTCGCTGCTCGAAGGCTCGGACGTAGCAGAACGTGCAGCGGTGAACGCACCCCATGTAGGGATTCAGCGACCACTTGAAACGCATGCCCTTGACGCGGTTCAGAGCGCTCCGGCAAGGCTCTTCGCGGTACTCGACGGCCACTCTGGCAGTATACGAACACACGTTCGCCGTCGCCAGCAATATTGGCTCACTTCCGGGACATCCGCGCGCAACTCCGAGGGTTACGCTCACGGCGGGTGGCGGGTGGAACCTTTCTCCCCACCCGGGTGGGGAGCTTTGGGGTTCTGGTCGGCCGACTCGTCGACCGCCGGCGCACGCCGGACGAGCCGACCCCTCGCCTATACTCAGAGTCCGCTTGGACGACGACCACCCGCCTAGTACCCGCGCCCCGGAGAGCGGGGCGTGACTCTCTTCTTTCAGCTGCTTGCCGTCTTCGGCCTCCTGCTGCTGAACGCATTTTTCGTCGCGGCCGAGTACGGGCTCGTCACGGCCCGGCGAACGCGCATCACCGAGCTCCGCGACCAGGGCAACAAGCGCGCCCGGCTCGTCCTCCAGATCACGGCCAACCCGCCGCGGTTTATCGCCGCGATGCAGCTCGGCGTGACGCTCACGAGTCTGGCCATCGGTGCTCTAGGCGAGCCGGTGTTCGCGCACATCTTCGACCCGATTCCCGCGACGATCGTCTCGTTTGGGCTCGCCTTTCTCCTGATCACGTACCTGCACGTCGTGATCGGCGAGCTCGTCCCCAAAGGCATCGCGCTCGGCCACCCCGAGCGGACCGCGCTCACTGTCTCCACTCCCGTGCGCTGGTTCTTCATCGCGCTGAAGCCGCTGATCTGGACGCTCCAGCAATCGTCGGACGCGGTTCTGCGCGTGCTCGGGCTCGAGCCGCCCGGTCAAGAGCGGGGCGTCTACTCCGAGGCTGAGCTGAAGATGCTCCTCGAGCGCTCGACCGAGCACGGCGAGCTCGAGGCGCAGGAGCAGGAGATGCTCTACAAGGTCTTCGACTTCGCGGACAAGGAAGTCGCAGACGTGATGGTGCCCCGGCCCGAAGTGGTTGCACTCTCGATCGACCTGCCGCCCGAGGAGTGCCTCGCCGCCGTCATCGACTCTCCCTACACCCGCTATCCGGTGTACCGCGAGACGCTGGACAACATCGTCGGGATCCTGCACGTGCGCGACCTCTTCTCGGCCCTCGTTGATCGCGGCATCGCCAACGTGCGAGTCGAGGAGCTCGTGCGGGACGCCTACATCGTCCCCGAGACGAAGGATCTCGCGGCCATGCTGACCGAATTCCGCCGCACGAACCAGCACATGGGAATCGTCGTCGACGAGTACGGCGCGATGCAGGGCATCGTCACGCTCGAGGACCTGCTCGAGGAGATCGTCGGGGAGATTGAGGACGAGTTCGATCTGCCTGACGAGTCCGTCGAGCGGATCGACGACGACACGATCAGGATCGACGGGACGTTCCCGATCGACGACTTCAACGAGCAGTTCGGGACGCAGATCCCGATCGAGGACTACCACTCGATGGGCGGGTTCGTCTTCGGGATCCTCGGCCGCGCGCCGGAGCCCGGCGATTCCGTCGATCACGACGGCCTTCGCTTCGACGTCGAGGAGATCGAGGGCTCGCGGATCCGCAAGGTTGCGGTCACCTTCTTCGAGCGGCGCGACCGGCCGAAGGAGCCGGCGGCCGAGCCCGAGGCCGAGGGGTAGCTCCCGCCGGTCCTATACTCGGTCCCACGCTGACGAGACCCCTTCCGACCGCGTTCGCCGAGCTCTCGGCTCCGCCGAGCTGGGCGCGCCCGCGGACGTTTCCCCGGCCCGAGCGGCTGGCGCGGGGCGTCGAGACGCTGCCCGGAGTGGGGCCGGCGGTCACCAAGAGGCTCGCGAAGCTCGGCCTCGAGACGATCGGCGACCTGCTCGCGCACCGGCCTTTCCGTTACGAGGCCGCCGCCGACGAGGTTCGGATCGCCGATCTCCTCGCCGGGGAGGAAGAGGTCGCCATCACGGGTGAGGTCGTCCGCACCTCGGTTCGGCGCCCGCGGCCCCGGTTGGCGATCGTCCAGGCGCGGATCGCGGACGACAGCGGCGAGATAACGGCGGTCTGGTTCAACCAGGCGTGGCTCGTCGACAAGCTCCGGCCCGGCACGCGGGTGCGCCTCCGCGGACAGCTGAGGCGCAACGAGTTCAACGTCCGCTCCTACGACCTGAACGGCGCCACCGCAACGGCGGACTTCGCCCCGGTGTACCCGGCGAGCGAGGAGATCACGCCGAAGAAGCTGCGCGAGCTCGTCGGGAAAGCGCTTGCGCATGCTCGTGACGACCTCGACGCGCTGCCGGCCCGCCTCGGGGACACGATGCCGCTGCGTTCCGACGCGCTGACGGCCATCCATCGACCCCGGAGCCCCGAAGAGGCGGAGCGCGGCAGACGCCGGCTCGCCTTCGACGAGCTGCTCGTGCTGCAGGTCGGGCTCGCACGGCGCCGCCGCAGCCGCGAGCAGGAGCAGGCCCCGGCGCTCGGGAAGCCGGGCGAGCTCGTCTCCCGCTACCGAGCGGTACTTCCGTTCGAGCTCACGGCCCACCAGGAGCGCGCGATCGCGGAGATCGATGCCGATCTCGCCAGGCCGACGCCGATGGAGCGGCTCCTCCAGGGCGAGGTCGGCTCGGGCAAGACCGTCGTTGCGCTGTACGCGCTCCTGCGCGCCGTCGAGTCGGGGAAGAAGGGTGCGCTGATGGCGCCGACCGAGACGCTCGCGGAGCAGCACTTCCTCACGCTCGAGGAGCCGTGCCGCGAGCTCGGCGTCGACGTCGCGCTGCTCACGCGATCGGTCAAGGACGATCCGGCGCCTGCGCAGATCCTCGTCGGGACGCATGCGCTCATCCAAGAGGGCGTCGACCTGAGCGAGGTCGCGGTCGCCGTGGTCGACGAGCAGCACCGATTCGGAGTGGAGCAGCGTCGCGCGATCACGGGTGACCGCACACCACACGTCCTGCACATGACCGCGACGCCCATTCCCCGCACGCTCGCACTCACCGTTTACGGAGACCTGTCGGTGAGCGAGATCGCGAAACCCCCCGCGAACCGCAAGCCTGTGAAGACAGCCTGGGTGACGCACGACCGGTCGAGCGAGGCGTACAAGCGGCTCCGGAAGCACCTCGACGACGGTCGCCAGGCATACGTGGTGTGCCCGCTGATCGAGGAATCGGAGACGAGCCTGGCCCGCGCTGCCGAGCGTGAGGCCGAGCGCCTGCGGAAGGGCGAGCTGAAGGGCTACCGCGTCGGCTTGCTCCACGGAAGGCTACGACCTGTCGACCGGCGCGAGCTGATGGCGCAGTTCAAGGCGCGCGAGCTGGACGTGCTCGTCGCGACGACCGTGATCGAGGTCGGCGTCGACGTCCCGAACGCGACGATCATGATCGTCCAGGAGGCAGACCGCTTCGGCCTGGCGCAGCTCCACCAGCTGCGTGGCCGAGTGGGGAGGGGCGCCGAGCAGTCCTATTGCCTCCTCGTCTCGCGCGCGAAGGAGGAGCTGACCGACTCGGCGCTCGCGCGCCTCGAAGCGCTCGTCGCCTCGAACGACGGCTTCGAGCTCGCTGAGCGAGACCTCGAGATCCGTGGCGAGGGCCAGCTCCTGGGCACGCGGCAGGCGGGCCTCTCGGATCTGCGCTTCACGCGCCTGCGCTCGGACCGGACGCTCCTCGAGCAGGCGCGTTCGGTCGCCGACGAGCTCGTCGACTACGAGGGCCCGCTGAACGACGAGGTGGAGCGCGTCTTCGCCGACCGCGATCTGCAGGCTTGAATCGTGCGGATCATCGCGGGTAGCCGCAAGGGCTCGAGGATCTTCGCGCCGAAGGATGGGGCGCGGCCCACCGGCGACCGGGTGCGGGAGGCGGCGTTCAACCTGATCGGGCCCGTCGATGAGATGGCCGTGCTCGATCTCTTTGCCGGCTCGGGCGCGATGGGCCTCGAGGCCCTGTCTCGCGGGGCCGAGTCCGTGGTCTTCGTCGAGTCCGATCGCGACGCCCAGCGCGTCATCGAACGCAACCTGGAGAAGCTCGACCTGAAGGGGGCGAGGCTCGTCAAATCCGATGCGCGCCGCGCTCTCGCCGCCGAGTCTGCGGCGGGCAGGCGGTACGATCTCGTCCTCGTCGACCCGCCCTACCGGATGCTCGACTCCCTCCTGCCCACCCTGTCCAAGTACCTCCCGGCGCTCCTCGCCGAGGACGGCCTCGTCGTGGTCGAAAGCCCCGCCAAGGAGCAGCCGACGCTTCCTCTGGCCGAGCGGACGAGCCGCAAGTACGGCTCGGTGCGCGTGACGCTCTTCGAGGCTGGATGAGCGCTCCAAGGAGAATTGACTCCGCGTTCCTCGGGCGTCGCTGCGGGTGCGGGGCCGGAGGGCACAGTATTCGCAATACGGGCCCGGAGAGCACCGTGCCCGCAGCGGCGCCAGGCGGTGGCGGAGGGCGGCTCCGCCGCCCGGGAGCCGCCGCCGGCGAGGAGTGCGGATGAGCCCCGACAAGGACCATCGCACGGCCCTCTGCCCGGGCAGCTACGACCCGGTCACGCTCGGCCACCTCGACGTCATCACACGTGCCGCCCAGATCTTCGACCGCGTCGTTGTCGGCGTCGTCCGGGAGCCGAGCCACAAGGAGACGATGTTCTCGGTCGAGGAACGCGTCGGCTTCCTCGAAGAGGCGCTCCGCGGCGAGGACAACGTCGAGGTCGACGTCTTCGCCGAGCTCGTCGTCGAGTTCGCGAAGCGCTGGGGCGCGCGGACGATGGTCAAGGGCCTGCGCGTGATCTCCGACTTCGAGTGGGAGTTCCAGATGCACCACCTCAACCGCACGCTCGCGCCGGACATCGAGACCGTCTACCTGATGTCGAATCCGCAGTACAGCTTCGTCTCCTCGAGCGGCGTCAAAGAGGTGGCGTCGTTCGGGGGCAACGTCGACGAGCTCGTGCCGCCGGCTGTCGCGCGCCGCTTCTCCGAGATGTTCCCGCAGGGCAAGCCCGGAGCCCCGGTCTCTCCGCAGGAATGACCTTCGGCCGCCGCAGACTGTTCCTGATCGGAGGCGGCCTCGCCGCCCTCGTGGTCGTTGTCGTGGTCGTTGGGCTCGCGGTCGCCCGCAGCGGGAACGACAGCCCGCGCCTGCCCGGTCGGATCGCCGTGCGGGACGGCTGCGGGCTGCTCCACATGTGGCCCGACGGCACGGATCAGCGCAACATGTGCCTGAACAACATCTGGGCCGCCGTCAACCTCTCCTGGAACGGGAAGCACTTGGCCTGGGACACCCGCGCCCAGGGTCAGGAGATCCTGATCGGGTCATGGGACGGCTCCGGCGCTCACTCCGTGCCGGTTCCGCCAGGCACGACCGTCGATCCGAGCCTTTCACCCGACGGGGACAAGGTCGCTTTTCTCCATTCAGCCCGCGACGACGGTCGTTACGACGTCTGGGTCGGCTCGACGTCGGCCGACGATGCGGAACAGCTGACCAACACGAGGAACGTGTCCACGGTCGCCTGGTCGCCCAAGGGGGATTGGATCGCGTATGTGAAGGGTTGGTCGCCGGACACGCTGGAGGGTCAGATCGCGCTCATCCGGCCGAGCGGGAACGACGAGCGGAATCTTGTCGCAGGAGATGCGCCCGCCTGGGCACCGAGCGGCAAGGAGCTGGCCTACTTCCACGACGGAGGTATCTGGACGGTCGCGCGCGACGGCTCCGACCCGCGACTGATCGTTCGCGACGGCCACGCGCCGGCCTGGTCGCGCGACGGGAAGCAGATCGCCTTCCTGAGGGCCGAGAAGTGCGGCAAGCCGGTCTGCAAGGAACGCGTTGAGCTCGTCGTCGTGGACGGCTCGGGCCTGCGGACGGTCGGTCCGAAGTTCTCCGACCCGAGCCAAGTGCTCTGGCTGCCCGACCCGAACGAATAGTGGTTCCTCCCACCGACCGATTAGACTGAGAACCCCATGGATGTCCTAGTTCTCATCGACAAGCTCGACGACCTCGTCCACAACGCGAAGGCCGTCCCCCTGACCGACCAGGTCCGGATCGACCGCGAGGAGATCTACGAGATCCTCGACCAGATGCGGGCGACGATCCCCGAGGAGATCAAGCAGGCGCGCTGGATCGTCAAGGAACGGCAGGAGATGCTCGCCGAGGCGAAGCGCGAGTGCGACCGGCTGCTCGGAGAGGCACGCGAGCACGCCACCCGTGAGGCTTCTCAGACAGAGATCGTCAAGCTCGCCGAACGCCAGGCGCAGGACATTCTCGAGGACGCCCGGCGCCAGGCCCGGGAGACGAGGCTCGAGATGGAGGACTGGGCCGACTCGATCTTGTCAACTCTCGAGGTCAACCTCGAGAAGTTCCTCGGCGCGGTCAAGCGCGGCCGCGAGCGGCTGCACGAGCGCTCGCAGGAGACGGTCGTCGCCGGTGTCGGCGCCCCCGGCTCCGACAACGAAGAGCCTCCCTACTAGGGAGGGTTTGGCGAAACATGGCCTGAGCCGCCGGGCCGCGCTGCTCGCCCCGAGGCCGGGTCCCCAGTCGCCCCGATAGTGACTATCGGGGCTCCTTGCGTCCGCGGCTTCGGAACGAGCATCGCACCCCGGCGACGAGCAACGTTCCGCCAAACCCTCCCCATCGCTACCCTGGCTGGATGACCACCAGCTTCAGCTTGCGCTCGCTGCGCCTGAGGCCGGGCGAGGAGCACAGGGACGAGCAGGAAGTCGCGCTCGAGCCCATCTGGCTAGGCGGCCAGCGCTACCTACCCGTCCTGGACAAGGTGCTAGGCGAGCTCGTCGTCAGCAAGGCCACTAGCGGCACCGTCTTCGAGCTGCGTTTCCAGACGCGGCTGCATGGGCCCTGTTACCGCTGCCTGGCCGACGCGGTTGTCGAGATCGACATCGCGGGCCGCGAGTATCAGGCGACGAGCCCGGACACGGACGAGCTGCGGACGCCGTACCTCGAGAACGACCAGCTCGACCTCTCCGCCTGGGCGCGGGATGCGCTCGTGCTCGCCCTCCCGGACAAGATCCTCTGCCGGCCCGACTGCGCCGGCCTCTGCCCCGTCTGCGGCCGCGACCTGAACGCGGAGCCGCACGAGCACGAGGACGAGCAGCCCGACTCGCGCTGGGCCGCCCTCGCCGACCTGAAGGACCAGCTCTAACCCGTTAAGCCCGAGAAAGCATCGATCGCGGGAACGGTGGGCCGGTTGAACGGGCGTTCGCCGCTATCTGTGCTTTGAGTCGCGCACAGTGCGAAGCACTTTGCGCGAGTCCCGGGCCCGTGGCCCGGGACCACCCCCGGGCCCGTGGCCCGGGACCATGCGGTGGCTATACTGGCCGACCGGTCATGGCAGTTCCCAAGCGCAGACAGACAAGCGCCCGCCGCGACAAGCGGAGGGCGACGCATCGCCTGAAGGCACCCCGCGTCAACGAGTGCCCGGTCTGCCACCAGCCGAAGCGGCCGCATCGTGTGTGCCCCACGTGCAAGACGTACCGGGGCCGCGAAGTCGAGCCGCTCCGCACGCCGGCGCCGTAGGCCCGAAATGACCTCTCCCGTTCGTGTGGCGGTCGACGCAATGGGCGGCGACCGGGGCCCGGACGAAATCGTCGCAGGCGCGCTCGAGGCTTCGTCGGCCTCGATTCAGCCCATCCTCTACGGCCCGTCCGGTCTCGACACGCAGGGTCTCCCGCTCGTGGAGGCGGCGGACACGATCGCCATGCACGAGAAGCCGGTCGAGGCAGTGCGGGCCAAGCCCGACAGCTCGCTCGTCGCCGCGTGCCGGTCCGTGGGCGAGGGAGAAGCCGACGCGGTCGTCTCCGCCGGAAACACGGGAGCGATGCTCGCCGCATCCCTCTTCTACATCCGGCGCCTCCCCGAGGTCGACCGCCCAGCGATCGCCGTCGTCATTCCGACCCGGGAGGGCCCGTCGGTCCTCCTCGACTCGGGCGCGAACGCGGACGCACGCCCGGAGCACCTGCTCCAGTTCGCCCAGATGGGCTCGATGTTCGCCGAGGAGATGCTCGAGATCCCGAGCCCGGACGTGCGGCTCCTTTCGATCGGCGAGGAGCCCGAGAAGGGCAACCAGCTCACGCTCGATGCACACGCCCTGCTTGCCGCGAGCGATCTTCGCTTCGGCGGAAACGTCGAGAGCCGTCACCTCCTGAGCAACGCCGGCAAGGTCGTCGTCTGTGACGGGTTCACAGGCAACATCTGCCTGAAGCTCCTCGAGGGCACGATCATGACCCTGCTGGAAGGGCTTCGGGACGAGATCCGCTCGTCGACCCGCGGGAAGATCGGGGGCCTGCTGATCAGGCCCGCGGCACGTCAGCTGCGTGAGCGGCTCGACCCCGACACGTACGGAGGCGCCTACCTCCTCGGCCTGCGCGGGCTGGCCGTGATCGCGCATGGAAACTCGTCTCGCACAGCGATCGCGAACGCGATTCGCCTGGCCGCGCGGGGTGTCGAGCACCGTCTCGTCGAACGGCTGTCGGAGCGGCTCGGCACGACCGTGTTAGCATCGGCGCGCCCCGAGACCACGAGTCCCCAAGCGAGGTGAAATGGCCGCGACCCGCGAGGAAGTGTACGAGCGAGTAAAAGACGTTCTGAGCGAGCAGCTCGGAGTCGAGGAAGCCGACATCAACGACGAAGCGTCCTTCCAGGAAGACCTCGAGGCGGACTCCCTCGACCTCGTCGAGCTGATCATGGAGCTCGAGGATCAATTCGGGATCAAGATCTCCGACGAGGACGCCCAGAAGATCCAGACCGTGGGTCAGGCCGTCGACTACGTCACCTCGCACCAGTAACGCCACCCTCGAGCGCCTGATCGACGCGCTCCCCGCGGAGCGGCTGGACAACGTCTTCACACACACCTCGTGGGCGCCCGACCGCGGGTCGTCGTACGAACGCCTGGAGTTCCTCGGCGACAGCGTCCTCGAGCTCGCAATCGCCCGTGAGCTGTACGAGCGCTTCCCGGACTACTCGGAAGGAGAGCTCGCGAAGATCCGGTCGCACGTCGTCTCGAGAGCGAGTTGTGCCGTGGTCGCGCGCGAGCTCGGCCTCGGCACGCAAATGGCCGAGCAGGTCCTCGACGTGCCTCAGGAAGAGCTGGACCGGCTTTCGGAAAACCAGAACGTGCTGGCGGCTCTCCTCGAGGCAGCCCTCGGAGCGCTCTTCCTGGAGCACGGCTTCGAGAAGATCGAGGACGTGATCGTGGCCGCCTTCGCCGGGCGCATCGAGTACGCACGCACGACGTACGTCGATCATAAGACCGAGCTTCAGGAGGCGGTCGCGCGCCTCGGGCTCTCCGTGACGTACACGGTGCTCGACGTCGACGGGCCGCCGCACGCCAGGACGTTCACCTGCGCCGCGGTCATCGACGGCGACGAGGCCGGCTTCGGCAAGGGGCCGTCGAAGAAGGTCGCCGAGCAGGAAGCCGCCCGCGAGGCGCTCGCGAAGCTCTCCGCCTCCTAGTTTCTCATCCTGAAGAGAGGTACCGTGGCTTCATGAGAAAGCCGGGACGCGGGCCGATCGCGCTGGCGGCATGTGCCGCGCTCGCCGGTGCGCTCGTGACGACGCCGCTCGGCACGGGCGCTACATCCTCGCGGACGGACGTCGCAAGCGCGAAGACACAGGCTGCGAGAGGACCAAGGGGGCCTAGGGGCCGACGCGGGCCGCGTGGGTACCGGGGCTTCCCGGGCGCGCCGGGCGCGCCGGGCGCGCAGGGCCCGCGGGGGCTCACAGGAGCGAACGGAGGCCAGGGCCCACCAGGTGAGCCCGGGCCGCAAGGCCCTCCGGGAGCGTCGCTGGATCGTCCAGGCTTTGCGCTCTCGACGATCGATAGCACCGGCATCGTCGGGGCCGGGAGTGCTCTCACGATCGGCATCGACGGCTTGGCGCTCGTCGCCTACTACGACTTCGGAAACACTTCGCTCAAGGTCGCTCACTGCGACGATCTCGCGTGCTCGAGCGCGACTAAGGCGACCGTCGACAGCGCCGGAGACGTTGGCCGCGATGCCTCGATTGCCGTCGGTGCCGATGGCTTCGGCCTGATCGCCTACCTCGATCAGACGGGGGCGCAAGAACACTTGAAAGTTGCGCATTGCGAGAACCTGGCGTGCTCCGCGGCGACGACGACAACGCTTGACGCGGGCGGTGAGTACACCTCGGTTGCGATCGGAGCTGACGGCTTGGGCCTGATCAGCTACCACGATTCCTCGAATCTCAGGATCGCCCATTGCTCGAACGCAGCGTGTTCGAGCGCCACGATTACGACCCCCGATGGACCGAACGCCGGGGCGTTCACTTCGATCACTATCGGCGGCGATGGGCTTGGCCTTGTCAGTTATCGCGACTATCAGAACGAGGCACTGAAGGTCGCCCACTGCACCAACCTCAACTGTTCGGCGGTTTCGACCGCGACGATCGACAGTACCGGCGATGTCGGCGAGTTCACATCGATCGCGACCGGATCGGACGGGCTTGGGCTAATCGCGTATCGCGACCTATCCGACTTCAGCTTGAAGGCTGCTCATTGCCTCGACGTCAGTTGTGCCACTGCGACCAGTGCGATCATCGACGACACCGAGGAGGTGGGCCTCTACAACGCGATCACTGTCGGTCAGGACGGGCTCGGGCTAATCAGCTACCAGTACCTCACCGGCGGCGATCTGAGGGTCGCGCACTGCTCGAACACGAGCTGTTCCGAGGCCGTCGTCGCGACGGTTGACGGCGCCGGCAACACCGGATTCGCTACCGCGGCCACGATCGGGACCGATGGATTCGGTCTGATCAGCTACTGGGACGCGACGACAGAGAGCCTCAGGGTGGCGCACTGCTCGAACGTGTTCTGCACGCCGTACTTCAGGCGCCGCTGAGTCGCACCCAGGCGCTCGCGGCGCTAGGAGTTCAGCCGACCTAGCGCTAGCGTTTCCTCCGATGGGGAGGATTCGGCACCCGATCGCGCTTACGGGTCTCGCGGCGCTGGCTGTCGCCCTGGTGACGACGCCGCTCGGCACCGGCGCGACCGCCTCGCGCACCACGGCGACCGCGGCCAAGGCGAACGCCGCGCGCGGCCCGCGGGGCCCGAGAGGCCCACGAGGATCCCGCGGGCGGCGGGGCTACAGAGGCTTTCTCGGCGCACCTGGCGCGACAGGCCCAGCCGGCCCGCAGGGCGTCCAGGGCCAACAGGGCGTCCAGGGCGCGCAGGGGGCGCAGGGGCCCCAGGGGCCCCAGGGAATCGGCGTCGACCGGCCCGGCTTCGCCCTCTCCACGCTCGTCAGCCTCGGGGTCGTCGGAGCCGAGACCTCGCTCGCGATCGGGGCGGACGGCCTCGGCCTGATCAGCTATCGGGAGCTGACGAGCGGCGAGCTCAGGGTCGCGCACTGCTCAAATCACGCCTGCACCGACGCGACGACCGCCTCGGTCGCACCGAACGCCGGGCAGTTCAGCTCGATCGCCATCGGCTCCGACGGGCTCGGCCTGATCAGCTACTTCGATACGCAGGGCCTGGACCTCGCGATCGCGCATTGCCAGAACCTCGCCTGCTCGGCCTCAGTGAGCAGGACGATCGACAGCTCCGGCGACGACGTCGGGCACGACACGTCGATCACCGTCGGCGTGGACGGGCTCGCGTTGATCAGCTATCTGGACGCGACGAACAACGACCTCAAGGTCGCTCACTGCGCCGACGTCGCGTGTACGTCGGCGACGACCGCGACCCTGGACAGCGGGGCCGTTGTCGGGTGGACTTCGATCACGATCGGCGCGGACGGGCGTGGTCTCATCAGCTACGCCGGTGACGGCATCGACGTTGCTCACTGCACGGACGTCGTCTGCTCGTCGGCGACGTCGGCGACGCTCGAGATCGTTCCCGTGGCCGGGACGTCGATCACGGTCGGGAGCGACGGCATGGGCCTCATCAGCTACCGGGACGAGTCCGCCGGCGACCTGAAGGTCGCCCACTGCGCGGATCCGATCTGTTCGACCGCGGACATCGCCACGGTGGACGCCCCCGGCGACGTGGGCAGGTCGAACGCCGTCACGATCGGCGCCGACGGCCTCGGGCTGATCAGCTACGTCGACTCGATCAGCGGCGACCTCAAGGCTGCCCATTGCGGGGACCTCGCCTGCTCGACCGCGGCGACGACAGTCGTCGACAGCGCCGGTTCGACGGGGCTCTACACCTCGATGACAACCGGACCCGACGGCCTGCCCCTGATCTCCTACCAGGACGACACGAACGGCGACCTTCGGGTTGCGCACTGCTCGAACGTCTTCTGCATCCCCTACTTCCGGCGCCGCTGACGCGATGCGGCGCGGCGTCTGGACGGCATGCATCGCTGCACTTGCCGCCTCGGCCCTACCGCTCGTCTCACTGAGCGCGACCGCCACGTCCTCGGCCACGTCGCAGCACACCGCGCAAGTCGTCCGCGGGCCTCGCGGTCCGAGGGGACGGGTCGGCCCGCGCGGCTTCCGGGGTTTTCCGGGCGCACCGGGCGCACCGGGCTCACAGGGCGCACAGGGCGCCACCGGCGCTCAGGGAGTGCAGGGCCCGCAGGGATTACTGGGGCCGCCCGGTCCCCCCGGCTCGGGCGTCGGGCGCGCCGGCTTCACAAGGACGGTGCTCGATGCCTCCAGCGTCGCCGGCTACAGCTCCGTCGCGATCGGTACCGACGGGCTCCCGCTGATCAGCTACGCCGGCTGGCACGAGCTGCAGGTCGTCCACTGTGCGGACATCGCCTGCACGTCCGCGACGATCACCACGCTCAAGAGCTGCGAGTGCGAGCTCTTCACGTCGCTCACGATCGGAGCCGACGGGCTCGGGCTGATCGCCTTTACGGGGCAATCGGTGGGATACCTCGAGGTCGCCCACTGCGTGAACATCACCTGCACTGCGGCGACCACGGCGACGGTCGGCGAGCCGGATCACTTTGCCTTCGACGAGGTGTCGGTCACGACCGGCAGCGACGGGCTGGGCCTGATCAGCTTCGTCGACCCGAAAGGTCTCTTCCCCACGGTCGCCCATTGCGAGAACGTCGCCTGCACCACTTCCACCGTCACCATCGTGGACAGCAGCAACTTCCGTCAGGGCAGTTCGGTGACGATCGGCGCCGACGGTCTCGGCCTGATGAGCTACGAAGCGTCCTCGCACCTCAAGGTCGCCCATTGCTCGAACGTCGCCTGCACCTCGTTCGCCGTCGCGACACTCGACTCCGACTTCGACGTGGGCGGGTGGAGCTCGATCACGACCGGTTCGGACGGGCTGGGCCTCGTCAGCTACCACGACCGCACGAACGGCAGCCTGAAGGTCGCCCACTGCTCGAACAAGACCTGCTCGTTGGCGACCACGGCGACGATCGACACCGGCGACATCGGCGGCTTCACGTCGATCGCAATCGGCTCCGACGGCCTCGGCCTCGTCAGCTACGAGGCCCCTCAGACCAATGCCGGGCCGATCAAGATCGCCCATTGCTCGAACATAGACTGCTCGGAGGCGACGAAGACAACGCTCGATCCTGCAGGAGACCTCTTCGGGACCGCACTCACGACGGGCGTCGACGGGCTCGGCTTGGTCACGTACAACAACGAGACACGCGGCCTCGAGGTCGTCCACTGCTCGAACGTGTTCTGCACGCCGTACTTCCGGCGCCGCTGACGTCCTGACGAGCCGTCAAACTTCCTTTCCGCGTGCATCTGCGAGCGATCAAGCTGCGCGGCTTCAAGTCGTTTCCGGACCCTGTCGAGGTTCGGCTCGAGCAAGGAGTCGCCGTCGTCGTCGGGCCGAACGGCTCCGGCAAGTCGAACGTCTCCGACGCGCTGCTCTGGGCGGCCGGGAGCCTTGCTCCGAGCGAGCTCCGGGCCGAGAAGCCGGACGACGTGCTCTTCGCGGGCGGCAAAGACCGGCCGCCGGCCGATTTCTGCGAGGTCGAGCTCGTCTTCGACAACGAGGATGGCGCCCTCGCCGAGCTTCCCTTCGCGGAGGTCTCGTTTCTGCGCCGCCTGCACCGCGGCGGCGAGGGCCAGTACCTGGTCAACCGGGCACCGGTGCGCCGCACGGATCTCGTCGAGCTCCTGGCCGATGTCGGTCTCGGGGGAAACATGGGCTCGATCATCAGCCAGGGCCGCGTCGAGGAGATCCTGGGCAGCAAGCCCGAGGAGCGGCGCCAGCTCGTCGAGGAGGCAGCGGGCCTCGGCCGCTTCAAGCATCGCCGGCACCGCGCCGAGCTGAAGCTCGCGCGCGTCGCGATCGACGTCGAGCGCGCCCGCGATCTCGAGGCCGAGCTCAAGAAGCGGCTCCGGCCGCTCGCGCTCCAGGCGACCGCCGCCGAGCGGGCCGAGAAGCTCCGCGGGCAGATCGGCTCGGTCAAGGCGCGGATCGCGCAGCTCGGGCTGGCCCTGGTCGAGGAGCGCCGCGCAGCCGCCGGTGAGCGGCGCGAAGCGGCAACTCTTGCGCGCAACCGCACCGCGAAGGAGCTCGAGGCTCTGCTGCGTGAGCGCGACCGGGTCGAAGGCGAGCTCGTCGGCGCCGCCGGGAGCCGCGAGGAGGCCACCGCAGGCGTCTACCGGCTCAAGAGCGCCGCGGAGCGGCTCGAGCTGCGGCGCGAGAGCGCCCAGGCCCTGGCCGAGCGGCTGCGGGCCGATCCGCCACGCTACGCGTCCATGGATCCCGAGCGTGAGCGACTGCTCGAAGAGGCGCGGCTCGGCCGCGAGCGGCTTGGAGCGCTCGAGCGGACCTTGCTCGAGCTCGAGGGCCTGCCCCCGGCCGCCCGGGCGCTTGCCGAGCAGGGCGAACGGCTCGTGCTCTCCTCGCTTGAGGTCGGCGAGGGAGACGAGCGTGCGGTCGCCGCAGCACTGGCCTGGCGCGCCGCGGCCGTCCTCGCGCCCGACGCGGCCACGGGCTTGAAGCTCCTCGAACAGGCGCGCGCCGCCGGCCTGGGGAATCTCGGAGTCGTCGTCGGCGGTGCCACGCCAGACGCGCCGATCGTCCCCAAGGAGCACCTCCTGGAGGCGAAGGAGCTCTCGGTGACGCGCGAGGGGTTCGCCTACGACCCGCAGCGCGGAGAGCTCTGGTACGCGGGTGAGGCTGCCGAGGCGGTGCTGCTCGAGCTGGATGCCCGCCGGCGCGCGCTCGAGAGCGAGATCGAGGAGCTGGACGCGGCGGCGGAGCGCGCTGCCAACACTCCGGCCGCGCCGGACTCCAGCCTGGCCGAGGCCGCGGAGCGCCTCGCATCCACACTTGCCGAGTCCGTCAAGCTCGCGTCCCGCTTCGAGCCGAGCCTCGGTGCGCGTGCCGAGGCTAAAGGCGAGCGAGCCCGCGAGCTCGGCGAGGAACTCCGCGAGCTGGGCGCCAAAGAAGCCGAGGTTCGGCGGACCGCCGCAGAGGCGGGGGAGCGGTCGTCGGCGGTCGACGTCGAGCTGGCGACCCTTGCCGCCGAGGCGAAGGAGCTCAACCGGCGGATCGCGGAGGCCGGTGCCGAGCCGTCGGAGGGAGACGACCCGGAGGAGCTCCGCGGGAAGCTCGAGCGTCTGGAGCGCAAGCGGGAGACCCTGGGTAGCGTCAACCCGCTCGCGAAAGAGGAGTACGACCGCGAGAAGGAGCGGCTGACCGAGCTCCGCGACCAGCGCGCCGATCTCGAGCAGAGCCTGACGGAGCTGCAGAACCTGCGGGACGAGCTTGCCGAGACCGTCGAGCGCCGCTTCGAGGAGACCTTCACGGCCGTGCGCGACCACTTCGAGGAGGTCGCGGCAACGCTCTTCCCCGGCGGCGAGGGCCGCCTGCGCCTGACCGAGCCGGAGCTCGAAGGCGAGGACGAGGACACCGAGCCGGGGATCGAGATCGAGCTCAGGCCCGCCGGCAAGAAGGTGACGCGCCTCTCACTTCTCTCGGGCGGTGAGAAGGCGCTCGGCGCGATCTCGTTCCTGTTCGCGCTCTTCCTCGCGCGGCCGCATCCCTTCTACCTGCTCGACGAGGTCGAGGCCGCCCTCGACGACGCGAACATCGGCCGCTTCGTCGAGCTGCTCCGTCGCTACGCAGAGCGTGCGCAGTTCATCGTCATCACGCACCAGAAGAAGACGATGGAGGCCGCGGACGTCCTCTACGGCGTGACGATGGGCGCCGACGGGGTCTCGCAGATCGTGTCGCGCCGCCTGCCGCGCGAAGCCGTCGCCGCTTGAGGGCGAGTGTCCGCGGTACGCAGCTAGCACTATCGTGGCGCAGCGATGAGATCCTGGGCTGAGCTACTGGGGGACGAGGGCGCGGCGCCGGAGAGCGACGAGGAAGCGCAAGGCCTCTTCGGGCGCCTGCGCGACTCGCTCGGGAAGAGCCGTCGCGCGCTCACCGACCAGCTCGCCGCTGCGGCCTTCGACCCCGCCGACGAGGGGGCCTGGGAGCGGCTCGAGGAAGCGCTGATCGCCGCCGACGTCGGCGTCCCGGCAACGGCGGAGCTCGTCCAGCGGCTCGAGGCGCGCGGGGTCGCAGGTGACCTGACCGAGGCGCTCGTCGAGGAGGCCGCGACAATGCTCGGCGAGCCGGGGAAGCTGAACGTCGGCGAGCGGCCGAGCGTCATCCTCGTCGTCGGCGTCAACGGCACAGGCAAGACGACGACGATCGGCAAGCTGGCGTATCACCTGCACGAGCACGGACGTTCCGTGATCGTCGCGGCCGCCGACACGTTCCGGGCCGCCGCCGAGGAGCAGCTCGAGATCTGGGCCGACCGCGCGCAGGCGGACTTCGTCGGCTCCGAGCGCGGCGGCGATCCAGCGGCCGTCGCCTACGACGCGATCGAAGCCGCCTCGGCGCGTGGACGCGACATCGTCGTCGTCGACACGGCCGGGCGCCTGCACACGCAGACGAACCTGATGGAGGAGCTCGAGAAGATCCGGCGCGTAATCGAAGGCCGCCTCGAAGGCGCCCCGCACGAGACGCTGCTCGTCGTCGACGCGACGACGGGCCAGAATGGCGTGCGCCAGGCGCAAATCTTCGGCGAAGCCGTCCAGGTGACCGGTGTCGCGCTCACGAAACTCGACGGCTCGGCAAAAGGCGGCGTCGCCCTCGCGATCGCCCACGAGCTCGGCCTACCGGTGAAGTTGGTGGGCGTGGGGGAGGGGGTCGAGGACCTAAGGCCGTTCGACCCCCGCGACTTCGCTCGCGCCCTGCTCTCCGGTTAGTGGCGTCGGCGTTTTCACGACTTGAAACGATGTTGCAATTTAAGACCTGACACCGGAGCCGACTGGTTGATTCGATGACCGTCTTCTGGGGGACCTACACGCCGTTCGATCCAGGGGTTTCGCAGTCGCTTCACGAGCTTTCGAAGCGGGAAGCACGGGCCGCCTTTGACCGTCTGATCGGGGCGAAAGCAGCGAGAATCCGCGAACTAGATCTGCTCGGGGTTTTCTAAGGTTCCAAATCCGAGATACAACGTCGATATCGATCGCCTTGTCGCGACCTATGGTCACCGAATCGCTGCTGGCGAAGAAGTTGAATCCAACGCGTTCGCTCAATGGCTGAGGGCTGCCGAAGCTAAGGCCTGATCTCGCCCGGACATCTCATCTGGGCGCGGTCGTGGGTCCTGGGGCAGAGAGTGGTGTCAGGTCTTGCACAACAACAAGACTTCGGGCGCGGCTAGCTGAACAGTTCAGAGATCGAGGACGAGCAGCGGAGCGTCGTCGACGCTTCGCATCTCGTCGAGCGTCAGGTGTCCCACCTGCTTGCCGAGCGCTCGGGCATCGACGGCGCCGACCATTTCGCACATGATGCGGGTCGACCCGTTGCCGATCGACACCTCTGGGTGGAAGCTCGCGGGCGGGGTGTAGCGCGAAATGCACTACACGGTTTAGGACATGGCCAAAAGGGGGTCGAGGACCTTGCAGCCATTCGACCCCCGCGACTTTTGGCCGGGCGCGTTCTCCTAGCGCTCGAGCCCGAACGCGATGTCGACCGTCGTCCGGTACGAGCTGATCTTGCCGTCCGTGACCTCGGCGCTCATCGACGTCACGTGCGCGCCGGTGATGCCGCGCAGCGTCTTCGACGCCTCCTGAACGGCTGCGTCGGCCGCCTTCGCGAAGCTCTCGGGCGACGAGCCGATGATCGTCACGACCTTTGCGACAGTTGCCATTTCTCCGCGCTCCTTTCGCTGGCTGGGGCGGCGAGCCTAACCCGAAAGGTCAGGCCCTGCCGGTGGGGTCTCGGGGCCGGTCGGCGGCTCCTCAGGAACCGGCGGCTCGTCCGGAGACGGGTCCGGCATCGGCGGCGGATCCGGCTGCGGTGGAGCCACCGGCTGCTCGTAGAGTCCCATCGCGATCAGCCGGATGGGCCGAGCAGGACTCGGTAGTCGTGAATCGGATTCTCGACCGTCACGGACAGCTCGACGACGCGCAGCGTCACCGGCTCGCCGGGTGGGGGCGGTCCGTGCTCCTTTTCGTATTTCTCGACTGCGTCCTGCGCGGCAGCCTTGAACCCGAACTCGCTTATGCCCAGGTACGTGTCGTCGCCGTTCTCTTTCATCTCCGCGCTCCTTCGTAGCTCGTCGGTGTCGGCGGCATCCTACGACGACGCGGCCGGCAGACGGGCGAGCGCCGCGACGTTGCCCTTCTGCTCGTAGAGACGCCGCGCGTCTTCGAGCAGACCTGACGCTTCCTCGCCCGGGCCGACAACCTCGGCCACCGCCATCAGCGCGCGCGCCTCGAGATCGGGGTAGTCCGTTGCCTGGGCCGTTGCGAGCGCCTCGCGTGCCAGCGCCTCGGCCGCTCCAGTGTCCCGTCCCGCGACGGCTCGGGCCCGTGCCGTCCGCCACAGCACCTGGGTGACGACGTCGACCGCCGCCGCCCGCTCTTCGCTGACCTTCGAGATCTCCTCGGCCTCCTCGTACGAGCCGTCGAGGCAGAGCGCGTCTGCGAGGAACGCCGCCGTCGTCGACATGATGCTCGTCGCGCCCATCTCGCCGAGCGTCTCGTAGGCCCAACGGAGGATCGAGACGGCCTCATCGGGTCTACCCGCCAGCTGCTCGATCTCGGCTCCGACGAGCGAGCGCGCCGCGATCCGGAAACGCTGGCCGAGCTCCTCGTGGATCTCGCGCGCCCGCGCCTGGAGGCGCCGTGCCTCCTCGAAGTCCCCTTGCATCGCGCGCAGGCCGGCGAGCACGCCTGTCATCGAGGCCTCGAGCGAGCGGTTTTCGGGATGCTCGGCGAGATAGCCCTCGCAGCGCGCGACCGCCTCCGGAACCGGAGTCGGCCCGTAGTAGAGCGCCTGTGCAAGGAGGGACGTGATCGTCGCCACCTCGGCGGCATCGCCCGACCGGCGCGCATGCTCGAGCGCGCGTTCGAGAGCCGCCGCGCGCTCACCCCAGTGGCAGGCGTTCACGTACACCTCGCTCTTCAGCCACCAGGCCTTCGCGAGCCCGAGGTCGTCGCCGAGCTCCTCGAGCTGCGGGATCGTTCGCTCCGCCACCTCGGTGATCTCCGCGACCGAGCCCTCGGGCTGCGTGAACGTTCGGAAGAACTCCCGCTCAATGATCGTGCGCAGCTCGAGTCGCCGGTCCCCGGCCGCCGCAGCCGCCTCCATCGCCTGTGTCAGGACGCCCTCGGCCCGTCCGAACTCGCCGGTGCGCATGAGCGCGCTCCCGAGCTCGGGCAGAAGCTCCCTGCGCAGTGGATGATCGTCCGGTAGGAGCGCGGCCGACCGGCGGAGCAAAGACACCGCTGCGGCCAAGTCGCCGCGGGCGACGATCGCGCGGCGCCCGGCTGCGGCCAGGCGTTCGCCGGCGCGGATCGCGAGATCACGGCCCTCCTCGCCGACCGGGCCGAGCTCCTCGCGATACCGGAACGCCTGCTCGAGGTGGTAGCCGAGGATCTCCTCCAGCTCGTTCGCGCGCTCGCCTGCGGTGCGCTCGAGCCAGCCCGCAAACCGCTCGTGCAGGTCGGCGCGGGTCTCTTTCGGGATCGCCAGATAGGCGGCATCGCGGATGAGCGCGTGCCGGAACCGGAAGCCGTCTTCCCACGGGAAGATCGACCGCGCGGGCTCGATCAGGTCCTTGCGGACGAGCATCATCAGCCGGGTGCTGACGTCGGGCCGGTCCTCCTCGCGCGAGAGATCCGCGACGGCGCCACGCCAGAAGTCCCTCCCGATCACGGACGCTCGCTCAATCGCGGCGCGCTCCGCCGGCTCGAGTCGGTCGAGACGCGCGGCGAGCAGCGCGTGAATCGACGGCGGGATCTCCGGCCCGCCGTTCGGCCCGCCGTCCGTCGTCATCATGGCGAGCATCTGCTCGACGAAGAGCGGGTTGCCCTCCGCCGCCTCGGTGATCTGGGCCAGCACGTCCGAGCTGAGCTCCGCCTCGCCGCGCAGGACGTCGAGCAGCGACTCCGCTTCCTCGTCGGAGAGGGCCTCGAGCGTGATCGAGCTCGAGTTCGGCGTCACCGTCAGCCACGTGGGGTGCTTGTCGAGCAGCTCCGGCCGCGCGAGACAGACGACGAGGATGGGCGCGTCCCGGCTCCAGCCCACGAGGTACTCGATCAGGTCGAGGAAGGTCGGCTCCGCCCACTGGAGGTCGTCGAAGCCGACGATCAGCGGGCGGTCGCGAGACAGGTGCTCGAACAGCCGCCGGACCGCCCACAGGGTCTCGTCCGGGGCTCCGGCGGCCTCGCCGACGCCGATCGCCCCGGCGACGCACGCTGCGACGCGGCCCGCGTCCTCCTCCCCCTCCAGCAGGCCTTCGATCTGCCCCAGCGTCAGGTCGCCCGCGGCTCCGCGGACGACGTCCCGGAGGGGCCAGTACGTGATCCCCTCGCCGTAGGGCAGACAGTGGCCGACGAGCGCGGAGGCTTCGTCGCGGACGCTGCTGAGCAGCTCGTTGGCAAGCCGCGACTTCCCGATGCCCGCCGGACCGAGCACGGTGATCATCCGGCAGGCCCGCTCTTCCACGGCATCGTCGAAGGCGCCGCGAAGCTCCGCGAGCTCCCGTCCTCTGCCGACCATCTCCGCATCGAGGCGGCGCGCGAACGAGGGCGCCCCCTCGAGGATGCCGATCAGCTGCCAGGCTTCGACAGCGTCCGCCTTCCCTTTCAGCTTCAGGGGCGAGACTGGCTCGACGAGGGCCGCGTTCTCCACGAGGCGCCTCGTCGTCTCGCCGATCAGGATCTCCCCACCGTGCGCGGCCGCCTCCAGCCGCTGGGCGACGACGACTGCGTGACCCGTGGCGAAGGCCTGGTCGGCGGCGGGATCGCCCGCGATCACCTCCCCGGTGTTGATGCCTGTCCGGACCGAGAGCTCGAGGTCGAAGTCGCGCCGCAGCTCGCCGTTCAGTTCACCGAGGGCGGAGCGCATCTCCGTGGCGGCGCGAACCGCTCGCAGGGCGTCGTCGTCGTGGACGGTCGGGATGCCGAAGACGGCCATCACCGCATCGCCGATGAACTTCTCGACCGTTCCGCCGTGCCGCTCGATTGCCGCGCTCATGGCCTCGAAGTAGCGCGCCATCACTCGCTGAAGGACTTCCGGATCGAGCCGTTCGCCGAGCGGCGTCGAGTCGGCGATGTCGCAGAACAGGACCGTCACGGTCTTGCGCAAAACGGCCATGTGACGAGTGTACGACGGTGACCGCGGGGCTCCGAGAGCTGCCAGCGCCCTCAGTAGACTGGGACGGTGTTCGACGCCCTTTCAGACAGGCTCCAGGCCGCTCTGCACGACGTCCGGGGCCGCGGACGCCTCGACGAGGACGCGGTCTCGCGCGCGATGCGCGAGATCCGTCTCGCGCTGCTCGAGGCGGACGTCAACTTCAAGGTCGTGAAGGACTTCGTCGAGCGCGTGCGCGCGCGGGCGCTCGGCGCCGACGTGACGAAGAGCCTCACGCCGGGCCAGGAGGTCGTCCGGATCGTCCACGACGAGCTGACGACGCTGATGGGCAGCGGCGACTCCAGGCTCGCGTTCGCGAGCAAGCCGCCGACCGTGATCCTCCTCGCCGGGCTCCAGGGCTCGGGCAAGACGACGGCGGCCGCGAAGCTCGCGCTCCTCCTGCGCAAGGAGGGGCACTCGCCGGCGCTCGTCGCCGCCGATCTCGCCCGCCCGGCCGCGGTCGAGCAGCTCGAGCAGCTCGGGCGCGAGCTGCAGATCCCGGTCTACACGGACGTCGATCCGGTCGCAGCCGTCACGAAGGGGATCCAGCAGGCGCGTAGCCAGGGCAAGGACGTCGTCATCCTGGACACGGCCGGGCGGCTGCACGTGGACGAGCTCTTGATGGAAGAGCTCGAGGCCGTTCGGAAGGCGGCGAAGCCGACGAACGTCCTGCTTGTGCTCGACGCGATGACGGGCCAGGAAGCGGTCTCGGTCGCCGAGGCGTTCCACGAGCGGGTCGCGTTCGACGGCGTCGTCCTGACGAAGCTCGACGGCGACGCCCGCGGCGGCGCGGCCCTCTCCGTGCGCGCCGTTACCGGGAAGCCGGTCAAGCTCGCCTCGACCGGCGAGAAGCTCGACCAGCTCGAGTACTTCCACCCGGACCGGATGGCCTCGCGCATCCTCGGCATGGGCGACGTGCTGACGCTGATCGAGAAGGCGGAGGAGGCGGTCGAGGAGGACGACCAGGCGCGGCTCGAGCAGCAGCTGCTCGCCGGCGAGTTCACGTTCGACGACTTTCTCTCGAGCTACAAGATGCTGCGCCGGATGGGCCCGCTGAAGGGCGTGCTCTCGATGATCCCGGGCATGAGCAAGCAGCTCCAGGGCCTGGAGGTGAACGAGAAGGACATGTCCCAGGTGGAGGCGATCGTCCTCTCGATGACGCCGCAGGAACGGCGCATGCCGCACCTGATCGACGGCTCACGTCGAAAGCGCATCGCGGCCGGCAGCGGGACGACGATCCAGCAGGTCAACCAGCTGCTTTCGGCCAGAAAGCAGATGCAGAAGATGATGAAGCAGATGAAAAAGGGCAAGATGCCCGGGATTCCGCAAGAACTACTGAATCAGGCACAACAACAGGGGCGTCGGTGACGAACTTCGGCGAAGCGTTTCGCGGGCGGAGCCGGGCTTTGCCCGAGCGCAGCCCAATGGGTGTTTGATGAAAGAACGTGTAAAGGAGGGGGCTCACGGGGGAACCCTGGGTTCCCCCGTGTTAAAGATGCCGGGGCTCCCACCGGAGCTCTTGGAGCAGGCACAACGACAGGGAAGAAGGTGAGATGGCGGTAAAAATGAGATTGACCCGCGTTGGGTCGAAGAAGAACCCGATCTACCGGGTCGTGGTGGCCGACTCGCGCTCGCCGCGTGACGGCAAGTTCATCGAGATCATCGGGCACTACAACCCGCAGACCGATCCCTCGACGATCGACTTCGACGAGGACAAGGTCAAGGAGTGGATCGCGAAGGGCGCGACGCCGTCCAACACGGTCAAGCGGCTGCTGAAGAAGACGAACGTCGTTGGCTGAGCTGCTCGCATACCTCGCGCGGAACCTCGTCGACGACGCCGATGCGGTCTCGGTCGTGGAGGTGCAGCGCGAGGGCACGACGATCCTCCAGCTGACCGTGGCGAAGGAGGAGGTCGGCAAGGTGATCGGCCGCCAGGGCCGCATCGCGCGGGCGCTGCGGGCGATTGTGCGCGCGAGCGGGGCGCGCTCGCACAACCGCGTCGTGCTCGAGATCATGGAGTAGTGCCAATGCGCGTCGCCGCGCTCCACGACGTCCACGGCAACCTGCCGGCGCTCGAGGCCGTCCTCGGTGACGTGGAACGCGAGCACGTGGACGCGATCGTCTTTGGCGGCGACATCGCCTCGGGCGTAATGCCGCGAGAGACCGTCGAGCTCGTGCGTTCCCTCGACGCCGTCTTCATCCGCGGGAACGCGGACCGGGTCGACTCGCCTGCTATGAGCCCCGAGCACGACCTCGCGCGCCGCTGGGTCGAAACGCAGCTCGACGACGAGCAGATCTCCTGGCTCGCGAACCTCGACTTCTCAGTCGTTCTCGACGACACCCTCTACGTCCACGCGACCCCGCAGGACGACCTGACGGTCATCACCGAGGTCACCTCGGACGAGCGTCTCGCGGAGCTGCTGGACGGTGTCGAGCAGTCACGGGTCGTCGCGGGGCACACGCACATGCAGCTCGACCGCACGATCGGTTCGATTCGGTTCGTCAACGCGGGCAGCGTCGGCATGCCGTACGAGGGAAAGCCGGGCGCGTACTGGGCGATCCTCGACGACGACGTCGAGCTTCGGCGCACCGAGTACGACCTGGAGCGAGCCGCCGCTGCATTCCGAGCCACCTCGCATCCGCTGGCGGAGCACCTCGCGGCGGACAACATCCTCGTGGTGCCGTCCCGGGAGGAAGCGATCGCCATGTTCGGTGGCTGATCTCGTGCAGATCGGGAGAGTGGGCAAGCCGCATGGGATCGCCGGCGCGTTCTTCGTCGAGGAGGCAAGCGATGACCCCGCGCGCTTTTCCGTCGGCGGCATGCTGCTCGTCGGCCGCTCGCCTGCGAAGATCGTCGAGTCGAAGCGGTCCGGCGGTCGGCCCGTGATCAGGCTCGATCGGGAGGTCGAGCGAGGAGCGGCGATCGAGATCGAGCGGAGCGATCTCCCGCAACCGGCAGACGGCGAGTACTACGCCTTCCAGCTCGTCGGCCTCGAGGTGCAGGAAGAGGGAGGCGCGATCCTCGGGCGCGTCGCCGAGATCTCGACCAACCCGGCGAACGACGTCCTCGAGCTCGACACCGGCCTCGCGCTGCCACTCGTCGACGCGTGCGTCCGGAAGGTCGATCTCGCCGCAGGTCGAATCCTTGTGCAGCAAGGCTTCGCACTCGATAGCTAACCTCCGTCCGCCCTGCGTATCGATGTCTTCACGCTCATCCCACATGCGTTTGCCTGGCTCACCGAACAGCGCCCACTTGCGTCCGTGCTCGGCACGGAGCTCGAGCTCCGCCTGCTCAACTACCGCGACACGACGCCGCTCAAGGCCGCTCAGGTCGACGACGAGCCCTACGGCGGCGGCGCGGGCATGGTCCTGCGGGTCGATGTCGTCGCCGCGGCCCTCGAAGCGGCCTACGGCGGGCCGCCCGGCCACCGGGTGGTCGCCCTGACGCCCCAGGGCCGCCAGCTGGATCAGCAGCTGGTCGAGGAGCTCGCGGGGGAGGAGGAGCTGACGCTGCTCTCGGCCCGGTTCGAGGGCTTCGACGAGCGGATCGTTGAGCACCTCTCGACCGACGCGGTCTCGATCGGCCCGTACGTGCTCTCCGGCGGCGAGTTGCCGGCGATGGTGCTTCTCGACGCGATCGCGCGCCGGCTGCCCGGAGCGCTCGGCAGTGAGGTCTCCGGGCTCGAGGAGAGCTTCTCCGCCGAGCTCGAGGGCGGGCTCGAGTACCCGCAGTACACCCGGCCGGCGGAGTTCCGCGGCTGGAGCGTGCCCGAAGTGCTGCTCTCGGGCGACCACGGGCGCATCGCGCAGTGGCGCCGCGAGCAGAGCCGCGCGAGGACCGTCCACTGAGAAATCCGATCGACGCCCTCACGCACGGCTTGCCGCGCCAGTGGCGCATCGCCATCGACTGGGCGGTGACGATCCTCGGCGCGGTCGCGATCGTGCTCGCGATCAAGGCCTATGTCGTCAACCCATACCGGATCCCGTCCTCGTCGATGGAGCCGACGCTGCACTGCGCCAAGCCGCTCAACGGCTGCACGGCGCGGTTCTCCGACCGCGTGCTCGCGAACCGGCTCATCTACCACTTCCGCAGTCCGCGCCGGGGCGAGATCGTCGTCTTCAAGACCCCGCCGGCCGCGGCGCTCGCGTGCAACGGCGGCGAGGGGGAGACGTTCGTCAAGCGGCTGATCGCCCTCCCAGGGGACCGGTGGCGCGAGCAGGACGGCTACATCTACTTGAACGGAGAGCGGCAGACCGAGCCCTACATCGAGCAGGATCGCCGGGACTCGGAGACGATCCCCGAGAAGACGGTCCCGAAGGGCCAGTACCTGATGCTCGGCGACAACCGCGCGTCCTCCTGCGACTCGCGCCGGTGGGGAACCGTTCCACGCAAGAACCTCGTCGGCCCGGTGTTCGCCGTCTACTGGCCCCCGAGCCGCATCGGCTTCAGGTGACAAGTGCGCCGATCAAGAAAGGCGCTGCTCGTGCTCGCTTCGATCGCCGGCGGCCTCGTCGCCTTGACCCTGCTCGCCGTCTTCTTGACCCTACTCACATCGACGCCGTACCGCACTTCGAGCTCCGCCATGGAGCCGACGCTCCACTGCCTCAAGCCGGCTGAAGGCTGCGAGGCGGCCACTTTCCCGGATCGCGTCCTCGCTTCCCGGCTGCTCTACCGGCTCCGCGACCCTCATCGCGGAGACCTTGTCGCCTTCAAGATTCCTCCGGCGGCGAAGGCGGCCTGTGGGGGTGGTGTCAGTGGAACCTTCATCAAACGGTTGATCGGGCTCCCCGGGGACCGCTGGCGCGAGCAGGACGGCTACATCTACTTGAACGGCGAGCGGCAGACCGAGCCCTACATCGAGCCGGATCGCCGGGACTCGGCGATCCCCGAGAAGACGGTCCCGAAGGCCCAGTACCTGATGCTCGGCGACAACCGTGCGTCCTCCTGCGATTCGCGCCGGTGGGGCACCGTTCCGCGCAAGAACCTCGTCGGCCCGGTGTTCGCCGTGTACTGGCCGCCGAGCCGCATCGGCTTCAGATAGCACCCCATCCGCTAGCATCCCGCAGGGCCTGCCCAGGCCTCCTCTCATGACGAATCCGATCGAGCTAATCGAGCAGCGACAGCTGCGACCCGACCTGCCGCGCTTCAAGGCCGGCGACACCGTGCGTGTGCTCTTTCAGGTGATCGAGGGGCAGCGCCGGCGCACCCAGGCCTTCGAGGGGATCGTCATCAAGCGCCAGGGCTCCGGCGTGCGCGAGACCTTCACCGTCCGTAAGCAGTCGTTCGGCGTCGGCGTCGAGCGGACGTTCCCGGTCCACTCGCCGAAGATCGAGAAGATCGAGGTGCAGGCGATCGGCGACGTCAACCGCGCGAAGCTCTACTACTTGCGCGCGAAGGTGGGGAAGAAGGCGCGCGTCCGGGAGGTTCAGCGGGGGCCCGCGGTATCCTCGCCGCGTGCCGCCGATGACGAGGTCCAGCCCGAAGAGCTCGCAGCAGATGAGCCCGTTGCCGAAGAAGCTGCGGGGAATGAGCCAGCAGCAGAAGAGCCGGTGGCAGCCGTCGAAGACGGCGCAGAGGCTGCTGAGGTTCGACCGAAAGCTCGGCGCTCGCTTCGTCGCCGGCGCTGACGAGGCCGGGCGCGGCTCACTCGCCGGGCCGCTCGTCGTCGCGGGCGTTCTGCTCGACTACGAGTTCCTGCGCGATCATCGCGTCCGGCCGCTCACCTTTCTGAACGACTCGAAGCAGGTGAGCCCGGAGCTGCGCGAGGAGCTCTTCCGCGCCGTGCTCGGCTGCGCGACGCAGATCTCGGTGCAGACGATCTCGCCGGCGGAGATCGACCGAGAGGGGCTGCACCGCTCGAACCTCGCGGGCCTGCGGCGCGTGCTGCATGCGCTCAGCCCGCCGGCCGAGGCGTGCCTCGTCGACGGGTTCCGCCTCGGGCCCAGTGCGCCGGAGCACATGGCCGTCGTTGACGGCGACGAGCGCAGCGCCGCGATCGCCGCGGCCTCGATCGTGGCCAAGGTCGTCCGCGACCGGACGATGCGGCGCCTCGACGCGCTCTATCCAGGCTACGGCTTCTCCTCCCATGTCGGGTACATCACGCCCGGTCACTCCCGGATCGTGCGAGAGCGCGGCCCGTGCGAGATCCACCGGCGCTCCTTCCAGGCGCTCTGCTATCTCAGCGAGGAAGAGCTCGCCCGGGTCACAGCGGCCTAAGGAGGGTTTGGCGAAATATGGCTGAGCCGCCGGGCCGCGCTGCTCGCCCCGAGGCCGGGTCCTCAGTCGCATCCAGGCTACTAGCCTGGATGCTCCCTGCGTCCGCGGCCTCAGAACGAGCATCGCACCCCGGCGACGAGCAACATTCCGCCAAACCCTCCAACCGCGCCGTCGGGACACGCGCGGAGCGGCGTGCGCTGTGGCACTACCGGCTGCGCGGCTACCGAATCCTGGCCACGAACGCGTGGGCGGGAGGCTACGAGCTCGACCTCGTCGTCCGCCGCGGCCGGACGGTCGTCTTCTGCGAAGTGAAGTCGAAGGGCGGGCCTGGGCTCGGCGACCCGCTCGAGATGGTCACCGCCGAGAAGCAAAGGCGCATCGCGCGTGCCGCCGAGACCTGGCTTGCCGCTCACCCGCAGCTCCGCGGCTGCGAGACCCGGTTCGACGTCGTCGCCGAGCGCGAAGGGAAGCTGGAGCGTGTTGCGAACGCCTTTTGACCACGGGTACGAAGAGGGAGTCTCGGCGCCCTCGTAGAACTCGTTCAGGGCGATGGCACCGACGCAGGACGCCCTGTACCGCGAGCTCGACGTAGACCCCGACCTCTCCTGGTCGGAGCGCGACCTGCCCGAGCGCGAGCGCACGAAGCACGTGCACCGCCTGCATCCCTACCTGGGCAAGTACGTGCCGCAGCTCGTCGAGGCGCTGCTCGCGCGCCATCTGCCGCGCGCGAAGACGGTGCTCGACCCGTTCGCGGGCTCGGGAACGACGCTCGTCCAGGCGCTCGAGGATGGACGCGACGCGACCGGCATCGACGTCGCCGCGTTCAACTGCCTGCTGATGGAGGTCAAGACCGGGGAGTACAACCTCTTCACGCTCGAGCGCGAGCTGCGCGACTCGCTGCGGCGCCTCGAAACCTTCGAGGAGAATCGGCCCCCACGGCCCTCCGGCTACCTCGCCAAGTGGTTCGCGCCGCGTGCCGCTGCAGAGCTGGCCTTCTTCCGCTCCTTCGTCGACGACTACGAGCACGCCGACGTCCTCCGCATCGTGCTCGCGCGGGCGGCCCGCTCGGCGCGCCGGACGACCCACTTCGACCTCGACTTCCCACGCGAGCCCCAGGCCGGCGAGTACTGGTGCCACAAGCACAAGAAGATCTGCCGCCCGGTCGATCGCGCCGAGCACTTCCTGCGCCGCTACGCGCTCGACACCCTCACGCGGGTCCGTGAGTTCTCGCGCGTGCGCGCGCGCGGGCGCGAGGCACAGGTCCTACACGGCGACGCCCGCAACCTCGAACTGCCCGGCCCGTTCGACGGGGTCGTCACATCGCCGCCCTATCCGGGGCTGATCGACTACCACGAGCAGCACCGCTACGCGTACGAGCTGCTCGGCCTCGACGACAAGCGCGACCTCGAGCTAGGAGCCGCCGCGCGGGGGGTGAGCGCGCAGGCGATTCGTGACTACGTCGACGGCATCGCGGCGGCACTCGCCAACGTGCGCGGCGCTCTCCGGCCGCGGGCCCCGGTGGTGATCGTGATCAACGACCGCCGCGACCTCTACCCGGAGATCCTCGAGCGGGCGGGCCTCGCGATCCAGGCCCGGTACCGGCGGCACGTGAACCGGCGCACCGGGCGTCGCGCGGGCGAGTTCTTCGAAGACGTGATCGTCGCGCGGCCGGTCTAGGGTCAGCGAGGCGGCAGGCGATCGAAGTCGTCGATGCTGTAGATGTCCGAGCGCTCCGTGCTACAGACGGTTCGGTCGAAGTAGATCCGTGTCATGCTGATCTCGCCCGGAGGCTTGATCGCGACCGGCGTCGCGTACGTGAGGCCGAAGTCCTGGCCGGCGGGGAACGAGTAGAGCACCTCCGTCGCCCCGTAGATGGTCGTCTTGACGAGCTCCGCGGCCGCGCCACACTCCGATCCGCTGCGCCCGTAGTAGGTCGTCCCGGTCGCAGTCACGGACGGCCCGTACTGGACCTGGCCGGTGGTCGGCATCGGGGTCGTCACCTGGTTCGTCGTTTCGTATCTGAAGACGGTGCACGTACCGGAAACACACTTCATCCAGACCGCGAAGTCGCCGTTCACCTGTCCGGCCTGCAGGAGCCCGTGCTTGCTGCGCAGCGAGTCCAGAACCCGCTGTTCTCCGGTCACGAGGTTGCGCAGGATGACCTGCTGCTTCGAGCCGCTGAAGACGACGCCCCGGTCGAAGAGCAGCCAGTCGCCCGAGATCGTCGGCCGCCATTCCCAGCGCTTCGTGTTCACGCCCTGCGGGCTGTTCCGGCGGTGCGTCGTGAGGTCGAAGAAGCGGATGTTCGAATTCCGCTTCGAGACCTCCTGGTAGGCGAGCCTCGTGCCGTCGATCCCGCCTGCCCAGCCGTAGGTTCGGCGAGCGTTCACCTTGACGGGCGCCTCGGTTCCCAGCTGCGCATAGACATCGAGGGTGTGCGGCTGTCCGCGTCTGCTTTTCGCCCACGCGAAGTAATCTCCGCTCGCTGCGGGGGTCGTCTCGTTCCGCGGGCTCGTCTTGACCGGCACCGGAGCCGTCGCGGCGGACGCGGTGACAGTGAGGAGCCCTGCGACGGCGAACAGACCGACGGCTCTCAGCGCGTTCATATGGAGAGTTTCTCCGCCGGGAAGTGGTTGCAAACTATCGCGGAGGCGGAGGCAGCTCGATGTCGTCGACGCGGTAGATATCCCACGTCTGCTTGGAGCAGTTGACGCTGTCGTAGTAGATCTGCGTCGTCGGCCCGGCCGGCGGATCCGGGGGCAATGTGTAGGCGTACGTGACGTCCACGTCGCGGCCCGGCGGCAACGAGGCCAGTACTTCGGGCAGGCCGACCAGAGGCTGCTTGACGAGCTCCACCGACTTGCCGCAGCCCTTCGTGCTCCGCAGGTAGTAGACCGTCCCGTACGGGTTGACGGACGGGCTGTAGGCCACCTTCGCCGGCAGTGTGGGTAGCGCCGTGGCGGTGGCCGTCGCCAGGTCGTACCGGTAGATGACGCATTGCGGATACGGGTCGCAGCGGGCCCACACGGCGTAGTTCCCGTTGATCTGCCCGGCGCTGAGGAGGCCGTTGCGATTGCGCATGTGGGCGAGCACGCGCCGCTCGCCCGTGACGAGGTTGCGGAGCAGGACTCTCTGCGTCGAGGTGCCATACGAGCGGCCGCGGCTGAAGAGGATCCAGTCGTGGGAGATCGTCCCGCAGCACTCCCAGTTCTTCGTGTTCACTCCGGCGGGGAGCTTCTTCAGCCGCCTCGTCTGGAGGTCGAAGAGCCTGAGGTCGGACTCGGTCGCGAACTGGCCGCGGATCAGTTGGTAGAGGAGCCTCGTCCCGTCGATTCCGCCGCCGTAGGCCTGGGTGCCCTTCCGGTTGACCTTGAAGGGGGGGTCGGTCCCGTGCTGGGCGAAGAGGTCGAATGGGCTTGCCGAGCGCCCCCGGCTCCTCGACCAGACGAACCAGTTGTCGCCGGCGGAGGGGCTGACCTCGTTGTGGCGCGTCGTCTTGACGGGAATCGGGGTTGCAGCCGCGCCCGCAACCGCGGTGATGATCGAGCCGACCAGGAGCGCGAAAAAGAGTTCACGCTTCCGGTTTGCCCGCGTGACAGACAGGCGCACGCGTCCAGCCTAGCCTGGGCACATGCTGGCGCGGACGGTCACGCATGCACTCGTCGGGCTCGACGCACGTCGGGTCGAGGTCGAAGCCCATCTCCAGAACGGGGCACCGGCGTTCGCGATCGTCGGGCTCGCCGACCGCGCCTGCCAGGAGGCGAAGGAGCGCGTCCGCAGCGGGATCGCCTCGGCCGAGCTCGAGTGGCCGGGGCGGCGCATCACCGTCAATCTCGCGCCGGCGGGCCTGCGCAAGGAGGGCTCCGGCTTCGATCTGCCGATCGCGCTTTCGATTCTCGCCGCCTCGGGCCAGATCCCGCGCGACCGGCTGGCCGAGCACGCCGCCGTCGGCGAGCTTGGCCTCCACGGGCAGCTGCGGCCGGTCGGGGGTGCGCTCGCTCTGGCGGAGGCGGCGCGTCAGGAGGGGCTGTCCAGGATCCTCTGCGCGGCTCGCTCCGCACCCGAAGCCGCCCTCTCAGGCATCGAGCCCGTGCCGCTCCGCCATCTCGCCGAGGCTGCCGCCTACCTGCGCGGCGAGAGCGAGCCGGAGCCCTACGTCGAGAGCAACGGGCACCCGCCGCCGGAGCAGACGCTCCTCGATCTCGCCGACGTCCGCGGCCAGGAGCGGGCGCGCCGCGCCCTCGAGATCGCCGCCGCGGGTGGCCACAACCTCCTGCTCGCGGGCCCGCCCGGCACGGGAAAGTCGATGCTCGCGCGACGGCTGCCCGGGATCCTGCCACCGCTCTCGACGGCAGAGGCGCTCGAGGTGACGCGGATCCATTCGGTCGCCGGGATGCTCGCGGCCGATCGGCCGCTCGTCACCACCCGGCCATTGCGCTCGCCGCACTACAACGCCTCGGTGGCCGCGCTCGTCGGAGGCGGCGGTGGCGGTGCCGGGCCCCGGCCGGGCGAGGTCAGCCTCGCCCACCGGGGAGTGCTCGTGCTCGACGAGTTCGCCGAGTTCCAGCGACCGGCCCTCGAGGCGCTTCGCCAGCCGCTCGAGGACGGCGTCGTCTCGATCGCGCGCGTCGGGGGCCGGGCTGTGTTCCCGGCCCGCTTCCAGCTCGTGGCGGCCATGAACCTCTGTCCGTGCGGGGCGCGCGGCGATCCCGCCGCCGAGTGCAAGTGTTCGCCGCAGCGGCTCTCGGCGTACCGGGACAAGCTCTCGCGGGCGCTTCTCGACCGGTTCGACCTCGTCGTCGCGATGCCGCGTCCACGCGCCGCCGAGCTCGCCGCCGCTCCCAGCGAAGCCTCGGCGCCGGTGCGCGAGCGCGTCGAGTCGGCGCGCGAATGGATCGAGTCCGGGCGGCCGCCGTGGTCGAAGGAGGCCACCGAGCTGCTCGACCGCGCGGTCGAGCGCCTGCCGCTCTCCGGGCGGGGGAGGGCCCGGTCGCGCCGGGTTGCGGAGACGATTGCAGCGCTCGCCGCCAAGCCCGAGGTTGCCGCCTCGCACCTTGCTGAGGCGCTTGCCTACCGCTCGCCGAGAGAGCTCGGGCCGACATGAAGGAGCTCGCAGTGGCGTCCTTCGCGGCCGAGCGCGGCGTGCACCTAATCCGCGAGCCACGCGACCCCGCCTATCGGGCCTTCGCGCGGTCGTTCGACGACGCCGGCTATCTCGCCGGGCTCGGGGCGAACGGGATTCGGTGGCTGGCCCGTTCGGATGCCGGCTTTCCGAGTCTGCTGGGTGCGATCCACGACCCACCGGTGGGCTTGTTCGTGCGCGGTGCCGCGGAGGTGGACCTTCTCGGGCGCGCGGCGGTCGGGGTCGTCGGTGCCCGCTCGTGCTCGCCCTACGGCGCTCAGGTCGCGCGGATTCTCGGGCGCGAGCTCGCCGCGGCGGGCCTGGTCGTCGTCAGCGGTCTCGCCCGCGGGATCGACGGCGAGGCGCACCGGGGTGCGCTCGACGCGGGCGGGACGACCGTGGCCGTGCTCGGCTGCGGGATCGATCGTGACTATCCCGCCTCGCACGCCGAGCTGGCGGCCCGGATTCGCGCAACGGGGCTCGCGGTCTCGGAGTACGCGCCTGGGGTCGAGCCTGCGCCGTGGAGGTTCCCGGCGCGGAACAGGATCATCGCGGGGCTCTGTGCCGCGACCGTCGTCGTCGAAGCGCGCGAGCGCAGCGGCGCGCTGATCACCGCCGACCTCGCCCTCGAGGAGGGCCGCGAGGTGCTCGCGGTTCCGGGCGAGATCACCTCGGCGCTCTCGCGGGGAACGAACGACCTGCTGCGGCTCGGCGCAACGCCCCTGATCGGCTCGGCCGACGTCCTCGAGCTCTTCGGGCTCTCACCGGCCGCGGCCGCGGCGGTCGAGCTCACCGATGTCGCCGAAAAGGTACTCGGCCGCCTTCGCGACGGCCCGGCGAGCGCCGACGAGCTCGTCAGGGCAACCGGCCTGGACGCGGGGGCGCTCGCTTCCGCCTTGACCGAGCTCGAGCTGGCGGGTGTCGCGGTCGCGGCAGGAGGCGTGTACCGGGCCAACTAGCATCGCGCCATGGCCGTGGGGCTGGACGCGAACCAATCGCCATCCGCGCCGAGCGTCGAGGAGGTTCGGCGCATCGTGACGATCTCGAATCCGGTCATCCGTAACCTCGAAATCACCGAGTGCTACTCGCGACTGGCCGCGGCCTTCGCGGCGCGGAGCGGCGCGGGCGCGAACTGGTGCACGTACGCGACGTGGGCCTCACGACAGGCGGGCGGGACGATTCGTGGCGAGGACTTGCTCGAGCAGCTCGGGCGCAAGTTCGGGCACGGCCGCCGGCTACTGCATCCGATCAGGACGCTCTGGCGCCGGCTGCTGCGCCGCGGCCTCTTCCAGCGCGAGACGCGGATCGGGCGCCTGACGGCCGAGCTGCACACGCCGTTCGACGCGTTCGAGCGCGCCAGCGACTCGGTGGCGCGCGGGAACCTCAAGGTGTTCCAGGAGATCGGGCTCGAGTTCGCGCGCTACCTGCATGCATGCCCGCCCGACGGGGTCGATTCGGATGCGTTCAAGCGTTTCCTCGACGGATTGCGCCCGGGAGACCCGCCCGCTGGGCAGCGCTATCTGCGTGCGGCGTTCGAGTGGTACGAGCACGGGCGCAGCGAGCGCGACCCGAAGGCGAGGATGGAGCTCGCCGTGCTCTCCAACCTCGCGATCGGCTTCCACGAGCAGACGCGCCTGCAGCCGCAGATCCGCGAGGCGCTCGACGCCGCGTACGCCACACCAAAGGATCTCGGCCGGCGCGCGCTCGAGGCGCTCTTCCCTTCGGCGGCGCGCCTGTGGCCGGCCGTCAAGCGTCCAGCCGCCGCCGTCGTAGGCGTTGTCGCGTCAGGCGCACAGCATGCCGCGAGCAGGCTCGCGCGCGAGGCGATCACCGAGTCGCTCATGGTGCTCGCGCTGCCGGGACGGGTGCTGGCGCTCAGCATGCACCTGGGGGACGCCTACCCGGAGGCGCTCCGCGACCCGGCGAACACGGACTTGATCGAGTTCCTGGCAAGGTTCGAGCCGCTCCCGCCGGCGCCCGATCGATGCGGCGCGCGCGACTGGTCGGACCTCCACCAGCGGATGCACTACATCGTTCACCTGTTCCGGGCGTTCCACCTGCGCGAAGAACTCTCTGGACCTCCGTTCACACCGGAGCAGGTCGCGAGCTTCAACCGCGGCATCGTGCCGGACGGTGAGCTGTGACGGGTCGTACACTCCGTTTGGATTGGACGGAAAGCAAGCTTGCGCGCGCCCGTGATGCGATTTCCGGCAAGACGCACGCGGCTCACCCCACACGCTCGCTACGCGTCCGCGCTGCGTGAGCGACGTCTCGTGCTGCGGCGTCGAGCTCGCCGGGCGTCGGCCAGGATAGCCCGGGCCGCGTTCCTCCCGGGGCCGCCGGTGACCCCGCCTCCGGGGTGTGTGCCCGCCCCACACATGTAGAGGCCGCGGATCCCGGTAAGCCGGTAGCGAGCATGGCCGAGGAGGGGCCGCCAGGCGAAGACCTGGTCGAGGGCATGCTCGCCGTGCATCGGGTGCCCGCCGCTGAGCCCGTACTCTCGCTCGAGGTCCGCAGGCGTGACGACGTGGCGAGCGACGATCGTGTCCGCGATGCCCGGTGCATAGACCTCGAGCGTCCGCACGGCCGTGTCCGCTACACGATCACGCGCTGCCTCGTCCCAGTCCGCGTCGCGGAGGTGCCGTGGCGCGTACTGGAACAGCGCGGTGACCACGTGGGTCCCATCAGGGGCGAGCGAGGGGTCGGAGAGGGTGGGGATCGTCGCCTCGAGATACGGGTGCTCGGAGATCCGGCCGTACTTCGAGTCGTCGAATGCCCGCTCGAGGTCGTCGAGGCTCGGTGCGACGACGATCCGCCCGTGCAGGCGCTCGCCGTCGACGCCGCCGATCGCCGGCAAGCCCTCCAGGACGAGGGTCACCTTCGCCGCGACGCCGGGCATGCGGATGTGCTCGACTCGCCAGCCCAGCGTCGGACCGAGCTCGGCCGGGTCGACGAGGCGGAGAAGAGTCTGCTTGGGATCGGCGTTCGATGCGACGATTCGCGCGTCGACCTCCTCGCCGCTCGCGAGGGCGACCCCATCGACCGAGCCTCGCCCTGTTCGGACGGCCACAACGTCGGCGTCGAAGCGAATCGTCGCGCCGTTGCTCCGCGCGGCGGCGACGAGCGCCTTCACCAGGGAGTCCGGTCCGCCGCGCGCGAAGACCGTGCGGCCCGCCGCTCCTCCTCCCGAGGCCGAGTCCCACAGGAAGTTGAGCGCGGTCCCCGCCGACCGGGGGCCCATGGCCGCGTACCGAACGCCCCGCGCGCCGAGGGCGCCGCGGAGCGCCTCGTCCTCGACGGCTTCGCCGACGAGGTCCGCGACGGACATCGGCAGCACCCGCAGCGCCTCGCGTCGCTGCTCCCTCCCGAGGTGCCGCAGCCCGTTCAGGAGCATGAGGCCGCCGGTGGCGTCCGCGAGGGACGGAGACGCGAGGTCCGGCGGCTCGGTCGCCTGGATGCGGGTCAGGAAGGCGCCCAGCGAGCGGATCCTGCGGTCGAAGGCGACGTACGCCTCGGCATCGCGCGGCCGGGGCCCCGTCCGGAGCTCTGTCGCCGTCCGGACCGGGTCGCGCCACAACGTGAGGCCGGGCCCGTCGACGGACGGGGCGAAGGCCGCCACCTCCGGCTCGATGGCGCGGAAGCCGTGCGAGCCGAGCCCGAGGTCACGGACGACGTCGTCACGGAGACCTCCGACGCAGTTGGCCGCAACCGGCGCGCGCACACCGGGCGCGACCTCCTCCGTGGCCAGAGGGCCGCCCGCCCGGCTTCGCCGCTCGAGAACCAGCGTCCGGAGACCCGCCTTCGCCAGGTACGACGCCGTGACCAGGCCGTTGTGGCCGGCCCCGACCACGACCGCGTCGTATTGCTCCCGGGCCACGCTCAGGCGGCCTTCTTGCCGCGGAGCCCGCGCAGGACTTGCCGCGCCGCGAGGCGTCCCGACGCACCCATGATCCCGCCCCCGGGGTGCGTAGCCGAGCCGCACATCCAGAGGTTCCGAAGCGGCGTCCGGTAGCGCGCCCATCCCGGCACGGGCCGGTTGAAGAAGAGCTGCTCGAGCGAGAGCTCGCCCTGGAAGATGTTCCCCTCGGAGAGCCCGAACGTGTCCTCGATGTCCTTGGGGGTGAGCACCTGCGCGTGCAGGATGAGGTCGCGGATGTTCGGCGCCCGCTCCGCGATCGTGTCGATGACGGTCTCCCCGAACGCAGCGCGCCGGCCGTCGTCCCATTCGTCGCCCTCGGCCAGGTGGTAGGGGGCGTACTGGACGAAGCAGCTCATGACGTGCTTGCCCGGAGGCGCCATCGACGGGTCGACCAGGGTCGGGATGACCATGTCGATGTACGGGCGCCGGCTGAAGCGCCCGGACTTCGCGTCGTCGTAGGCCTGCTCGATGTAGTCGATGCTCGGGCTGAAGCTGATCGCGCCGCGCAGGTGGTCCCCCTCGCCGGGGAGGCACGTGAACTCGGGAAGCCCGCTCAGGGCGAGGTTCACCTTCCCGCTGGAGCCCCGGTACCGATAGCGCGCGACCTCCTCGAGGAACGACCCGTCGAGGAGGCCGGACGGCATGAGCCGGACGAACGTCTGCTGCGGATCGAGGCTCGACAGCGTCACCCGCCCGGTCACCTCGTCGCCCGTCGACGTGACGGCGCCGGTCACCTCGTCGCCTCGCGTCAGGAACTGATCGACGGCGGTCTCGGTCCGGATCTCGGCGCCGAACGACCGGGCGGCGCTTGCAATCGCCTCGCTGACAGCGCCGGTCCCTCCGCGCGGTATTCCCCAGGCGCGCAGGACGCCGTCGATCTCGCCCATGTAGTGGTGCAGCAGGACGTAGGCGGTCCCGGGCGAGCGGATCCCCTGGAACGTGCCGATGATCCCGGAGGCGCTCATCGTCGCCTTCAGCGGATCCGTCTCGAACCACTGGTCGAGGAAGTCGGCGGCGCTCATCGTCATGAGCTGGATGAACACCGCCCGCTGCTCCAGGGAGAGGCCGTTGAAGTCGCGGGCGAGACGTGCGACGGGGAGCCATTCGCGCGGATCGAGCCGGCCCGGATCCGCCGGCGCAATGGACAGGATCGGCTTGATGAATCGCGCCATCTCGACCATCAGTCGGCTGTACTCCTCGTACGCCTCCGCGTCGCTCGCCGACCAGCGCCGGAGCTCGCGCACGGTGCGGCCGTGGTCGTTCACACGCCACAGGTAGTCGCCGTCGAGCGGCGTGAACGTTCCGTCGAGAGGCAGAATCTCGAGGCCGTGCTGCGGGAGCGCGAGCTCCCGGACGATCTCGGGGCGGAGCAGCGAGACGACGTACGAGGCCACGCTGAACCGGAAGCCGGGGAACACCTCCTCGGTGACCGCCGCCCCGCCGAGAACGTGACGACGCTCCAGCACGACGACCTTGAGTCCGGCCCGCGCGAGGTACGCCGCGGCCACGAGCCCGTTGTGCCCGCCGCCAACGATCACGGCGTCGTACATGCGGTGATTCGAGGTCGCCATCAGCGGCGACACTAACCGCGGTACGCTCGATCCGCCGTGTCAGTCGGAACCGCGTTCTATCCCCGGACCGCGCCACTCAACGCCAAGCTGCAGTGGCGCGAATGGTCGGGCTATCTCGCGGCGAGCGCGTACTCCGACTCCCACGAGATCGAGTACAACGCCATCCGGGAGGCGGCGGCGCTCATCGACGTCTCTCCGCTCTACAAGTATCTGGTCTCCGGGCCTGACGCCACGCGGCTCGTCGACCGCGTGATCACACGGGACGCGAGCAAGCTCGGCGTCGGCCGCGTCTACTACACCTCCTGGTGCAACGAGAACGGCCGCGTGGTCGACGACGGGACGGTCGCCCGCATCGAGGAGCAGACCTACCGCTGGACGGCCGCCGACGCGTCGCTGCGCTGGCTCCGGATGAACGCTCGCGGCCTTGACGTCGAGATCGAGGACGTGAGCGAACGCATCGCCGCGCTGGCCGTGCAGGGGCCGCTGAGCCGCGACGTGCTCGAGGCGGCCACCGAGTCGTCCTGGGGCGACCTCAAGTACTTCGGCCGGCGGGCCGCGGCGGTCGATGGCATCCCCGTCGACGTCTCCCGGACGGGCTATACAGGCGACCTCGGTTACGAGGTGTGGGTCGAGAGCGCTCAGGCGGTCGAGCTCTGGGACGCCCTCGTGCGGGCCGGACGCGCCTACGGCATCCGGCCGGCCGGGATGCTCGCCCTCGACATCGCGCGGATCGAGGCAGGGCTGATCCTCATCGAAGCGGATTTCGACTCCGTGCGGCGCGCGCTGATTCCCGAGCAGTCGTACTCGCCCTTCGAGCTGGGCGTCCTGGGCCGCTTCGTCGACTTCGAGAAGCCGGCGGCGTTCGTCGGCCGTCGCGCGCTCGAGCGGGAACAGGGTCGCGGCGGGCCTCCGCGGAGGCTCGTCGGGCTAGAGCTCGACTGGGAGCCACTCGAGGAGCTGTACCGTGCGAAAGGGCTGACGGCGGCCCTGGAGCCCGCCGCCTCGCGCGTCCCCGTTCCTGTGTACGCGCGAGGCCGCCAGGTCGGCAAGGCGACCAGCACGACGTGGAGCCCGACACTGAAGAAGGTGGTTGCGCTGGCCTCAGTCGCTGCCGACCAGAGCAAGCTCGGCACGAGGATCGACGTCGAGTGGACGGTGGAGGCGCGGCGCAGCCGGACGGCGGGGACGGTGGTGGAGCTGCCGTTCTTCAACCCGATGCGCAAGACCTCGACGGTCGCTCATTCACCAGCCCCCTAGTTCACAGTCGGCGAACTCCAAAGGACGCGATCGAGATCGCGGGTCTAGGCAGCGACCTCCGATTGGCACCTGACTGGCCGGGCATCTTCGGGGCAACCGACGATCGCCTGCCGCTCGCAGGGCGGCTCCCGGGCCACGACAACGTGTGGGTCGCCGCCGGCTACTCAGGGCACGGCAATGTCCTCGGCCTCGCCTGCGGAGAGCTCGTGGCGGGGGCGATCCTCGGTCGCCCCGCGCCAGAGCTCCAGCTATTCGACCCGCGCGGCTTCTCTAGGAAGAAGTCGCCTCTGCGCCCATGCCTTCTGGCACCGGCGCGGTCTCATCGACCTGCCAGACGGAGAACGAGTTGCCCTCCGGATCCGTCGCAGGTGCGAACCAACCCATGCTCGGAACCGGCATCTTGTCCTCGGTGTTACCACCCAGTTCGCGGATGCGGCCGAGCTCTGCGTCGATGTCGTCGGTCTCGAAGTAGAGCGTGATGCCCTTCTCGCCCTCCCGCGACGGATGGATCGCGCCGCCGGGCTCGCCCTCGAACATGTGGTACTCGGGCGCGCCCTCGGCACCGTCGCCGTAGTTCTTGAACTGCCAGCCGGCGAGCTCTCCCCAGAACTTCAGGGCCCTTCCGGTGTCGTCCGCGGGGATCTCGATGTGAACGATCTTGCCCTTCATGTATCTCCCTTCCTCGACTTCGGTGTTCCCATAGCGAGAAGCTATCGAAGCTTGCCGAGTCAGAGGGTTAAGACCTTGAAAGAATCAGAGCTCGATCGTCGAGGGGTCACGAACGCGGCCGGAGCTGCCGATGACGTGCGCATGGATTCGTACTCGGAGCCCCTGCCCGTCGACGGCGACGTCTCGGTTCAAACGTGCGAATCCTGCGGCCGTCATCCCGCCATTCGAGTGACGGTCAGGCGCCACGTCGGCCTCTTCTACCTTCAGCGCTTCATCACAGTGAGGGCCGTCGCCTGCCGGGCGTGCGGGCGCCGCCTCGTGCGCAACTTCACGCTGCGCACGCTGGCGCAGGGCTGGTGGGGAATGATCAGCTTCTTCTTCAACTGGTTCGTGCTCGGCGCCAACGCGGTCGCTTGGCTGAGGCTCGGGCGCCTGAATGAGCCGAGCGTCTCGGGAACAGATGGCTTGGCGATCGCTGTGGGCTCGCCCCCGGTTGGGTGGGAGCAGGCGGGAAATGACGACACGTTGAAGCCGAAGAGGCGCTCGCGGCTCGGCAAGGGCGGAGCCGTCGCCGCCGTCATCTTCGTTGGATTCGCTCTCCTCCGAGCCGGATCCTCAGGCTCGGAAGCGTCCGACCACGACCACAGCGGCCCGCACGGTCAGCCGATGACCGCTTTCGGCATCAAGCGCGCGATGGTGGGAAAGATGTTCCGCACAGAGAGTGGCGAGAGAGTTCGGGTCGAATCGGCTGATTGCACCAGTGATGCCACAGGCGCTCTCCAGGTCCACTTTCAGTGCCAGCTCCTCTTCAACAACGGCGAATGGGATGACGTGCTCGTGCACGTTCTGCGGGACGGGTTGTTCTTCAGATCGTCCCGGTCCGGCGGCGCCTGACCCCGCCTCAGAGCTCGAGTGTCGGAAGGTCGAGGTCGTCGACTCGCTCGATCGCGGCCAGCGCGATCGCGAGGTCCTGGATCGCGAGCCCGGTCGAGTCGAAGACCGTGACCTCCGCGTCGCTCGCGCCGGCCCGGCGCTTCGCCCGCGAGGACGGCCCCGAGCTCGGTCACCTGCTCTCGCTCCAGCACCCCCGCCTCGACGGCGTGCACGAGCTCGCCGTTGTGGCTGGCCTGCTCCCAGGTCCGACAAGGGTTCTCGGATCTAGTTCGTGGTTCCCCTGCTCGATGCCGTGCTCGCTGCGCTAATCGTCATCGGACTCGTAGAAATCGGGCCAGCCAGGTTCTGGTGGCCCCGCGTAGTCGGACCAGCTCTTCGGAGGCCATGGCGGGAATGGCCAGGAACTGTCGTCGACCGTGCTCCATCTAGCGGCCCGACGGCCCGCGGAGTAAACGGCCTCGATGTCGCCGCCTAGTCGCACCAGGACGATTTCAGCACGTTCGCGGCCCCAGGCGATCGCCTCATCCACAGTGTCAAACGCCGCGTCTTCGTCAATCTCCGCGGTACCGCTCGTCGTTGCGACCCACTCGGCGTCGCCGGGGATGCGTCGTTGGCGAAACCAGGGCTGCGGACGGTCGTCGTCCGACTCCTCGTCGTACTGGCGGTCGATGTAGACGACTGGCTCGTCGGACGTGGTGTGCTCCTAGAGTTCAAGCGTCGGGAGGTCAAGTCCGTCGGCGCGCTCCATTGCCGCGAGCGCGACGGCCAAGTCCTGAATCGCTAGCCCTGTGGAGTCGAAGATCGTGATGTCGTCCTTCGACTGACGGCCGGGCGCTGTACCGGCGAGCACGTCGCCAAGCTGGGTCACATCCTCCTGGGTAATCCCACCGGCCTCGACGGCGTGCGCGAGTTCGCCATTGTGGCTAGCTTGTTCCCAGTCATCGGCGTAGAGCCGGACGCGAGCTGCGGGATCGAGTATTCCCGACGGTGCCGACTGCTCCCCGTCGTCGGCGAAGATCCGGGCGCGAAGGAGCTCCTCGACGGCGACCTCGGCCTTGCCGGGGCCGTCGGCGCCCATCAGGCTCACGTGCTGGCCGGGTTGCAGCGAGCCCTCGGGGAGGAGGATCTCGTGACCCGGAGTCATCGTCACGAGCAGATCGGCCGCGAGCGCTTCCTCTCTTGTGGCGACCGATGCGCCGAGCTCGTCAGCTGCCTGTTGCGCGCGATTCGGGTCGACGTCGTACAGCGCGACGTTGCGGCCTCGCGCGAGGAACGTGCGGGCGGCGGCTTTTCCGTTCACGCCCGCGCCGACGACGGCGGCCGTTTGCGCGTCCGGGCGGCCGAGCGTCTCGGCGGCAAGCACCGCAGCAGCGCCCGTCCTGAGCGCAGTGACCGCGCCCGCGTCGAGCACGGCGCGCAGCATCCCGTTCGAGGCGTCCGAGAGCAGGACGAGGCCCGAGACCGTCGGCAGGCCCTGCGCCGGATTGCCCGGAAAGGACGTGACCCACTTCAAGGACGCATGGCCGGCGCCGAGGGCCGGCATCGCACGGAAGTCCCCCGCCGGATACGCCGGGACGTAGACCTTCGGCGGCATTGACCACTCGCCGCGCGCATAGGCGATGAACGCGTCGCGCACGGCCTCGAGCGCGCGCTCCGGCGAGACCGCGGCCTCGACGTCGCGGCCGGACAGAAACGGAACCGAGCTCAAACGGCCTTGACGGCCGCGATTAGCTTCTCCATCGCCGCCTTCGCGTCGTCGAAGAGCATGACCGTCTTCGGCTCGTAGAAGAGCGGATTGTCGATGCCCGCGAATCCCGGCGACATGCTCCGCTTGACGACGACGACGTTCTGCGCCTTGTCGACGTCGAGGATCGGCATCCCGTAGATTGGGCTCCCGGGCTGGTTGCGCGCGGCCGGGTTGACGACGTCGTTGGCGCCGACGACGAGCACTACGTCGGTCTGGGGAAACTCAGGGTTGATCGTGTCCATCTCGTACAGCTGGTCGTAGGGGACGTTGGCCTCGGCGAGCAGGACGTTCATGTGCCCCGGCATGCGGCCCGCGACCGGGTGGATCGCGTAGCGGACGTCCACACCCCTCTCTTCCAGCAGCTCCGCCAGGTTGCGAACGTCGTGCTGGGCCTGGGCGACCGCGAGACCGTAGCCGGGAACGAAGACGACGCGACGCGCGAACGCGAGCATGACCGCGACGTCGTCGGCCGTCGCCGTGTGCACCGTCCCGCCTTCGGGCCCAGCGCCCGCCGCATCCGGCGTGGCGACGACCTTCCCGAACGCGCCGAACAGGACGTTGGCGAGGGAGCGGTTCATCGCGCGGGCCATCAGCGTCGTCAGCAGCGTTCCGGAGGCGCCGACGAGCATTCCGCTCACGATCAGGACGTTCGAGTGCAGCACGAAGCCGGTCGCCGCTGCGGCGAGGCCGGTGAACGCATTCAGCATCGAGATCACGACCGGCATGTCGGCGCCGCCGATCGGGAGCACGAACACGATCCCGAAGAGCGCCGCCGCACCGATCGCCGCCGCCAGCAGCCAGAACTCGACCGAGCCCATGGCCACGGCCGCAAGCGCGATCGAGCCGCCAAACAGCAGCGCGTTCCCGAACTGCTGCCCCGGATACGTGATCGGGCGCCCGCTGACGAGCTCCTGGAGCTTCCCGAAGGCGACGAGCGAGCCGGCGAACGAGATCGAGCCGACGAGCGCCGAGAAGACCGTCGCGATCGCGCGCTCGACGCCGACGTCGCCCACGTTCGCCCAGACACTGTGGAACTCGACGAGCGAGACGAGGGCCGCCGCGCCGCCGCCGACGCCGTTGAACAGCGCCACCATCTGCGGCATCGCGGTCATCTTCACCTTCCTCGCGCCGACGACCCCGATCACCGAGCCGATCACGATCCCGGCCGCCATCCACCACCAGCCGGTTCGCACCTCCTTGAGCGCGAGCGTGACGAGAACGGCCCAGATCATCCCCGCGGCGCCGATCTGGACGCCGAAGCGCGCGTGCCGCGGGGAGGAGAGGAAGCGCAGCGCGAGGATGAACGCCGCGATCGTGATCAGGTACAGCAGGTTCGCAGTCGTGGGGCTCACGAAGGCTTGTCCGGCGGCGCGTCGGGACGCTTCTTGAACATCTCGAGCATCCGGTCGGTGACAACGAAGCCGCCGACGACGTTCGCCGTCCCGAGGATGACCGCGACGAACGAGACGAGCCGCATGAAGAGCCCGGGGTGGGGGGTCCCCATGACGACGATCGCGCCGACGATGACGATCCCGTGGATCGCGTTCGTGCCGGACATGAGCGGCGTGTGCAGGAGCGTCGGCACCTTCGAGATGACCTCGAAGCCGACGAAGGCCGCGAGCACCAGAATCGTGATCTCTGTGACGAGCTGGTAGCTCAAGCTTCCACCTTCTTGCGCGTGACGCAGGCGCCCGCCGTGATCTCGTCCTCGAAGTCGAGCGTGAGCTTCCCCTCAGGCGCCAGGTGCTGGACGAGTGACGAGACGTTGCGCGCGTAGAGCTGGCTCGCGTGATAGGGCATCGTGCTCGGCAGGTTCGTCGGGCCGAGGATCGTGACGCCCTGGTGGTCGACCTCCTGGTCGGGCTGGGTCAGGTCGGCGTTGCCGCCCGCCTCGGCGGCGAGGTCGACGATCACCGAGCCGGGCTGCATGGATTCGATCGCCGACTGCGGGATCAGCTTCGGCGCCGGTCGCCCGGGAATGAGCGCCGTCGTGACGACGACGTCAAACTCGCCGATCCGCTTCTCGAGCTCCTCCTGCTGGCGGCGCTGCTCCTCCTCGGAGAGCTCGCGCGCGTAGCCGCCCTCGGTCTCCTCGCCGACGACGCCGAGATCCAGGAACTTGGCCCCGAGGCTCTCGACCTGCTCCTTGACGACGGGCCGCACATCGAATCCGGAGACGACCGCGCCGAGGCGCCGCGCTGTGGCGATCGCCTGGAGCCCTGCGACACCCGCGCCGATCACGAGCACCTTCGCGGGGGCAACCGTGCCGGCGGCGGTCATCAGCATCGGCAGGAACTTCGGCAGCCGGTCGGCCGCGAGGACGACGGCCTTGTAGCCCGAGACCGTCGCCTGGGACGAGAGCGCGTCCATCGGCTGCGCGCGCGTGATGCGCGGGATCGACTCCATCGCGAAGGCGTTCACGCCGCGCGCGGCGAGCTGCTCGATCCCCTCCTTATCGGTCAGCGGCTGCAGGAAACCGATGAGCACCTGGCCGTCATGCAGCCGGGCGACCTCGTCGGCGCTCGGCTTGCGCACCTTCGCGACGATCTCGGCTTCCCAGGGATTCCCGAGAGCTGCGCCGGCTTGCTTGAACGCGTCGTCGGTGAACGACGCAGCGACGCCGGCCCCCGGCTCGACGACGACGTCGATCCCGGACGCGACCAGCTTGCCCACGATGTCAGGCACGAGCGCGACGCGCCGCTCGCCCGCCGCAGTCTCCTTTGGGACGCCAACCCTCATGCCCGGCGGATCCTAGAGGCAGGGAACCGCGCCTCGATCTTGAACAGTCGAGGTCTGTGGGGAGCCTTGCGCAACTCTCGGCCGCGATCGAAGCCCGTGACCCCTACGCAAGGGGTCACGCCTCGCGCGTCACCGTCTTCGCCAAGGCGATGGCGAACGCGATCGGCCTCGAGCAGGAGCGGCTCTCGGTGCTGCGGCTCGGGGCGCTGCTCCACGACGTGGGCAAGCTCTCCGTCCCGCCGGCGGTCCTGCTGAAGCCCGGGCCCCTGAGCGAACTCGAGTTCGTCCAGGTGCGCCGCCATCCGGCGGCCGGCGTGCGCATGCTCCGTTCGCTCGGCGCGCCCCGCGAGATCCTGCCGTCAGTGCTCCACCACCACGAGCGCTGGGACGGGGCGGGATATCCCCGTGGCCGTTCCCGAGAACGGATCCCCCTGGAGGCGCGGATCCTGACCGTCGCGGACTCGTTCGACGCGATGACCTCGACCCGCCCGTATCGCCCGCCGAGACACGTGGCGGACGCTCTCGAGGAGCTGGAACGCTGCGCCGGATCCCAGTTCGACCCAGAGCTGGTCGGCGTCTTTGTCGTGGCGTGGGGCGAGGGCGAGCTCGACGCGCTCGTCTGGCACGAAGCCGCTGCCTCTTAGAGCGTCGACCAGACCTCGCGCTTTGTCTTCGTCCGTCGGATGACCTCGTCGGTGAACTCGGTCGTGCCTGCGTGGCCGCCGAGATCCGCCGTGCGGAAGCCCTCCGCGACGGCCTCGAGAGCGGCCTCGCGGATCGCCCGCGACGCTTGCTCGCCCTCCTCGCCCGCGTAGGCGAGCACCGCCGCGCCGGCGAGGATCATCGCCAGCGGGTTCGCGACGTTCTTGCCCTGGAGCGCGGGGGCGGTGCCGTGGGCGGCCTCGGCCATCACGGCGCTCATGTGCTCGGGATCGTCGTCGCCGAACGCGACGAGCAGCGACTCCGCGCCCGCGATCGACCCGAAGAGCGGGAGGACGAGATCGGAGAGGATGTCGCCGTCGCGGTTGAGCGAGGGGATGACGAGCGGGTCGCCGGCGGTTGCGATCAGCAGCGCAAAGGTGGCGTCGATGAGCTGCGGCTCGTAGAGCACGTCCGGGTGGCGCTGCGCAGCGGCGTCCATCTCCTCCTTCAGCATCCCCTCGTAGACCGGGCTGACCGTGTACTTCGGCCCCCCGAAGACCTTGGCGCCGGTCCGCTGCGCGAGCTGGAAGGCGAACTCGGCGACCCCGTGGCAGATCCGGCGCTCGATCCGCTCGGTGCGGAAGGCCGCCTCGTCCATCCCTTCGCCCTCTCGCCATTCCTTCGCACCGTAGGCGTCGCCGACGGCCATGCGGACGACCGAGATCGGCGCGTGCACGCCGCCGTGGGGAATGACGCCCGGGATCCGCCGGCCCGTACGGACGATCACGCGGCCGCCGATCTCCTCGCGGAGGATCCGGTTCGGAGAGCCGACGTCGTCGGCCCCTTCCGGCGTGATCGTCGCGGCCTTCAGCCCGAGTCCGTGCGTCCGAATCGCGGCCGCAGCCTCATAGACGACCTGGTTCTTCGTCGCGCGGCGCGACTCGAGCGAGAGGTCGTACCGGTCGAAGTCGAGGTCGAAGCCGACGACCTCGGGATCGAGCACCCGGAGCGCCTCGTCTAGGAGCTCCTGCCCGGTTTCGTCCCCTTCGAGGACGGCAATCGTCATTTCTGCCATTGATTGGATCCTATTGCGCGTCGTCGGAGCACGCGATACCGGGCTCGATCGCAAGGAGCGAGCGCTCCTCGGTTTGTTGCGTTCGTGGCGAATTCGACGGGCGCGAGTTGCGGCGTGAATTACCTGTCACATTCCGGTACGCTCCTTCCTCCCCCGTTCATCCTTTTCAGGAGGCAATTACATGGCTCGAAAGACCATTCTCGTTTGCGACAACTGTGGTCTTGAGGTCGGTGAAGGCAAGGGCGCGACATTGCGGCTGAACTACACCGACGCGCGGCGCGGCTCGAAGCAGGCAGACCTTTGCGACAACTGCGCGAGCGGGATGCCCGGCCACGCAGCGGCGAGGCGAGGCCGCCGGCCGAAGTCAGCAGTCGGCGCGAAGTAGTCGGCACGCGGCAGCCGACCCGCGTTTGACGCACGTTCCGCACAGGGCCTGATCCGCGTCCGGGAGACGTCGGACCGCAGGTCTACGATAGGTCGATGGCCTCCCGGCAAGGCTTGACGCTGCTTTCAGGACCGGCGAACGCCGGCAAGGTTGCGCTGCTCCTCGAGCGCTACCTGGACGCGCTCGACCGTGATCCGGTGCTCATCGTGCCCTACGGATCGGACGTCGAGCGGATCGAGCGCGAGCTCCTCGCCAGGCGCGGCGCGCTCCTCTCGGGGCGAATCGGGACCTTCGATGATCTCTTCGAGCGCCTCGCCCGCGACGGCGGCGCCAACCGGCCCGTGGTCACCGATGCGCAACGGCAACTCATCGTCCGCACCGCGGTCTCGGCGGCGTCCCTGAACGGGCTCGGAGGATCGGCGCGCTTTGGCGGTTTCGCCGATGCGCTCTCCAGCGCGCTGAGCGAGCTCGAGTCCGGTCTCGTCGAGCCGGCCGACCTGGAGGGCGACCTCGGCCGCCTGTACGGAGCCTACCGCTCCGAGCTCGATCGTCTCGAGCTGTGGGACCGCGACCTGCGCCGCCGGTACGCCGCCGAGCGTGTCGCGGCAGAGCTCGAGTCCTGGGAGGGCCGCCCCGTCTTCGCGTACGGCTTCGAGGATCTGACTGGCGCCGAATGGGCGCTGCTCCAGGCGCTCGCCGGGCGCGCGGAGGTGACCGTCTCGCTGCCCTACGAGCCGAACCGGGCCGCCTTCGATTCGCTGCGCCGCACGTCGGACGACCTGACGGCGCTCGCTGCCGGGCGCATCGAAGAGCTACCGCCCCGCTACGGCGAGATCGCCCCGGCGGCGCTCGTGCACCTCGAGCGCCATCTCTTTTCCGAGCAGCCACCGGTCGCCCCCGAGCTCGACGGGTCGGTCCGCTTTCTCGAGGGGGCCGGCGCACGTGGGACGCTCGAGCTGGTCGCCGAGGAGGCGCTGGACCTGATCCGGGGTGGCACCGCCCCTAACGAGATCCTCCTCGTCTGCCCGAACCTCGATCGCCACCGCGCCCAGATCGAGACCGCGTTCAGCGCGATCGGAGTTCCGTTCGCGATCGAGGGGCGAATCCGGGTCGGGCGGACCGCCTTCGGCAAGGCGCTCTTCTCGCTCCTGCGCTTCGAGTGGCTCGGAGGCGATCGGCAAGACCTCTACGGCTTCCTGCGTTCTCCGTTCTCGGGTCTCACCCGCGCACACGTGGACTATCTGGAGGGGCGGCTGCGCGGCAGGGCGATCAACGACCCGATCCGAGTTGTCGAGGAGACGCTCAAGCTCCGCGGGCAGCCGCTCCGAGTGCTCGACATCTTCAGGGAGGAGGCCGACCTGCTGGCGGCCGTGCGGGGGCTCGCACGCTCGATGGTGCGGGCGGCGTACGGGGTCGAAGCCCCGCCCGTGAGCGAGGAGGCGATCCTCGATCTGCGGGCGGAGAAGGCCGTTGCGGAGCTCCTGGACGAGCTCCAGGCCTGGCTCGATCTCGGGGGCGCGCTCAGCCGCGAGGAGATCTTCGGCGCACTCGAGCGAGCAGAGCTCCGCCTGGCCCGGGGTGATGAGCCGGGACGAGTCGCGGTCACAGACCTGCTCCGGGCCCGGACACGGCGAACCGAAGTCGTGTTCCTGCTCGGCCTCGAGGAGGGGAGCCTGCCGCGTCGCGCGCAGAGCTCGCCCTTCATCGCGGACGAGGAGCGCCGCTCGATCGACGAGCGCTCGCGGCAAGCGCGCCTCGTCAAGCCGGATTCCGTCTCGCGCGAGCGCTACTTCTTCTACACGGCATGCACCAGGCCGTCTCAGCGTCTCTACCTCGTTCGCGAGGCGGCAAGCGACGAGGGCTCGCCGCGCGAGCCGAGCCCGTTCTGGGGCGAGGTGCGCGCGCTCTACGGCGCCGACGACGTCGCCCGGTGGACGCGGCGGCGGTCGCTCGCCTCGCTCACCTGGCGTCTGGACGAGGCGCCTACGGATCGCGAGCGGCTCCGCGCGCTGAGCGCGCTCGCGGCCACGGACGCAGGCGAAGCCTCCGCACTGGCGCTTGCGAACGGCTGGGAGCGCCGCCTCGACCGAGCGCGTGGGGCGTTCTCGCGGCCGACCGAGATCACCGACCAGGTGTTGCTCGACGACCTTCGGGCTCGGGCCACCTTCGGCGTCACCGAGCTCGAGGGCTTCGCCGACTGCTCGTCGATCTGGTTCATCGAGCGCGTGATCTCGCCGCGCACGATCGACGGCGAGGTCGATGCGCGCCTCCGCGGCTCGATCGCGCACCAGACGCTCTACAAGTTCTTCTCCGGGATTCCGAAGCGCCTCGGGATCGAGCGGCTCGACGCGGAGCGGCTCGACGACGGTCTCGTCTTCCTGCGCGAGTGCCTGGCCGAGGCGATCGAGAGCGGCGTCTGGCTCGAGCTCACCGACCTCCAGCACCGCGAGCTCGAGGAGAGCCTGTGGCGCGATCTCGAGCACTACGTCCGCGAAGAGGCGGAGTCGCCGCTCGGCCTTGTTCCGAGGCGCTTCGAGGTCTCCTTCGGCTCCGATCGCTCCGCACCCGAGCTGCAGAGCGGGCTGCAGATCGACGGCTTCGCGGTCACGGGGAAGATCGACCGGATCGACCTCGACCCGTTCAGCGCGCGCGGGATCGTCCAGGACTACAAGTCCGGGAAGACGGTCCACTCGGCGGCTAAGATCGAGTCCGAGCTCAAGCTGCAGATCCCGCTCTACATGCTCGTCCTGCGCGATCTCGTCGGGATCGAGCCGCTGGGCGGGCTCTACCGAGCGCTCGCCGGCGAGCGGCAGGCCCGCGGCCTGCTGAGGGCAGAGGCGGCGGACGACGTGCCCGGCTTTTCCGCGAATGACTATCTCGACGAGGAGGCCTTTTGGGCCCAGACCGAGCGGGCGAAGGAGCACGCCGTCAATTTCGTCGAGCGCATCCGCTCGGGCGAGGTGCGGCACGACCCGAAGGGCGGCTTCCCCTGCCCGACCTGGTGCGATCTGTGGTCGATGTGCCGGGTGGCGAGGTCGTGACCGTGGTCGAGGAGACGCGGGCGCCGAACGAGGAGCAGCTCGCGGCGATCGACGCAGGCGGGCTCGTCTTCGTCTCGGCGGGCGCGGGCACGGGCAAGACGACGGTGCTCGTCGAGCGCTTCGTGCGGGCGGTCTGCGACCGCGGCTTGCCCATCGACTCGGTGCTGGCGATCACGTACACCGAGCGGGCCGCGGGCGAGCTGCGCGGACGAATCCGAGCGCGGCTCGCCGAGCTCGGGCGCCACGATCTCGCGCGCGAGCTGGACGGCGCCTGGATCTCGACGATCCACGGCTTCTGTCACCGGCTGCTGAAGGCGCATCCGTTCGAGGCGGGCATCGACCCGCAGTTCCGGGTTCTGGACGAGAATCAGTCGCGGGTGCTCGCCGGCGAGGCATTCGAGCAGGCGCTCGAGGCCTTCTGCGCGTCCGGAGATTCCGAGCGGATCCGGCTGCTCGCGACCTATCGCGCGCGCGGGCTGCGGCGGATGCTGACCGGTGTCTACGAGACGCTGCGCTCGGCGGGCCGGGACCTCGTGCTCGAGATCGCAGAGCGGCCGGCGCTGGCGACGCGGATCGAGGAGCTGCGCGAGGCAGCGCGCTGCGTGCTCGAGGACACGGCCGGCCTGGAGAAGGCCGAGACGGCGCGGGAGAGCGCCGCGCGTGCGCTCGACCTCCTGGAGCGCCCCCCCTCGGCCGAGCGGCTGATCGACCTCTCCGACCTGGCGGCCCGCGGCGGGCCGCGTGCCCTGTTCGCGAGCTACGAAGAGGCGCGCCACGCCGTCGAGCAGGCGGCGCTCGACGAGCTCGCGGCCCAGGACCGGGGGCTCCTCGAGGAGCTGCTGCGGCGCTTCGCCGACGCCTACGCAGGGGCCAAGGAGGCCGAGTCTGCGCTCGACTTCGAGGATCTGCAACTCAATGCGAGGACCCTCTTGCGGGATCACCCGGCGATCCGCGACCGCGAGAGCTGGCGCTTCCGCTCCGTGCTCGTCGACGAGTTCCAGGACACGAACCGCCTCCAATGCGAGCTGATCGATCTCCTGGCCACCGAGGACCTGTTCTTCGTCGGCGACGAGTTCCAGTCCATCTACCGCTTCCGGCACGCGGACGTCGACGTCTTTCGCGAACGCCGTGAGGCCTCCGGCGGCGTGTTGGCGCTGACGGAGAACTACCGCTCGCGGCCCGAGGTGCTCGACGTCATCAACCACCTCTTCTCGGCCGACTTCGGCGACTCGTTCCAGCCGCTCTCGGCAGCGGGCCGCTTTGCCGATCCGGCGTTCGGCGCGGCCGTCGAGCTGCTCGTCACGGATAAGGCGACCTACAAGGACACCGGCACGCACTGGCGCGCCGCAGAGGCCAAGCATGTGGCGACGCGCGTCAAGGATCTCGTCGACACGGGCGAGGCGACCCCTGGCGAGATCGTCCTTCTCTTCGCGGCGGGGACCGACGCGAAGCTGTACGAGGAGGCGCTGCGCGAGCTCGGGCTCCCGACCTTCCGCGCGACCGGGCGCGACTACTACCACCAGCAGCAGGTCGTCGACCTCCTGGCCTACCTGCGGCTGCTGCACAACCGCTACGACGACGAGGCGCTCGTCACCGTGCTGGCCTCGCCGTTCGTGGGCGTCTCGAATGATGCGCTCATGCATCTGCGGCGGGCTGCCGAGCGCCGCCCCTTGTTCGTCGGGCTCGAACGCTCGCTGCCGGCAGGCCTCTCGGATCGCGACGCCCAGTTCTTCCGCGCCTTCAAACAGCGCTACGACCGCCTGGCGGGTCTCGCTCCGCGGCTCTCGCTGGAGCGGCTCTGCGAGCGCATCATCGCCGACCACGACTACGACCTGGCGGTGCTCGCGCAGTGGGACGGGCGGCGCCGCTACGCGAACCTGCGCAAGCTGGCTCGGCTGGCGCGCTCGTACGAGGAGTTGCGCGGCCCCGACGTCGAAGGCTTTGTCCGCTTCGTTCGCGAGCAGGGCACAGTCGGCGCCTCCGAGCTCGAAGCGGTTGCCGAGGAGGAGGGCACAGACGTCATCCGCTTGCTCACGATCCACGGCGCAAAGGGCCTCGAGTTCAAGGTCGTCATCGTCGCCGACGCGGGCCGCCGCGGGGCGGCTCGCGACACGGACGAGATCCTTTGCCTCCCCGACGGGCGCCTCGGCTTCCGCGTTGCCGATCCGTCGACGGGAACGCGGCTCGCGACCTCCGACTACGAGGAGGTAAAGAAGGTCGAAGACGAGGCCGCCGAGGCGGAGCGCCGGCGCCTGTACTACGTCGCGATGACGCGCGCGATCGACCGGCTGATCGTGTCGGGCTCGATCGACCCGAAACGCAACGGCGACGAGTCGACTCCGATCGGCTGGGTGCTTGCGCGGCTCGACGCGAAGGAGCTCGAAGACGCGGCCGACGCTCCGGTGGAGATCGAGCGCGACGGGGCCCGGCTCATCCTGCGGCTCGACCGGTTCGACGGCCACGAGCCGGCCGCGATCGAAGCCGATGAGACAACGGAGGATCCGCAGCTCGCGCTCTTCGCACTCGAGGACGGGAGCGTTGCGATCAGCGACGCGCCCAGGCTGCCCGACCTCGTACCGCTGCCGGAGCCGCCGGCGAACCGCGTGCGGGCGCTCTCGTACAGCGCTCTTGCGCTCTACGAGCGGTGCTCCTACCGGTTCTACGCGGAGCGGATCGTCGGGCTTCGGGAGACGAAGCCGTCCCGTGGCTCCGGGGAAGGCGGCCTGGCCGCGACCGAGATCGGCGACGCCGTGCATGTCCTCCTCGAACAGCTCGACCTGGCGTCGCCGGAGCCGCCGGCCGACCTGGCGGAAGCCGTACGGGCGCGCCATCCGACGGCGACCGACGAGGAAATCGCTCGCATCCGGGGACTGGTCGAGGACTACTGCCGGTCGGGCCTCGCCCAGCGGATCGCGTCGCTCGCCGGTGCGTCAGTCGAGCGCTCGTTCTCGTTCGAGCACGACGGCGTCCTCCTGCGCGGCCGCGTTGATGTGTTCCACGAGGCTGATGGCCGGGCGTTCGTGCTCGACTACAAGACGAACGTGCTCGAGGGCGCGACCCCCGCTGAGGTCGTCGAGCGCGAGTACCGGCTCCAACGGCTCGTGTATGCGCTCGCGATCCTGCGGGCGGGCGCCTCCGAGGTCGAGGTCGTGTACCAGTTCCTCGAGCGGCCGGACGACCTCGTCAGTAGCTCCTTCGGGCTCGACGACGTGCCGGCGCTCGAGGTGGAGCTATCGGCGGCGATCGCGACGATCCAGGCCGGTGAGTTCCGCCCGACGCCGAGCGACTACGCCTGTCCAACGTGCCCCGCGCTCGACCTCGTTTGCGCCGGGCCGCGCCTCAACGGTGCGTAGCTTCGTCTCCGAGGCCCGGAAGCGCGTCGGGCCGAAGCGGGCGCGAATCGCCCCGATCATCGAGCGGCTCCTCGTCGAGCACGCGGACGCGACGATCGCCCTCACCTTCGGGAACGAGCTCGAGCTGCTCGTCTCCGTGATGCTCTCGGCGCAGACGACCGACGTGAACGTGAACCGCGTCACGCCGGCCCTGTTCCGCAAGTACCGCCGGCCCGAGGACTATCTCGCGGTGCCGGTCGAGGAGCTCGAGAACGACATCCGGCCGACAGGCTTCTTCCGGCAGAAGACGAAGTCGCTGCGCGGGACGATGAAGATGCTGGTCGAGGAGTTCGACGGCCAGGTGCCGCGCACGCTCGAAGAGCTGACGCGCCTCCCCGGGGTCGCGAGGAAGACGGCGAACGTCGTCGCGTCCGAGCTCGGCCACACACAGGGCATCGTGGTCGACACCCATGTCCGCCGCCTCTCCCAGCGGCTCGGCCTCACGAGGCACGAAGACCCGGTCAAGATCGAGCGCGACCTGATGAAGATCGTCCCGCGCGAGCACTGGCGCGTCTTCCCGCACCTCCTGATCTGGCACGGCCGCCGAATCTGCCTCGCGCGCAAGCCGCGCTGCGAAGACTGCGTCCTCAACGATCTCTGCCCCTCGAGCCGCGTCTAACGGAACGACCGTGTGACGGTCTGACCGCTGGACCGTTTGACCGTCCGCCAGTCTGTGCCGCCGTTCTGACTTAGCAACAGACTGTTGCAAAGTCGTTTAATTGGTGCCGCCGGGACGTCGAGTCTGGCTCCGGGACGGCATACGCGCATCGTGCATCGGAGCACCACTCTGTGCCGCCACCTCTGACTTAGCAACAGACTGTTGCAAAGTCGTTTAGGTGGTGCCCGCGAGGACGTCGAGTATTGCTTCGGGTGGGCGTACCCGCATGGTGATGTCGAGCAACACCTGGCCCACCTCGGGGTCCCGCTTAGCGCTGCGCAGCAAGTGGACGATCGTCCTTGCCTGTTCGTAGCTCGGTCGGGTCAGACCCAACTCGTCTGCGAGCAAGCCGACTACCCGGTGCGTCTCCGCGATCGGCCGGCCGGGTTTGTCCAACTTCGCGAGCCCCGCGACGAGTCGTGCGTCGACATGGGGTGCAGCACGCGGCATGAACCGAGTGTGGGCTCCGATGCCGCCACGCTCTGTGACAAGAGCGCAACAGTTCGCACCTCACCAGACTTAGCAACAGTCTGTTGCAAAGTCGCTTCGGCTGGGTCTAGGCGCGCCTCGTGAGGGCGACCATCAGGCCGCCGTCGGCGTCGTAGGCCGGGAAGAAATCTGCCGTCACCTGCTGCTCGAGGCCGCTTCTTGTTCGCACGCCGAGCTTCTCGTCGAGGCGGCGGACTCCCCATTCGCGGGCCAGCTCGGCCGGGTTCTTGCCCTCCTCGAACCCCGACAGGCCGAACGCATCCATCACCTCTTTGCCGAGCACGTCCTCCTCGCGGTATCCGGTCAGCTCGAACACTCCGCGGCCGAGCGCGAGGATCCGCCCCTCCGCGTCGCAGACGACGAAGCCTGTCGTCGGCGCGGGGTAATAGTCATCCAGCAGTTCGAACAGGAAGCCGAAGCCGCAACGCCGGCACGCGGGAGCCTGCTGGGAGAAACCCTCGACCCCGTCGATGTCGACGAGTCTGTGCTTGCAGTTCGGGCAGATGTACCAGGCCATCTGCCCGATCGTAGCCAGGCGGTCTAACCTCGCAGGGTGAGTACTTTCGTCCTCGTCGCGCTGCCCGCGAGCGGCTTCGCCTACGTCTTGGTTGCCCTGCTCGTCGGCGGCGAGTCGTCCGGTGTGCCGGTGCCCGGGGAGACCGCGCTGATCACGGCTGCCGTGCTCGCCTCGCAGGGAAAGCTCTCGTTGCCCCTCGTCGTGGCAACGGCCGCGGCGTCCGCGATCGTCGGAGACAACTTCGGCTACCTGCTCGGCCGCAAGGGCGCGCGCCGGCTGCTCACACGCCCCGGGCGGCTCCAGGACCAGCGGCAGGCCTTCCTGCGGCGAGGGGAGGCCTTCTTCGCACGACACGGCGGCAAGACCGTCTTCCTGGGCCGTTGGCTCCCCTTCCTCCGGGTGACCGCGGCCTGGCTCGCCGGAGCCAACCGCATGCGCTGGCCGAAGTTCCTCGCCTGGAACGCAGCCGGCGGGATTGCCTGGGCGATCACCGTCGGCGTCCTCGCGTATGTCGTCGGCGAGGCCTTCGTCGCGGTGCTGCACACTGCCGGTTACGTCGCCCTCGCGGTGCTCGCGGTTGTTGCGATCGCCGCCGTCGCCTGGGCAGTCTTCCGGAGGCGCAGAGGCTAGATCCAGCCCTTGCGGCGGAAGTACACGAGCTGGAAGGCCGTGCTCGCGAGAATCCAGCCCCAGGACCACCAATAGCCGAAGCTCCAGTGGAGCTCCGGAATGTGCTTGAAGTTCTGCCCGTAGAGCCCGACGATGAAGGTCGGGACGAGCAGGATCGAGGCGATCGCGGTCAGCTTCTTCATCACCTCGTTCTGGTCGTTCGAGATCTTCGACTGGTGGTAGTCCCGTGCGCTCGCCACGAGGTCGCGCGAGAGCTCGAGCCCTTCCGAGGCGCGGAGCAGCTTGTCGTAGGCGTCGGCGAAGTGCAGCTCCACCCCGCGCGGGAAGGCTTCGACTCCTGCTTCGAGCTCGAGCCGTCCGTCGACGATGCGGCGAACGGCGTCGCGCGTCGGCGCCAGCGTGCGCCGGATGTGGAGGAGGTCGTGGCGCAGATCTGACAGGCGCTGGCGCACCTTCTCGTTCGCCCACTTCTCGACGTTGTCCTCGAGCTCGTCGATCTCGTCGTTGACGGCGTCGATCAAGTTGAGGTAACGCTCGGCGACGTCGTCGACGAGGTGGTACAGGATCATCCCCGACTCAGGCTCCTCGCCCTCCGGGCAGATCGTCCTCACCGGGCCGATGTCGTACGGCTCCTCGCCGGGCGGCGTCTTGCGCACAGTGAGCAGGAACTCTCGGGTGAGGACGACGTCTATCTCCTGGTAGAAGACCCGGTCCTCCTCCGGCACCGCCACCGCGACGAGGAAGACGCCGAAGACGTAGTCGCCGTGGGTCTGAAGCGTCGGCCTCGGCTCGTCGTCGTGCTCTGCAGCGGCGAGGAGCCGGTCGATCGCGCTCTGCTGCAGCGTTTTCGGGAGGTGTCCCTCGAGCTCTGCGCGGTCAGGGTCGAGCAGATCGACCCAGGTAGCCCTCGCCATCTAGACCTCTGCGGTTTCGGCCTCGATGCGGGGCGCCGTGAGGGCTGCCGCCTCGTGCCCTTCCTCGGCCGCGAGCAGGCGCTCGGCGTCGAGAGCGGCCATCGCACCCGTGCCGGCGGCGGTCACCGCCTGCCGGTAGGTGTGATCGACGACGTCACCCGCGGCGAAGACTCCGGGAATGTTCGTCTTCGTCGAGCCCGGCTGAACGATCAGGTACCCCGGCGCATCGTGCTCGAGCTGCTCGAGGAAGAGACTCGTATTGGGATCGTGGCCGACCGCGACGAAGAGCCCCTGCGCGGGGAGCTCCCTCGTCTCGCCGGTGTTCAGGTCCCGGACGAGCGTCGCCCGCACCTTGCCCTCCTCGCCGAGCACCTCGTCGACGACCGCGTTCGTGACGAACTCGATCTTCGGGTTCGCCCGTGCGCGGTCGAGCATGATCGGAGAGGCGCGGAAATCGTCTCGACGGTGGACGACGTACACCTTGTCCGCGAACTTCGTCAGGAAGATCGCCTCTTCCATCGCGGAGTCGCCGCCGCCGACGACAACGACGTCCTTGCCCCTGAAGAAGGCGGCGTCGCAGACGGCGCAATACGACACGCCGCGCCCTTGGAGCGCTCGCTCGGACTCGAGGCCGAGCTGGCGCGCGCTGGCGCCGGTGGCGACGATCACGGCCCGCGCCCGGTACTCGTCGCCGTCCACCTCGACGGTGAACGGCCGTTCGGAGAAGTCGACCGACGTCACGTCCTCGGTCAGGAACTCCGCGCCGAAACGCTCTGCCTGCGCCCGGAAGTCCTTCATCATCTCGGGGCCGAGGACCCCTTCGGGGTAGCCGGGGTAGTTCTCGACGTCGCTCGTGATCATGAGCTGGCCGCCGAAGGTGATGCCTTCGATCACGAGCGGATTGAGGTTCGCGCGCGCGGCATAGAGGGCGGCCGTATAGCCGGCCGGCCCGCCGCCGATGATGATCAGGTCTCGTACGTCCTTGTCAGTCATGTCGCTCCAGAGATTTGGACCCTTCCGGGCCTCCAGGTTATTCAACGAATCGGACCTCTTGAAACTTCCCCTTCTGGCGGGCACGATTCACCCCTGCGGCGATTCCGGGTTTATCTGTGGCTTACCGGCGGCACTGCTCTCGTCGCCCTCCTCGCGTTCCTCGCGGGCACGGCTAACGGGGCCGCACAGCCGAAGCGGATTGCGTTCAGCGTCACCCTCAAGGCGACGGTCACGAAGGACTGGAATGCCGTCACCGAAACAAGAGAGAACGGGTGCCCGACCTCGCACGGATCCGTTGGCCGACGCACCGTCACGCTCCGCAGCGTGCGGCCGACGACCGTGTTCGTGACCTTCCGCAACGGGCGCGTCTTGTACGCGCCGGCGGTCGTGCGGTTCGTCGCGGGCAAGGTCGTCCAGACTGGGGAGCAGAGGACGACCGTCCGGTCACCCTGCGCTCCGGGCACGATGCACTCGCCGTGCGCACGCAGGCGACGCCCCGTGAGTGGCGCGAGATTCCGCTTCTTCCGCAGCGCGCGCAACGAGATCTCGTTCCGCGCGGCGAAGCTCCCCGAGCTCCCCTCGGGTTGCCCGCCGGAATCCGCGGAGGTGCGCGAGATCCGGCCGGGCCTCGCGGACGCGCAGGGCGAGCTCTCTGAGGGAACGCTGAAGAATGTGCGCGTTCCGAAACAGACGGCGGTCGGGACCTCCGAGGTGACGATCGACCTCGAGGACCAGGAGACGGGCCGCGTCGTCGAGCGCGTGCACTGGGAACTGACCTTCGCCCGAAAGCGCTAGCGGGGCTAGGAATAGAATCGCCGCTCTCCCGGGAAAGAGAGGGGCGCATGGCGGAAACCGTGACATGGGACCGGCTTCGCGAGCTGGCTGAGTTTCGAGCTGAGAAGGGCTGTGCGATCAGCCTCTATCTCGATCTCGACCCGAGCATCGTGCCCACGGCCGGTGACGCGGATGCTCGCGTGAGCTCGCTGCTCGCGGAGGGCGAACGGCACGCGGGAGCCGGCGGCGGCGGCCTCACGCACAACCAGCGAGTCGCGCTGAAGGCCGACTTCGACCGGATCCGCGAGTACTTCGAGAGCGAGTTCGACCGGGACGGCGCGCAGGGGATCGCGATCTTCTCGGCCGGGCTCGACAACGTCTGGCGCCCGCGTGTGCTCATCGAGTCGGTGCCGGACAAGATCCATGTCGGCCGGACGTTCCATCTGGCGCCGCTCGTGCCGCTGGTCGGCCGAGGAGAAGGCGCGATCGTCGCGGTCGTCAGCCGCGAGCGGGGCGACCTGCTCCGGCTGAGCTCCGGGCGGCTGGGCGAGATCGCCGACCGGACCGTCGACGTCCCGGGCCGGCACGATCAGGGTGGGTGGTCGCAGTCCCGCTTCCAGCGCCACATCGAGAAGCTCGTCGGCGAGCATCTCCGCGAGGTGGCCGAGGAGCTCGACCGGCGGGTGCGCGCGCTGGGCTTGCCGAAGGTGATCGTCGTCTGCTCGGACGACATTCGCACGGAGTTCGAGGAGCTGCTGTCGAAGGAGACCCGGAGCGCCGTCATCGGCTGGACGAACGCCGAGGCGCACGCGTCTCCTGCCGACCTGCTCGAGCTCGCAGGCCCGATCCTCGACGCGGCACGTGCCCGGGAGGAAGGCGAGGTCATCGAGCGCTGGCGCGAGGAGGCCGGCCGGGGAGGCCGCGCCGCCTCGGGCTGGAACGAGACGCTCGAGGCAGCCTCGGACGAGCGGATCGAGGTGCTGCTCTACGCTGAGAACGCCAGCAGGGAGGCCTGGCAGTGCCCAGCGTGCGGTCGGCTTTCGGCCGACGCCGGGCAATGCCCGCTCGACGGCACGGAGATGGATCGTCACGACGACGGGCTCGATCTCGCCGTGCACCAGACCGTCGCCCACGGGGGGACGGCGTGGGCGATCAGCGCCCACCACGATCTCGATCCGGTGGAGGGAGTCGGCGCGCTCTTGCGATACTGAGGTCGGAACATGGCCTCACTCGCGCGCACGATTCTCGAAGAGCACCTGACGCGGGGCGAGCTCGTCCCCGGTCAGGAGATCGCGATCTCCGTCGACCAGACGCTCGTGCAGGACGCCACGGGGACGATGGCGATGATGCAGTTCGAGCTCTTCGGGCACGATCGGGTCGAGGTCGAGACGGCGGTCGTCTACGTCGACCACAACATCCTCCAGATCGACTTCAAGAACCCGGACGACCACCGGTTTCTCCAGGCGATTGCGGCCAAGTACGGCGTCTGGTTCTCGCGACCGGGGAACGGGATCTGCCACTACATCCACTGTGAGCGCTTCGCGGTTCCCGGCAAAACGCTCATCGGCGCAGACAGCCACACGACCCAGTCCGGCTCCTGCGGGATGATCGCGATCGGCGCCGGTGGGCTCGACGTCGCCGTCTGCATGGCGGGCCACTCCTTCGAGCTTCCGTGCCCCAAAGTCGTCGGGGTCTTCCTGGAGAATGAGCTCCAGCGGCCCTGGATCCAGGCAAAAGACGTCATCCTCGAGCTCTTGCGCCGCCGAGGCGTGCGCGGGGGCCGCGGGGCGATCTTCGAGTTCACCGGGCCCGGAGTGGCGACGCTGAGCTACACCGAGCGCGGGACGATCTGCAACATGATCGCCGAGCTCGGCGCGACGGGCGCGATCTTCCCGGCCGACGACGAGACGAAGAGCTGGCTCGTGGAGCAGGAGCGCGAAGAAGACTTCGTCGCTCTCGAGACCGGGGACACGGGCGACTTCGACGAAGAGGAACATGTCGATCTCGCGCAGCTCGTCCCGCTCGTTGCCAAGCCGTCCAGCCCCGGCAACGTCGTCCCGGTCGACGAGGTCGCGGGAACGGAGCTCGCGCAGGTCTGCATCGGCTCCTCGGTCAACTCGTCATACGAGGACCTGGCGCTCGTCGGCGCCGTCCTCCGCGGGAGCGGGATCTCCGAGAAGCTGATCTCGGCGACTGCGACTCCGGGCTCTCGGCAGATCCTCGACCAGATCACGCAGTCGGGCACCTACGTCGACCTGATGTCAGCCGGCCTGCGGATGCTCGAGCCCGCCTGCGGTCCCTGCGTCGGGATGGGCCAGGCGCCGCCCTCGGGAGCGAGCTCGCTGCGGACGTTCAACCGGAACTTCCCGGGCCGAAGCGGGACGGCCGACGACCAGGTCTATCTGTGCTCGCCCGCGGTCGCGGCGGCCTCGATGCTGACGGGCGAGATCGCCGACCCGCGCGAGTTGCCGATGCCCGAATTGGCCGATCGGCCAGCCGCGCGCCCGGCCGTCGTCCAGGCGCACATCCTCGCGCCGGTCCCTGCCGATGAGGCAGCCTCGATCGAAATCCCGAGAGGCCCGAACATCAAGCCGCCGCCCGTCCAGGACGAGCTTCCCGACTCGCTCGAGCTGCGCGTGCTGATCGTCGCTCCCGACGACATCTCGACGGGTGATCTCTCGCCCGACGGCGCGACCGTGATGGCCTACCGCTCCAACGTGCCGGCGATCGCCGAGTTCACGTTCCAGCATCGCGATCCGGAGTTTCCGCGCCGCGCGAAGGAGTGGGGCGGAGGCTTCATCGTGGCCGGCCACAACTACGGCCAGGGGTCGAGCCGCGAGCACGCGGCGCTTGCCCCCCTCCAGCTCGGAGTGCGCGCGGTGATCGCGAAGAGCTTCGCTCGGATCCATCGGCGCAACCTGATCGCGCAGGGCATCGTCCCGCTCCTCTTCAAGGACGAGTCCGACTACGACAAGGCCGAACTTGGCCAGACGTGGCGCATTTCCGGCCTGCGCGAGATCGCCGACAGCCTCGACGAGCTCCCGTGCGAGATTACGGACGCGAGCGAGGAGTTCACGCTCACCCACGACCTGCTCCCGCGGGAGCGCGAGATCGTCGTCGCAGGCGGTCTCATTCGCTACCTGAAGCAGGAGCAGACGGCGACCGCCTGAGCGCTCGTCTCGTCTCGGCGATCGCGCTCGCGGTCCTCGCCTTGTGCGCGGCGGCGGGCTGTGGCGGCTCGAAGTCGGAGACCAAGGCTCCGCCGGTCGAGAGCGCCCACGGCTTCGCGGACGATTTCATGCACCGGCTGGTCGTCGTCGGCCGCTGGGATGCGGTCGCCTCCGACATCGCGCCCCTGCTGACCCGCGAGCTGCGGACGTTCCAGGAGTCGATCCGCCGCGAGGGCATCCGCAAGGTCCGCGGCTCGGGAATCTTGCGGCACGACTGTCCACGCAGCCCTACGGTCAACGCCGGGAAGGACTGTTTCGCCTACCGGCTCGAAGGGCGCCAGGTTCTGCCCATCCAAGGGGTCGTCTTGCTCAAAGCCAACTTCCGCCTCTGGGCCGAGTACGTGGACGGAAGCTGGCAGGTCATCAACTACGAGTACGACCTGGTTCCGGCCGGTTAGCACTCTGCATACCGGTCTCGGTTTCCTGACGCGGCGCTGGGCGTGCGTATGCCGGCGGGACAGTGTTAGCCACACGGCCCGCCGGCTGGAGTGCGTCCAGCGCCGCGAGGCGGCGGCGTCAGCCGTCGCCGCTCAGGGAAGCGAGACTAAGCGGCGTCGACGGCGCGCGGCAATTCTGGCGCCTCGGCCGGTTCGGCCGCGACGTCTTCCCAGTCGGCGGCCTTCTCGAGCTTGCCCTCGACTCTGTCCAGACGCCGGTCGGCCTCGGCGTACTTCGACTGAGCGTTCCCGAGGTGCTTGCCGACGACCTGGAAGTCGTCGCGGAAGCGGCCGAAGTCGTTCTGGAGTTGCGCGCAGTAGGCCATGACCTCCTGGGCCCGGTGCTCGATCTGCATTCCCTTCAGGCCGAGGGCGATCACCTGGAGCTGCGAGGTGAACGTCGTCGGCGACACCGGGAAGATCCGCTTGTCGTGTGCGTAGGAGAGCAGCGCGCCGGTCTTCCCGCAGACGAGCTCGTAATAGACGCCCTCGGAAGGGAGGTACATGAGCGCGAAGTCGTAGGTGCCCTCGTCGGGGCGGATGTACTTCTCGGCGATCGCGTCGACGTGGATCTTCAGGTCGCGCGCGAAGGCCCTCTCGGCGAGCGTGCGGTGCTCGTCGTCCTCTGCTTCAACGAGCCGCTCGAAGTTGTCGAGCGGGAACTTGGCGTCGACGGGGACGAGGCGGTCGACCCTGATCACGGCATCCACCCGCTGGCCGTCGCGGAACCCGTACTCCAGCTCGTACGCTCCGGCGGGAAGCCGGTCGCGCAGCAGGTTCGCGAGCAGGAGCTCCCCGAAGCCGCCGCGAGCTTTCGGCGGCCGGAGGGCCTGCTCGAGCCGCTTGAGATCGTTCGCGCGCGCCAGGATCTCCTCGTTCGCTCGTCCGAGCTCGCCGAGCTGACGATGGATGTCGCCGGCGGTCTTGGACGTGCTTTCGAGGCGCCGGTCGAGCGTCGAGGTCATCGCGTCGAGCCGCCGGTCAACCGCCGCACTACGCTCGGCGAGCTGCGCCCCGGAGTCCGCCCGCAGGGCGCCGAGCTCGGTCCGCAGGTTGCGCACGAACCAGACCGCGCCGGCGGCGAGGGCGCCGAAGAAGAGCAGGATGACGGCCACGATCCACATAGGACCGCGGAACGGTAGAGACGGCGTCGGACGACGCCCGGCGACCTAGTTCTCGTGCTCGGCGCCCTGCCCGTGCGCTTCGGTCGCGTGCTCCTCCCCTGCGGGCGCGGCCCCCTCGGCCATGCCTTCGTGCTCCTGATGCATCCCTTCGTCGTGGGCCGAAGTGCCGCCGGCCATCTCGCCCGTGTCCTTCTTCTCGCGTCCCAAAAGCTTGTCCAAGAATCCCATCCCGCTCCTCCTCAGTTGAGGGCACGAGTATAGGCCGTTGCTACCATCGGCCCGCTTTGCCAAAGAAGGCCAAGACTCCGCCGCCTCCACGTCGACCGGTTCAGGCGCCAAAGCAGCGCTCGGCTGAGCGAACGCCCGCCGAGCGCCGCACGCTGCTCTATCTCGTGATCTTCTCGGCGTCGGGCATCGTGATCCTCGGCGCCGTCCTCGCCCTGCTCGCCTTCGGCGGCGGCGGGGGCGACGGCGGCTCGGGAAGCAAGGACATCGGTTCGGCGATGCGCAAGGCGGGGTGCACGTACCGTCAATACACCATGCCTGCACCCAAGGGCGATATGCACGTCAACTCGCTGACAGCGAAGATCGACTGGGTCACGCATCCTCCCTCGGGTGGCCAGCACTACCCGACACCGGCTCCGTTCAACTTCTACGACGAGACCGTCAACCCGCGGGTCGTCGTTCACAATCTCGAGCATGGAGCCGTCGTCATCTGGTACGGGCCGAAGATCTCGCCGCAGACAAAGGAGAAGCTGAGGAGCTTCTACCAATCGAGCCCGGTCGGCCTGGTGGCGACACAGTACGCCGGCTACGGCACGAAAATCGCACTCGCCGCATGGACGGGCAATTCGAAGAAGTATCAGAAGAACGGCTATTACGGCGAAGGGCACCTCTCGGTCTGCCAGGACTTCAACGAGAAGGCGTTCAAGACATTTCGCGACGCCTATCGCGGCCATGGCCCCGAGGGGTTCCCGCTGAGCCAGCTCCAGCCGGGTCAGTAGTACCCTTACCGCCGCCGGGGTGGCGAAACTGGTCATACGCGCCTGACTTAAAATCAGGTGTCCCCTCCGGGGGCGTGCGGGTTCGAGTCCCGCCCCCGGCACCTGAAGAGGCTGCGAGTCGTTTGCTGGATCTCGGTGCTTCCGGCGCTTACGTCTACAAGCGGCATCGTTTCTTCGTACTTGGGGCGGGATGAGGGAAGATGCGACTTATGGGGATGCGGCTCAGATTCCGGTCCCTCGGTCTGGCGCTCCTATCCGTAGCCGCCGCGGGCGTTCTGCTCCAGCTCGGTCCGGCGCAGGCCTCGTCCAAGAAGGCGAGGCCGTCGACGGCGTCTGCGACGAAGCAGCAGGGGCTCGCCGCCTACGGGAAGCTGCCGCTCGCCTTCACCGCCAACGCCGGCCAGACCGACGCGCGCGTCCGCTACTCCGCCCAGGGCGCCGGCTTCTCGGTCTTCCTCACCCGCCGGGAAGCGATGCTCTCCCTCAAGCGTCCGGGCAAGCAGCGAAGAGGGCGCGGCGTGGCCCTCGCGCTCCGCTTCCTCGGCTCGGACCGGAACGTCGCCATCCGCGGCGAGCGCCCGGGGCCGGGCAGGGTCAACTACCTGCTCGGAAACGACCCCACCAAGTGGCACACCGGCCTACACACATTCGAGCGCGTCGTCTACCGCAACCTCTGGCCGGGCGTGGACATGGTCTTCGCGGGGGAAAGCGGCAAGCTCAAGTACGAGTTCCTCGTTCGCCCCGGAGCCCGCGTTTCTGAGATCAGGCTCGCCTACCGCGGCGCGAAGCGGCTCTCGCTCGACCGGCGAGGGAACCTGCGCCTCCACACCTCGCTCGGCGTCCTCACCGACACGCGGCCTGCGAGCTATCAGTTCGTCGCCGGCAAGCGCGTGCCCGTCGCAAGCAGCTTTGCGCTCGAGCCTCACGACGGGGGCTATGGCTTCGCGGTGGAGCCGACCTACGACCG
>DATHDS010000038.1:0-3567 GCA_035318925.1 Gaiellaceae bacterium
CACTGCTCCGTCGGCCGCGTCCGCCGTGCTCGCTCCAAGCGAGTGGGCCGCGTGATCGGACAGAGCCCACGACCGGGGACACGGCGACCCCGCGGCGCGCGGGTCAACTTGGTGATCGGCCGCAGATAGCGCCGCGTCCCTGCGCAGGATCGGCCACTCTATGGTCGATGCTGAGGGTCGAACGACACCGGCTGGGTTTGCGCGTCTATCTCTTCCGACGGCGGATCCACGAATGGCACTTGGGCCTTGCCGTGCTCACGGCGGACGCTCTGGCGGGGCTGTTGGGTGCGCTGGCCCCTGTTCCCTCGCTCGTGATCGCACTGGTCGGTGTCTGGCTCGTCGCAAAGGACTGGCCTGACCTCACGCCCAGCGGACGCGACGCCACTGCGTGGCGACTCGGTCTGCACCGGCGGCCTCTTCGGTTGCGTCCGTCTCGTCGTCTGGACGATGTGCCGGCCGTCGCCGCCGTTGGGGTCGCTGTCGTCGCAATCGTCGACCTCATCTCCGCAGCGACGCCGAACGTCTCCTGGCGCGGCCACGTGCTCGTGGATCTCGAGCCGATAGCGGTCATGCGCGGGGCCCATGCCCTCGCGGTGCCGGTGTCGTTCGCGCTGCTCATAACGGCGTACTACCTCTACCGGCGGCGCTCACGTGCGCTTCGGATCGCCTTCGTGCTCATGGCCGCACTCACGGTCGTCAACCTCGTCAAGGGTCTTGATGTCGAAGAGGCTGGAGTGACTGCGGCTGCCGCGGCATTGTTGTGGGCGAGTCGCTCGTCGTTCTACGTCCGACACGAGCCCGCGACGCTGCGCTCGGCCGTGTGGCGGTTGCCGCTCCTGCTCGCCGGCGTCTTTCTCGCGTCGCTCGCCGCGGTCGCGTTCGCAGCTCCCGCGAGCGCTTCCGCCGCAGACATCGTCCGCGCAACGGGCGACCTGCTCCTGTGGCAGCGCGCTCCATTCGCGTTCCACGACGAGCTCGCGCGAACGGGGCTCGCGATCGAGCTGACCGGGCTGCTCGCCCTGCTGGTGGGCGCGTACGTGGTCTTTCGGCCGCTGGCGGCGCCAAGAGATCTTCCCGACCCGGAGCTGCGGCGCGCTGCGGCGGAGCTGGTCCGCGAACACGGTGCCGACACGCTCTCGTTCTTCAAGCTGCGGGCCGACAAGCAGTACCTGTTCAATCCGGACAAGACCGCATTCGTCGGGTACCGGATCGAGGGCCGCGTCTTGATGATCTCCGGCGATCCGATCGGTGAGCAGAACGACGTGGAGAACCTGCTACCGGTCCTGGTGCAGTTTGCGGAAGAGCACGCACTGAGGCTTGCCGCGCTGGGCGTCAGCCCGGAGGCGCGCGCTCTGTTCGAGCAGGCCGGGTTGCGCGCCCTGTACATGGGCGACGAGGCGATCGTCGATACCGAGCGATTCAGCCTCGAAGGGCGTCCGATCCGGAAGGTCCGGCAGTCGGTATCGCGGCTGCGCAAGGCGGGGTACCGGACGGCAGTCAGCGAGCTCGGCTCGCTCGACGCGGCTGTCGTCAGCCGGCTCGAGCAGGTCGCGGCCGACTGGCGCCGGGGCGCCCCCGAGCGCGGCTTCAGCATGGCGATGGACTCGCTCCGAAATCCGCACGGCGAGAAAACGCTCGTCGTCTACGCCAGCGACGACCGCGGCGTGATCCGCGGCTTCCTCCACTTCGTGCCGACCTACGGACGCGACGCCGTTTCGCTCTCGTTCATGCGCCGGCAGCACGAGACGCCCAACGGCCTCACCGAATTCCTGATCGTGGAGGCGATCGAGCATCTCCGCGCACGCGGCATCTCCGAGGTGTCGCTCAACTTCTCCGCGTTCGGCCGATTCATCCGGAAACCCAGCGGGCTTGTCGAAAAGACGCTCGGCCGCGTCCTCGTCCTGGGCGACACGTGGTTTCAGATCGAGCGTCTCTATCGCTTCAACGCCAAGTTCTTCCCGCGCTGGGAGCCGCGCTACTTCATGTACGAGCGCCGCTTTGGCCTGCCGCGAGCGGGCATCGCCGCGCTCTGGCTCGAGGGTCAGTTGCCGAAACCGAAGATCCGCGGCCGGCATGGGACTGCGCGCGTTTGACGAACTCGCCGGTGCGGCGGCGCAAAGAACCGAACCGTGTCACCGCTGCTGTCGCTGGAAAGCGACGCGCACCGCCTCCACGGCCTGCCTGCGGTGGCGGGCGAGCCACACACAGAAAAGCGCCAGCGGAAGCTCGATCAGCGCGGCCTCGAGGCCGGCCTCAATCTGTTCGCCGCGGCCGTTTGCGAGCACGTTGTCGAACCAGGCGTCGCAGAGGAGGAGCGTGGCCGCGACCGCAGCGGCCGAAGGCGCCCACGAAGAGCACTGCGCGATGCCCCAGCCCGTCGCGCCGAGCGCCGCCGTGAGCGCGATGTCGAACCCGACCCACGCGAGGTCCCAGTGGTGGCTCGTGTGCCGCGCCGGAAGCCGATACGCGAGCACGAGCGTCCACGGGACGAGCAGTACCGTGCCGAGCGCGAGCAGCGGTGCGACCCAGCGGTACGGAACGAGGTTCTCCGGGAGGGTCGCCATGGTTTGATTTGTACCTCGGGCGCCCGGGTGAGTCGATGCTCACCCTCGCGGCCTAGCGCCGCGCGAGCCCTGACGTTCGTTCGGGAGGCCGCCAGCCCGCCTCGCTTAGAGGGACACCCTTGTGAGTGAACTTCCCCAACCCGGAGGCGCTCCCGACCGATGCGAGAGGCATGTTCGGGAGCCGCCCCCGTATCACCGTCGCCTGCATCGCTGTGCTTGGAGCGAGCGCGCTGGCCGGAGCCTGCGCTTCTCCGGCCGCCAGCGCAAGGATCGTTGAGTATGAGTCCTCGGGTTCCTCGGGTGCCATCGTCGAGGGCTCGGTTGTCTTCAACGGAAGCACTACTGCGCGCACTTCGAAAGCTTCTTCGCTGACCATCGCTCAGCCAGCTTCCATTGCCGGCGACGTGTTGGTCGCAGTCGTCACCGCGCGCCTGTCAGGAAGCGGCACGATAACGGCGCCGCCTGGCTGGACCCGCGTCCGGCGCGACAGCAACATCGGCGGCGCGTCCTTGAGCCAGGTGCTCCTCTACAAGGTCGTCACGACGTTCGAGCCGGTGTCGTACAGATGGGGGTTCTCATCGTCGGTGGGCGCGACTGGTGGGATTGCAGCCTTCGGGGGGGTCGACCAGATCGCGCCGGTGCTTGCGAACGCGGGTCTCTACAGCGCCAATACGCGCCTGATCGCTGCTCCGTCGCTCACCACCGACGTGGACGGCTCGCTCGTGCTCGGCTTGTACGGGAACAGCGCGAGGACCGTCGTGACAGCGCCCTCGGGGATGTTCGAGAGCTATGACGTGACGACCACGACCTCGAGTAACGCTTCGACGTCGGAAAACGCCACGTATTACCAAGCCACGCGAGGACCGACGGGGTACAAGGTCGCAACTGCTAGCAACACCGCAAAGAGCACGATTGGACAATCCCTAGCGCTGGCGCCTGCGGCCTCAATCGAGCAGCCCCCGCCACCGCCACCACCTCCACCTCCACCTCCGCCTCCACCTCC
>DATHDS010000039.1:0-14817 GCA_035318925.1 Gaiellaceae bacterium
TGGAGGTGGAGGTGGCGGCGGAGGCGGCGGGGGCGGGGGCGGGCCGCCGAAGTCGAGCTTCGTCACGAAGGCGTCGTAGCCGTCGTTGTAGGTCTCGTCGAAGGCACCTGGAGTCGTCGGGAAGTCCACCGAGTCCGTGTACCCGGTCAGGTAGGCGCTGCCGGCGCCGTCGAGCACGATGCCGTAGCCGCCGTCCTCGTAGCCGCTTCCACCCAGGTAGGTCGAGTAGCCGAGGGCGCCGCCACTCGCGTCGAACTTCGTCACGAAGACGTCGCTGCCACCGTTGAAGGTCGTGTCGAAGGCGCCCTCGGTCGTCGGGAAGTCGGTCGAGGTCGTGAACCCGATCACGACGGCGTTGCCGGCGCCGTCGAGCGTGATGCCGCGGCCGTAGTCGTAGCCGCTTCCGCCCAGGTAGGTCGAGTAGCCGAGGGCGGCGCCGCTCGCGTCGAGCTTCGTCACGAAGGCGTCGCCGACGCCGTCCCCGGTCGTGTCGAAGGCGCCCGCGGTCGTCGGGAAGTCTGTCGAGTCCGTGACCCCGGCTACGTAGGCGCTGCCGGCGCCGTCGACCGCGATCCCGCGGCCGTAGTCGTTGCCGGCTCCGCCCAGGTAGGTCGCGTAGCCGACGGCGGCGCCGCTCGCGTCGAGCGTCGCGACGAAGGCATCGCCGGCACCGTTCTGGGTCGTGTCGAAAGCGCCCGCGGTCGTCGGGAAGTCCGTCGAGCCCGTGTACCCGGTCAGGTAGGCGCCGCTGGCGCCGTCGAGTGCGATCGTGTAGGCCCAGTCCTCGCCGCTTCCGCCCAGGTATGTGGAGTAGCCGAGGGCGGCGCCGCTCGCGTCGAGCTTCGTCACGAAGGCGTCGTCCAGGCCGCCGTTGAACGTCGTGTCGAAGGCGCCTGCGGTCGTCGGGAAGTCGAAGGTCGAGTTCGTGGTCCCGCTCAGGTAGGCGTTGCCGGCGCCGTCGAGCGCGATGCCGAGGGCGTCATCCCCCGGCCCTTCTGGCCCGCTTCCACCCAGGTAGGTCGAGTAGGCAAGGGCGGCGCCGCTCGGGTCGAGTTTCGTCACGAAGGCGTCGTAAGGGCCGCCGTTGTAGGTCGTGTCGAAGGCGCCCGCGGTCGTCGGGAAGTCCGCCGAGGGCGTCCGCCCCGCCACATAGGCGCTGCCGGCGCCGTCGACCGCGATCGCCTGGCCGTCGTCGTGGCCGCTTCCGCCCAGGTAGGTCGAGTAGCCGAGAGCGGCGCCGCTCACATCGAGCTTCGTCACGAAGGCATCGCCGGCGCCGTTGTAGGTCGTGTCGAAGGCGCCCGCGGTCGTCGGGAAGTCCGTCGAGCCCGTCGTTCCGGTCACGTAGGCGTTGCCGGCGCCGTCGAGCGCGATCGCTTGGCCGTAGTCGTGGGGAAGTTCCCCATCTCGGGCAAAGCTTCCGCCCAGGTAGGTCGAGTAGACGAGACCCGCGCCGGTGGCGTAGCGGAGACCCGGGTCGATGACGAGCGGGTAGCGGCGGTCATAGGCCGAGTTGACCGCGAAGCCATAGCTCCCGCCGTCAGGCTCGAGCGCGAAGCCGCTTCGGACGGGCACCGCGCTTGCCGGCGATGAGCTGGTAGCTCGCCGGCCGCGTGTCGGTGAAGAGGCCGACCGAGGTGCCGATGCGCAGGTTTCCTCGCCGATCGAGCGAGACGTGCCTCGCGCCGCGGTAGGCGAGCCTGATGTCGGCGACTCGCGCTCCGGGGCGGACGAGGAACTCGTACTTCAGCGTGCCGTTCTGACCGCGGAAGACCATGTCCACCCCCGGCCAGACGTTCCGGTAGAGCACGTTCTCGTACGTGCGCAGGCCGCTCTGCCACTTGGCGGGGTCGTTGCCCAGCAGGTAGTTGACCCTGCCCGCTCCCGGGCGCTCGCCGCGGACGGCGACGTTCGGGTTCGAGCCCAGGAAGCGGAGCGCGAGCGCCGCGCCCTTTGCTGTGCGCTGCTTGCCCGCGCGCGAGAGGGCGAGCATCGCCTCCCTGGCCGTGAGGAAGACCGAGAAGCCGACGCCCTGCGCGGAGTAACGGACGCGCGCATCGCTCTGGCCGGTGTTGGCCGTGAAGGCGAGCGGCAGCTTTCTGTAGGCGGCGAGTGCCTGCTGCTTCCTCGCCTGCGCCGTCGAGCGCCTAGCAGGCTCGGACGAGGCGCGGGCCTGACCGAGCTGGAGCAGGACTCCGGCGGCCAACGTGGCAAGCAGTGCGAGCCCGCAGAGGCGCCAAGGCCGCGAAGGCCGCGTTGTCATCCGCGCCCTCGCGATCACGAGCCGAACGAACGCGCCGACGAGTCCCATTTCTACGCTCCCCCGTTTGATTTCCATTCTCCCCGAGCCATCTTGAAGTCAAGGGGTGGATGGCGTCAAGATGGCGCGCGGCGAGTAGTAGACTCGCGTCGTGAATACGACAACGACGGCGGGGATGCTCGAAGTTGTCGGCCTCGACGAGACGAGTGAGCGGATCTACCTCGAGCTCGTCGGCCACCCCGACGCGACCGCGGACGAGCTCTCCGGCCTCTGTGGGATCCCGACGGCGCGCTCCGCGAGCTCGCTGCGCACCCTGGTGGGCATCGGCCTGGCCCGGCGGCTGCCGGGTAACAGGCGCTTCGCCGCGACGCCGCCGATGGTCGCCCTCTCCGATCTCGTCAAGGCACAAGAGGAAGCGCTCGCGGCGGTTCGACACGCCTCCGTCACGCTCTCCGACCGCTTCCGATCCGCGATCCGCACCGAGGCCGCCAGTGAGCCCGTCGAGGTGATTTTCGGGCGCGAGGCGATCGCGCGGGAATTCGACGTCGTTCGGGAGGAGGCCCGTGAACAGCTCTGCTTTTTCGAGCGCCCGCCCTACGTCGTTACCGACCCCTCCGGGCGCGACGAGACCGAGCAAAAGCTTTTGGAGCAGGGAGTCACCTACCGGGTCATATGCGATCGGGAGGCCCTCGAACAGCACGGCCTCGACGACGTTCGGGCAAACCTGCACTTGCCGAACATGCAGGTTCGCTTGGTCGACAAGCTCGCGACAAAGCTTGTCATCGCCGATCGGCGGCTGGCGATCATCGCCGTCGACGTGGAGGTGGCGGACCCCGTCTATCTCGTTCACCAGTCCTCGCTGCTCGACGCGCTGGTAACGCTTTTCGAGTTCCAGTGGCAGGCGGCTACTCCGCTCCGACTCACGCAACACGGCATCGAGGAGGCCGCCCATTCCGACCGGTTGTCGACCGACGAGGCGACCATCGTCGACCTGCTCGCCGCCGGCTTCACCGACGCCACGATCAGCCGGATGCTCGGCTGTAGCGAACGAACCGTGCAGCGCCGCATTGCCCGCATCATGCGCCGCCTCAATGCCTTCACCCGTTTCCAGCTCGGCGTCGAAGCGGCCCGCGGCAGCTGGCTCGATCAAGGGTCCCCACCTCCAACGGATCCACCCCCGCCAGACAGCGCGTAGCTGGCTGCCCGCATCTTCGAGAAGCCGCGGTTGCGCCGCCAGATGATCCCGCATCCGGCAGCGAAATGCCCTCAAGGCAGCGGGGGCGGACGAGCCAGAGTTGCCTTCGATCCGCGAGCTGCTCAACCGCCATCGACGGCGGCTCGCTAACTCAGACGACCTGCCCTCGTTGAAGGAGATTGAGCTGCTCCTCAAGCTCGAGCGTGAGGTCGAGGCGCAGGAGGAACTGGAGCGCCTGACCGCGCTCACGCGCGAAGTTCGCTAGTTAAGAGCATGGCGAAGCTCTAGACCGCGCTCATTGCTCAAGCATCTCTCCCGGAGTCGTTGGTTGCGCTTCAGCGCGAGTTCTGGACGCCGTTCGGGGACGCCCCGGCAGGCCGCGGGTGTGTATGAAGGAGGAGGCCGACACCAACTACTCGGCATCGACCTCCCTTTCTCTAGATTGCGCGGGCTCGAGACGTGACTCGACGTCTCCTATCTGAGCTCGTGCGCGAACACGTCTTGCCACCCGTTCCTGTCGCGGAGGACGAGGTTGGAGGCGATGGAGTTGAAGGCAACGAGCCGCCCGTCGGCGGACATGGCGGCATTCTGGCTGGGTGCGTTCGCCTGCACACCTGGCGCGGAGGGCGAAGGGGTGAAGACCGAGACCCGTCGTGTTTCGCCCGTCGTCCGGTCGCGAACGAAAATGTCGTCGGCGTTGTTGGTGTCTTTCGAAACCAGGGTGCTGGAGAGGGACTGGAACGCGACTCTCGTCCCGTCCGCGGAGATGGAGGGCAGGTCGCACCTGTCGTTCCCCTGGGCACCGGCGGTCGAGACGGAGACGCGCTCCGTCGTGCCGGTCGCGCGGTCGTGGACAAAGGCGTCGACAGTCCCGTTCGTGTCCCCCGAGACGAGATTCGTTGCCCCCGCGGAGAAGGCGACGAAGCGCCCGTCGCCGGAGAGGGAGGGATAGAAGCTCGCGAAGTCGCCCTGCGCACCCGTTGACGAGACCGATGCCCGCTCCGTCGTCCCCGTGGATAGGTCGTGGACGAAGACGTCAAAGGTGTTGTTCGTGTCTCCGGCGACGAAGTGCGAGGCGAGAGAGTGCCAGGCGACGAAGCGCCCGTCGTCGGAGATCGCCGCCGCCTCGCTGAGCCATTCCCCCTGTTCGCCGAGCGAGGAGACGGAGACTCGCGTCGTCGCGCCGGTCAGCCGGTCGTGGACGAAGACGTCACCCCATCCGTTCGTGTCGCCGGGGACGAGATTGGTCGCCCTGGACTCGAAGACCACGAAGCGGCCATCTGCTGATAGCTGTGGGCTAAAACTCCAATCATTCCCCTGCTCGCCGGTGGACGACAGCGAGACGCGCTCGGTCACGCCGGTCAGGCGGTCGTGGACGAACACGTCGTAGGCGCCGTTCGTGTCGTCGGGGACGAGATTCGTCGAGTCTGAGCTTATGGCGACGAAGCGGCCGTTTGCGGAGATCGTCCCCCCACTGTTGCCGTTACCCTCCGCGCCCGTTGAGGAGATCGACACGCGCGTCGTCTCTCCTGTCAGCCGGTCGCGAACAAAGGTGTCGGCGGCGCCGTTCGTGTCGCCTGGAACGACGGTTTGCGCATCCGTAATGAATGTGACGAAACGCCCGTCAGCGGAGACGGACGGGCTCTGGCTCCCAGCGCCTGTCACCTGACCGCCCGTCGAAGCGATTGAGACGAGCGTTGTCATTCCGGGCTCGGCGTGGGCTGCGGAGGCGCCGGCGAGCGCCGCAACGCTAACGATGAGGAGGATGAGACCTATCTTTGGGAACCGCGTCATAGCGTTTCTCCTGACTTGGGATGTCGAAGCCGAGGGCCTTTCTGCCACGACCGACCTAGCCTCGCTCGCCGAGGCGGCAAAACGCCCTCGCGCTTACGTTTGGAACTACAGGGTGCTCCGATTGCCCCTAGAGGTCAATGCGCCCGCGCGATCGGAGGGGCGGCTAGCTACAAGCTCGTCGCGCGCGCCCGACGGACCTGAGGCGGCTGGGGTACGTCCGTCGTGATTCCGCGCAGCCACCCCGCGCGCAGAGCTGCGAGCGAAAGATCCATTTCTGGACGCTTCATCGAAGCGCCCGCGCTGATGAGGTTAGCGCGCGTCCGAGTATGCGGCACAATGCTCGTGCGCGGCACGTGAGCGTGAGTTAAGGCGAGCGGCATGACCGCCGCCGCGCGACTCGATCGAGGGATCGGACTTGGTAGGTCTCAACCGATGTCGTGGAGATGCGTCGCGTCGCCCGCACGATCCCCTTCCTCGCCGTTGCCGCGCTCGCCGCGGCCGGGCCGCTGCCGAGCGGAGCGGGGACCACACTGACGACCCCGCCCCAGATTACGCTCCTCGCGCCGGCAAACGGCGCCGTCGTCGAGAGCTCGGCCGAGACGCCGTACCCCGTCGAGTTCAAGTGGTCGGTCGATTGGTCGCAGCCGCCCGCATCCGGAGTGATCATCTCCGTCAAATGGGCGACCGATCCTGGGTTCACGCAGAGCGTCTCCGGCGGAAATCAATTCTGCCCAGCCACGAACGTCAACTGCTGGACGAGCTTCCACCCAAACACCAAGTTTGAGGGCAGGTACTACTGGAAGGTGACAATCGCAGGCGGCGAACCGGCCGAAAGCGCGACCTGGATGTTCACCGGAGTTGAGGCACCGCCGAAACCCGACCGGACGCGGCCGTACGTCCGAACATTCTCGGGGAGCGCCAAGCGCGGGAAGCGCGCGTTCTTCAGCGCCCGGGCGCGCGACAACATGGGCGAGGCGCGCTTGCGCGCCGTTCTGAGCTACCGCACACTCCCCGTCCTCGAGGGAAGGACGCAGTTCGCCCCCGTGGCCTGGACGGTCCGCACGCGCTTCTACAGCATCCGGCCGCTCTCGCGTCGGCTTCCGGCCGGGATCTACAAGATCTGCATCACGGCCTGGGACCGCGCGGGGAACCAGGGCCGTAGCTGCGCTCGCTACCGCGTTCGGTAACTGGGCGCCGCCGGTTTCCGTTGTCAGGCTCAGTGCCGTCCGCGAGTATCAGTTCCCACGCGCGGCGATGGTGGCGCTTCTGCAGGCCGAGGAGTTCAGGTGGGTCGGCTCGCGCCTACCGAAGCGGCGCTGCTGACCATTCCGGCACCCTGCCCTAACGGGAACCGCGTCGCTTGGGCCAGCGTGGGATGTCACCCGAGCGGCGTTGCGGAGACAACCTCGATGCCGCTTGCCCTCGTCCTGTGCCTAGCGTGCGGACGCTGCTCGGAATCCTGGTGCTCGGCATCGTCATCACGATCGGGTTTGCCTTCACGCTGATCGGGTTCGTCGGTGAGGCGATAGCGGTACTCGCGCTCCTGGCGCTTGTCGGTCGCGGCGTCCATTACATGATTCGCCATTCGCGGGCACGCAAAGTGACCGGCTAGAAGGGACGGAGGAGCGCTCGCTCGCGAAAGCCAGTATGCGGGACTGTCACCCACGGCGAAACCGAGCACCAATGGTCTGTAGCAACTCGGTTGGGAGCAACGCCGGAATGCCGACGGCCGACCTAATCTCAGCCGCGTACTTCAGGATGGTCTCCTCGTCACGCGTGATGAAGTAGTCGAGGCCGTTCTTTGCGGCTTGGAAGATGTGACGAGCGTCCAGCTCGTCAGGGAGAAGTGACAGGAGTCGGCCGAGAGCCTCGTCTTGGACGATCGGGCCGCTCGTGGAACCAGAACGGAGACTTCCAAGTCTTCGGGGCATCCGGAACTCCTCTTCCATCGCGGGAACGTTCTCGTACATCTCGTAGAGGTCTTTCAGTGGCTGGCGGTGTTCAACGGGCGTCTTTGCGATCTCTTCCTTCGTCACATGAGATGTGTAGAGCGCGATCTCACCTGCGCCGCGACGCCTCTCTAGTTCGCGCAGGGCAGCGGCTTCGTTCGGAGGAAGCTGCTTCCGAACGACGCCACTGGGGACGATGCAGTTGTCGAGGTAGCCGGTTTGCACCTCCGCATTGTGGTCAGAGGAGATTTTCTCGCCGGGTTGAGGCAGGCCCGTTCTCCGGGGCCTTTTCCAGTAGCGGGGGGAGGATTTGAACCTGCGACGTCCGGGTTATGCGTTCGGAGGTTGCCCCCGTGCCTGCAGACTCGGGGCACGTTCGTGGATTGCGAGCGCCTGAGCTCAGCGTCGGCGAACGACCTCGCAGTTCTTCGCCACTCGGTCATTCCGGTCAACGAACGCGAAGTCATGGCCTGCTCCGCAGTCGACGGTGTCTCCCGACCGGCCGCCAAAGCCGAGCCCGCGGTCTCCCCAGGCAACGAGCCGGTCGTCGCCCGGCCCTCCGCTTAGGACGTCCAGGTCGGCCCCTCCCCAAAGCACGTCGTTCCCGGAGCCCCCGCGCAACTGGTCCAGGCCCGGGCCGCCCTTGAGCACGTCTGCACCGGGACCTCCGCTGAGAACGTCGTCGTGAGCAGCGTACGCGTCCTGCTTTCCGGGCCCTCCGGCCAAGAGATCGTTGCCTGGGCCACCGTCGATGAAGTCACCCCAGTCGCCACCGAAGAGCCTGTCATTTCCCGGGCCACCGGTGATCGTGTCGACGTCGCCGTAGGCGTAAATAGTGTCATTGCCCCCGCGGCCGGCGATCACGTCTTTCAGGTCGGTCCCGAAGAGCCGGTCATTGTGAGGCGTTCCCCAGACGTGGCAGTCGAGGGTCAATCGTCGGCTCGAGCCTTTCTCTACAGCAAGGACACGAACTCCTGTAAAAACGCAGGGTCCGTCAGAGACTGCAGCCAAGTCGTCGGTTAATGGAGACCAGGATGGGTCACCACCCACGAAACGTCGCCCGTCTCCTGTCTTGACGTTGACGACGGCGAGTCCTGGCCGTCCTCGGGACGCCAGGAGGGCTATGAGCGCACCGTTATGAGACCACTGCGGGCTGCTCAAAAACTCTCCCGGAAGACTCCGGAGTTGTGACCCATCCACGTTAATGACGGTCAGTGATTCGCCAACGAGAAAGGCAAGTCGAGTGCCGTCTGGCGACCACGACGGGGCTCGGGCTACCGCCGCGGAGTAGACGACGCGGCGCTCGGTCCCATCGCTGTTCATTACGGCGAGCGAGCCTCCGGGATCGATGAAGGCGAGTTGGCGTCCGTCGGGTGACCATGCGGGGGCATTGCCGGGACCGAGGCTCATCGATTCGGTACCGTCGGCATTTACCACGAAGATCCCTGCGTCCACGAACACCAATCGGCGGCTGTCCGGTGCCCAGGAAAAGTCCGAGAACCTCGACGTGACGTCGTGCGCATCGGACCCGTCCGCGTTCTCGACTCTTAGTGAGCTGACGTATCGAAATGCCACCTTCGACCAGTCCGGCGAGAGGGCAGGGCGAGCGCCTCCTGGGGCGAAGCGGACCGGGACGACTCTTCGTAGATCTCCTCCTGCCGCCGTGACGGTGTAGATGACTTCTCCCTCTACCGAGGTACGGAGGAATGCGATCCGCTGACCGTCAGCTGACCATTGCGGGAAGGCGTCCGTGACGCAAACCTGGCGGAGGATGCACCCCTGAGTCGTTGCCCTGGCCCCTCCGATCATCAGACAGAGGCTCGTCAACACGGCTGCGGCGGCGACTAGCCCCTTCATTGGGCTGGACACTAGGCAGCCCAGGTAAGGGATTCGTGCTGAATTTGGAAAGAGTTCACGCGGGCGAGTCATACAGGGGTCTCCGACCACGAGGAAGGTCACGGGGCGCTCCAAGGCGCGTTGCCGCGGTGCTCTACTAAGTCGGGTCGGCTCTACCGGCTTCGCCTCAGTGGAGACAGCTCTCCGCGCTCGCTGTGAACTTCGCATCTGTCCCACTCCACCACGGAATGACATTTCGCCGCGGCTTACCACTCTTGATCCATGGGAGGCGCGGCGGCCCACCAATCATGCGTTGCTGATTCCGAATGAAGCTCTGACGAACTTCCTCCGCGCTGCGGCCTTTGCGCACGAAACTGAAGCCGCCGCTGACAACCTTGTCCCGCGGACCTCGCGCGAGGCGCTGGAAGCTGACGCTGGCTTCAACCCCTGGTGCCATGTCAGGACCAGTCTCGAGACGGACCCAGAGCCCCTTCTTTGCGAGGCATTGCCAGGTGCTCCCCGCGCTGTATCGGCTGCTATTGGAGCACCCAGCAAGGGTCAGGCACGCCAGAGCAGCCGTCACGCCGAGCATGGCCCGTGGGAGCTGGCCGCGAGCGCCAAGGAGTCCCTGCTTGGCCGTTACTTTCCGGCCCCGAGCCGTACGAGCCGGTTCTGCCAGATTCGGCTTTGCAAGCCGATGATCATGCGCTTCAGGGCCACGCGGGCAAAAGTTGGGCAAAAGTTTCACTCTCGTTGCCAGTCGTAAGAACGAGAAAGGCCCCGTCTCCGGGGCCTTTCCAGTAGCGGGGGCAGGATTTGAACCTGCGACCTCCGGGTTATGAGCCCGGCGAGCTACCTGACTGCTCCACCCCGCGGCGTGGCGTGAATTATAGCCGCTGCTAGCGTGGCCGTCCGATGCGCGTAGCCGCCCTCGATCTGGGCACGAACACGACTCGCCTGCTCGTCGCCGACGTCGCCGACGGGCGCGTAGCCGAGGTCTCACGGCGGACGACGATCACGCGGCTCGGCGAGGGCGTCGACTCACGTCACAAGCTCCTGCCGCTGCCGATCGCGCGCGTCCGGAACTGCCTCTCCGACTACCGTCGCGAGCTCGAGTCCCTCGGCGCCGAACGCGCATTGCTCGTCGCGACGAGCGCCGTCCGAGATGCCGAGAACGGCGAGGCCTTCCTCGGCGAGATCGAGTGGAGCTACGGCTTCACCACTCGCCTGCTGACGGGCGAGGAAGAGGCCGAGCTGACGTTGCGCGGAGTCGGCGAGGCGGGCGAGGACGCGCTCGTCGTCGACATCGGCGGCGGCTCGACCGAATTGATCGGCGCCGGGCATCGGATCAGCACCGAGCTCGGGTCCGTGCGCATGACCGAGCGCTTCCTCCCATCCGACCCGCCCACCGAGGACGAGCTGGACGCGCTGGGGACCGCAGCGCGCTCGACGCTCGCCGCAGAGGTGCCCGAAACGCTCACTGCGCGGCGGGGGATCGGCGTTGCCGGGACGATCACGTCGCTCGCCGCGCTCGACCTCGGGCTCGTCGAGTACGACCGCGACCGCGTGCACGGGCATCGGCTCGGCGACGCCGCGGTCAGGACGCAGCTCGAGCGCCTCGCCGCGCGTCCGCTCGCGGAACGGCGCAGGGTGCCCGGCCTCGAGCCGGAGCGGGCTCCCGTGATCGTCGCCGGCGCCGTCATCCTGCGAGAGGTGATGCGCCATTTCGGGCTCGCCGCGATCGAAGCCAGCGAGCGCGACATCCTGTACGGCATCGCTCTCGAGGCGGCCGCGCTCCCGGAGCCGGTCGAGGGCGACGCCCCGCCGGGCGCCTACACCTGCTGCTGACTCTGTGGCTCCTCGGGCTCGTCGTCCTCGGCGAGCCTGCGCTGGAGGACGCTCCGCGAGAGGACGCCCACGAGCTTGCCGTTCTCGACGACGGGCGCGCGCTCGATGTCGTGCTCCTCGAGGAAGTGGAACGCCTCGTCGAGGTCAAGCTCGGAGTCGATCGTGTAGTGCGGCTCCTCGGCGATCTCGCCGACAAGCGTCGTCTTTGGATCGCGCCCCGTGGCCACGACCTCGCGGACGAGCGTCTTGCGCGTGACGACGCCGACCAGCATGCCGCCGTCGGTGACGAGCACGGCCCGCACTTCGGGCCGCGCGAGCAGCTGCCCAGCCTCCTGCACCGGTGCCCCCGCCTCGAGCGTCCGCGGCTCAGGAACCATCGCCTCGCGCACTTTGCTCACGGGTAGATCCCTCTCGTCTCCAGCGCGCCCGCGACCTCTCGGATCGCGACGACGAGGGCCGCGCTCCGTAACGAGAGCTGCCGCTGCCCGGCGAGCTCCCAGACCCGGTCAAATGCATCGTTCAGCTTGTCGGCCAGCCTGGCACGGATCTCGTCGCGGTTCCAGAAGAGCCGGCCGAGGTCCTGCACCCATTCGAAGTACGAGACGGTGACGCCGCCTGCGTTCGTGAGGATGTCCGGGAGCACGACGATCCCGCGCTGGGCCAGGATCTCGTCCGCCTCGATCGTGGTCGGCCCGTTTGCGCCCTCCGCCACGAGCTTGCACTCGACGCGCGGCGCGTTCTCTGCGGTCAGTTGCTCTTCCAGCGCGGCGAGGACGAGGATGTCGCACGGGAGCTCGAGCAGTTCGGAATTCGAGACGTGCGTCGCGTAGGGGTAGTCGGCGAGCGACCCGTGCGCCTCCACCCACGAGCGGACCGAGCCGAGATCGAGCCCTTCCGGCCGGTAGATGCCTCCGAAGACGTCCGAAACCGCGAGCACCTTCGCACCGCGCGCGGCGAGCTCCCGCGCGGCGACTCCGCCCACGTTGCCGAAGCCCTGCACGACGCAGCCCTGCTCGCTCAGATCCCAGTCCAGCCTCTGACAGGCACGCTCGACCACCATCACGACGCCGGCGCCGGTCGCCTCGCTGCGGAAGACGGAGCCGCCGATCGAGATCGGCTTCCCCGTCACCACCTCGGGCACCGCATAGCCGACCTGCATCGAGTACGTGTCCATCATCCAGGCCATCGTCTGCTCGTTCGTCGCCATGTCCGGCGCGGGGATGTCCTTCTCGGGGCCGATCACCGGCAACAGCTCGATCGTGAACCGCCGCGTCAGCCGTCGCACCTCGTCGAGTGACAGCTCCCTCGGGCTGCAGCGAACGCCGCCCTTGGATCCGCCGTAGGGGAGCCGCAGGAGCGCACACTTCCACGTCATCCACATCGCGAGCGCCGCGCACTCCCCGAGCGAGACGTGCGGGTCGTAGCGGATGCCGCCCTTCGTCGGCCCGAGCACGCTCGAGTGGAGGACACGGTAGCCGGGGTAGACGACCCAGCGCCCGTCGTCCATGCGCACGGGGATGCTGACCATGACGGCGCGCTCGGGGTAGCGGAGGCGCTCGGCCCCGGCGGCATCCACGTCGGCGTGCGTGAGCGCCTCCTCGAATTGCGCGACGGCGGTGCGAAAGAGCGGCGTGTCCCACTCGAGAGGCTGCTCTTCGACCGAGATCTCGTCGATCCTGGCCATGATCTGAGTCTATTTCGGGCGGACTCGGAGCGTCAGCCCCGAGATGCCCTCGACCACGATGGGCTCGCCTTCGGAGACGCCCTCCGGACAGACGGCCCCCCAGAGCTCGCCCCTCACGCGCACGCTGCCCTCGGGCCGGCAGTCGCTTGCAGCGATGCCCTCGGCGCCGATGAGAGCCTCCACGCCTGTCGCCGGACGCAGCCGCCGCGTAAGCCGGATCCAGAACGTCGCCTCCCCAACCTCGACCGCCAGCGCGGTCAGGATCAGAGCGATCCCCCAGCCCGTCGGGAGCCAGTAGGCCGCGACGATGATGGCGACGAGGAGGGCTATTCGGGAACGATCAGGACCGAAGTCCCGATCCGGACGTGGTCGAAGAGCCAGGTCGCATCCGGGATGAACATGCGGATGCAGCCGTGGGAGGCCGAGTAGCCGATCGAGGCTGCATCAGGCGTTCCGTGGATGCCTACACCCGGCGCGGACAGGCCCATCCAGCGCGTGCCGAGCGGATTGCCCGGGCCAGGCGGAATCGGCTTCAGCCCCTTGGCCCATGCGGAGTCGGGCGGCCGCCACCAGGGGTTCCGCTGCATGTCGACGATGTGCCAGAGCCCGGTCGGCGTCGGGTACTGGGCTTGCCCGGTCGCGACCCGGAAGGTGCGTACGTGGCGGGTCACGCTGAAGAGATCGAGGCGGTTCAGGCCGCGGTGAATGATGATCACCGGCCCGAACTTCGCGCGCGAGATCGCCGGCTTGAGCGGCTTCATGACAAGCGGCAGGCGCGGCCGGATGCGGGTTCGCAACGTGCGGGCGATCGCGTCGATCATCGTCCCGCGCCGGACCGCGCGGCCCCAGCTGGACTTGCTGATCGACGGGCGCCCGTGAACCAGCCCGACGAGCTTTGCATCTTTGGCCGGTCGCGCAAAGCGCTCGTCCAGCGCCGCGACGTAGTTGCGGATCTGCGACCGGTCGGTCTCGACGCTGACGTCCACGTTGTCGCCGGAGTGTGCCCGGAAGGCCTGCGAGACGGCGTCCTCGGCGGCCACGGTGAGGCCGAAGCGGTCGGTCGGAACGCTCCAGCGCCGATCTCGCATGTGAAAGCGTAAGGGGACGGAGAACCGCGCGCTGATCTGCTGCCGGGCCTGCTCCGAGTCGAGGCCCGACATGTTGACCCCGGCGATCCTCACCCCGCGGGCAATCGTGCGTTGGGGGCCGGCCGACGGCGCGACCGCGACGGCAGCCGAGAGGACGAGCACGAGCGCGAGCGAGGCGCGCTTCCAGAGCGCCATGCGTACGAACGAGGCGGCAGCTCGCTTCACCAGTCCGAATAGTACGGCAGAGGGCTACGAGCTCTATGCATCGCGTTATGCCGGTCTCGCTTCAGCCAGGACATTAAGGTGGGCGGCGGAGGACGGGCGGTCCTGCCGCAGGGACTCGCCCAACCTCTGCTCGAAGAAAAGGACGGGGCGGTCCTTGCCGCAAGGACCCCTGTTCCTCTGTCGCACAAGACGCAGTAGTGGGCCGTTCTCTTCCCTCGGCAGCCCGCGGATCCGTGCGTCGAAAAGAATCCGACCGTCGAAGCTTGCGAATGTGTCCTGCGTCTGCCATCAGCGCTAAACGCGCGCAAAGAGCGAACTTCTTCGCTCGATGTGACGGTCCGGCCGTCGGCCGTCGGTCCTCTCCGTTAACCTTTCGCGCTTCGCCCGTGGCATAACCGTTCGCACTTAGTCCGTGGCCAGGAGCCGCATCCTCCACAGACCCGCCTCGTTTCTCGCCGCTGCCGGCATCCTCGCGGCTGCGCTCTTGGCGGCGCCTGCGGTCGCGGCGCATCACGGTACATCGACCTCGCAGGCATCTCCGCGTGTGCGCGGGTTTGCGCTGACCAAGCCGCCCCGTCGGCCGCGCGATACGAAACCGCCGAGCGTCCCCAGCCGGCTCGCCGTCACCGCGGTCGGCCAGACAAGTCTCAAGCTCGCGTGGAAGCCCTCGACGGACAACGTAGGGGTCGTGAGTTACCGGCTGTACCGCAACAGGACCCGCGCTGGGCAGACACAGAAGACGAGCTATGCGCTCTCCGGCCTCCGGTGCGGGACGAGGTATGAGCTCTCGGTTCAGGCCTTGGACGCTGCCGGCAAGCATTCGCGCAGGGCATCGACCGTGCGTTCGACGAGAAGGTGCCGGCAGGCGCCGACACCGCCTCCGCCCCCGTTGCCATCGCCGACGACACGACCACCGCCACCGCCACCGCCACCGCCAC
>DATHDS010000040.1:0-43717 GCA_035318925.1 Gaiellaceae bacterium
CCACCGCCGCCGCCTCCACCACCCCCGCCGCCGCCACCGCCACCGCCGCCACCGCCTCCACCGCCGCCGGCCCCACCGAAGGCGAAGAAGTGCCACAAAGGCACGAAACGAGTCAAAGGCAAGTGCAGAAAGGTCCACAAGAAGGCGAAGGCGCGGAAGGCCGTTCGCTTCAAGAAGCCGCCCTTCACGGGCTAACTGAGAACGAGGACCGTCCCACTTACTCGGCGCCGCCCTCTCACGGAGGCGGCGCCGGTTGTGCCGCTAAGGCTCGTCGGCGTCAGCTGAGATCGGCGAAAGGCTGACGCTCCGGCCTGGTAGCACGGGAGCGCCCACGAAAGACGGTTCGTCGCCCCCGTCTTTCCCGCGGATCAATCGAGTGCTTGTATGGCGAGCTCGACCGCAGCCGGTAGCTCAAGTTCCTCGCCGGCCGCCCAGGCTTCCTCGAAGCCCTCGCCCAACGCTTGACGCGCGGCCGCTACCGCATCGTCCAGCAGCTCACGATCGTCCTGGTCGAGCTCGAAGCCGTGCGCGTTGCACAACGCCTCGGTCGCAGCGCAGAGCTGCGCGCTCGTAACAGCGTCCCCGCGCGCAAGGACTACTGGGACGGCATTGGCGAGGATTACGACGAGGCTGTGTGTGTCACCAATCGAGCTGCTGAGCCGCAAGCCTTCGCTGATATCCCGCGCGGCGTGCTCGACGTCTCCGCGGCGAAGGGCGACCATCCCCAAGTTCACATGGGTGAGCGCCATTCCGTAGACGTCACCGACCGAGCGGTGACCTTCGAGCGCCTCCGCGAAGAGCGGTGCCGCCCGCTCCTCGTCGCCGGCGGCGAGAAGAAGGAAGGCCATGTTCGACTTGACGATGGCTGTGCCACGAACATCTCCGCTTTTCTGGGCAAGCGCCAGTGCCTCTTGGTGACTGCCATCAGCGCGCTCCGGATAACCGAGCCTGCGATACGCCCCGGCGAGGTGTGTCAGGGCGAGGATCAGCCAGCGCGTCTCGCCGATCTCGCCGAGCAAGCGAGCCGCTTCCTCGAAGTCGATCCGTGCCTGTTCTGCGTCGCCGCGGGCTTCCGCGATGTGGGCAGCTCCGAAGGCTCCTCGGGCGCGTGCGGTCGGACTCGCGTCGTCGCCGACCGCGAAGGCGCGTGCGTACCAGTGCGCCGATTCGACCGTGTAGCCGCGGTTCCACCAGAAGCGCCAGATCGTGCCCGCGAGCATCAGCGCACGCTCGCCGTCGCCTGAGTCGCAGGCATAGCTCAGCGCCTCGCCAACATTGTCGTGCTCGACGGCGAGACTGTCGTACCACTCAACCTGATCAGGTCCGGTCAGATTCGGCTCGGCCTCCTCGACCAGCGCGAGGAAGTAATCGAGGTGGCGGTCACGCACCTCCTCGGTCTCCCCGCTTTCTTGGAGCGCCTCTAACGCATACTCACGGATCGTCTCGAGCATCAGGAAGCGCCCGTCGCCAATCGGTTTCAGCAGGCTCCAGTCAACCAGTGCTGAAATCTCGTCGAGCTCGGCTTTCGCGACCTCTTCCGCGGCACCGAGCGAAAAGCTGCCTGCAAAGACCGCCAGGCACCTCAAGACCGCTTGCAGCCGCGTCTCCAACAAGGCGTAGCTCCACTCGATCGTTGCGCGCAATGTCTGCTGCCGGAGGGGCGCATCGCGCGCTCCGCCGGTGAGCAGGGGCAGACGGCGGCCCAGCCGCTCGAGCAGAAGCGGCGGATCGAGGACCTTCACGCGTGAAGCGGCAAGTTCCAACGCGAGGGGCAGGCCGTCGAGCCGGCGGCAGATCTCGGCGACCGCCGGATCGCGGCGCACATCCCGCTTGACGGCGCGCGCACGATCGACGAAGAACTCGATTGCCTCGTCTTCTGAAAATGGCTCGAGCGGATATTCCAGCTCGGCGGCGACACGCAGCCGCACACGGCTTGTCACGAGCAGGGTCACGTTGGCGGCATCGGCGAGCAGCGAGCTCAGCTCGCTTGCCGCGGGAAGCAGATGCTCGAGATTGTCGACCACCACGAGGAGTTCCAACTCGCGCAAGTCGTCAAGGCCGCCCACGCCGGTCGCCTGTGCGATCGTCGCGGCGACCAGCGCAGCGTCCTGGATCGGAGCGAGCGGAACGAAGAAGACACCGTCGCGGAACTCATCCGCGAGCTCTGCAGCGACCTGGAGGGCGAGGCGCGTCTTACCGCTTCCACCCGCCCCCGTGACCGTCACCAGCCGTGTCCCATCTCGAAGGAGCTCGGTCAGCTCGGCCAGCTCCCGTTCGCGACCAACGAGGGGTGTCGCCGCGAGCGGGAGATTCGTTCGATCGAGCGTCTTCAGCGGCGGGAACGTGGCGCCTCCGAGCTGATAGATCCGCTCCGGTGCCGTCAGATCCTTCAGGCGGTGCTGGCCAAGGTCGCGCACGTGACCTTCGCCGACGAGATCGCGCGTCGACTGCGAGATCAGGATCTGACCGCCATGACCGGCGGCGGCGATTCGCGCTGCCCGGTGAACGTCGATGCCGACGTACCCCTCCTCGGTGAGCAACGGCTCACCCGTGTGCAGGCCCATACGGACACCGAGCCGGCCCGAGCTGAGAGCCTCCTGCGAGTCCGCAGCAGCCGCAAGTGCGTCGTGCGCGCGGCCGAACGCGACGAAAAACGCATCGCCTTGCGTGTCCACCTCGACCCCACCGTGCCGCGCGAAGGCGTCTCGCAATACGCGCCGGTGCTCCTCGAGCAGATCCGCATAGGCGTCGCCCAACTCGTTAAGCAACTTGGTCGACCCCTCCACGTCGGTGAAGAGGAAGGTGACGGTCCCCGAGGGAAGATCGCGTCGCACAGGCGTCATGATTGCGCGACCTCACGGTCTAGGTCTACGGGGACGAGCGATTAGCCGCACGTGAGTGCCCCATTAGTGACGTGCTCCACGGTGACACCGGCACAAGCAACCAAAGGAGGCGTCCCAATGGCACGTCCGCTTCGCAAGTCGTCCTGCTATCTCCTGGCCACCGGCCTGGCCACAATCTTCGTTCTCGCCGTGTCCGTCACGCTGTCGACGGCTGCGGCGGCACCAGCTCGCCCGACAGCGAAGCTGTCGTTCGTGCGGGGTAACAGCATCTTTGTCTCGCGCGCCGACGGCTCGGGGATTTCCATGGTTCTGCGCGGAACGAAGAAGAAGGTCTATTTCGACCCGGCGTGGTCGCCGAACGGGCGTCGTCTCGCGGTCGCCCGTGAGACGTATCCGTTCGACACCCATGGTTACGACGATGTCCTCGTCTTCCAGGGATCACGGCGACCCTTGCCCGTCCCCAGCGGTGATAGCGATATCAACGGAAATCCGGCCTGGGCTCCGGACGGGCGCAAGATCGTTCTCGTCAACTACGAATTCGGTGACGGCGGAGCCTTGTACACGGCCCGTCCCGGTTCCTCGAGCAGCCGCGCCGTGGAAAGGAACCACGACGAGGATTTCGTCGACAACGACCCGTCCTGGTCGCCGAATGGCCGCGCGATCGCGTTCTCACGATCGGCGGGATCCAAGTCTGGTCTTTACCTGATCAGCCCGGCCGGTACTCACATACGGCGGCTCACAAAGACGCCCGCCTTCAACCCCAGTTGGTCGCCGGACGGACGCCGCCTGGTTTTCGACAACGGCCGGGCGATCAATGTCATCAACGCAGACGGGTCGGGGCTTCGCAAGCTCTTGCCGAAGGCCGGCCGAGACCCTGCCTGGTCGCCCGACGGCCGCACGATCGCTTTCGTTCGCAACGGATCGGTCTGGCTGATGAGCTCGCGCGGTGCTCATGTCCGCACCGCCGTTCGGAACGCCGATCAGCCGACCTGGAAGGTTGGGAGCTAGGTCCTACCTACGGCCGACGACGAGATTGACCCGGGCGCCGTGCGCGCGCCTCGTGCCCGGCCGCGGGCTCTGACCGATGACGCGGCCGACCCGCCGCGAGCGGGCGCGACGCACGCGGCCGACTCGGCAGCCCGCCCTGTTGATCCGGGCTCTCGCCGATGCGAGTCGTAGCCCGATGACCCTCGGCACTCGGCATCGAGCAAGCGGTGGCGGTGGCGGAGGTGGTGGAGGCGGAGGCGGCGGTGGAGGCAGCGGCGGTGGTGGCGGCGGTGGCGGCGGTGGCGGAGGCGGTGGCGGAGGAGTGCCGTCGACGATCGTCCCGGTGCCGCTCCCGTCGATGAGCGTGCCCTCGCTCTCGTTGGCGAGGTTGACGAAGAAGGTCTCATCGGGCTCGATCGTCCCGTCGGCGTTCACCGTCACGCTCACGGTCTTCGCGCGCTCGTGGGGCGCGAAGCTCAGCGTCCCTGAGGCCGGCACGAAGTCCGCGCCGCCGTGGGCGGTTCCGTCTTCCGTCGCGTAGTCGACTGTGACCTGATCGTCCATCTCGCTGCTCAGGTGAACGGTGAACGTCGCCGTGACCGTGCCCGACGCCGGCTCCGTCACCCGGACGTCGTCGATCGTGATCTCCGGCCGCAGGCAGAGTGCGGCCAGGTCGGTCCCGCCGTAGCTCGACTGATAGGTCTGACACCCGATCCGCCGCGAGAAGAACTCGCGGTTGTTGCGATTGTCGTACGTCGCCATCGGCGCCGCGTCGCGCGCGAGGTCGACGTCGATCTGCCCGAAAGCCGTGTACCGCTCTTCGCCCACGAGCTGCTCGGCGGCGTGCATCCGGTCGTTGAAGACGGGGTCGTTGAAGTACGCCAGGTTGTTGTTGCAGCAACCGTCGTGAATCGTCGTGCCGTCCATGAGAAAGATGTAGTCCCAGGCGTCGTAGTAGTCCTGGGCCCAGCCGATGATGCCGAGGTCAAACGCTGCACCCCGCTGTCCCATGGCAGAGAAAAGGCCACTCTGGAAATACGTGATGTTGGAATCGAGCCCGATCTCGAGCAGCTGGTTCCGCAGGGCCTCCGCAAGCTGGTGACCAATCGTGGAACCCGAGGCCCAGAGCTCAGTCGGCCGCAGCGGGTCTCCCGGGTGCCAGCCGGCGAGGTCGCGGGCGCGTTCGATGTCCGGGTGGTCGGGGTAGATCTGCTCGTCCCTGGAGCCCGGAATCCCGGCCGGGACGTACTGGTCGGCCGTGCTCGCCACGGTCGGGCCTCGGAGCGCGACGAGGGCCGACCGGTCAATGGCGAAGTTGACCGCCTTGCGCATGTTCGGGTCGGCGAACAGCGGCCGCTCCGTATTCAGCGGCATGTAGTCGAAGATCGTCGAAAGGTTCGAGTACCACTGCTGGAGCCCGCGCGCGGCCGCCGGGCTATCCGGCCCGTAGAGGTCACTGAGTTCCTGCTGCTGTGCTGCGGGGAGGTCGGTGCCGTAGTCGGAGACGCCGGACTCGACGCGGAGGCGGATCTGATCCGGCTGGACCCCGAGCGTGTACTCGATCGAGTCGAACCGGTGCGGACGCGTCCCGTGGTAGTTCGGGTTGCGAATGGCGACGATTCGCTGGTTGGGAACGTACTCGGAGACGTAGTACGGGCCGGCAGAAGGGATCGGCGCGTCAGCAGGAACCGGCGGCAGGCTCGTCGGCATCGCGCACAGCCACGACGTCGCGAGGAACGTCAGGAACTCGCCCTGCGGCTGGATGAGCGTGATCGTCAGGGTGCTGCCCTGCGCGGTGATCCCTGAGATGTGCTCGGCGTGCCCGCTGTTGTACTCCGTCGCTCCCTCGATGTTGGAGAGCCAGGCGATTGCGTACGACCCCATGCTCGGGGCGAGCGTCCGCTCGAACGTGTACTTCATGCTCTCCGCCGTGACGACGCCGGTCGCCGGCGGCGAGAACGCGAAGTCGTCCCTGATCTGGAACGTGTACGTACGCCCATCGGGCGAAATCGAGGGCATGGCAGCCGCGATCTCAGGCTGAAGCCGCGTGTTTGCCGGGGGCGGCGCGTCGGGGTAGGTGACGAGGTTCGCACACGTCGCGTATTCGCGCTGCACGTCGAACCAGTACCCCGACAGCGCGGGATCGAGCCACTCTATGCCGGCGAAGCTGTCGATTCGGAGAGGCCCAAACGGCGGCGCCGACGCTCTCGCCGACGACCCCGATCCCGCTCCGAGCGCGACCAGCAGCACGAGGAGCGAACAAAGGACGGGTGACGATCGACGGATGCTGCGGCCGAACCTCCGCATAGGACGCCGATCGTGACAGAAATCGCAAGGTCTGTCTACGATTGGCAACGATTGGCAACTCCGAGGCAGGCCTCAGGCGTCGGCGCTCGCGGGGGTCATGATCGCCGCGAGCCGTTCGAGACTGGCGGCCGGCCACAGGGCTTTCGTGTCGTAGTACACGTCGAAGGCCGGCACGGAGTCCGGAAGGGTGATCCAGGGCAGCTTTGACCTGGTGAAGATGTGGACGTCGGGCGCGACGCTCGAGGGCTGGTCGAGCGTCCCGGCGCGAACGAACCGCACCTCGGGCCGTCCGTACTCGCTGAAGACCGCGACCTGGCAGGTCGGGCAGCGGAAGATCGTCTGCTTGCTGCCGTCGTCGCGCGGCACCTCGATCGGATGAGGCTCGCCCGCGAGCAGCTCCACGCGGTCGGGCTCGATCAGCAGGTTGATGACGAAAGCGCTTCCGGTCTGACGCTGGCAGTTCAGGCAGTGGCAGCAATGCGTGAAGAGCGGATCGGACGTCAGCCGGTAGCGGACCGCTCCGCAAGTGCAGCCACCCTCACGTTCGACGCTCATTTCTTCGCCGGCAGCGAGCGGGCGTATGCCGTGCCGAGCTCGACCCATTTGGCGAGCTGGCGCTTGGTGAGAAGGTCTTCCGGGTCGACTCGCAGCCAGCCCGGCATCGACCGCCCGCGCATTTCCATCAGGCGAGCGTTCGTCGACGCGACGAGCGTGTCCGACTGCGCTGGGTCGACGCGAACCAAGATCCCGCCTTGGCCGCTCGCCGCCACGGACATGTTGCCGCCGATGAGAAACGCGAGCCCGCCGAACATCTTCTTCTCGGTCAGATCGGATTCGTCGCCGACCAGTTCGCGTATGCGATCCACGAGTTGCTCGTCGTAGGCCACGACGGCGATCGTACGCAAGTAGGCGCTAGGCAGCGTCGCCGAGGGAAATTGCCGCGGCCGGCGGTGTCCGCGGGGGTCGGACGGCCACCTCGCGGTCGATCGCGAACATGTCGCGAACGGCCTCGGGAGGCTGCGGGCGGGCGAAGTGGCCGCGCCTGGCCGGGTCGACGAGTTGGATCCAGACGAGCGTGCCGACGAGGACGAATGACAGGTGCTCGAGGTTGTGGAGCCACGGGCGCTCAAGCGCTGCGTCGTAGAAGCGCGGCACATGCCAGAGCGCGATCGCGAGCGCCCAGAGCGCAAACGACGTCGTCGGCCGTACGACGAAGGCGACGAGGCGCCGTAGCGGACGGCGCGAGGCGATCACGCTAAGCAGCGGCCGGGGCAGGATGAAGAAGGTCAGCGGCCCGCGGACCGAGACGACGAGCAGCGCCGGCGCGACATCCCCGAGCAGGACGTGCTGGAGCATGTGGGCCGAGATCAGGTAGTCGTCGCCGATGGCGTCCAGCGGGGAGACGAGCGCGAGCGTCAGCGCGGCGATCCCGAGCGTGAAGAGGACGGCGCGCGACCAGCCGGCGTGATCGCTCCGCCCGCGCGCCCGGAGCCGCGCGAAGCCGCGGGCAAAGAGCGCGAGCGCAAGGGCGCTCGCGGCGAGGACCGGCCAGGACAGCTCCCAGGCTCCGAAGAGCGACGTGATGCTCACCCCGGGTGGATCGGCGCCCCCGCGGAATTGCTTGACCGCGAAAACGGTCTAGAACGGGGAGGGAGCGAGGCTCCAGGCCGCCGACGCGTACCAGACCCCGAAGGCAAGGCTGGCCGCGCCCAGAGCGGGAGCAATGCGTCCGTCGTGCGAACCGACGCGAGGACGAGCACGCCGACGCCGGCGCTTCCGGCCATCCCGTGCACGAGCCCGATCGCGAAGGCTGCCCTGCGCGTGCGGGCGCCGTGCGCGTGGGGGTGGGCATGGAAGCGGAGCTCACCGCGGCGCCAACGAAGGAGGAGCCGGAGCGCGAGGTAGACGATCACGAATCCGATCGCCGTCTCCGCCACCTGCTGAAGCCACTGCGGCAGGAAGCTGTTGAGGAGCAGGATCGGCAGCCCGAAGGCGAACAGCGTCGTCGCGTGGCCCAGGCCCCAGGCGAGCCCGAGCTCCCCGGCGCGCCGAGCTGCGCGCTCCCGTCCGCTCGCCACGAGCGTTGTGACGGCAGCGAGGTGATCCGGGTCGGTCGCATGTCGCAGCCCGAGCAGAACGGCTACGGCGAGAACGATCCAGATCGAAGCGCCGTTGGACGCCGCTGCGATTCTCTCGTCGAGACCGAACATCGGATCACCTCCTGCCGTGCCGTCTAGTCCACGTACGGGCCGTTGAACACGGGTGCCTCCCCGTACGGCTGGCCGGCCATGAGCAGGTACCGCGTGCCGGGGGCGGCATCGGTGACCCGGAACTCATCGCCGTGGCCGAGCAGGACGAGCTGGGGAGGCTTCGCCCGTCGCCGGTTGGCACCGAACGCGGCTTCGCCTTCGAGCACGTAGGCGAAGCCCTGGAACTCGGGCGGGATCGGTGTCGTGACCTCCCCGCCGTCCGGCAGCTCGACGTCGAGGATGACCGCGGGCGTGCCCAGCTGAACCGGAGAGCCCTCGCCCACCAGTGTCCGGACCGTCGCGTCCCCCTCCTGCCGTACCGGGATCTGCTCCGGTTGCAGCACCTGCGCGCTCGGCTCCATCTGCTTGTCTTTGCGGGCGAGGTTCACCCAGAACAGCACGCCGCGGAACTCGGCGTCGGCCTGGCCGGCGTCGAGCTCATCCGCGCCGATCGCCTCGGCGTGCCATGCACCGCTCCCCGTCCTCAGCGCCAACAGCGCGCCGGGGGACAGCTGTGCCCGCTCCATCGCACCGCCGGGCCCGGTGCTGTGGCCCGTGCTGACCGACCCCTCGAGGACGTACCAGAGGTTGTCGAATCCGCGGTGGGGATGCTTGGTGTCCTTGCCCTTCAGGTCCGACAGCCGAAGCCGGCCTTCGTGGACGAGGATGAACGGATCGACCTGTTCGTACGGCACCGTCCGCGAGGGCAGGGCCTCCAGAATCGGTAGCCCCATCATTCGGATCTCCGGTGCGTCTTCCACCAGGACGGCTTCGCGTGCCGTCGCTTGCAGTTGCTCTGTCATCTCTTCTCCTTTCGTGACATGTCTCGGGACCTGGTCCCGAGACGTGTGGTCTGGGGCGCTGGCTCGGAACCAGGTCCGAGGACATGGCCTGTTGTATCGAGGTTCTTGTGCCGGATCGCCTCGAGGACTTGCCGCTCGACATCCGGCCCGAGTAGCGCGCGCCAGATCGCGGCCAGCTGCTTCGTCTGCTCCTTCGAGAGACGGTCGAGGAAGAGCTCCTTGATGCCGGCGATGTGCGTCGGCGTCGCCTCGGCCAGGACCTCGAGACCGCGATCGGTCAGGCACGCATACATCTGGCGCGAGTCGAGCTCGCCCCGCTCCCGCTCCACGAGCCCGGCCCGCTCGAGCCGGTCGACGAGACGCGTCAACCCGCTGCGGCTGAGGACGACCGCGTCGGCGAGCTCGAACATTCGCAGCCGCCGGTCGGGAGCGAGGCTGAGCTGAATGAGCACGTCGTACGAGCTGAGCGGAAGCCCGTGCTCTCGCTCCAGGTCGGTATCCAGCGCGCGCGCGATCCGCGCGTGAGCCATGAGGAAGCCTGACCAGGCCGCCAGCTGCTCGTTCGTCAGCTCTCGAAAATGAGCGACAGGCTCTCGACCGAAGTCATTAGAGTTGCTCATGCAACTCAAGAGTAGCGACGGAGGTCGGGCCCGCGTCGGATCGCGATCTCGTGGGAATTGAAAAGTCCAGGATGGGCGCCTGGCCCTTGTAACGCAGGGCCTCGTTTTCGACAGTAGTAGGTATGGCACTCGAAATCGATCGCCGGTCCGCCGAGGAGCGGTTCCGTACCGTGTTCGCACACCTCGGAACGATCACCGCATACGCACGCCGCAGGGGAAGCAAGGATGCGGACGCGCTCGCCGCCGAGGTCATGACCGTCGCGTGGCGTCGACTGGCCGATGTGCCGCCGGGCGACCCGCTGCCGTGGCTCTACGGAACGGCCCGGAACCTCGTGCTCGCGGAGAGGCGCTTGTCCGCGCCGGCTGCGCGCACGTCCATGCGCGAGCCCGAACGGGTCGCTTCGGCGCCCGAGCCGCACGAGCTCGATCCCGACCTGACCCGGGCGTTGCGCTCCCTTTCCGAGATCGATCGGGAGGCGCTGCTGCTCGTCGCCTGGGAGGACTTGGCGCCGAGCCAGGCCGCCAAGGCGCTCGGCATCAACCCGGCCGCGTTTCGGGTCCGGCTTCTGCGCGCGCGCCGAAGGTTGCGCGCGAGCCTCGACCTGCCAGCCGACGGCCGGCCACCCGCCGCTCTGTCCCAACTCGACGTGGAGGGAACATGAAGACCGACCCGACAATCTTGCGCCTGCGCAAGGCCAACCCCCACCCGCTGCCCGCGACCGTCGACGCAGCCGACCTGTTCGCGCGCATCACGGAGCGTCGACCGGATTCCCGACTGCGTCGCCGCGTAACTCGCCGGCGGCGGGCGCTCGTGCTCGCGGTCTCCTTCGGGGTCATGGCGCTGCTCGCGTCAACCGCGTATGCGATCTCCAACTGGGTCTTCAACAGCGCTGTCAGGCCGAAGGTGACGAAGCAGGAATACCGGCTGGCCCAGCACGAGTTGACCCTCCCCCCGGGCGTCAGCTGGCCGACGCTGAACGTCGACCCGAACTCGGTGACGAGCAGAGGGGCAGGCGGCGGCCATGCCGTGCTCATCTCCCAGAATGCGTGGGAGTGCTACTGGGTCAAGGCGATCAGCCGCGGAGATACGGCCGGTCAGCAACGTGCCCAGACGGAGCTCGACGCGCTGCTTGCCAACAACATTCTCGTCGCGCCGGCCGGAGCTCCGGAGGATTGGAGACCCCCGAACCCGCCCCAGGTTCCGTACGCCGTGTTCGCACACGACGGCGGCCTCGAGTGGGTACGCAAGACGTATGCGCTTGCAGCCGCCGGGCACCCGCACAGGCTGGCTCAGACTTGCCGCGCAAACGCGCCCCGATGAGTCAGCGACCCTGAAGAACGCCTGGTAGAGCCAAATGGCCGTCCAATTAAAGGTGGACTGTCTCTTTTCCGACTACGGTATGACGGTCACGAGAGGGCCTGCGCTGCGCCGGCACACGTTTCGCAGCCCGTCCTTTCGTTTCCTCTCTTTATGCCAAGCCGCCTCCGCAACTTGTTGCTGGCGTTCGCACTTGCCGCGATCGTGCTCGGCTGTGCGGGCTCGATGCCGCTCGGCAATGGCACGAACGTGCCCAGCGGAGTGGAGAGCGCCGAAGCCGCCGTTAACTTTTCCGCGAGCCAACATCCCCGGAAGCGAGCGATTCCGGCTCCGAGGCCGACCATGGGCGAACGCGCAGCCGCGATCGCGCTCAGGGCAGTCGGCGTGCCGTATCGGTGGGGAGGGATTTCCCTCACCGGCTTCGACTGCTCTGGGCTCATCGACTGGGCCTATGGACGACTCGGCGTCAAGCTCCCCCACAGCTCGTACGCGCTCTACAGCGAGGGCCGGCGGGTGGCGCGCTCGAGGATGAAGCCCGGCGACCTCGTCTTCTTCTTCGGGCTCGGACACGTCGGCATGTACATCGGCCGAGGACGGATGGTGCACGCTCCGCATTCCGGAGAACGAGTGCAGGTCGTGAGGCTCGGCACCTCGCCGTATGGCCGTGCGCTCATCGGCGCCCGGCGCATCGCTCACACCTAGAGCGCCTACAGCTCGGCGAACGGGTTGACGCTCATGTACTTGAAGCCGCTGTCGACGGCCAGGGTGACGATCACCGCATCCGGGCCGAGCCGCTCGGCGAGACGCAGCGCGCCGACCACGTTCGCCCCAGTCGAGATGCCCGCGAAGATCCCCTCTTCCCGCGCCAGCCGAAGCGTCATCTCGACGGCCTCGTCGTCTCCGATCGGCTCCAGGTGGTCGACCCGCTCAGGATCCCAGTGCGGCATCACGAGCCCCGTCCAGCCCTGGATCAGGAACGGCCCGCGCTCGCCGCCGCCGATCGCGGCCGAGGACGCCGGCTCGTGAGCCTGGATGAACACGCCGTGCTGCTTGAGCGCGTCCGAGACGCCCATGACCGAGCTCGCCGTTCCCATGCCCTGGCAGAACGCGGTCACCCGCCCCTCGGTCTGCTCCCAGATCTCGCGGCCGAGCTGGTCGCGGTGGCCGGGGATGATGTACGGGTTGTTGAACTGGTCGGTCGCGTAGTGGCCGGGCTCGCTCGCGAGCTCCGCGGCGCGCGCGACCATGTTCTCGATGTCCTGCGCAGTCACCTTCGGGCGACCCTCGACCGACGGAACGACGTCGATCTCCGCCCCGAGCGCGCGCATCAGCTGGAAGCGCTCCTCGGTGAAGCAGTCGGCCATCACGATCAGCGCGCCGTAGCCCTTCGCCCTGCAGACGAGCGCGAGCGCGGGGCCCGTGCTGCCGCCGGTGTACTCGACGACGGTGTCGCCGGGTGAGAGCAAGCCGTCGCGTTCGGCTCCTTCGATCATCGCCAGCGCCATCCGGTCCTTCATCGACCCGGTCGGGTTGCGGTACTCGAGCTTCAACCAGAGCTCGGCCCCGTTCGGCGGCGCGCAGCGATGCATACGGACGAGCGGCGTGTTCCCGATCGCCTCGAGAATCGATTCCATGCGGGGATGATCTATCACCCTCAACTTCGGAAGCCGCTTGACTACCTGGTCGTCCGGGTGTAACTCCATGCCCCAGATGCGTATGACAGAGCTGCCGACCGGAACGGTGACCTTCGTCTTCACGGACATCGAAGGCTCTACGCAGTTGCTAAAGCGCTTGGGCAAGAGGTACGGCGACGTCGTGGCCGACCACCGCAAGATCCTGCGCAGTGCCGTCCACGAGCACGGAGGCGAGGAAGTCGACACGCAGGGCGACTCGTTTCTCTTTGCCTTCCCGCGCGCCGACGAGGCAGCCGCCGCCGCGATCGACTCCCAGCATGCGCTAGCCGCGCAGAAATGGCCCGACGGAAGCACCCTTCGTGTGCGAATGGGCATTCACACAGCCGAGCCGACGGTATCCGAGGAGGGGTACTACGGCCTCGGCGTCCACCGCGCCGCGCGGATCATGGCCGCAGCCCACGGAGGCCAGGTACTTGTCTCGCTGGCCGCGTCCTCCGTGCTCGAGGACGCCGAACTGCAGGGAGCCACGCTCCGTGATCTCGGTGAGCACTGGCTCAAGGACCTCGATCGGCCGGAGCGCATCTACCAGCTCAGTGTGGCGGGCCTCAAGTCGGCGTTTCCGCCACCTCGAGCAGCGCAGCAACCGGGGGCTCGAGGCGAGTCGGCGACCGGGAAGGCTGCGGACGAGCTGCTCGAGCGGTCAGGCGCCATGACGACGCTCGCCGACTCCCTCACGGCCATCGCCGGCACCGCTCGGGGCCAACTCGTACTTGTCTCCGGAGAGGCCGGGGTCGGGAAGACCACCCTGCTTCGCCGGTTCTGCGACGACCATAGCGACTCGGCCCGGATCCTTTGGGGCGCCTGCGACCCCCTGTTCACGCCGCGCCCGCTCGGACCGCTCCTCGACGTCGCCGAGGCTGCCGGCGGCGAGCTGGCGGATGTCGTCCAGGAGGGCGGCAATCCGCACGCGGTGGCAGCGGCACTCATGCACGAGTTGGGGTCGCGCGCGACGACGGTCCTCGTCCTCGACGACGTGCAGTGGGCGGATGAGGCGACACTCGACGTTGTCGGGCTGGTCGGCCGCAGGGTCGACGCGGTCCCCGCGCTCGTTGTTCTGGGCTACCGGGACGACGAGCTCGATCGCACCCATCCATTACGGATGGTGCTCGGTGCGCTCGCAACCGGGCCTGCGGTCAGCCGACTCGAGGTCGCGCCGCTCTCTCGGGACGCGATCGTGAAGCTCGCGGAGCCGCACGGCGTGGACGCTGACGAGCTCTTCGGCAAGACGGCTGGAAATCCGTTCTTCGTGACGGAGGCGCTCTCCGCGGGAGAGGGCGAGCTCCCGCGCACCGTTCGCGACGCCGTCCTCGCCCGCGCAGCGCGTCTTAGCCCGCCGGCGGCGGCGCTGGTGGACGCGGTGTCGGTCGCGCCCCCGAACGTCGAGCTCTGGCTACTCGAAGCACTCGCCGGCGACGCGGTCGACCAACTCGATGAATCTCTGACGTCGGGGATGCTCACGCACGGCCCGGGTGGCGTCACGTTCCGGCACGAGCTCGCCCGCCGCGCCGTCGAAGAGTCTCTCCCGCCAAACCGGCGGTTGGTGCTGCATCTAAAGGCCCTCAAGGCGCTGGCGGACCCGCCGACCGGCGCGCCAGATCTCGAACGGCTCTCGCACCACGCCGACGCCGCCGGCGACGGCCCGGCAGTCCTTCGCTTTTCGCCCGCAGCGGCGGCGCGCGCGGCCGCTCTTGGCGCGCACCGCGAGGCTGCCGCACAGTATGCGCGCGCCCTCCGATACGCTGACAGCCTCGCGCCGTCGGAGCGTGCCGAGCTGCTCCAGCGCCGCTCCCACGAGTGCTATCTGACCGACCAGCCAGACGAGGCGCTCGACGCCCTGAAGAAAGCGATCGAGTGCCATCGAGAGCTCGGCGATACCCGTAAGGAGGGAGATTCCCTGCGCAGGCTCGGCAACATCCTCTGGTGTCCAGGACGGACCGCGGAGGCTCGCGAGACGGCTCAGGAAGCAGTAACGGTTCTCGAGCAGCTACCGCCGGGCCGCGAGCTGGCGATGGCATACGCCACGGTGGCGTCGCTCCACAAGGACCGTGACGACTCCACCCTAGCCGTGGAATGGGGCACCCGGGCATTCGAGCTCGCCGAGAGCCTCGACGACACCGAAACGCTGATCCACGCGCTCATCACGATCGGCACGACGGAGCTATTCGTGGGGACCCCTGGGGGGCTGGAGAAGCTCGAGCGCAGTCTCGAGCTCGGCAAGGGGGCAGACGCCGCCGACGCCGCCGGGCGAGCCGTCACGAACCTCGTCGGGGCCGGGGCGCGCCTTCGCGCCTACGAGCTGGCCGACCGATACCTGGATGAGGGGCTCGCGTACCTCAGTGAGAATGGCCTCGATCTGTGGCGCCTCTACCTGCTCGCCGCCCGCTCCCGGATCGAGCTCGACCGCGGACGCTGGACCGAGGCGGTCGACTCGGCAGGCCTCGTCTTGCAGAAGCGCTACATCTCGACATTCCCGCGCATCCAGGCGCTCGTCGTGCTCGGCCTGGTGCGGGCCCGCCGCGGAGAGCCGGACGCGCAGTCGCCCCTCGACGATGCGCTGGCGCTGGCCACGCCGACCGAAGAGCTTCCACGGATCGCGCCAGTGGCGGCGGCGCTCGCCGAAGTCGCCTGGCTCGCGGGTGATCGGGACGGTGTCCGCGCAGCGACGGAAGACGCCTTCGGGCTCGCGCTGCGGCAAGGGGTCGCGTGGCCGATCGGAGAGCTTGCGTGCTGGCGCTGGCGCGCCGGGCTCGAGTCCGAGGCCCCGGACGGGGCGGCCGAGCCATACGCAGTCCAGATCGCCGGCGACTGGGCTCGCGCTGCGGAGTTGTGGACTGAGATCGGCTGCCCCTACGAAGCCGCACTCGCGCTTGCCGACGCGGACGATGATGGCGCCCTTCGACGTGCTCTCCACGAGCTCCAGCGGCTCGGCGCACAGCCGGCGGCCGAGATCGTCGCCCGACGGCTGCGGGAGCGTGGGGTCCGCGAGGTTGCAACCTGAGGCCCGGGCGCTGACGGCATCGGGCGCGGTCCACTTGCGATCGGGCTGAGGGCGTCCCAGACTCTTCCTCGTGGAGTCCCCGGAAGTGCGCTACGCGCGCAGCGGCGCGGTGAACATTGCCTATCAGGTGGTCGGCGACGGCCCCGTCGATCTGCTCTACATCCCAGGCTGGATTTCCCATCTCGACCTGTACTGGGAGGAGCCCGCCGTCGCGCGGTTCCTGCACCGCCTGGCAGCCGGCTTCCGTCTCATCGTCTTCGACCGGCGCGGAACCGGGCTCTCGGACCGCGTCCCGGACGACGAGCTGCCGACGCTCGAGGGCCGCATGGACGACGCGCGCGCCGTTCTCGACGCAGCCGGGAGCGAGCAGGCCGTTGTCTTTGCCCAGGGTTACGGATGCCCACTCGCGATCATCTTCGCCGCCACGTACCCGGAACGAACGCGGGCGCTCGTCCTCTACAGCGCCATCGCGAAGGCGGGCGAGAAGACCGAGGACTATCCGTGGGGCTCGACGCCGGAGGAGGCGGAGGCGTGGCGCGAGGTGTCCGCGGAGCGCTGGGGGACCGAGGAATTCGCGCGTGAGTGGCTTGGGCGCCTTGCTCCGAGTGCAGCGGGTGACCCTCGGCAGATCGCCTGGTATGCCCGCGTCATGCGCGCCTCCGCAACCCCGACGGCGTCCCAACGCTTCTCCGAGATGAATGCGCTGATGGATGTGCGCGCGCTCCTCCCGATCCTGCACGTGCCGACGCTCGTCCTGGAGCGGAAGGACGTCGTCGCCCCAAAAGGCGGAGTTGACGTGAGCGCCCTCGAAGAGGGCCAGTACGTCGCAGAACGGATTCCGGGAGCGAAGCTCGTCGTCGTGCCCGGTCAGGACTACCTTCCCTGGGTCGGCGACCAGGAGGCGCTCGTGAGCGAGGTGGCAGCGTTTGTTACCGGCACGCGTCCGGCGCCAGAGCCCGATCGCGCCCTGCTGACCGTCCTCTTCACCGACATCGTCGATTCGACCGGCTCGCTGGCGGAGCTCGGCGACCAACGCTGGCGTGAACTGGTCGCGGAGCACTACATCCTCATCGAACAGGCTCTCGAACGGTTCCACGGCAGGGAGGTCGATCGCGCCGGAGACGGTGTCTTCGCCACCTTCGACGGGCCGGGGCGCGCGATCAGCTGTGCATCCGAGATCACTCGCGAGGTGCGCCGGCTCGGCCTCGAGGTCCGCGCCGGCATCCACACCGGCGAGTGCGAGCTCGACGGCGATCTCGTCAGTGGGATCGCCGTGCACATCGGTGCCCGCATCGCGGCGCTCGCCGCACCCGGCGAGGTGCTGGTGTCGAGCACCGTCAAGGATCTCGTGGCCGGATCGGAGCTTCGGTTCGAGGAGCGCGGTCTGACCGAGCTGAAGGGCATTCCGGGCGAGTGGCGCCTCCACGCCCTGCGACGTTAGGGTCGCACCAAGTCATCGAAGGAGGACAACGTGAAGTCAAAACAGGAGCACAAGGTCAAGGAAGAGATGGGGCCGTTCCTCGAAGAGGGCGAGGAGGTCCGCGCGGTCCTGATTGCCCGGCCGCGCGGGTGGACCCAGTCGATGGCGGGCGGCAGGACGCTCGGGGTCGGCCAGGCAATCGGAGGGCGCGCGCAGAAGCAGGCTCGAACCGGAGCCGAGGAGGCAGGGATCAAGCTTGCTTCCCCCGGGGCAATCGTGCTCACCCAGAAGCGCCTGCTCACGGTGCAGACGGGCGAAGCGCTCGTTATGGGCAAAGGCGGATCGGTCAAGGAGGTTCTGAGCGCAATCCCGGTCTCGGACGTCGACTCGATCAAGGTCAAGCGCCTGCTCCTCGGCTACGTCGTCACGCTCAAGGTGCGCGGGTCGGAGTTCAAGCTGGAAGCGAACGCCGCCGCCGGGGCTAAGCCCATGGCCGAGGCGTTGGAGCGGGCGAAGATCGAGGCATGACGGCCCGTCACGCCGGAGCAGGAGCTCCGGTGCTGAGCTCGGCGTCACGGGCGGCGAGCGCCGTGTAGCGGTCGCCGGCGAGGATCAGATCCTCGTGCCGGCCCGACTCGACGATGCGGCCGTGGTCGAGCACGATGATCTGATCCGCGTCTCGCACCGTCGAGAGCCGGTGCGCGATCGCGATCGTCGTCCGCCCCTCGGAGAGCCGGTCGAGAGCCTCCTGCACGAGCCGCTCCGTCTCGGTGTCGAGCGAGCTCGTCGCCTCGTCAAGGAGCAGGATCGGCGGGTTGCGCAGAATCGCGCGTGCGATTGCGATGCGCTGCTTCTCGCCGCCGGAGAAGCGGTAGCCGCGCTCACCGACGACGGTGTCGTAGCCCTCGGGCAGCGCCGCGATCACATGGTGGATGCGCGCCGCCTCGGCTGCCCTCTCGACCTCCTCGTCGGTCGCGTCCGGCTTCGCAAAGCGCAGGTTCTCGCGCACCGACGAGTGGAAGAGGTAGGTCTCCTGCGAGACGACGCCGACGAGATCGGTCAGAGCCTGGAAGCTCAGGTCGCGGATGTCGACACCACCGATCGTGATCCGTCCGCGGCTGACGTCGTAGAGCCGCGCAACCAGGTAGCCGAGTGTCGTCTTGCCGGAGCCGGTCTCCCCGACGAGCGCGGTCGTCGTGCCCTCCTCGACCGTGAACGAGATGTCCTGGAGCGTCCAGGCCTCGTCGTAGCGGAACCAGACGTCCTCGAAGACGACGTCGCCGGCCCGCCCGACGGCGAGCGCGTCCGGCTTCTCCTCGATGTCGATCGGCTGATCGAGGTATTCGAAGATTCGATCGAAGAGCGCAAGCGACGTCTGCACGTCGAGGCCGACGCCGAGCAGCGAGCCGACGGGGAAGAAGAGCCGCGTCTGCAGCGTCGTGAACGCCACCAGCACCGGGATCGACACCGCTGCCGAGCCGCTCGCCAGGGCGAGCCCGCCGAACCAGTAGACCGCGGCGGGCATGATCGCGAAGGTCGTCTGGATCGATGCCATCACCCAGCGCCCCGCCATCCGCTGGCGCACCTCGAGCTCGGCAAGACGGAGCGAGTCGGCTTCGAAGCTGTCGGCGAGCTCCTGCCCGCGCCCCATCGTCTTCCCGAGCATGATCCCCGAGACCGAGAGCGACTCCTGCACGAGGCTCGAGATGTCGGCGAGCGTCTCCTGCGTCGTCTTTGCAATCCGGCGCCGCTCGTTGCCGACGCGGCGCGTCAAGAGCACGAAGAACGGGATCAGCGCGAACGCGAACAGCGCCAGCTTCCAGCTCAGCACGAGCATGCCGACCATCGTCGCGGCGACGGTCGTCACGTTCGACGCGATCGAGGTCGCCGTGTTCGTGACGACGTTCTGCACGCCGCCGATGTCGTTCGAGATCCTCGACTGGACTTCTCCCGTGCGCGTGCGCGTGAAGAAGGCGAGCGACAGCTGCTGGAGATGGCGAAAAACGGCGGCGCGGAGGTCGTGCATCACTCGCTGGCCGACCTGGTTGGAGAGCAACGTCTGGATGACGCCGAGCGCGCCGGTCACGATTGCGATCGCGATGATCCCGCCGGCGTTGAACGAGAGCGCCCTCGTGTCGTTCCGCCCGATCGCCTCCAGGACGCGCTTGAGCAGGAAGGCCGGAACGACGCCGAGCGCCGCCGTGACGACGATCAGCAAGAGGACCCCACCGAGCCGCAGCCTGTACGGCGCGAAGAGGGGACCGATCCGCCGGATGTTCGCGCGGCGCACGGCCGGATCGGCAGCGCGCTCCGGGGGCGCGTCGGACGAGTGGAAGAACATGCCCATGGCAGATCAGAGTAATTCTTCGGACAATCGCTGCGTCAGGATCGCGCCCGGAACCGCGCGGAGGATCGGCGGGCGAGCCGTCGAACCGGACTGAGTCATGCCGCCCCCTCAGCGCGACGATCCGTTCAAGGCCTTCAACTTTCTCGTCGAGATCGACGGCGTCGCCCGCGCAGCGTTTAGCGAGGTGAGCGGCCTCGAGAGCGAGACCGCGGTCATCGAGTATCGGGTCGGCAGCGAGAAGGTCAACTGGGTGCGCAAGCTGCCCGGCCTGACGAAGTTCGGGAACATCACCCTCCGCCGCGGAGTCACCCAGGATGCCGACCTCTGGAACTGGCGCAAGAGCATCGTCGACGGAGAAATCGACCGGCGAAATGGCGCGATCGTGCTGCTCGACGACAAGCGGAGCGAGGTCGTGCGCTGGAACTTCAGGAACGGCTGGATCTGCAAGTGGGTCGGCCCGACGCTGAACGCGAAGGCGAACGAGGTTGCGATCGAGTCGATCGAGCTCGCGCACGAAGGCCTCGAGCGAGGCTGAGATGGAAGTCGCTGCGCTCGACGACGGCGTGGTCGTCGACGTCGTCTTCGACGGTGGCGTGCTGTATCTCGAGCTTGCCAACCTGTCCGACCGGCCGGCCCTGAACGTTGCCTGCACCTTCGATCCGCCGCTCGTCGACCTCGAAGGCCGCGACGTCTCGAAGCTGCCCTTGTTTCGCCGCGTGGAGTTCCTCGGCCCCCGGCGCCGGATTCGCACGCTGCTCGATTCGCATGCCGGCTACTTCGCGCGCGAGCGCGCGACCCGTGTGAGCGTCGCGGTCGAGTACGAGCGGCCCGATGGACCGCGATGTGTGACACAGGTCGCGCACGACCTCGAGGTCTTCCGCGAGCTGGCGTACCTCGCCTGAGCGGCGTTCAGAAGCCGAAGCGCACGTTCGTGAAGTACCAGAACGCCGACGTCGCCCACAGCGTCACGAGCACGGCGAACAGCGTTCCGCCGACGACCGGCAGCGTCCAGCGCGGATGCGCCTTGTCGTGCACGAAGAAGATCTTGACCGCGAAGACGCCGTAGACGAACGAGCCCGCGATCGAGTGGACGAGCACGCGCGCATTGACGGTCTGAAACCCGAGGATGAAGATGCAGTGGAACGCGACCGGCAGGGTGCAAACGAACGCGAGCCGGCCCGACCAGCGGTGCACGCGGTTCACGTACGGACGCGGGATCCGCACGATTCGCTCCAGCTTCCCGAAGATGCGCGCGCCGGTCGAGACCTGCACGACCGCCAGGATCACCGCGGCCGTCGCGAACCAAGCCTTTCCGGCAATCGTCGAGGAAAAGACGGACGTGATGGCGTCCGAGTACGTCGAATTCACGCTCGCCAGCACTTGAATCGACGCCGACCCTAGCGGGTTACGATCGGCATGTGCCGAGCTCGTGGCGGCGGCTCTTGCTCGTTCCGGCGATGCTCTTCGTCGTCGTCTCGGCGAGTGCGTTCACGCTTGCGAAGCTGCACCTCGCCAAGCCCGGCCTGCCCAAGTCTGGCTCGATCAAGCTCGGGGACCTCTACCGTGGGCAGACGGTGTTCTCGACCACCTGTGCCACCTGCCACGGCGATTCGGCGCAAGGCGGCATCGGCCCGAAGCTCGCCGGCGCGCACATCTCGCTCGCAGCCGCGAAAGCTCAGATCGACAACGGGGGCGCCGCGATGCCGGCGAAGCTCGTGCAGGGCGGGCAAGAGGAGGACGTCCTCGCCTACCTCTCGACGATCTTCGCGCCCGGCGGGTAGCCCTTTTAGTTGGGCGAGATGTTCTGGTTGATCCGGAAGAAGTTGTCCGGGTCGTACTTCTGCTTCAGGGCTTGCAGCCGGTCGTACTTCTCCGCACCGTAGGACTGGCGAACCCGCTCGGCCCCCTCGTCACCCAGGAAGTTCACGTACACGCCCTCGTGCCAGGGCTCCAGGTCCGACCAGAAGCTGCGCACCCACTCGCGCTCCTCGTCGAAGCCCTCGCTCGTCTCCGTGCACGCACCGACGTTGTACGTGAAGCCCGCAGAGCGGCCGTTGTATGCGGTCTCGTCCTCGCCCACGTGCCCGATCGCCCCACCCATCTGCCAGATCGGGTAGGAGGTGAACGGCGAGTCGATCTGGAGCGAGCGCTCGGCGGTGATGTCGATGATCTCGTCGTTCAACTCTGCGACGTCGCAGCTCTTGAAGTAGTACCAACGACCCGGAACGAAGCCCGGGTCGAGCATCGCCTGATGCGCCAGGAACGGCTTCGGCATGCAGACGTCGGCGACGGGCGAGCCGAACTTCCTGAGCGGAGCGATGAACTTCTCGCCCTCTTCCATGTCGCCGGCCCAGCAGGGGACGACCATCACGACCGGCTTGCCGTGCAGCTCCTCCGGGACGAACGGCAACGGCGGCGCTTTGCGGTGCACGACGATCGTCATCAACTCATCCGGCGCCTCCGCGACCCAGTCGCGGTAGAACCGCAGGACCTCCCCGGACTGCTCCATCGGCCAGAAGACCGGACCGGCCAGCACCTGGGTCCCCAGCGGCACGCACTGGAACTCGAACTCGGTGACGATCCCGAAGTTGCCGCCGCCCCCGCGCACGCCCCAGAAGAGATCGGGGTTCTCGTCCGCGCTCGCCTTGACGAACTCTCCCTCGGCCGTCACGAGATCGACCGAGATGAGCTTGTCGATCGACAGTCCGTGCTTGCGCTGGATCCAGCCGATCCCGCCGCCGAGCGTGAGCCCCGCCACGCCGGTATGCGTGACGATGCCCGACGGCACCGCGAGGCCGAACGCCTGCGTCTCCTGGTCGAGCTCGCCGAGCAAGACGCCCGCTTGCACGCGCGCCGTGCGCTGCTCGGGATCGACCCGGACGCCCTTCATCGGCCCGAGGTCGATCAGGAGCGCGTCATCCGCGATCGACAGGCCCGGGAACGAGTGTCCGCCGCTGCGCACCGCAACGGGGAGGCCGCTCGCCCGTCCGAGCTTGACCGCGGCGATCACATCGGAGACGCCCGCGCAACGAACGATCACGGCGGGGTGCTTGTCGAACGAGCCGTTCCAGATCTTGCGGTGGAGGTCGTAGTCCGGATCACCGGGACGAACGACGTGACCCCGGAATGCAGCCTCGTCAATCTCGATCGCATCGACGGCAGCAGCCACGGCCCAAGTCTGGCACCCGCAACGCAAGCAGCGCAAGCCCGCGCCTAAGGCAAGTCGACGACCATTCCTTCGCGGGCGAGCGTCGGCTGCTCCTCATTCCGTCCCGCGAGTGACCGCGCATGAGCTTCGATTCGCGCCAGCGACTCATCCGAATGGAGCGGCTCGTGGTGAAAGAGGACAAGACGCCGGGCTCCGACCGCACGGGCGAACACCACCGCGTCCTCGACGCTCGTGTGGCCCCAGCCGATCTTCTCTTCGTACTCCTCCTCGGAGTACTGCGCGTCGTGCACGAGCAGGTCGACGTGCTCGGCGATCGACGCGCCGGAGATCCAGTCGGTCGACTTGTCGACGATTCCTGCAAGGGCGGGTTCGTGATCGGGCAGGTACGCGAAGCTCGACTCGTCCGTCTCGACCCGGAAGCCGACGGTTGGGCCCGGATGAAGAATGAGGTCGGCAGCCAGAGTTGCACCGTCGAGCGTCCAGCGCTCCCGTGGGACGTCGCGAAAAGTGACGTGAGCCGGAAGGTCGTGGAGGTCGATCGGGAAGAGCGGAGGGGAGAACGAACGCCTGACGCGCTCCTCGAGGCTCAGCACCGGCGACGGCGGTCCCCAGATATCCAGCGTCACACGCTCGTCGAAGAGGGGCGCGAAGAAGCGGAGCCCCTCGAGATGATCGAGGTGCAGGTGCGTGAGAAGCAGATGCAGCTCGCGCACGCCTCGTTCGATGAGCTCGAGCCCGAGCCTTCTGATCCCGGTGCCGGCGTCGAGTACGAGGACGGTCCCGTCGGCCAGCGAGACCTCGACGCAGGATGTGTTCCCGCCGTATTCGACCGTCTCCCGGCCCGGCGTCGCGACCGAACCGCGGCAGCCCCAGATCGTCACGCGCACCGCGACCTCACGTCTCGCGCCAGAAGATGGCGACGATGCCGACGAACTCATCTGCATGGGCGAAGAGCGGAAACGCCGTCACGGCGACCTCGCGTTCGACCCCGTCTCGGCTCGTGATCTGAATCTGCTCGTGTGCCGCGCGCCGCTCTTCGAGGGCGATCCTCGTGGCCAGGCGTTCCCCCGGCACGGGCACCGAGTCGGCCGTTCGAGGGGCGAAGCTCGCCGAAAATTCCGCCATCGGCATCTCCCCGATCTCGGCGAAGGTGCCGCCGACGACCTCCTCCGCCGCCTCGTTGAAGAAGACGAGCTGACCTCGATCGTCTGCGATCAGCATCGGCGTCGCGAGATTCGACGCGAACTCACGGGCGAGGATCAGAACCAGGTGCTTGGACCGCCGCTCCTGCACAGGCGAAGCGTACGCCTCTCTGTTGCTAGGAGAGGCAGGCCGGACGCCGAGCTTTCGGAAGCAGCGCGGCCGGCCGCCACGCCGGGTCGACGGCGCCGGCTCCTCGCGACCCGGCCGCGACCCGCTCACCCCTGCCGTCGGCCCGCACCACGACGATCGTGCTCTTGCCCCCGGTTATCCGCATGAATGCAATCCGCCGGCCGCTCGGCGACCAGGCCGGCCGCAATTCCGGCCCTGCGGCCGCCGTTATGTGCTGCGCGGCGCTTCCGTCCGCGTTTGCGACGACGATCGAGCCAGCCTCCGAAAAACGGGACGGGTACCCGACGTATGCGATCTTCGAGCCGTTCGGCGACCAGGCCGGGTCGGAGGCCTGGCCCACGAGAACGTGCCGTCCCGTCCCATCGACGTTGACGACCACGATTCGGCTCGTCCCGGCCGCGCTCGATTCCGTCTCGATGTTCTCCGCAAAGGCGATCCGCCGGCCGTCGGGCGCCCAGGCCGGTCGGCTGACGGCGGCGGTGGGAGCGACGAGAAGCTCGCCTAGCGCGCGTCCCGCGGAGGTGACGATGACCACCCGCGACCGTAACTTCTGAGAGACGTAGGCGATGCTCTTCCCATCAGCCGACCAGGCCGGATCCGCAAAGGCGCCTGCCTGGGTGAGGCTGCGAACGATGCGTCCTCGCGAATCGGCGACGACGATTTTTGAAGCAGCGCCCACCTGGCGCGAGAAGACGACGCGGCGTCCATTCGGAGACCACGCGGGCGCCTGGTCCTTGCCCCGTGTGAGCCGGGCCGGGCGGGAGCCGTCGGCCCGGGCGACGCAGAGATTGCCGCTCGACTGGACAGCGTAGGTCAAGAGCGTCGGCGGACGTGCCGACTGCGTGTCGATCGCGATCGTGACGGCGAGCGAGGCGCCGATCCCGCAAAGTGCGAGGAACCGCTTCACTTCGACGTGAACGTACCCAGGTCGATCCCGACGAAAACGCCTACGGGCCCGGCGAACCGGGCCCGTAGGGTCGATGACGGGTAGGTCAGCGGCAGCTTGGGTACTTGAAGGCTCCGATTCGCGTCTGCCACGGCCTCGTGTCAGACGGCGAGCCGTCCCTCTCGTAGTACTCATTCATGTAGTAGAAGGTGCAGTCGTCGCGGGGGTCGACGCTCATCGACGTGTAGTCGCCCCAGCGGGAGTTGGTCGTGGTCTGGACGCCCGTTCCGTTCTGGAGGACGGCCTCGCCCTGGCTCAGTTGGCCGAGCGGGTCGCTCGCCAGGCGCCCGGCGTAACGGATGCCCGGTTTGACGGTGGTTCCGTTGACGACGCTGTAGCCCGCCGCGAGATTGCCGAACTTGTCTTGCGCGACGCTGCCCATCCAGCGGTGGACGCCGTCGCCCGGGGCGTATGTGCCCTGCTGATAGATGACCGGGTCTTGCGGGTTCCGGATCTCGTACCAGCGCACTCCGGCGACGCCCGGCGCCGCCTCGACGGACTGGTTGGTGACAAGCGACTCGTAGGTCTTGAAGTTCCGGTACTGGAGCCGGAACGTCGGCCTCTGCCGGTACGAGAGGATGTCGAGGTACTGCGCCGGATTGAAGATGCCCGGCTGCGGCAGGCAGTCGCGTGCGTCCGGTGCGCAGGGGAAGTTCGAATCGAACGGTGCAGTCGCGAGTTGCGCCGTCAGTCCGAAGGTCGAGTTCGCCGGATGCGCGAAGTCGACGTCCGCCTCGAACCAATTGATCGCGTCAGACGGCGCTCCGTAGGCATAGTCGTCGTCCTGGGTCCCCGCGAAGTACTCGGGGCTGTGTGGCGGCGGCATCCGCTTCCCATCCTGGTCGGCGGGCAGGATCCCGTCGCCCAGGAGATAGAGCGGATCGATGCCGTCGACGAGGTAGAACGAGACGACGGTCGGGTTCGGATCGCCCTCGACCAGTTGATGCCGGTTGATCGCGTAGACGCCGATCTGGTACTCGACGGTCGGCCCGAACTCACGCGTCGTGATGTAGAGCCCGTCCGACATGATCCCGTACTTCGGGTAGTCCGGGAAGAACGCGCCGGTCGAGAACGCGTACCGGTAGTACGACCCGAGCGGATCCTGTGTCGTCGAGACGGCGACGCAATTCCAGTACTCCGGCCCGACTGTCGTGAACTGAGTCAGGATCCACCGATTCGAGATCTCGTCATAGACGACGACCTCGTCGCCGGCGTGATTCGCGCAGTCCGGAACGCTGAAGCCCTGCCAGAGCGAGCCGATGTCCGCAGGCCCGTAGAGCGGGGTTCCCGTCTTCGTGTAGATGGCGAATGTGAGGTTGACCGTGGCGATGTAGTGCTGTTGCCCGACGTCGCCGTTCGGATCGGGCGGGTTGACGCGGATTCCGAAGATGTTGAAGTTGTCCTCGTTTCTCGGGCCCTCGAACGTGAACAGAGGCGAAGGCATCGCGTTCGGCGAGGCGCCGTTCTGAAGGGCTCCGTCGGCCTGGTGCTTGGTGTTTGCGACACGTCCCACCAACGAGCGGTCAGTGGCCGCCTGGCTCATCCAGGTCTGCTGCTGCCGCGCATCAGGCGGGATCATTGGCATGTCGCGAAGCGGCGCGCTCTTGTCGAAGGCGACCGCCGTTCCAACCGTCGGCCGCAACGGTCCGATGCCTGTGGAGCCGCCAGAGCCGGCCAGCGCGGAACCGGCTGCAAAGACGAGCGTCGCGACGCTAGCGGCCGCGAGAGCTGCTGTAAGTCTTCTCATCCTGCCTCCCCTGTAGATCGAATTGAGCATCCCTACCAGATCGCGGGACCAGACTCAACCCCGCCGGGAAGCCGTCGGCGCGGGCCCGTCGAGCCGTTGTTCCTTGCCAGGAGTACCCCTAGTCGGGCCCGTGGCCCGGGACCATTACTGACCGTACGACCTCGCCCGCTTCCATGTCGGCGAAGGCCTGCTCGATGTCGTCCAGCGCGATCTTCTTCGTCACCATTCCGGCCAGGTCGAGCAGGCCGTCGGCGGCAAACTGGGCCAGACGCGGGAAGTCCTCCGCCGGGACGTGATCGCCGCCGTGTGAGACGAGGATGCGCAGCCGCCCGTCGAAGAGTTGCTCCAGCGGAACGATCGCCTCGGAGCCCGGCTGAGGCAGCCCGATGTAGACGAGGGTGCCCGAGTACCCGAGCATTGCCAGCCCCCGTTCGACTGTCTCCGGCCTTCCGACGACGTCGAAGACGAAGTCGAGTCGCTTGGCCTCGGCGTCTCCGCGATGGGTCGCGCCGAAGCGGTTCGCAGCCTCGAGCTTGCGGTCGTCGTGATCGAGCGCGTGGATCTCGGCGGCACCCGCGATGCGTGCGCCCTGGATCACCGAGAGCCCGACGGCGCCGCAGCCGATGACGCCCACGCGGGCTCCTTCCCAGACGGCGGCGGTCTTGAGCACGGAGCAGACGCCGGTCGCGACCGCGCACCCGATCAGGCAGGCCTGCTCGGGGGGCAGCGGTGGCGTGAGCAGGACCAGGGCCGCACTGTGGACGACTGTCCGGGTGCTGTGCGTCCCCATCTGGAGCGCGGTGCTCAGCGGAGCGCCGTCCGCGAGCCGCATCCGCGGGCCGGGGCCCGGTGTAAGCCGGCAGAGATGACGCTCCCCGCGAAGGCACGCGCTGCATGCTCCACAAGGCGAGCGCCAGCCCAGAATGACCCGGTCGCCGGCTCCCACGTGCTCGACACCCTCGCCGACTGCCTCGACCACGCCCGCGCCCTCGTGGCCCAGCAGGACAGGCAGCTGATGCCTCCAGCCGCCGGTCTGGAGCATGTGCAGGTCGGTGTGGCAGACGCCGCTTGCTTCGATCCGGACAAGCGCCTCGCCGGGGCCGGGCGGATCGAGCTCGATCTCGGAGACCGTGAGGCCGCCGTCCACGGTCAGGACTGCGCCGCGATCCACGATTCATCCACGGACAACCGGGTCAACCTCCCTACTACAGTACTCGCGTGGATCTGCGCGACACGCCGGACGAGGTTGCGTTCCGAGCCGAGGTGCGCGGCTGGATCGAGGCCAACGTCTCTGACGATCTGCGCGGCAGCGCTCGCTCGGAGGAGCCGTTGCGGGCTTGGAGCCGGAAGCTCTCCGAGGTCGGCTACGCGGGACTGACCTGGCCGAAGGAATACGGAGGCGCGGCCGCCCCGTACAGCTACCAGGCGATCCTCCTCGACGAGCTCGCGCGTGCCGAAGCCCCGCAGCACATCGGCGTCATCGGCCTCGGCATGGCGGGGCCGACGATCATGGCGCACGGGACGGAGGAGCAAAAGGCGCGCTACCTGCCGAAGATCCTCTCGGCCGAGGAGATCTGGTGCCAGGGCTTCTCGGAGCCGGGCGCCGGATCCGACCTCGCCTCGGTCCGGACGCGGGTGGAGCCCGGCGACGACGGGTTCGTCGTCAACGGCCAGAAGGTCTGGTCGTCCTGGGCGCACATCGCCGAGCGCTGCATCCTCGTCGGACGGAACGATCCCGACGCGCCGCCCCACCAGGGTCTGACGTACGTGATCGTCGACATGCACGCGCCGGGAGTCGAGGTCCGACCCTTGCGGCAGATCACCGGCGAGGCCGAGTTCAACGAGATCTTCCTCACCGATGTCGCCGTCCCGCGAGAGAACCTCCTCGGCGAAGTCGGCGAAGGCTGGGCGGTCGCGATGACGACGCTCCTCCACGAGCGCGGCACGCTCGGGTTCGCGCTCACGGGCGTACTCGACGTGGCAGTTCGCAAGCTGATCGCGCTCGCGGCCGAGCGTGGCGACGGCAACCGGCTCCTGCGCGACCGTGTCGCGCGCGAGTGGATCGAGCTCCAGGCGCTCAAGCTGACGAACGCACGCGCGCTCACGCGGCTGATGAAAAGCGGCGTTCCCGGCCCGGAGGGCTCGGTGACGAAGTTGCACTGGTCGGAGTCGAGCCAGCGCCTGACGAAGCTCGCCCTCGAGCTGCTCGGCCCGGAAGCCCAGCTCGTGGACGAGGACGGCCACGACGGTGGCTACTGGCAGCACGCACAACTGCGCAGCCGCGGGAACACGATCGAAGCCGGCACCTCCGAGGTCCTCCGCAACATCATCGCGGAGCGCGTGCTCGGCCTCCCGAGGAGCCGCTAGTGGACTTTTCCTTCAGCGAGGAACAGGAACTGTTGCGGGCTCAGGCGCAGGAGTTCCTCGGCGAGCATTACCCCGCCGAGCAAGTCGGACAGCTCGCCGACTCGGAGAAGGGCTGGGATCCGGCGTCGTGGCCGGAGCTCGCGGGGCTCGGGTGGACAGGCGTCTCGGTCTCCGAAGAGGAGGGCGGTGCGGGTCTCGGCTTCCTCGAGGAAGCCGTCCTCTTCGAGGAGCTCGGCCGGGCCCTCTACCCCGGCCCCTACTTCTCGACGATCGCGCTTGCGCTGCCCGCGCTCACACCGGAGCTGCGGAAGGAGGTCGCCGCGGGCGGGGCAACGTGGACGCTGGCGCTGCACGGCGATCGCGGGCTCGTCCCCGACCTCGGCGTCGTCGACCGGGTGGCAGTCGCGGACGAGGACGGCATCTGGGCCCTCGAGGGAGAGACGCGCGAGGTGCTGGCGACGATGGACCCGACACGCCGGCTCGGCCGCATCGGGTTGGACGGGGCCCGGCGGACGCTCCTCGTCGACGCCGACGAAGCTCTCGAACGGACGGCGGCGATCCGGCGACGCGCCCTCGCCGCGCTCGCGCTCGAAGCGGTCGGGATCGCCCAGCGCGTGCTCGAGCTCTCGGTGGAGCACGCCAAGACGCGCGAGCAGTTCGGACGCCCGATCGGCGTCTACCAGGCCGTCTCGCATGCGCTGGCCGACACGTACGCCGAGACGGAGCTCGCGCGCTCGCTCGCGTACTGGGCCGCCTGGTGCGTGGCCGAGCAGGACGGGCAGGCGCAGCTCGCCGCGCCTGCGGCCAAGGCGTACGCCGCGGATGCGGCCGTCGCGGCCTGTGAGCGTGCGATCCAGGTGCACGGCGGCGTCGGCTTCACGTGGGAGCACGTACTGCATCGCTACTACAAGCGCGCGCAGTGGATCGAAGCCTTCGAAGGCTTCGGGCATGAGCAGCGAGCGGAGGTCGCACGGGAGCTCCTCGACGTGCACGCCCCCGCTGCCGTGGCATGAAACGATAAGCGCGTGGGTTACGCGTTCGGATCGATTGACGAGCTCGGAGAGGGCTACGGCTTTCGCAAGATCCGTGCGCCGCTCGGAGTCACGGCGTTCGGCGCCAACGCGATCGTGTTCCCACCGGGCTACGTCGGCTTCCTGCATTACCACGATGTCCAGGACGAGCTCTACTTCGTCCACAGCGGCAAGGCTCGCGTCGAGGTGGAGGGGGAGACCCGCGAGCTCGAGCCCGGCGGGCTCTTCCACGCCGAGTCGACAACGCCCCGGAGGGTCTCCAACGCGAGCGAGAGCGACGATCTCGTGCTCGTCGTGGTCGGCGGCAAGGACGGCTACGTCGAGCGTGACGGCAACATGGTCGATCCCGCCGATATCGAGCGCCGGGCCGCCTTCGGCCGCCGTTGAGAAAGGAGCCGTGCAAGGCCTGAACATGGACTTCGAGCTCACGGTCCCCGTGATGCTGCGGCGGGCCGAGCAGCTCTTCGGGCCGCGCGAGATCGTGACGAGGCTGCCCGACAAGAGCCTGCATCGCTACACGTACGCGGACTTCATACCGCGGGCCCGGCGCCTGGGAGCGGCGCTCACGAAGCTCGGCATGAAGCGCGGCGACCGCGTCGCGACCCTGGCGTGGAACCACTACCAGCACCTCGAGGCCTACCTCGGCATCCCGGCCTTCGGCGGCGTCACCCACACGCTGAACCTCCGGCTGCACCCGAACGACGTCGGCTACATCGCCAAGCACGGCGGCGACAAGCTGCTGATCGTCGACGAGAGCCTGCTTCCGCTCGCGCAGAAGTTCCTCGGCGAGACCGACATCGAGCAGGTGATCGTGATCGGCGAGGCGCCGGAGGGGATGATCTCGTACGAGAAGCTCCTCGCCGGGACGGACGACCCCGGGGAGTATCCGGAGATCGGGGAGCGCGAGGCCGCGGCCATGTGTTACACGTCGGGGACGACCGGGCACCCGAAGGGCGCCCTCTACTCGCACCGCGCGATCTTCCTGCACACGCTCGTCACGGCGATGGCGGGCGCGCTCTCGATCAGCGAAGCGGACACGGTGCTGCCGGTCGTGCCGATGTTCCACGCAAACGCCTGGGGCTTTCCATTCAGCTGCACGATGGTCGGTGCCAAGCAGGTGTTCCCGGGCCCGCACCTCGACCCGCCCAGCTTGCTGGAGCTCTTCCAGGACGAGCGGGTGACGATCACCGGGGGCGTCCCGACGATCTGGCTCGGCATCCTGCAGTTGCTCGATTCGCAGCCTGATGCGTACGACCTGTCGAGCGTGAAGTCGATGGTCGTCGGCGGCGCAGCGGCGCCGCGCTCGCTGATCGAGGGGCTCCAGAAGCGCCACGGGCTCTCCGTTCTGCACGCCTGGGGCATGACGGAGATGGCGCCGATGGGCACGACCGCGCAGCTTCCTCCGGACCTGCTCGACGCATCGGACGATGAGCAGAACACTTTCCGCGCGAAGCAGGGCCGCCCGGTCTCCCTGGTCGAGATCCGCGCCCGCGGCGAGGACGGCGTGGTGCCGTGGGACGGCGAGACGATGGGCGAGCTCGAGGTCCGCGGGCCGTGGATCTCGAGCTCGTACTACGACGCACCGGAGGCCGCGGATCGCTGGACCGAGGACGGCTGGTTCAAGACCGGCGACGTGGTCACGATCGACGAGCGGGGATGCATCGAGATCCAGGACCGCTCGAAGGACCTCGTCAAGTCCGGCGGCGAGTGGATCAGCTCGGTCGCGCTCGAGAACGCGCTCATGGGCCACCCGGCCGTGGCCGAGGCGGCAGTGATTGCAATTCCGGACGAGCAGTGGAGCGAGCGGCCCCTGGCCGTCTGCGTCTTCAAGGAGGGCGAGTCCGCGACCGCCGAGGAGCTCCGCGAGCACCTCGCGGGCAGCTTCGCCAAGTTCCAGCTGCCGGAGCGCTTCGAGTTCGTGGACGAGATTCCGAAAACGGCCGTCGGCAAGTTCAAGAAGACTGCGCTGCGGGAGCAGTTCGCAGGGGTGCAGACTCCCGCCTCTGGGTAGTGGAGATCGCCGGCAAGACCTTCCTCGTCACCGGCGGCGCCTCGGGCCTCGGCGCTGCGACCGCGCGCCTGCTCGACGAGGCCGGCGGCCACGCGGTCGTCGCGGACCTGCCGGAGACCGACGTGACGGACGAGGACTCCGTGCGGGGCCTGCTCAACTCCCTCGACGCGCTGCACGGCGCCGTCAACTGCGCGGGCATCGGCGCCTCGGCGCGCGTGGTCGGGAAGGACGACGACGGGCCGTTTCCGCTCGACCTCTTCCGGGCCGTGGTGGACGTCAATTTGACGGGAACCTTCAACGTCATCCGGCTCGCCGCGACGAAGATGGCGCAGAACGAGCCGGACGAGAACGGGGAGCGAGGCGTCATCGTCAACACCGCCTCGAACGCCGCCTTCGAGGGGCAGATCGGGCAGGCCGCGTACTCGGCCTCGAAGGGCGGCGTCGTCTCGATGACTCTGCCGATCGCCCGCGAGTTGGCGCGCTACGGGATCCGGGTGATGGCGATCGCGCCCGGCCCCGCCGACACGCCGATGCTCGCGCAGCTGCCGGAGGCGATCAGGCAGGCGCTCGAGGCGCAGATCCCGTTTCCGCAGCGGCTCGCCCGCCCGGAGGAGTTCGCGGCGCTCGTCAGGCACATCGTCGAGAACCCGTACCTGAACGGAGAAGTGATCCGGCTCGACGGCGGGTTGCGGATGCCTCCGCGCTGATGCCCGCGCTTGACGGCATGCGCGCCGTGTCGCTCGCCGTGAATGTGCCTGGGCCGACCACGGCTGCACGGCTTGTGGCGCTCGGAGCCTCGGTGACGAAGGTCGAGCCGCCGTCCGGCGATCCGCTCGCCGCCGCCCATCCAGCCTGGTACGACGAGCTCCGCGGAGGGCAGCAAGTCCTGACGCTCGACCTGAAACAGGCGACCGACCACGCGATCCTCGACGAGCTCCTCCGGCCCGCCGATCTCCTGCTGACGTCGAGCCGCCCGGACGCACTCACTCGCCTCGGCCTCGCCTGGCCCGCGTTGCACGCGCGGTTCCCCCACCTCTGCCAGGTCGCGATCGTCGGTTATCCCGAGCCCGAGCAGGAGCGCGCCGGTCACGACCTCACCTACGCGGCCGCGCACGGGCTCGTCGTGCCGCCCGATCTGCCGCGGACACTCGTCGCCGACCTCGGCGGCGCGGAGCTCGCGACGACGGCGGCGCTCGACCTTCTGCTCGCCCGCGAGCGCGGCGGGGAGGCTGGCTATGCGGAGGTCGCCCTCGCCGATGCGGCAGCGGCGTTCGCGGCGCCGCTCCGGCAAGGAGCGACCGTCGAGGGCGGCCCGCTCGGCGGCGGCCTCCCGCAGTACGGGCTCTACGCGGCCCGCGACGGGTGGATCGCAGTCGCCGCGCTCGAGCCGCAATTCGAGCAGCGGCTGGCCGCGGAGCTCGGCCTCGACGCGCTGACCCACGAGGCGCTCGCGGCCGCGTTCTCCACCCGCAGCGCGGAGGACTGGGAGGCGTGGGGGCGCGAGCACGACCTCCCGCTCAGCGCGGTCCAGGACGTAGGCTCCGCCGGATGAGCGAGCGGCGCCCGTGGGGAGAGGAGCGACCCGACGGCCCGCACGTGTGGCGAACGCTCGGGTACCGGGGCGAGCCGCCCGAGAACGGTCAGGCCGTGATCGAGTGGGACGCGTCCGAGGAGTACAGCTTTCCGGCCGACTCGGGCCCGATCCTTCACGGCGGTCTCGTCACGACCCTCCTCGACACCGCGATGGGCGGAGCCTGCTGGAGCCTGCTCGAGGAGGGCGAGACGTTCCTGACCGCCGACCTGCGGGTCGAGTTCTTCCGACCCGCGAGGCCTGGCACGATGCGAGCAGAGGGCCGAGTCGTGCACCGGACGAAACGAATCTTCTTCTGCGGGGCCGAAGCCTTCGACCCGGAGGGAAACATCGTCGCCGCGGCGCGCTGCACGCAAATCCTGCGAACAGCCCGCTAACCAGGCCAGTGTTGCAACGCAAGACCTGACCCCGGCTCCAGCACAGTCACAGTGACAGTCACTGTGGCCACTGTGACTACCCGCTTGCACGGAGTTACGCTGGCGGCGTGACAGCTGTCGCCGCGGTCATCTTCTTTGGAGGTCTCATCCTCTTGTGGTTCGCGCTTCCAATCCTCAACGGCTTCTTTGATCGCCTCGCCGCAAGCGGAGTACCGGGTCGTTGGAAGACGCCAGGCCTCGTCCCAATTGGGCGAGGTTTTGTTGTGTTTGCCTTCGTCGTCGGCCTAATCGCGCTCGTCAATGTCGTTTTCTTCGGCGGCTAGCTCTCCCCCACTTTCACGAGCGCCTTCCCGCGGTTCTCGCCGCGCAGCATGCCGATGAAGGCTTTCGGGGCGTTCTCGAGGCCCTCGGTCACGTCCTCCTTGTACTGGAGCGCGCGGTCCGCAAGCCAGCGGGTGAGCCGCTGCTCCGCCTCGGCGAAGCGATGGGCATAGTCGCTGACCAGGAACCCCTCCATCCGCGCGCGGAAGACGATCAGCACGCGCGGGTCGAAGCCGCGCTCAACGGACCCCTCGGCGTTGTACGTCGAGACCTGCCCGCAGATCACGACTCGGCCGCCGATCGCCAGGCGACGATGGACGGCGGCCGAGATCTCGCCGCCCACGTTGTCGAAATAGACGTCCACGCCGTCCGGGCAAGCCTCGCGGAGGCGCGCGCTGACGTCCTCGCTCTTGTAGTCGATCGCAGCGTCGTAGCCGAAGAGCGAGCGAAGGTCGTCGGCCTTGTCCGGGCCGCCGGCGATCCCGACGGTGCGACAGCCCGCCATCTTCGCGATCTGGCCGACGATCTGGCCGACCGCCCCGGCCGCGCAGGAGACGACAACCGTGTCGCCCGGGCGCGGACGCCCGACATCGAGGAGCCCGAAATAAGCGGTGAAGCCGGTCGTGCCGAGGACGTGCAGATACGCCGGGAGGGGGACGACAGCCGGGTCGACCGGCCGGAGCGAGCCGCCGCGCGCGACCGCGTACTCCTGCCAGCCGAGCTGGCCGACGACCGCGTCGCCCGGCGAGAAGCGCGAGTCGTTGCTCTCGACCACCTCGCCCGCCGCCTGCGCAGTGACGACGTCGCCGATTTCGAGCGGCTTCGCGTACGAGCGCGCCTCGCTCATTCGTCCCCGCTGGTACGGGTCGACCGAGACGTAAAGGTTGCGGACGAGCACTTCCCCCAGGCGCAGCTCCGGCACGGGTGCCTCGGCGAGCGCGAAGTCGGACTCCTGCGGAGCCCCGACCGGGCGCGCAGCGAGCGTCACCCGCCGGTTCACCGGAACTGCCATGTCCCCCCTCCCTCGAACTCCTTCAGGATCCGGCGGCTGACGACCATGCGGTGTACCTCGTCGGGGCCGTCGTAGATGCGCGCGCCACGCGCGTTCACGTACATGCGCGCGAGCGGCGTGTCGTCCGTGAGCCCGAGCGCGCCGTGCACCTGGATCGCCCGGTCGACGACATCGTTCAACACGCGCGCGGCGTAGAACTTGATCAGGGAGATCTCGACGCGCGCCTCGTCACCCCGGTCGATCTTGTGTGCGGCGTCGAGCGTCAGCAGGCGACAGGCCTGGATCTCGGCCGCCGAGTCGGCGATCCAGTTCTGGATCGTCTGCTTGTCGGCGAGGCGCGAGCCGAAGGCCTCCCGCTCGAGTGCGCGGCTGCACATCAGATCGAACGCGCGCTGCATCTGGCCGAGCCAGCGCATGACGTGGTGGATCCGCCCCGGGCCGAGCCGCTTCTGGGCGATCCGGAAGCCGTCACCGGGCTCACCGAGGACGTTCTCGACCGGCACTCGCACGCCCGTGTAGCGCACCTCGCAGTGGGTCGTCCAGCCGCGCCCCTCGTGCCCGAAGACCGAGACCGGGCGGACGATCTCCACGCCCGGCGTGTCGGCGGGGACGATGATCTGGCTCGCCCGCCTATGCGGGTCCGCATCGGGATCCGTGACGGCCATGACGATCCCGAACGCGGCGCCCTCGGCGCCGGACGAGAACCACTTGTGGCCGTCGATCACCCACTCGTCCCCGTCGCGCACCGCGAGCGTTTGCAACGTCGTCGGGTCCGAGCCGGAGACGTCGGGCTCCGTCATCGAGAAGAACGAGCGGATCTCGCCGGCGACGAGCGGCCGCAGCCAGCCCTCCTTCTGCTCGGCGGTGCCGAACAGGTGCAGGATCTCGCCGTTGCCCGCGTCGGGCGCCTGGCAGCCGAAGACGAGCTGAGCCCACTCGCTGCGGCCGATCTCCTCGTTCAGATGGGCATAGGCGAGGAAGCCCTGCCCGGTGCCGCCGGCCTCGGGCGGCAGGTGCGGCGCCCAGAGCTCCTCCGCTCTCGCACGCGCGCGCAACTCCTCCAGCAGCGCCTGCGCCGCCTCGTCTTCGCGGTTGAGCGCGAGCTCGTTCGGGTAGACATGCGCGCCCATGAAGGCGCCGTAACGGGTGCGCAGCTCCTCGATCTCCATCGGGTTAGCATCGCAGGCGTGCGCCTCGGCTTCTACATGAGCTACGCCCCACCACGGACGAATCCGGTCGAGCTCGTGGCTCTCGCACAGGAGGCCGAACGGCTCGGTTTCGACTCGGCCTGGGCTGCGGAGGCGTGGGGCAGTGACGCCGTCACGCTGCTCTCGTGGCTCGCGGCGACCACGTCGCGGATCAAGGTCGGCTCGGCGATCATGCAGATCCCGGGGCGCTCGCCCGCGAACACGGCGATGACGGCGGCGACGCTCGATCTCATGTCGGGCGGACGCTTCCTGCTCGGGCTCGGCACGTCAGGGCCGCAAGTCGTCGAAGGCTGGCACGGCCAGCCCTGGGGGAAGCCGCTCGGGAAGACGCGCGAGTACGTCGAGATCGTCCGCACGATCCTGCGCCGGGAGACGCTCGAGCATCACGGCGAGCACTACGACATTCCGTACACCGGCGAGGGATCGACCGGCCTCGGTCGGCCGCTGAAGCTGATGCTTTACCCACTCCGCGCCGAGATTCCCATCTACCTCGCGGCCCTCGGCCCGAAGAACGTGGCGCTCGCCGCCGAGATCGCCGACGGATGGCTCCCGATCTTCTTCTCGCCGGACCGTTTTGCCGAAGTCTTCGGCCCCAGCCTCAACGGCGTCGGGAAGGGATTCGACGTTGCCCCGAGCGTCCAGGTTGTCGTCGGCAGCGACGTCCAGGCGGCCCGCGACGCGCTGAAGCCGCTGCTGGCGCTCTACCTCGGCGGCATGGGCTCGCGGAAGGCCAACTTCTACAACACGCTCGCGCGGCGTTACGGCTACGAGGCCGAGGCCGAGCGCATCCAGGAGCTCTATCTGGCCGGCCATCCTCGCGATGCTGCCGCGGCTGTGCCCGACGCGCTGGTGGACGAGATCGCGCTCGTCGGCGAGCGCGAGCGCATCGCGGACCGGCTCGACGCCTGGCGCGAGTGCGGCGTGACGACACTCCTTGTTCAGACGCGCGATGCGAATGCGTTGCGGACGATGGCGGAGCTCGTCCTTTGACGGTGCGGGAGCTCTTCGACCTGTCCGGCAAGACGGCGATCGTCACCGGCGGCGGCAGCGGCCTCGGCCGCCAGATGGCGGAGGGCCTCGCCGAGATGGGCGCGAACCTCGTCCTCTGCGCCCGAAAAGCCGAGCGCTGCGAGCAAGCGGCGGCGGAACTCGCCGAGCTCGGCGTTGAGGCGATCGGCCTGGGCTGCGACGTGCGGGATCCGGCGCAGGTGCAGGCGGTCGTCGAGCGGGCGCGAGCCGAGGTCGGCGAGCCCGACACCCTCGTTAACTGCGCCGGCACCGTCTGGGGCGCCAGCCCGGAGGAGATGCCGCTCGAGGGCTGGCAGAAGGTGATCGACGTCAACCTGACCGGCACCTTCCTCTTCGCCCAGGCGGTCGGGCGGGCGCTGATCGAACGAGGCGCGGGCGGCAAGATCGTGAACATCGCCTCCGTCGCCGGCCTGCGCGGGGCGCCGCCCGAGATCATGAACTCGCTCCCGTACAACGCGAGCAAGGGCGGAGTGATCTCGTTCACGCGCGACCTCGCCTGGAAATGGGCGCGGCACCGGATCAACGTGAACGCGATCGCACCCGGCTGGTTCCCCTCGGAGATGTCGAGCTTCGTCCTCGACAAGCATGGCGACGAGCTCGCCCGGCACATTCCGCTCGGCCGCTTCGGCGGGCCGCACGACCTGAAGGGCGCCGTCGTCTTCCTCGCCTCCGCCGCTTCCGACTACGTCACGGGCCACACGCTCGTCGTCGACGGCGGCGAGTCGGCCTAGTGAGGGACATCCCCTGGGCCGGAGAGCTCGAGGAGCGGCTCGGCCGCTCGGTCGACGACATGCATCTCGTGCCCGGAGGAGCGTCGAAGGAGGCCTGGGCCGTCGAGAGCGGCGGCGAACGCCTGCTCGTCCGGCGCGCGGGCGGCGGGGTGATCCACGAGGCGACGCTCTCACTCGAGCACGAGTTCCGCATGCTCGAGATCGCCTACGAGGCGGGCGTGAAGGCCCCGCACCCGGTCGCCTACCTCGGCGAGCTCGGCGGCCGGGAGGCATTCGCGATGGAGTTCGTCGCCGGCGAGACGATCGGGCGCCGCATCGTCAGGGAGCCGCCGCCGGGCCTCTCGCTCGAGCTCGCGGACGAGCTCGCCAAGATCCATGCGATTCCCCATGAGCGCGCGCCGTTCCTCCAGGCCGGCGACATCCTGGCGCGATTCGAGCACGAGCTCGACTCCGTCGGCGAGCCGCACCCGGCGATCGAATACGGCCTCTGGTGGCTGCGCGAGCACCGGCCGGAGCCGCTGGCCGACGTGGTCAACCACGGCGATTTCCGGATCGGGAACGTCGTTGTCTCCGAGCAGGGCCTCGAGTCCCTCCTCGACTGGGAGTTCGCGCATCTGTCCGACCCCCGCGAGGACCTCGCCTGGCCGCTCGTCCGGGCGTGGCGTTTCGGCGCCGACGAGAAAAGGCTCGGCGGGATCGGCGCGGTCGAGCCGTACCTCGAACGCTACGTCGAGCTGACGGGGCACGAGATCGAGATCGACGATCTCTACTGGTGGGAGGTACTAGGCAACGTCAAGTGGGCGATCGGCGCCCTCACCCAGTCCCGCAGACACCTCACGGGCCAGGACCGCAGCGTTGAATACGCGGTGCTCGGCCGCCTGGCCGCCGAGATGGAGTACGAGCTGCTCGACCTGATCGAGAAGGCCGCGTGAGCCACGACCGGCCGACTCCCGAGGAGCTGGTCGAGGCTGTCCGCGAGTTCCTGGAACAAGAGATCCTGGCTGGGCTCGACGAGCACCGGCTGCGGTTCCGAACACTCGTCGCGATGAACGCGCTCGGGATCGCCGCCCGCGAGCTCGCGACCGACGACGTCACCCCGCCGGAAGCCGAGCAGCGCGCACTGGCTCGGCAGATCCGCGTCGGCGAGGCGCCCGACGGCACGCTGGCCCTCCTCAAGGAGCAGGTCGCGGCCAAGCTGAGGATCGCGAGCCCCCGCTACCTCGAGCGCTACTCGTGATGCGGAGGCGCATCTACCTCCTGCGCCACGCGTCGGTCGCGTACTTCGAGCCGGACGGCCGGCCGGTGCGGCCCGAGGCCGTCTCGATCACCAGCGAGGGCGAGAGCCAGGCGCGGGCAACGCGCGATGCCCTGGCCGGTGTCCACTTCGAGCGCGCGGTCACGAGCGGGTTGCCGCGCGCGCTGGAGACGGCCCGGATCGTCGCGCCCGGCGTCGAGCGGGAGGTGTGGCCCGATCTCCGCGAGCTCGAAGGAGGTCGCCTGGACGACATTCCCGAAGAAGACATCGAGCGGGCCTTCACCGGCGTCTTCCGCGGCGTCCTCTCCGAGGAGACGCGCTTTCTGGGCGGCGAGACGATCGAGTCGCTCTTCGACCGCGTCCTGCCGGCGCTCGAGCGTCTGCTCGCCGACGAGAGCTGGGACGTCCTCCTCGCCGTCCTGCACGGCGGCGTCAACCGAGCGATCCTTTCGTACGCGCTCACCGGGGAACGCTCATTCCTCGGCAACTTCGAGCAGGCGCCCGCGTGCGTGAACATCCTCGACGTGAGCAGCGACCACTGGGTCGTGCGCGCGGTGAACGTCACGCCCTACGACCTCGCGCACCTGAGCGGACGCCAGACGACGATGGAGCAGCTCTACAACGAATACCTGCCGTACAGGAAGAGGCAGTAGCGGGGCCGGCGTCCTGCCGGCCCCGCTAAAACGACTCGTCGAGCGCTAGCGGCCCTTGTACAGCGGGCCGAACTCGGACCAGGTGTGCGTCGTGCTCGAGTACCGGATGAGCTTGACCTGGTCGAGTGGGAAGCGGTCCGTGGCACTCGTCTTGGTCACAACGCCCTTGATCTCGAAAGAGTTGACCCAGTTCATCCGCCTCGTCGCCCTCTGGTACGACGCGCGGGTGGGGTTCTTGCCGGCGAGATAGAGGAGCTTGACCGAGTCGTAGGCCTTCGCGAAGCCGTAGTAGTAGAAGAGGTTCTTGGGGTCGGCGCCCGGCGCGTACTTGGCCATGAGACGCATGTATCTCTTCACGGCGACGTCGTTTGTGTATTTCGGATTCGTCGGATACTTCAGGTAGGCCGTGCTGATGTCGCCGTCGACGTAGGCGGCTCCGGCACGCTGCTCGGCGGCCAGCATGACCGAGTCGACCGCGGCCACCGAGTTGATCACGATCGAGTTCGGCTTCCAGGCGAGCGCCTTCGCGGTACTGATCGCGCGCACCGTCGGGGTCGGAGTGGTCAGGAGCACCCAAGTATCGGCGCCGGAGAGCTTCTGGTGCGCGATCTGCGAGGCGTAGCTCGTGTCGGTCACCTCATAGCTCTCCTTGGAGACGATGAGGCTCTTCTTCGAGCCGAGGCCGGACTCGACGCCTCTCAGGTAGTCCTTGCCGTAGTCGTCGTTCTGGTAGAAGATCGCGATCTTGGCGGTCGGCGCGTTCTTTGCGATCCACTTGCCGTAGACGCGGCCTTCCGAGACGTAGTCGGGCTGCCAGCCGCCCGTCCACGGCCACTTCTTGTACTGGGTCCCCCAGTAGCTTGCGCCCGTCGAGACGAGGGTCTGCGGAACCTTTCGCTGATTCAGGAAGGGCCTCACCGCGAGGTTGTGCTCGGTTCCAACCGACCCGACGACCGCGAAGACCTTGTCCTCGAGCACGAGCTTGTTCGTCAGCTGGACCGTCTGCGCGGGGTTGTAAGCGTCGTCGTAGAACTTCCAGATGATCTGCCGGCCGCCGACACCTCGCTTTCCATCCTTGCCTTTGCGGGCGTTGACGTAGCTGTAGTAGGCCGCCATCCCTTTTGCGATCGACCCGTAGACCGCGGCCGGACCGCTGAGCGGGAAGGTCCCGCCGAGCTTGATCGTCGTGCGGGTGATGCCCGTGGTCGACGCCTGCGCGGTGGCCTGCGTCGTCGCCGAAGCGGAGTGAAGAGTCGCGGCCGCTGCGGCGAACACCAGGGCGAGAACGAGCAGGAAACTTCTTCTCATGAGACTCTCCTCTAGTTGCGGCGTTCAGTCGGCGCCGTGTGTCCCAGAATTCCGAGTCTAGCCCCTAAGTCCCTACGTCACAGGCCAAACGTCCGACCTCACGGCTGATAGGTCAAGATGGCCACGCCGTCGCCGACAGTCTTCGAGTCGACGAGCCGCAGGGGCTTCTTGTCGCTCGTCTCGCCGAAGAGGCGCTTCCCGCTGCCCAGGACGACCGGGAACACCATCACCCGGAGCTCGTCGACGAAGTCGTGCTCGAGGAGCGCTTGCACGAGCGAGGCGCTGCCGTGGACGACGATGTCGCCTTCGTGGGCCTGCTTGAGCTTCGCGACCTCCTCTGCGAGGTCGCCCTTGAGCACCGTCGAGTTGCTCCACTCCGGCTCTTCCAGGGTCGAGGAGACGACGTACTTGGGCATGTTGTTGAACTTGTCGGCGAACTCGCCTTCTCTGGAGGGCCAGGCCGCGGCAAAGCCCTCGTAGGTCACGCGTCCGAGCAGCAGCGCCTCGGAGGAGAGAGCTTCGTCGAGCTTGAACTTGTCGCCCTCGTCTCCCCGGCTGATCTCGAACGTCCAGCCTCCGTGTTTGAAGCTCTCGGCTCCACCCGGGTCCTCCATGACGCCGTCGAGCGACACGAACTCCGTTACGACGATCCGTCCCATTTCACGCTCCTCTCGTTCGGAATGCCTCTCCTCTCAAGACCGGGCGCGGGGCGAAATCTCATCGGGAGCGCTTTAACCGACCGCGCCTAGCACCGCCCCGTAAGAACCTCTAACTGAATGAAGGGACACCCGGCTCGCGGTAGCGACGTCTGCATCCGTGGTCAATAGAGGTTCTTAGCGCCTGCGGCCTCGACTGACGATGAGGTTGATCTTCGAGCGCGCCGGCAGCACCCGTCCAGGCCGGCGGCTTTGGGAGATGACGATGCCCTTCTTGCGCTTGCGCGAGTAGGCGTAGCCCACCTTGCCGGTGCGGCAGTGCCTCTTTGCGATCGTCCGCTTGGCGGACGCAATCCGCGCACCGACGACTTTCGGCACCGTGCACGGCGCGGGCGTCATGGGCTCGGCCAACCCCAGGCTGTGAAGGTTGCCGACAGAGATTGCGGTCACCCCGGCGAGGCCGCTCGGCACGCTGCACTGCCCGACATCGTTTCCGACGCAGCCCCAGGCGACGACGGTGCCGTCGCCCTTCAAGGCCAGGCTATGAGCGCCGCCGGCGGCGACCGCGGTCACGCCGGCGAGGCCGCTCGGCACGCTGCACTGCCCCCTGTCGGCGCCGGGGCCGCAGCCCCAGGCGACGACGGTGCCGTCGCCCTTCAAGGCCAGGCTGTGAGCGCTGCCCGCGGCGACCGCGGTCACGCCGACGAGGCCGCTCGGCACGCTGCACTGCCCGAGGTCGGCGCTCAGGCCGCAGCCCCAGGCGACGACGGTGCCGTCGCCCTTCAAGGCCAGGCTGTGATAGGCGCTGGCGGCGATCGCGGTCACGCCGGCGAGACCGCTCGGCACGCTGCACTGCCCGTTGTCGGCGCCGGGGACGCAGCCCCAGGCGACGACGGTGCCGTCGCCCTTCAAGGCCAGGCTGTGAGCGCTGCCGGCGGCGACCGCGGTCACGCCGGCGAGGCCGCTCGGCACGCTGCACTGCCCCCAGTCCAACTCGCCGCAGCCCCAGGCGACGACGGTGCCGTCGCCCTTCAAGGCCAGGCTGTGATAGGTGCCGGCGGCGACCGCGGTCACGCCGGAGAGACCGCTCGGCACCCTGCACTGCCCGTTGTCGCCGGAGCCGCAGCCCCAGGCGACAACGGTGCGGTCGCCCGTCAAGGCCAGGCTGTGAAAGGTGCCGGCGGCGATCGCGGTCACGCCGTCGAGACCGCTCGGCACGTTGCACTGCCCGAAGTCGTAGCCGCCCCCGCAGCCCCAGGCGACCGGCCTGCCGGGCGCCGTCGCCGGCGCCGCGCCTGGCGCGAAGAGCAGCCCGACGCTTAGCACGGCCAGCGCGCAGAGCCGGAGGGGCGGCCTCGGTCTCGTCGACAGCTGGATCTCCTGCTCC
>DATHDS010000041.1:0-64621 GCA_035318925.1 Gaiellaceae bacterium
CGACCTTCAACAAGGCGCTCGCGAGGATCAAGAAGGCGGTCGACTCCGGCCAGATCCGGCAGTTCACGGGCAACGACTACAGCGACAAGCTCGCGAAGGGCGACATCTCCGCCGCGATGGCCTGGTCAGGCGACGTCGTCCAGCTGCACGCAGACAACCCGCACCTGCAGTGGAACCTGCCCGACACGGGCGGCGACATCTGGACGGACAACATGCTGATCCCGAAGGGCGGCGACGTTTACACCGCCTCCGTTTACATGAACTTCGTGTACGACCCGAAGATCGCGGCCGAGATCGAGGACTACGTCAACTACATCTGCCCGGTGGTCGGCGCGAAGGAAGCGCTGCAGAAGATCGATCCAGGCGTCGCGAAGAACACGCTGATCTTCCCGACGAAGAAGATGCTCGACAACGTCCACACGATCGACCCGAACGCCCTCAACAACGAGAAGTACCTCACCGCCTGGCAGAACCTCGTCTCGGCGTAATGAGCTTTCGGCACCGAGGACTGACGCCGTACCTGCTGCTCGCGCCCGGCGTGGCGTGGCTTGCGGCGTTCTTCCTCGTGCCGCTGGGCTTCCTCGCGTACCAGTCGCTCGAGTCGGGGTCGCTCGACTTCGGCTACGCCTTCTCCTGGGCGTGGGGGAACTACTGGGACGTGATCCGGACCTACCACTCCCACTTCGTGCGGTCGCTCGAGTACGCGGGCATCGCAACGGTGCTCGCGCTCGTCGTCAGCTATCCGGTCGCGTACTGGATCGCGTTCCGCGGGGGGCGGTGGAAGAACCTGTTGCTGCTCTTCATCGTCGCGCCGTTCTTCGTCACGTACCTGATCCGCACGCTCGCCTGGGAGACCATCCTCGCCGACCACGGGATCGTCGTGAACACGCTCCGCAACCTGCATCTCCTGGGATCCGGCGGACGGCTCCTCGCGACCTCGGTCGCGGTCGTCACGGGGATCACCTACAACTTCCTGCCCTTCATGGCCCTGCCGCTCTACGTATCGCTGGAGGGAATCGACGAGCGCCTGATCGAGGCCGCCGAGGACCTGTACGCGAGCAAGGTGCAGGCTTTCCTCCGCGTGACGCTTCCGCTCTCGCTGCCGGGCGTGGTCGCCGGCACGCTCCTGACGTTCATCCCCGCCACCGGGGACTTCATCAACGCGCGGCTCCTCGGCACGCCGAACCAGTACATGATCGGAAACGTCATCGAGTCGAAGTTCTTCAACCTGCTCGACTACCCGGAGGCGGCGGCGCTGTCGTTCACCCTGATGGCCGTGGTGCTGATCGTGATCGCGATCTACGCGCGCGCGATCGGGACGGAGAAGCTGACCGGATGAAGTTCGTCCGCCGCCACCTCCTGACGGGCTACGCGATCGCAGCGTTCGCCTACCTGCTCGTACCGATCGGGATCGTGATCGCCTTCTCCTTCAACGATCCAGCCGGCCACTTCAACTACACGTGGCAGGGGTTCACCTTCGACCAGTGGCGGAACTGGGACGGCGTCCCCGGGCTACGGGACGCGATGGTGCTGTCGCTCGAAATCGCTCTGCTCGCGAGCGTCGTCGCCACGGCGCTCGGGACGCTGATCGCGCTCGCGCTCGTCCGCTACGGTTTCCGCGGCCGCGGCGGGACGAACCTGCTCATCTTCGTGCCGATGGCGACCCCGGAGGTCGTGCTCGGCGCCGCGCTGCTCGCCCTGTTCCTCAACCTGAGCTTCGTCACCCTTGGGTACTGGACGATCCTGATCGCCCACATCATGTTCTGCATCAGCTACGTCGTCGTGACGGTGAAAGCACGGCTGATCGGCTTCGACCGGAGCCTCGAGGAAGCCGCGATGGATCTGGGTGCAAACGAGCTCACCACGTTCCGCAAGGTGACACTCCCGCTGATCGCGCCGGCGATCCTGGCCGGCGGACTGCTCTCCTTCGCGCTCTCGATCGACGACTTCGTCATCACGTACTTCAACGCCGGCTCTGACATCACGTTTCCGCTCTTCGTATGGGGCGCTGCGCAGCGAGGGGTGCCGCCGCAGGTTAACGTGATGGGCACCGTGATCTTCGCGTTCACAATCGCCGTGATGCTGATCAATGTGGTTGTGCAACGTCGTAAAGAAGGGCAGACCGCATGAGCACCAAAGTTGCCGCGACCCAGATCGATCGCGGGCGCGTTCAGGAACTGACCGAGCGCGAGAGCAAGCGGCTGGACGAGCAGACCCAGGGCTCCAAGAGGATGTACGAGCGGGCACGAAAGGTGCTCCCGGGCGGCGTCCCGTCCTCGTACCACAGTCGTGAGCCGTGGCCGCTCTACCTCGAGCGCGGCGAGGGCGCGGTCGTCTGGGACGTCGACGGCCGCCGGCTCTGGGACTTCCACAACGGTTTCGGATCGATGCCGCAGGGCCATGCGCATCCGGCGATCGTCAGGGCGATCGAGGAGCGCGCGCGGTTGGGGACGCACTTCGCCGCCCCGACCGAGGACGGGATCGAGGTCGCCGAGGAGCTGGCGCGACGCTTCGGGCTGCCGAAATGGCGCTTCAACAACTCCGGATCCGAGGCGACGATGGACGCGATCAGGATCGCCCGCGGGGTGACCGGGCGCGACACGATCCTCAAGATCTTCGGCTCCTACCACGGCCACCACGACGCGGTCATGGTCGCCGCCGGGGACGTCGACACCGAGGTCGATCCCGACGACATTCCTTCCACCCGGTACGGCGGCGGCATACCGCAGGCGGTCGCCGATCTGACGATCGCGGTTCCGTTCAACGACGCCGGCGCCCTGGCGAGACGCATCGAACGCCTCGAGGCAGAGGGACGAAAGCCTGCATGCCTGATCATGGAGGCGGCGATGATGAACATCGGCGTCGTCATGCCCGAGGACGGCTACCTCGAGGCCGTACGGGACATCACGACGCGGCACGATGTCGTGCTCATCTTCGACGAGGTCAAGACAGGCCTGGCGATCGCCGCCGGTGGCGCGACCGAGCGCTTTGGCGTGCAGCCGGACATGGTCACGCTGGCGAAGACGCTCGGCGGCGGACTGCCCTCCGGGGCGATCGGCGGCACGGACGAGGTGATGGCCGTCGTCGAGGCCGGGACGGTCCACCAGGTGGGCACGTTCAACGGGAACCCGCTGACGATGGCCGCAGCGAAAGCCAGCCTGCTCGAGGTGCTGACACCCGAGGCCTATGAGCACCTCGACCGGATCAACGAGCGGCTCTTGCGCGGCTGCCAAGACGTGATCGACCGCCACGACCTCCCGGGCTACAGCGTCGGAGTCGGCAGCAAGGGCTGCGTCACGTTCGCGAACGAGAAGGTGACCGACTTCGCGACGTTCAAGAAGCACCAGGACGTCGACCTGGCGGAGCTCGCCTGGCTCTACAACCTGAACCGGGGGGTCTTCATGACACCGGGTCGCGAGGAGGAGTGGACGCTCTCGGTCGCGCACACCGACGAGGCGGCCGACGCGTACGTCGGGGTCTTCGAGGAGCTCGCGCAGGACCTGACCGCGTAGTGCCCCTGCCGGTGATGCCGGCGAGCTTCTGGGTCGCGAGCACCAAGCCAGAGGCCGCACTCGTCCGCGGCCCAGGCTTGCAGCCTGGGCAAGGGCGAGGGTGGGCTCTGGCGCCGCGTGATCGCGGGCCAGAAGCCGGCATGTATCGCCGGCAGGGGCACTGAGTGGCGCGGATCAGCGTCACGGTGTCGCCCGGCGCGAGTCGGAGCGAGCTCGTGGGACGCCATGGAGACGGCTGGCGTGTGCGGGTCGCAGCTGCGCCCGAGCGGGGCCGCGCGAACGACGCGCTGTGCTCGCTGCTCGCTGCGGTGCTCAACGTGCCAGTGGCCTCGGTACGGGTCGCTGGTGGACACCGCGGCCGGTCAAAGGTGGTTGAGATCGATGACCTCAACCTGGGAGAGATCGAATGCCGACTGACGCGAGTAAGCTCGAGAGCGTGACGCGACTCGCGATAGCAGTCTTTCTCGCCCTCATCGTGGCAGGGTGCGGCAGTGTCTCGAGGAGCGGCGAACCGGCCTCGACCTCGCCGTCCTCTCCACCTCCGATGGCCACGACATCGGACTGCGAGCCGCTCCCGCACACCGCTCTCACGTCGCGCACGAGCCCGGCGATCGAGAACCGGGCAACGATGTACCTCACGGGCGTATCCGAGGACACCGAGTACAACGGGTGCTCCGCAATCGTCATGTTCGATTTCGAGAAGCAAGCACCAGGGCCTGGATTCGAGGTCTCGTACCAGCCCGCGAGCACGGCCAAGTTCGAGGACGGCTCCGGCAATCCCGTCGACATCGACGGAACCGCGTTCCTCGTGGTCAAGCTGACCCCGGCGATGACGGCCAAGATCGACGGCGACCACGTGACGAAGACCTACACAGGCCCCAACCGGGTCCAATCGGATGTCCCATCATTCATCAAGGAGATCGTGAAGACCGGCGATTTCGAGAACACCGTGACCTGGGTGATCGGGCTCGACGAGAAGCGGCCGTTCAAGACGAACGCGTCCGGATCGCAGCTCGAGGTCGACATCGGCTGATTCTTAGGAGTTTCGTGCGGAGACCCGCGCTGCGAGGCGAGTGTCGACCTCGCCGTCGGCGGTCTCGCTGTGGGCGATTGAGGCGGAAATTCCCGCAGCCCGCGGCTCGTTCTCGATTGCGGTTAGATGGTCACATGCCCAGCGGGTTGCGATCTGAGCGAAGGCGCGTTAGGTTTCTGGCCGTGCTGAGGCGCTTTGTCCTCGCTCTTACGGTGTTGGCCCTCGCCGGATCGGCGGCGTCGCTCGCATCTGGGGCCGCCAAGCCCGCATTCCCCACCTCTGGAACCGGTCGGGCGTACAGCTGGCACGACACGCCCACGGGCTCGACTGCGTCGCTGCGGGGACTCTCAGCCGTCAGCGCGAGCACGGCGTGGTCGAGCGGCAGCGGAGGAACGGTCCTGCGCACGGTCGACCGCGGCGCGACCTGGCAGGCGATCGGTCCGTCCGGCACGGACACGCTTCAGTTCCGAGACATCGAGGCGTTCGACGCCGACCGAGCAGTCATCCTCTCGATCGGGAACGGCAGCGACTCGCGGATCTACGTCACGTCGGACGGAGGCCAGAGCTGGACGCTCGCGTTCGTGAACGACGACGCGAACGCGTTCTACGACTGCATGACGTTCTTCGACGACCGGCGCGGTCTGGCGCTGTCCGATCCTCCCGACGGCGTCAAGTTCAGGATCCTTGCCACATCCGACGGTGGCCAGAGCTGGCATGTCGTCGATCCGGCCGGAATGCCAGCGGCCCTGTCCGGCGAGTTCGCCTTCGCAGCGAGCGGACAGTGCATCGCATCCGACCACGGGCGTCGCGCCTGGTTCGGCACGGGCGGCGGGGCGCAGGCCCGGGTCTTCCGCTCGGACGACCGCGGCCAGACCTGGAGCGTCAGCCCCACGCCGATTCTGAGCAGCCCGACCGCCGGCATCTTCTCCCTCGCCTTCAAGGGGCAGCAGCATGGTCTTGCAGTGGGCGGAGACTTTGCGGCGCCGACCGCCTCGCCGGACAACTTCGCGTCCACCGACGACGGTGGCAGCACGTGGCAGCTCGTGCCGGGCGCTCCGCCGGAGTACCGATCGGGCGCCGCCTGGGTGGACGGCCACACGGTGATCGCAGTCGGGCCATCCGGCAGCGACGTCAGCACGAACGGCGGTACGAGCTGGCGGCGCTTCGACGACGGAAGCCTGCACACGACCGACTGCGCGAGCCCGGTCAGCTGCTGGGCCTCCGGGGCGGACGGCCGCGCCGCGTATCTCGTCCGCTAGCGGCACGGGCCGCGCAAGCGAGAATGTAGGGCATGGCAAGAGTGCTGTTCGCACAAGGGGTGCACGGCGCGATCGTGCGCTCGATCCAGCGGCGGCTCGCGGCGCGCGGCTTCGATCCGAAGGGCATCGACGGCGGCTACGGCACGAACACGCGGAAGGCAGTGAGCGCGTTTCAGCAGCAGAACGGGATCCAGCGGACCGGAGAAGTGACCGTGCCGACGTGGCGGAAGCTTATGAACGGCCCGGTTCCCCCCATCAGAGACCGTGCGCTCCAACTGATCGCTGCCTTCGAAGGACATGACTTCACGCTCGCGCAGGGAAACTTCGACGGCGCCGGGATCACGTGGGGCATCATCGGCTTCACGCTCCAGGGCGGCGAGCTGAACAGGATCATCCTCCGAATCCAGGACGGCCATCCCGCCCTCGTCAGGCAGGCCTTCGGGGCCAAGACGGACCAGCTGCTCGAGGTCATGCGCGGCCCGAAGACGCGGCAGATGGCGTTCGCGAACTCGATCAGTCTCGGGCCCAACAAGGCGCGGCTTGCCGAGCCGTGGCGCACCGGGTTCCGGATTTTCGGCGAGCTGCCGGCCGTGCAAGCGCTTCAGCTCGAGCTCGTCGTCCGGGACTACTTCCGGCCGGCCAAGCAGACGGCGCGCGGCCTGCGCCTGAAGACCGAGCTCGGCCTCGCCCTCGCCTTCGACATCCACGTGCAGAACGGCGGCCTCTCTACCGCTGCGCGCGAGGAGATCAAGAGGCAGCTGGCGCAGCATCCGATCGACCGGGAGCAGGAGCGACGGGTGATCATCGCCAACGCCGTCGTGAAGCAGTCGGTGCCCCGGTTCCGACAGGACGTTCGCTCCCGCAAGCTCGCCATCGCAACCGGCGCCGGCACGGTGCACGGAGAGCTCTTCATGCTCCGCAACTGGGGCCTCGCCGATGTGGGGCTTGCGGCGTAACGCGCGCGCTAGCTGGACAAGTGCTGAGTTTCGGTTTGGCGAAGTGGGGAGACCATCATGGCCAAGAGGCGTCCGCGCATGCTGCGGCGCTTTCTAGCGAGTTCCCACAGCAAAGGGGAGGCACCTCGATGAAGATTCGAATCAGACGCGCGGCCGTCGCCGCAGCGCTCGCCGTCGCCACAGTGGCTACGCTCGCCGGCTTCGCCGGCGCCAACGTCCCGCTGACGCAAGTGAGCGTGGATCCGTATGTGAACACGACGAGCCAGCACGCGACCGAGGTCGAGCCCGACACATTCGCCTTCGGTGCCACGGTCGTCGCGACGTTCCAGGTCGGCCGCTTCTTCAACGGGGGTGGCAGCGACATCGGCTTCGTCCGCTCCGGCGACGGCGGCGCCACGTGGGACGCTCCCGGATTCCTACATTTGACGTTCAACTCCGGTTCGCAGGGCCCGTATGAGAGGGCGAGCGATGCGAGCGTCGCCTACGACGCCGCCCATGGCGTCTGGCTGATCTCGTCGCTCCCGCTGCTGCCCGACGTGAGCTCACCAACCGTGCTGATCAACCGCTCGACCGACGACGGCCGGACGTGGGGCTCTCCAATGAGCATTCCGCCGCCCGTCTCGAACTCTGTCGACCTCGACAAGAACTGGACCGTCTGCGACAACCATCCCGCTAGCCCCTTCTTTGGCCACTGCTACACGCAGTTCGACAACTTCGGCGACGGCGACCGCATGCTGATGAGCACGTCGACCGACGGCGGGCTGACCTGGAGCACGCCGATTCAGCCGGCCGGCCACAAGGGCCTCGGGGGTCAGCCCGTCGTGCAGCCGAGCGGTCGAGTCGTCGTGCCGTACGAGGCGCTGAACAATGCGATCTCGGCGTTCTACTCCGACGACGGCGGCGCATCCTGGAGCAGCGCGGTCAAGGTGGCAGCCATCCACTCCCATGACGTCGCCGGCGGTCTCCGGACGAGCCCGCTTCCGAGCGCCGAGATCGCTGCCGACGGGACGGTCTATGTCGCCTGGCAGGACTGCCGCTTCCGCAAGCACTGTGGCTCCAACGACATCGTTTTCTCGACATCTACCGACGGCGTGAGCTGGAGCGCTCCGGCCCGGGTGCCGATCGACCCGGTCACGAGCTCGGCCGACTACTTCATCCCAGGGCTTGCGGTCGATCCGGCGAGCTCGGGCAGCAGCACGCGACTGGCGCTGACCTATTACTTCTATCCGGATGCAGGCTGCACCGGCGGGTGCCAGCTCGACGTCGGTTACACGTCGTCGTCCGACGGCGGAGCCAGCTGGGGAGCCCCAACCCAGCTCGCGGGGCCGATGATGCTCAGCGACATCGCGCAGACGTCACAAGGGTCGATGGTCGGCGACTACATTTCGACGTCGATCTCGGGGGCAACGGCGACAGCGGTCTTCGCCGTCGGGCTCCCGCACTCGGGGAGCACGTTCAACGAAGCGATGTACGCCCCGACGACACCGCTCCCCATCGCAACCACTGATCGGGCCACACGCGCCGCGAGCAGCCGGGGCGTGGTCGTGTCGGGGACCGGCGCCCGAAACGGCGCGATTCATCGCCGCTGAGACAAGACGATCGACGGGCCGGGCGCGCCTTGACGACGAGGCGCGCCCGGCCCGTGCCACGTTGGGAAGCGCCTAGTCGCGCTCGATCAGCTCGATCCGGAAGCCGTCCGGGAAATGAACAATTGCGAACTGAACGTTCTGGAGGCAAGGCGCTAAGCGACCATCCCCGATGGCGATCACCAAGCGGCTCGGGGCGCGTCTGTGCGCAGACATTGCATTGTCATCGCTCCCGCCGAGATCAATCACCGTGATCGAGCCACGACGCACGTGCCGCCCGGCTTCTGCCACGGCCAGGTCGCGCGTCAGCTGCGGCTGTCCCAAAGCGCGACAATCACATTTGAAGTAGAAAAACGTCCGCCGCCCGGGTCCCCAATCCTGCTCATCGTCGCCGGGCTCCACCCTGACGATTCCGACATCGTGATGACGCCCTCGACGCGTGAACACGACCAGATTCTCTCCCCGATGCAGGCCTAGCTCTTACTGCGCTCGATGATCTCAACTCTGTAGCCGTCCGGATCTCTTACGAAACAGAGTCGCGAGCCGCCCTCGCGCACGCTGTACGGCGGTTTCTCGGGTTCGATTCCCTTGGCGGCCAGGCGCTCGAGCATCGCGTCCATGTCGTCGACCGTGACCGCGATGTGGCCGTAACCGGTGCCGAGCTCGTACGAGTCGACGCCGAAGTTGTACGTCAGCTCGAGCCGGTCGCCGTCGCCCGGGAGGCCCATGAAAACGTTGATCGCCTCATCGCGAATGGGCATTCGTCCGCGCTCCTCGAACCCGAGCGCCTCGTAGAACGCGACCGAGCGGTCGATGTCGGTGATGCGGTAGCAGGTGTGGATGAGCTCCATCACTCTTCAGAAATAGCCTAACTCGGCCGATAAGAGCAGGATGCTTCAGACCTCCTATACCTGGCGCCCGCTGGGCGAGCTGCTTGTCGAGACCGGCTGGCTCACCCCAACCGAGTTGGATCGAGCCCTTGCGGAGCAGCGGCGGACCGGCCGCCTCGTGGGCGAGATCATCGTCGAGTCCGGCTATGTCTCGGCTTTCACCCTCGGACGAGCTCTGGCGAGTCAGCACGGAGTCGACTTGCAAACCCCAGGACGCGTCGAGCCCCCCGTGGCTACGACAATGCGCTCACCTGAGGACACGCAGCCGACCGCTTGGCGCCCGTTGGGCAAGCTGCTCATCGAGAACGAGTTCCTGACGAGAGCACAGCTCGAACGGGCGCTCGACGAACAACGCGCGAGCGGCGGTCGCCGTCTGCTCGGCGAGATCCTGGTCGGGTCGGGCTTCCTGTCGGGCATCTCTCTCGCCCGCGCCCTTGCCGAGCAGCACGGTCTCGAGCTGGAGTCGGGCGAGATCGACGTGACGACTGTGCTCAACACCTCGACACCCGGGCAGGCGCTGTACCAGGTGCGCGAGGTCGTCTACGAGCCTCGCTACCAGGCGCAGGAGGTGCTCTACAAGAGCGCCAGCTTCCTCGAGGCTGCCGACTTCGCCGCCGAGTTCGTCGAAGACCTGGAGCCGAATGCCGTCGAGATCGAGCGCACGGACGGCACGACGACCGAGACGGTCTGGACGTACAGCAAGGAACGGGCGGCCATGACTGCGAGCTCGCGAAGTTCGCTCGCCCAGACCTTCGGCTTCGACCCCACGCTCTGGGACGGCGCCAATCCGCGCGGCCCCGTGGGCGCGGCCCGCTGGCCAGAGCGCTAGGCCCTGGGGCTAGGCCTCGAGGTCCTCTCGCAGGAGGCCGAAGAGGACGCTGTCGACCCACTCGCCGTGGCGCCAGTACGCCTTGCGCTTGACGCCCTCGCGGATGAAGCCGGCGCGCTCCGCGTGCTGGATCGCGCGCTCGTTGAAACCGTAGATCTCGAGCTGAAGCCGGTGGTAGTCGAGGTCGAACAGAAGATGCCTCTGAAAGACGCGCGCGACCTCGTCGGCAAGCCGGCGGCCGCGGAAGTCCGGATGCACGGCGAGGCCGCCGAGGTTCGCGATCCTGCTGCGCTCGTTCGCGACGTCGAAGCCCATCACCCCCGCGCGGCGCCGCTCTCCCCCCTCCTCGACCTCGATCACGAAGCGGCCTGACTTCGTCGGCTCGGCGAGCGAGCGTTCGATCTCGGCCAGGACCGTCTCTCGATCGCGAGGGCGGACTGCCCGCAGGTACGGGTCGACGTCGTCGTGGGACGCGAGCTCGAGCGCGAAGTCGACGTCGTCCGCAGTCGCCCGGCGGAGGCTGAAGCCGTCGCCTGCGATCGTCTCGCTCACGGCGAGGCCGGGACGGTGACGCGACGCCGCAGGCCCAGGACGCCGGATCCGAGCGCGGTGCCGGTCAGGATGAGCACGAGCCCGACGAGCGCGGAAACCGTGATCGGCTCGTTCAGGAGCAGCGCGCCGTAGAAGAGCGCGGTCACCGGCAGCAGGTAGACGACGAGGCTCGCTCGAGCGGAGCCGTACCTGTAGATCAGCCGGAAATAGAGCAGCTGGCCCGCGACGGTGCCGAGCAGCGCGAGGGCAAGGACGGATGCGATTACGCCCCAGCCCGGGAGGTGCGAGGGCGCTTGGATCGCCCCGAGTGGGGTGAGGAAGACCGCGCCCCACGTGACCGAAGCTGCTGCGAGCACGTCGTTGTGGACGTCGTCGAGGAGGCCCTGCGTATAGAGCGTCGCGACCGCGTACGAGATCGACGCGACGACGACGGCGAGCGTGCCGGCAACTCCTGCCCACCCTCCCTTCGGGTTAATCCCGGTGAGGACGGCCACACCGAGGAGGCCGAGCATGACCCCGAAAAGGCGGGATCCCGTAGCCCGTTCGCTCGCGCGGAACCTGATCGCGAGAATCGCAACGAAGATGGGCATCGAGGCGTTTCCGATCGCGGCGACACCGGAGTCGATCTTCGTCTCGCCCCAGGCGATGAGCGTGAACGGCACCGCGGTGCTGACGATCCCGAGGAAGATCGCGGCCCGCGCGATCGAGCGCATCTCGGCCGCCGCCGGCCTCAGCCCGTGCTTGAAGACGACGATTGCGAGCAGGGGGAGCGCAGAGAAGACGAGCCGGAGCGCCATCGTCGTCGTCGGCGCGAGCTCGTCGACGGCGATCTTGATGAACATGAACGAGGCGCCCCAGATCGCCGCGAGCAGGAGCAGCAAGGGAACGTAGCCGCGCATCTAGGCAGGCTACCTACGCATTTCCGCGTCACAGAGTCGGCCCAGAGGAGTCACAGACACGCGCGAATTTCCCGACTAGGATCACATTGGAGGGAGGCCAGCGGCCGGACCCCGGGGCATGTCCGGTGCGGACACGGGAGGCGCGTCCAGGCGCCTCGCTAGACTCGAGTATCTGACGCGGGTCGCAGAACAGCCGCTCCATCGCGCGCTCGGCCTCACGGACGGGGAGCTCGACCGAATCTGCGAACTGCTCGAACGCGAGCCGAATCATTTCGAGCTCGCCGTCTTCTCGCTCCTCTGGTCGGAGCACTGCGCCTACAAACACTCGGCGCCCCTCCTGAAGCGCTTCCCCGTCTCCTCGCCTCGCGTCCTCCAGGGGCCGGGCGAGAACGCCGGCGTCGTCGACCTCGGCGAGGGCGAGGCGGTCGCGTTCAAGGTCGAGAGCCACAACCACCCGTCCGCCGTCGAGCCGTTCCAGGGCGCGGCGACGGGCATCGGCGGGATCGTGCGCGACATCATCGCGATGGGTGCGAGGCCGGTCGCGCTCCTCGACGGGCTCCGCTTCGGCGAGCCCGACCACATGTTCGAGCGAGCCGTGGCCGGAATTGCCAATTATGGCAACAGCATCGGGGTGCCGACCGTCGGCGGCGACACCGTCTTCGACCAGGCCTACGCGGGCAACTGCCTCGTGAACGCGATGTGCGTCGGCCTGCTGCCCACCGAACGCGTCCTCAAGGCGCGGGCGCGCGGCGCCGGCAACGTCGTCTTCCTCTACGGCGCCACGACCGGCCGGGACGGCATCGGCGGCGCGAGCGTGCTCGCGAGCCAGGAGCTCGGCGAAGAGGATGCCGACAAGCGCCCCTCGGTGCAGATCGGCGACCCTTTCACCGGCAAGAAGCTGATCGAGTCGAGCCTCGAGCTCGTCGAGCGCGGCCTCGTCGAGTCGCTGCAGGACTGCGGCGCCGCCGGGCTCGCATCGTCGCTCGCCGAGATGGCCGGCGGCGACGGCGGGATCGACGTCCACCTCGACAGCGTCCCGCTCCGCGAGGAGGAGATGGAGCCCTGGGAGATCATGATCTCGGAGAGCCAGGAGCGGATGGTCGCGGTCGTCCGGCCGGAGAACCTGCCGGCGGTCGGGGAGGTCTGCGCCCGCTGGGAGCTGGACTGCGCGACGATCGGCGAGGTGACCGACACCGGCGAGCTTCGCGCCTATTTCGACGGAGAGCTCGTCGGCGCGATCCCCGCCGCATATCTCACCGAGGAGGCACCCCGCTACGAGGTCGCGCGTCGGCCGAGGCCGGCGGCCGAGCCTGCGCCCGCTCCCGCCGGCCCGAGCGCCGACCGCGCTTTGCTCGAGCTCCTCGCGACGCCGAACATCCGGAGCCGTGCCTGGATCTACCGCCGCTACGACCATCTCGTCGGCTCGCGCACCGTCCGCCGGCCCGGGCTCGACGCGGCAGTCCTCCGGCTTCGCCCCTCGTTTCGAGGCCTCGCCGTCAGCCTCGACGGTTCCGGCCGGATCGCCCGGCTCGATCCGCATACCGGCGGCGCGCTCGCCGTGCTCGAGGCCGCGCGCAACGTCGCCTGCGCCGGCGGGGAGCCGCTTGCCGTCACCGACTGCCTGAACTTCGGGAACCCGGAGAAGCCGGAGATCGCCTGGGAGCTCGCCGAGGCGATCGAAGGCATGGCCGCTGCGTGCGAGGCGCTCGGGATCCCGGTCGTCTCGGGCAACGTCTCGCTCTATAACGAGACCGACGGCCGGGCGATCCACCCCACTCCGGCTGTCGGCTGTGTCGGCCTCGTCCCCGACGTGCGCGAGATTCCCGGCACCTGGCGCGAAGGGGATGCGATCTTCCTCGCGGGGCAGCCCCGGCTCTCGCTCGACGGCTCCGAGTACCAGTCGTTCTACGCCGAGCTGGCGGGCCGCCCGGCGCCGCTCGACCTCGCGGCGGAGGCGGGCCTCGTCCGAGCGCTCTACGAGGCCGCCCCGCAATGCTCGCTCGTCCACGATGCGGCCGAGGGAGGCCTCGCGGTGGCGCTCGCGGAGGCCGCGATCGTCAGCGGGATCGGCGCCGAGCTCGAGCTGCCGGACGACGCGACGGCACTCTTCGGCGAAGGCGGCGGCCACGCGATCCTCGCATCGAGCGCCGACCTCGACTTTCCCCGCATCGGCACCGTCGGCGGAGCTACTCTGCTTGGCGTCCCCGTCGAGCAACTGCGGCAGGCCTGGGAGCTGACCGACTAGATGTGTGGAGTCTTTGGCATTCGCGCGCCGGACCGCGACGTCGCGCGCGTCACCTTCTTCGGGCTGTTCGCGCTCCAGCACCGCGGTCAGGAGTCGGCCGGCATCGCCGTGTCGGACGGCGGGCACCTCACGGTCCTGCGCGACATGGGGCTCGTCGCCCAGGTCTTCAACGAGCAGAACCTGAGCGGGCTCCAGGGTCAGGTCGCGATCGGCCACACGCGCTACTCGACGACGGGCTCGACGCACTGGACGAACGCGCAGCCGACCGTCCAGCACGGCAAGGCCAGGACGGTCACCCTCGGTCACAACGGCAACCTGACCAACGTCGAGGAGGTGCGCGAGCAACTCGCGGCGGAGGGAGTCCTGCTCTCGACCACTTCCGACACCGAGGTGGTTGCCGCGCTCATCGCGAACGACCCGGCGCCGCTCGAAGAGGCGGTCGCGGGCGCGATGCGGAGGCTCGAAGGCGCGTTCACGATCGTCGCCCTGGCCGAGGGGAAGCTGATCGGCTTTCGCGACCCGCACGGCTTCCGGCCGCTCAACCTCGGCCGGATCGACGGCGACCCCGTGCTCGCCTCCGAGACCTGCGCGCTCGACCTCGTCGGCGCCGAGCACGAACGCGAGATCGCGCCCGGCGAGCTCGTCGTGATCGACGAGGAAGGCGTCCATTCCGTTCAGGCCGTGCCGCAGGCGGGAGCAGGCGCGCTTTGCCTGTTCGAGTTCATCTACCTCGCACGGCCGGACTCGACCCTGTCGGGCATCGAGGTGCACGCCGCCCGCGTCAGGATGGGCGAGCGGCTCGCCGAGGAGGCCGGCGTCGAGGCGGACTTCGTGCTGCCGGCCCCCGACTCCGGAACGCCGGCCGCGATCGGATTCGCACGACGCAGCGGCATCCCCTTCTCCGAGGGCCTGATCAAGAACCGCTACGTCGGCCGCACGTTCATCGAGCCCGACCAAGGCCTCCGCGAGCAGGGCATCCGCCTGAAGTTCAACCCGCTCTCCGAGGTGGCGGGCAAGCGCCTCGTGCTCGTCGACGACTCGATCGTTCGCGGCAACACGACGCGCAAGATCGTCGAGCTCCTCTTCGGAGCCGGGGCGCAGGAGGTGCACGTCCGCATCTCCTCTCCGCCCATTGTCTCGCCGTGCTTCTACGGCATCGACTTCGCCGACCAGGAGCAGCTCGTTGCCTCGTCGAGGTCGGTCGAGGAGGTGCGCGAGCAGATCGGCGCGACGTCGCTCGCGTACATCTCCCTCGCAGGAGTGCAGGCGGCGACGACGAGGCCGGCCAACGAGTTCTGCCGGGCCTGCTTCACGCGGCGGTATCCGACGCGGGTCCCGGAAGACAAGACGGTCGCGAAGTTCCGATTTGAGCCTAGTACCGCCTAGTCAAACGCTTTAACATCGGCGCGAACGTGTCCTCCCGCGTCGGATATCTGCTCGTCCTCGTCTGCGCTGCAGTCCTCCTGCTGCCCGGGGCCGGTGCTGCCGACGTGAGCAGCGGGATGAAGATCGACTGGAGCTACCCGGAGGGCCCGACCCGAACGCACTCCGACCTCGCGATGTGGGGCAACATCGTCGTCGCGGGCAACTACGACGGCTTCCGCGTCTTCGACATCAGCCGGACCGGCACCGACCGGCTGCTCGTCAACTACCTCTGTCGCGGTCCCCAGAACGACGTCTCGCTGTGGGAACACAACGGCCGCCTGCTGCTATTCCAGTCGATCGACACACCGCAGACGAACGGCGAGACCGTCTGCAGCCAGAACCGATCGAGCGACACGACCGCCTGCGGTCCGGCCTGTTTCGAGGGCCTCCGGATCTTCGACCTGACGGATCCCGCACACCCGGTGTACCTCAAGGGCGTCTACACGGATTGTGGGTCCCACACTCACACGCTGATCCCTGATCTCGGAAACAACCGTCTGCTCTTTTACGTGTCCTCCTATCCAACGCAGACCGGACCACGGTGCGCGTATCCACACGCGAAGATCTCGATCGTTTCGGTGCCGCTCGATGCGCCGGAGACAGCGAGCGTGATCGCGCAGCCGACGATCTCTGCCCCTCCATACATTGGTGTGGGCTGTCACGACATCACGGTGTTTCTGGCCATTCACAAAGCGGCCGCGTCGTGCTTGAGCGAGGGCCAGTTCTGGGACATCACCGATCCAGCCAACCCGGGGACCCTGAACGCCGTACACATCGACAACCCGTCGGTCAACGTGTGGCACTCGGCCGAATTCACGTGGGACGGCCAGTACGTCGTCTTCGACGACGAGGATCAGACGAACGGCACCTGCGCTGCCAACGGCTTCGGCAAGATCTGGATCTACCGAGTAAGCGATGCCCAACTGATGAGCTCGTTCATGATTCCGCGTCCGCAGGGAATCTACTGCTCAGTGCACAACGGCAACATAATCCCGGTGGCCGGCCGCTACATCCTCGTCGCGGCCTGGTATGGGGGCGGAACGAGCGTCGTCGACTTCACGGACCCGACGAACCCACATGAGATCGCCTACTACGTGGGAACGACCGGCCGCGGCCGCGCGGACACCTGGTCGTCGTACTGGTACAACGGCAAGATCTACGCGAACGACATCACGCGCGGCCTGGACGTCTTCAACCTCGTCCTGCCGAACGCCAGGTACGGGGAGACGTGGGACCACCTGAACCCGCAGACGCAAGAGGATCTGTACACGTTCTCGCCGCTCGCGCTGCTCGCGTTCGGCGCCTGGCGGGTCAACGGCGCCCCGGCGCCCTGACGGGCCTGAAGCCCGCCAGGGACACCTGACGCGTCTTACTGTTCGAGGACTCGGCTGGCCTTCGCGATCCCGCGCGAGATCAGGTACGCCGAGGTGATCCATTTGGCCGCGTCCAGCCACGCTCCCGCGTCGACGTGGTCGTCGATCAGCGCAACGAGCAGGAACACGATCAAGGCGATGACGTAGACGAGGAACTCGGCATTGCCGGGAATCGGCATCCGTGCGAAGTCGAGAGTCGTCCCGGGGGAATATCCGTAGCTCGGACGGGACGGTTGCTCGGGCGGTGTCGCCATGCGATCTCCTTTCAAGCCAGCGTGTCGGGGAACTATCTCTCGTTTCCGACCCGCGGGATCGTAGAAGAGTCAGAGCGAGCCCGACAGCTCCTGTCCGCGCCCGTAGCGCACGGCCCGACGGACGGCGCGTGGGTCGAGGCCGCGCTCTAGCAGCTCCTGCCGTAGGTCGCCCTCCTGAGCGAGCCGGAGAAAGAGCCAGGCGAGCGCTCCGAATGTCACGAGCGACCCTTCGACCAGCATGATCCCGCCGGCGATTCCCTGGTCGGCCAGGGCGGAGAGGCCCCAGGGACGATGCGCCTCGTCGTAGAGCCCGTAGAACGGTGTGCCCGCCCAGAGCAGGACGTTCGCGAGGACCGTCGAGACCAGGCGGACGGCGACGACGTAGCCCATCTTCGCGGCCGTGCCGAACCACTCCGGGCCGGGCAGCACCTCGATGACGGCCGCCCACATGATCGCGCCGGCGGTGAAGAAGCACGCGTGCTCGAGGGCATGGACAGCTTGGTGGCGGAGCGCCGCCTCCCAGAGGGTCGGCAGGTGCCACAGGAGCAGGTCGACCGTCCAGAGCGGGAGGGCGACGAGCGGATGGGCGAGGAAGCGCAGGGCTCGAACCGCCCGCACCGACAGGAGCGGCCGCAGGAGCGGGCCGGTCAGCCCGGCGACGATGCAGAGGGGCCCGAGGTCGCCGAGCAGGAGATGCTGGACCATGTGGAACGCAAACGACTCCTGCTCGCCGAGGGTCGCGATCGGCGAGACGAGCGAGACGGCGACGATCGCAACGCCGAGGCCGAACACGAGGGGCCGCCAGCGCGCGACGGGCGTGCCGCGCTGCGCGAGCGTCCAGGCCCGCCTGGCATAGAGGAGCGCTCCGATCGCCAGCGGGACGAGCTGGAGCGGCTCGAAGGACCACGTCGTGGACGCCGAGTGGGCGAGCAGCATCCCATCGAGTCTAGGAGGGGCCGCCAGAGCCCGTAGACTCGTATGGAGGTGGAGGGAAAGACGTACGAGGCCTCAGGGGTCTCACTCGCGCTCGCCGATTCGATCGTCGACCGGCTGCGCGCGGCTGTCGAATCCACGGGAACGACCGGGTTCGGCTCTTTCGCCGGCCTCTATCCGCTCGATGACAAGCGGTTCCTCGCGGCCTCGATGGACGGCGCCGGCACGAAGCTCGTCCTCGCTCGCAAAGCCGGGAGGTTGCGCTCCATCGGCGCCGACCTCGCCGCCCACTGCGTGAACGACGTGATCACGACCGGAGCCGAGCCGCTCTTCTTCCTCGATTACGTCGTCGGCCACAAGGTCGGGCTCGAGCAGGTCGCGGAGCTCGTCGAGGGAGCCGCGGAGACCTGCCGCGCGGCGGGTTGCGCTCTCCTCGGCGGCGAGACCGCGGAGATGCCCGGCGTCTACCGCGAGGAGGAGCTCGACTTCGCGGGCACGTGCGTCGGGATCGTGGAGCGCGACCAGGTGATCGACGGCTCCCGCGTCGAGGCCGGCGACGTCGTCCTCGGCCTGCCGTCGCTCGGCCTGCACACGAACGGGTTCTCGCTCGTGCGAAAGCTCATCGGCGACCGCGACTTCGATGCCGACCTCCTGCTCGCGCCGCACAAGCTCTACGTCGACGAGGTGCGCGAGCTGCGCGGCCGCGCCGACGTGAAGGCGCTCGCACACGTCACCGGCGGCGGGATCCTCGGCAACCTCTCGCGCGTCCTGCCCGAGAGCCGCAGCGCCGAGATCGACTGGGACGCCTGGGAGCGACCCCCCGTCTACGCCTGGCTGACCGAGCAGGGCGTGGACGAGGAGGAGCAGCGGCGCGTGTTCAACGTCGGCATCGGGATGTGCGCCGTCGTGCCCGCCGGCGACGCGAGCGCCGGCCTGGCAATCGGGAGGATCACGTGATCGGCGTCCTCGTCTCCGGCGAGGGGACGAACCTGCAGGCGCTGATCGACGAGGGACTGCCGATCTCCGCAGTCGCTTCGAACACGGCAGGCGCACGGGCCCTCGAGCGAGCCGCAGTTCCGGGAATCCCGACGCAGGTCTTCGAGCTCGAGGACTACGGGAGCCGGGAGGAGCGAGACGGAGCGATGGCCGACTGGCTCGCCGCCCACGGGGTGCAGCTCGTCGTCTGCGCCGGCTACATGCATCTCCTGCGACCGACCTTCCTCGAGCGCTTCCCCGGGCGCATCGTCAACACGCATCCCGCGCCGCTGCCCGGCTTTCCCGGCGCACATCCGATCGAGGACGTGCTGGCAACAGGCGCGAAGGAGACCGCGGCGACGGTGCACTACGTAGACGACGGCGTCGACACGGGCCCGGTGATCGCGGCCGAGAGGGTCCCGGTGCGCGACGACGATACCGTCGAGACGCTGCGCGCGCGTGTCCAGGCCGTCGAGCATCGTCTGCTGCCCAAGGCCGTCCGGGAGCTGATTTCATGATCCGGCGGGCGCTCCTCTCGACGTTCGACAAGACCGGCCTCCTCGAGTTTGCGAGCGGCCTCGCCGAGCTCGGCGTCGAACTGGTCGCCAGCGGCGGCACCGCCGACCACCTCGCCGAGCACGGCCTCGACGTCAAGCGGGTCGAGGACCTGACCGAGATCCCGGAGCTGCTCGGCGGCCGCGTCAAGACGCTCCACCCGCGCATCCACGCGGCGATCCTCGCACGCCGGAACGACCCCGACGACCTCTCCGCTCTCGACGAGCACGGCATCGAGCCGTTCGACCTCGTGTGCGTGAACCTCTACCCGTTCACTCAGGTTGTCTCGCGGCACGGCGTGACCGAGGAGGACGCGGTCGAGATGATCGACGTCGGCGGCCCGTCGATGCTGCGCGCTGCGGCCAAGAACTTCGCCCACGTCGCTCCCGTTTGCCGGCCCGAGCGGTACGGGGCGATCCTCGCCGAGCTGCGTGAGTCGGGGTCGATCTCGCTCGAGACGCGCCGGGCGCTCGCGACCGAGACCTTCTCGGTCACCGCCGCATACGAGGCGGCAATCGCGCGTTGGTTCTCCGACCGGGATGCCTTCCCGGAGCTGCTGATCCCGAGCTTCGAGAAGGTGACCGACCTGGTCTACGGGGAGAACCCGCATCAGCGGGCCGCCTATTACGCCGAGGTCGGAGCGCGCCGGCATCTGCTCTCGCAGGTTCAGCAGCTCCACGGGCGCCAGCTCTCGTTCATCAATCTCTACGACCTGAACGCGGGCCGGATGCTTCTGCGCGAGTTCGAGCTTCCCGCGTGCGTGATCATCAAGCACGGGAACCCCTGCGGCGTCGCCGTCGCCGGCTCGATCGACGAGGCCTACGACCGCGCGCTCGCGTCCGACCCGCTCTCGGCCTTCGGCATGGTCTGCGTTCTCAACCGTCCGGTCGGCGCCGAGCTGGGCGTACAGCTCTCCGGGCAGTTCGTCGACGTGCTGCTCGCGCCCGAGTACGAGGAAGCGGCGCTCGAGGCGCTGCGCGAAAAGCCGAACACGCGGATCCTGGTCGATCGCGAACGGCGCCGCTTCGACCTCGGCGAGAAGGACTACAAGCGTGTGTACGGCGGCCTGCTCGTGCAGGACCGGGACTGGGACGTTCAGCCTCGCGAGACGATGGAGATCGTCACCGGCTCGCTGTCGGAGGACGAATGGGGCGACCTGCTCTTCGCCTGGCGCGTCTGCAAGAACGTCTTGTCGAACGCGATCGTGATCGCAAAGAGCTTTCAGACCCTGGGAATCGGAGCCGGGCAGACGAGCCGCATCGACTCGGTCCGAATCGCCGTCGAGAAGGCGCGAACCCACGGCCACGACCTCGCCGGCTCCGTGCTCGCCTCGGATGCCCTCTTCCCCTTCGCGGACGGCCCGGGGGTCGCGCTCGACGCGGGCGTCAAGGCGATCATCCAGCCAGGCGGGTCGAAGCGCGACCAGGAAGTGATCGACACGGTCGAGCAGGCCGGCGCGACGATGGTCTTCACCCACCGGCGCCACTTCCGGCACTAGAGAATCACGTCACGGCTGCCAGGCCGGGTATTCGTCGTCGAGCGGATACTCCGGGGCGGTCAAGGCCGCCGAAGTTCGCGATCGAAGGTCAAGACGATGGATCGCAAACCGACCATCGGTGGACCCTGGGGCCGCATACGCGATCGAGGTGCCATCTGAGCTCCAGCTGGGCTCCAATCCTGGCACCAGCCGCAGGGTTGTGCGCGTTCTGACGTTCAGGCGAATGACGCCGCCATTCGTAGCACCTATGGATTTCGCGAAGACCAACGCGCGCGCATTCGGCGCCCACGCGGATTGGCTGACTTGAGGACAGAGCGCCCCGCAGGCTCCACCCGTGCCGAGAAGACGACGTGCCTTGCGCGTACTAACGCGGACGACCCAGATTGCCGCCGGACGACGAAGCGAGGGGTCAGTTCGAAAGAACGAAATGGAGTGTCCATCGGGCGACCACGCCGGGTCGGCGTCGTTCATCCTCCCCTTTGTCAGCTGTCGCTGTTGGAGACCGTCAGCGGCGCGCATCGTCCATATGTGGAGGTGCCCCGATCGATCCCAACGGGAAAACGCAAGACGTTCTGCATCCGGCGACCACGTTGGCGAGACAAGTGCGCCACAGGCTTCGAACCGGCACTCCTCCGGGCTCCTCCCGAGGCCGCCCGTAAGTAGTCGGCGTCCCGATCCGTCCGCATTCATCACCCAGATCGCATACGAAGCGTCCTGGCCGAAGCCTTCGACCCGTACAAATGCGAGCCTCCTGCCAGTGGGCGACCACGCAGGGGCGAGATCTTCGGCAGGATCACCAGCCGTCAAGTTCTGCAACGAAGTTCCGTCGCCGCGTACGACGTAGATATCGGCCCTGGTAAGAGCGCCATCCGGCGCGGCGACGATGCCCCGCACAAAGACGACTCTCTCTGCATGGCCTGAGGAGGTATCTCCGAGGCCGCTTGGAGTGGCAGCCATGGTGCCGAAGGCGGCAAGTCCGGCGATAAGAATCAGGCGCACGAGCAGACGGTAGCGTCAGGACGTTAAAGACATGTAAGTCCCAGTGATCCGCAAAAGTCACGTCACCCGCTGCGTCAGTGAGTACGCTTTTCCCAGATGGCCCGCGAGTACCCGACCGTTCTCGACCTCGTCGGCCACACGCCGCTCGCGCGGTTGCAGCGCATCGTTCCCGAGGGAGCGGCGACGGTCGTCGCGAAGCTCGAGTACATGAGCCCCGGCGGTTCGGTCAAGGACCGGATCGGGATCAAGCTGATCGAGGAGGCCGAGCGAGCCGGGAAGCTGAAGCCGGGCGGCACGATCGTCGAGCCGACCTCGGGCAACACCGGCGTCGGCCTGGCGATCGCCGCCGCGCTCAAGGGCTACCGCTGCATCTTCGTCATGCCCGACAAGATGAGCCAGGAGAAGATCTCGCTGCTGCGCGCCTACGGAGCCGAAGTCGTGATCTGCCCCTATGCGGTCGCGCCCGAGTCGCCGGAAAGCTATTACTCGGTCTCGGACCGGCTCGCCGAGGAGATCCCCGGCGCCTACAAGCCGGATCAGTACACGAACAGAGGCAACCCGGACGCGCATTACGAGACGACGGGCCCCGAGATCTGGGAGCAGACCGGCGGCGAGATCGACGCGCTCGTGATCGCCGTCGGCACCGGCGGGACGATCTCGGGGGCCGGCAAGTTCCTGAAGGAACAGAAGCCCGCCATGCTCGTCGTCGGCGCCGATCCCGAGGGCTCGATCTACACCGCCGGCGAGGACGAGATGCACCCCTATCTCGTCGAGGGCGTCGGCGAGGACTTCTACCCCGAGACCTTCACGCGCGAGATCGTCGACCAGTGGGTCACCGTGTCCGACCGGGACTCGTTCATTACCGCCAGGCGCATGGCCCGCGAGGAAGGGCTCCTGATCGGGGGCTCCGGCGGCACGGCCGTCCATGCGGCGATCGAGGTGGCGAAGCAGCTCGGCGCGGGGAAGCTCGTGGTCACGCTGATTCCCGACAGCGGCCGGGCCTACCTCTCGAAGTTCTACGACGACAACTACATGCTCGAGCTCGGCTTCCTCGAGCGTGACGCGCCGTCTCCGACGATCGAAGAGGTGCTGAGCGCGAAGAAAACCGAGGAACCGAAGGTGCCGGACCTGATCACAATCGCGTCGCACCAGAAGGTCGGCGAGGCGATCGACCTCATGCAGCAGTACGGAATCTCGCAGCTCCCCGTGGTGCGCGACGGCGAGCTCGACTCGCTCGCTGACGTGATCGGCTCGCTCCAGGACCGCGACCTCCTCGACCGCGTCTTCAAGAATCCCGACGCCCTCCACGAAAACGTGTCCTCCGCGATGCAGCCTCCGCTCGCCGCGATCGATGCGAACGAGCCGATGGACGAAGTCTTCTCGGCGCTGACGGGCCGTACGAACGCGATCGTGGTCGCACGCGAGGGAAAGCCGATCGGCGTCCTCACGAGAACGGACTTGCTCGAGTACCTGGCACACCGGCGCGACTCGACTTGACCGAGATCACACGCGCCGAGGCGCGGCGGATCGCCGTACGCGCCCAGCTCCTCGACGGCTCGGCGACCGACGTCCTCTCGACGATCCAGCGGCTCGGGTTCCTCCAGATGGACCCGATCTCGACGGTGGCGCCGCCGCAATACCTCGTCCTCTGGAGCCGGCTCGGCAAGTACGACCGCGCGGAGCTGGACCGGCTGCTCTGGGACGAGAAGAAGCTCTTCGAGTGGAACGCATTCATCTGGCCGATCGAGGACCTTCCGCTTCTCCAGGCACGAATGCGCGGGCCCTGGGGACCCCAGAAGAGGCATCAATGGGCGAAGCAGTTCTTGAAGGAGCAGGCGGGACTGCGGAGGTACGTGCTCCGCGAGCTCGAACGGCGCGGCCCGCTGCCCTCACGGGAGCTCGAGCACCACGCCGCCCGCGCCAATGAGCGCACCGTCTGGTGGGGCACCCGGGCCCAGCTGACGTGGATGCTGGAGCTCCTGCACAGTCGCGGCCGGATCGCGGTCGCCGGCAGGCAGTCCGGCCAGCGGCTCTGGGACCTCGCCAAGCGGTGGTACCCAGAGACGGAGACGGTGCCGATGGCCGAAGCGCGCCGGCTCCTCGACGAGAAGCGTTTCCGCGCTCTCGGCGTCCGGCTCGAGAAGGGACGGTTCGTCGCTCACCCCGACGCCGTGGACAGCCGGGTCGGGACGCGCGTCACGTTCCTTTCGCCGTTCGATCGCCTGGTCCACGACCGCAACCGCGCCGAGGCGCTCTGGGACTTCTTCTACCGGCTCGAGATGTACGTGCCGAAAGCGAAGCGCGAATACGGCTACTACGTGCTTCCGATTCTGCACGGGGACCGGATCATCGGCCGCATCGAGCCGGCGTACGACCGAAAGACCGGGGTGCTCCAGGTCAAAGGCGTCTTCGCCGAGCCGGGCGCGCCGGCCGGCGCGGGCCCGGGAATCGCACGGACGGTTCGTAGCCTCGCGAAGTGGCTCGGAGCGACCGAAATCTCCTATGGAGGCCGCATACCGCCGGTCTGGGGCGACAGCCTCTATGGCTAACATCTAAATATGGATTTCGAGACCCGAGCAATTCACGAGGGTCAGGAGCCCGACCCCGCGACCGGAGCGCTCTCCGTCCCCATCTACCAGACCTCCACGTACGCGCAGGAGGGGGTCGGGATGCACAAGGGGTACGACTACGCGCGCGGGTCGAACCCGACCCGGACTGCGCTCCAGCTCTGCCTGGCCTCGCTCGAGAGCGCGGAGCACGGGATCGCCTTCTCCTCTGGCATGGGCGCGATCACGACCGTCATGCACCTCGTGCAGCCGGATGAGCGCGTCATCTCAGTCAACGACGTCTACGGCGGTACCTACCGCCTCTTCACACGCGTCTACGGGCCGAAGGGCTACGAGATCGAGTTCCTCTCCGCTCAGGAGATGAACGACGGCCTCGCCGGCCGGATCGACGAGCGGACGCGGATCGTGTGGCTCGAGACCCCGACGAACCCGCTCCTGAACATCATCGACATCAAGGCCGCCGCCGAGGCCGCGCACGCGGTCGGCGCGATGGTCGTCGTCGACAACACGTTCGCGACGCCGTACCTCCAGCGGCCGCTCGAGCTCGGCGCCGACATCGTCATCCACTCGACGACGAAGTACCTCGGCGGGCACTCGGACGTGATCGGCGGCTTCGCGGCCACGAACGACCCCACGATCGCGGAGCGCCTCTACTTCCTGCAGAACTCGCTCGGCGCCGTGCCTGGCCCGTTCGACTGCTGGCTCGTCCTGCGCGGGATCAAGACGCTTGCCTTGCGGATGCGGCAGCACTGCGAGAATGCACGTCTCGTGGCGGCATTTCTCGACGAGCACTCGGCCGTCGAGCGCGTCCTCTACCCCGGTTTGCCAAACCACCCTGGGCACGAGATCGCGGCGCGGCAGATGAGCGACTTCGGAGGCATCGTCTCGTTCCTCGCCGCCTCCGAGCAGGAAGCGATCGACCTCGTGGCGCGCACCGAGATCTTCAAGCTCGCCGAAAGCCTCGGCGGCGTGAAGAGCCTGATCGAGCATCCCTCGACGATGACGCACGCATCGACGGCAGACGCGCCGTTCTCGTCACCGCGGAACCTCGTCCGCTTGTCGGTCGGCATCGAGTCGGTGGACGACCTGATCGCAGATCTCGAGGCAGCGCTCGTGCGCTCGCCCGCCGCAGCCGGCGCCTGAGCCGGGGAGGCTTTGGCGAAATATGGCTGAGCCGCTGGGCCGCGCTGGTCGCCCCGAGGCCAGGTCCTCGGTCGCCCCGATAGTGACTATCGGGGCTCCCTGCGTCCGTGGCCTCGCAACGAGCATCGCACCCCAGCGACGAGCAACATTCCGCCAAAACCTCCACTGCAAGAGGGCCGCACGGGTTAGCCTGCGCGCGCGGTGTATGACGACGACCTGATCCGGCCCTACTACGAGCACAGCGTCGGCCCCCTGGGTGTCTCGCTCTTCGACATCCACACGCACACCGGCTCGAACGATCCCGATGGGTTCACCTGCTCGGTCGACACGCTGATCCGCGAGCTCGCGGCAGTCGGCTCCCGGGCTGTCGTGCTGCCGATGCACGAGCCCGCCGGCTACTCGGACGCGAACGAGCGCGTGCTCGCCGAGGCCCAGAGCTCGGGAGGAATGCTCGTCGCGTTCTGCCGCCTCGATCCGCACAAGGAGCCCCTCGTGGAGGCCCGGCGCTGCGTCGAAGCCGGCGCGCGTGGGCTCAAGCTGCACCCGCGCTCCGAGGGCTTCGACCTGTCGGAGCCGGCGGTCGAGGATATCTTCGCCTTCGCGCACGAGCGACGCCTGCCCGTGCTCATCCACGCGGGACGGGGCATCCCGGCCCTCGCCCGCGATGCTCTCCGGTACGCGGACAAGTACCCCGACGCCCGGATCATCCTCGCGCACGCCGGCATCTGCGACCTGAACTGGATGTGGCCCGAGGTGCCGAGCCATCCCAACCTCTTCTTCGACCTCAGCTGGTGGCATCCCGCCGACCTGATCACGCTGATCGCGCTCGTCCCGCCGGGGCAGCTGCTCTACGCGAGCGACCTGCCGTACTTCACGCCGATGCTCATCGCCACCTTCATCGCCCGCTACGGCGAGAGCCTCGGCCTCACGGCCGATCAGCTCGCCGGCATCCTCGGCCGGCAGGCCGAGCGCCTGCTCGCTGCCGAGGAGCCGCTCGACCTCGGCCCCGCGCCGGGGGCCGAGCGGCTCACCTACGACGTGCGCCTCGAGCGGGTGAAGGAGTGGCTGATCTTCGGCATCAGCCGGATGCTGATGGGCGACAGCGGCTACGAGCCGCTGGCCGTCGCCCGCCTGGCGTGCGACATCGGCGACGAGGACGGGCCGGTCGCGGAGGTCTGCCGCAACGTCGTGTGGCTGCTCGAGCGCCAGGAGCGTTTCGCGCACGACAACCCGACCGACGGCGCGCCGGAGTTCCCCGGGGTGCGCTCGATGATGCTGGCCGCCTGCCTGGCCCGCACGCCGGGTGTCGGGCTCCCGCGGATTCCCGAGCTGGAGCCGGAGCAGGAGCTGCGCAAGCACACCTCGCTCGGGCACCGCGTCATCGACCTGAGCGATCTACCGACTCCGGTCGAGGTCCAGCGGGACCTACGCCGTTCATCCGCAACCGACCTCCTGGCAATCGATCCCTCGATCGTCCGCCGACCTTCGGATAGCGGTATCTATGAGCTGTCCGACCTGGTTCCGCCCGACCATCGATCCGTGGAGGAATGAGTGCCCGCCGGCGCTGAAGAGTTCCTCATCGTCACCGCCGGGCCGGCGATGGGCACCCTGATCCCGCTCGCAGGCGACCTCGTTCTCGGCAGATCGCTGCTCGGCGACGATCCGGCGATCGAGCCTGAGCACGCACGGATCGCCCGCTCGCCCGACGGCGAGCTCGTGCTCAACGGCCTCGGCGACCGAGAGGTGCGCGTGAATGGCGCTCCCGCCACGCCCGGCCAGACTCTTGCCATCGGCGACACGATCGAGCTCGGCGGGACGAAGCTCGACCTCGGGAGTGTCGACCGCGGACGCTCCCAGCTTTTCCTGAGCGACACGCTGAGGATCGCGGCGGCCACGCTCACCGTCCCGGTTCCGACCCTTCCCGCGACGGACCCCGAGCGGCTTCGCGTCGAGTTCCCGGTGTTCGATCGCGTTGCGTACCTCAACGCAGGCACTGACGGCCCCGTCCCGCAGCGCGCGCAGGACGCCGCGGCCGCGCGGGTGAAGGTCGTCCTCGAGGAAGGACGGTCGGGCGCCGCTCACGACGGGTGGATCCACGAGACCGCGGGTGAGTTGCGAAAGCGCTACGCGAGGCTCATGGCGTGCTCACCGGACGAGGTTGCTCTCACCCGGGCGGCCGGGGACGGAATCGATCTCGTCGTGCTCGGGCTCGAGCTGGGGCGGGGAGACGAGATCCTGACCACGGATGAGGAGCACTTCGCGATGATGGCGCCGCTCTCCGCCATTCAGGCCCGGCGAGGGGTCGACGTGCGTCTCGTCCCTTTCGCGGAGATCGCGAGCGAGGTCGGTCCCCGCACCAAGCTCGTCGCGTGCTCGCACGTCTCCTGGGTCACCGGTCGCGTCATCGACACCGAAGCGCTCGCGAGCGTCGACGTGCCGGTTCTGCTCGACGGAGCGCAGTCGCTCGGGGCGATCCCGGTCAACGTTCGGGCACTGGCCTGCGACTTCTACGCCGCGCCCGGCCAGAAGTGGCTCTGCGGGCCGGACGGGAGCGGGTGCCTGTACGTCCGCGCCGATCGAGTCGGGGAGCTGTTCCCGGCCTGGCCGAGCTACATGTCGCTCGCCGTCAAGGGCCGGACGCTCGGCTTCGAGCTCCACCCGGGCGCGCGCCGCTTCGACATCGGCTGGCTGAACGGCACGCTGGCGTCGTGGTCGCTGGCGGCGCTCGACGTGCTGGAGGAAGCGGGTTGGGACTGGGTGCTCGAACGGGGGCCGACGCTCTCGGACCGCTTCGCCGACATGCTCCGCGAGCGGGGCCTGGAGGTGAGCCCGCGCGACCGTTCGACGCTCGTCACCTGGCGGCACGCCAACGCGGCCGACGAGGTCGGCAGGCTGCTCGCTGAGCGGATCGTCATACGCGACATCCCCGGTGAGGACCTGCTGCGCGCCTCCGTGGGCGCGTGGTCGACCGAGGAGGAATTGGAGCGGCTGGCAGATCTGACCGCCACCTCGCTTCCCTGACCGGCGGGCCGTGCGGCGTAGCACTGTCCCGCCGTCTTCCGAGCACTCAGCGCCGCGTCAGGAAACCGAGGTGCCTTGGCGATGAGAAAGCTGCCGGACAGCGTTATGCTTGCCCGCGTGGCGGATGCCGTGGATGTGACGCCTGAGCTCGCCGGGCTCTCGCTCTTCGCCGACTTGACGCCGGCGCAGCTCGAGAAGGTCGGCCAGGCGTTCGAGGAGCAAACGTACGAAGTGGGCGAGCGCGCCCAGCGCCAGGGCTTCATCGGCAGCGGCTTCCACGTCATCCTCGACGGGGAGGCCGAGTGGCGGGTGGATGGCCAGGTCGTCGACCGCATGGCGACCACGATGTTGAACACGAAGCAGCTGACGCTCAGGCGTGGTGACTACTTCGGCGAGTTGACGATCCTCTTCGACGAGCCTTCGATCGCCGACGTCATCCCGCTCGTGCCCATGCGTTGCATCGTGCTCCCCACCCAGGAGTTCGAGCCCTTTCTCATGTCGTATCCCCGGGTGATGTTCCGTCTGCTTCAGGGGGAAGCTCGGCGGCTCCGCGATCCGCTTCGCTGGCGGTGAGCGACAAGCCCTTTCCTCCCGGCGACTACCAGGTTGTCGTCGTCGGCACCGGCCCTGGGGGAATCCAGTCGGCCTACGACCTGCGCCGCCTCGGCGTCAATGCTGCCGTCATCTCGGCCGACGAAGGGCCCGGCGGGATGTTCCGAAAATGGCCGCGGTACCACCGATTGAACACCTCCTCCCGCCCCTACGCCGTCGTCGACCGCGACACGAACGAGTACTACGCCTTCTGCTGGAACAGCCTCGTCAGCGACGACCCCTCGCACCGCGCGCCCGTCGCCGAGTTCATGGACGGAACGCACTACTTCCCGCATCGCTCGGAGATGCACCAGGCCCTCGAGAAGTTCGCCGAGAGGTCGAAGCTCGACGTTAGGTACGACTGCCGCTGGGAATCCACGCGCCAGGAGGACGGGCGCTTCGTGCTCGGCACGACCGACGGCGAGTACAAGTGTGACGTCGCCGTGATCGCCACGGGGATGTCCCACCCGTGGCGCCCGCCGGTGCCGGGCATCGAGGACGTCCCGCACTACGCCGACCTGGACGACCGCCCGCCCGAGTCGTTTCAGGGCAAGCGGGTCTTCGTGATCGGCAAGCGCAACTCGGCTTTCGAGGTCGGCGACGCGCTGCTCCACTGGGCATCGCAGCTGATCCTGGGCTCGCCGCACCACGTGCGCCCCTCGGTGATGACAGGCATCCCGACGCCGCCACGGGCGCGCTACCTCGAGGTGCTCGAGGACCACTGCTTCGGCGGGGGAAGCTTCGTCGTCGACGTCGCGATCGAGCGCATCGAGCGCGCGGGCGACGGCTGGCGGGTGTTCACGGAGGGGACGACCGTCCCTGGCCCCATGGTCTACGACGTCGACGACGTGATCGCCACAACCGGCTTCGAGACACCGCTCGGCGACCTGCGCGACATCGGTGTCGACACGTTCTACAAGGACCGGCTGCCGACCCAGACGCCGTTCTGGGAGAGCACGACCGTCCCCGGCATCTTCTTCTCCGGCGCGGTGACGCAGGGCCAGATCGGGTTGCGCAAGTACGGCTTCCCGACCGCCTCGGCTTCGATCGGCGGGTTCCGCTTCAACGCGCAGGTGCAAGCCGTGCACATCGCGCGCAAGTTCGGCATCGAGCCCGAGGCCAAGACGTTCAAGGAGCCAGAGGTCGTGCCCTTCCTGCTCGAGGAGGCAACGTACTCCGGCCCGCTCTGGCGACAGCAGTCGCACCTCGCCCGCATCCTGGTCTACGACGGCTCCGACGGCATCCGCGACGAGGGCGTGCTTCCGCTGACTCCGTTCGTGGACTCGACCGGCCCGGACGCAGTGGCGATCGCGGTCGAGACCGACCCGGAGGACAATCTCCAGCCGGCTGTCTACGTTCGCCGGGGCGGCAGGGTCACCGAGCACGAGCTCTCGCCCGCCTTCCTGCACGACTTCCGAACGGACGAGAACAAGGCCCAGCTGTCAGAGCTCGTTAAGGGACTGGGCTCGTGAACGAGGACGAGCTCCGCCGTCTGTACGAGGAGACGTCGACGATCGCGGTCGTCGGCTGCTCGGACGACGAGCTGAAGTCCGGCAACTACGTTCCCCGTTACCTCCAGGCGCAGGGCTACCGGATCGTGCCCGTCAACCCGCACCATTCCGAGCTGCTCGGCGAGCGCTGCTATCCCTCGCTGAAAGAGGTGGACGTGCGCGTCGACACCGTCGACGTGTTCCGTCCGGCGGGAGAGGCGCCCGACATCGCCCGCGACGCGGTCGCGATCGGCGCGCGTTACCTGTGGCTCCAGGAGGGGATCGTCTCCGAGGAGGCTGAGGAGATCGCGAAGGACGGCGGGCTGGGCGTGGTCATGGACCGCTGCCTGGGCATCGTCCACGGCGAGCTCGGGCTCGGGCCCGGGGTCAAGGCGTGGTTGGAGAGCGCGGCTCCTACCGCCACCGAAAGCTAGGGAACCCGGCGCCGCCCGGCGGTGTAGAGGCTGGGACCTAATGCGAAAGGAGCCACGATGAAACGCGTCCTGTTCTTGCTGGCGATCGTTGCGCTCGCACTGCCTGCCGCGGCTCTCGCCAAGGGGCCCTCGGGAGCTTCGGTCGACGGGCCCGGCAGCGGCGGCGGGCTGACGATCAGGGGCGACGGCGAGTCGGGCGGAACGCCGCTCGGTGACCTGACCGAGCAGGCGGGTTTCTTCCCGGCCGCCTACGGCCAGGAGCCGGATCCGATGCTGCACGCACGCCCGCAGGGCAATCTCGGGCCCAGATACACGATCAACTACGACGTTCCGGACGGGGACGGCAAGGTCTTCCGCATCCAACAGAACGTCTATCCGTACGCGAACCCTCCGGTCACGTACATGAAGCCGGGGCAGGAGATCTTCGGCATGAAGACGCACGGCGGCTGGTTTCAGGCCGATCCGCAGCTGAAGACCACGCTCGTCTCCGCCGGGCTGCCGGCGAGCCCGCCCTCGAGCTCAACCGGCGGGTCGTCGTCGTTCCCGACCGGTCTCGTCGGCGTGCTCCTCGGCGCCCTCTTGCTCGCGGCCGCGACGACGGTCGTCGTGCGTAGACGCGCTCGACCCGCCGCCGCAGCCTGATCGCAGCTACATAGGATCCGGCGCGTGGCTGCGCCGGATCCTATGGATCTTCACCACCAGGGTGAGGAGCGCGTGATCGGGGTCTACCTGGTCGAGACCGTGGACGGCCTCGCGCTCTTCGACAGCGGGCCTTCGACGTGCATCCCCGCCCTCAAGGAGCGGCTCGCGGAGCGCGGACTCGAGCTGCGCGACCTGCGGCACCTCCTGCTCTCGCACATCCACCTCGACCACGCGGGAGCGGCGGGCACACTCGTCCGCGAGCACCCGGGCCTCCAGGTGCACGTCTCGGAGATCGGTGCGCCGCACCTCGTCGACCCGAGCCGGCTCGAGCGCAGCGCGCGCCGGATCTACGGCGACGAGTTCGACGCGCTCTGGGGCGAGCTGGTCCCGGTGCCGCAGGAGAACGTCCACGTCGTCGGCGAGGACGTGCTCGGCCTCGCCTGCTTCCCTTCGCCGGGCCACGCCTCGCACCACGTCTGCTACCTGAGCCGGGACGGCACTCTCTACGCGGGCGACGCCGCCGGGGTTCGCATCATGCCCAGCCGCCACATCATGCCGGTCGCCCCGCCGCCGGACATCGACCTCGAGGCCTGGGAGCGGACGATCGACGAGCTCGAGCGCCGCGTGCCCGAGCGGCTGGCGCTGATCCACTTCGGGGTCGTCGAGCAGCCGAGCGACCACCTGCGCCGGCTGCGCAGGCAGCTACGGCTCTGGGGCCAGCGGGTGCGCCAAGGAATGACCGAGGAGGAGTTCGTCGAGTCGGCGCGCGCCGACCTCGAGGAGGAGCTGGAAGAGGCGCCGTACTACGAGCACGCCGCGCCGCTCTGGCAGTCATATCTCGGGCTCAAGCGCTACTGGGACAAGCAGCTAGCGGTCTAGCGCCTCGCGATACGTGCGCTCGTAGTCGCCGACCATCCGCTCGGGCGCGAAACGCTCCTCGACATAGCGTCTGCATTCCATCGGGTCGAGCGCGTCAGCCCGCTCGAGCGCCTCGGCCATCTGGCGGTAGTTGTCGACGATGATCCCGCTCCGCCCATCCTCAATCACCTCGGGCACGGCGCCGTAACGGGTGGCGATGACCGGCGTCCCGCACGCCATCGACTCGACCATGACGAGGCCGAACGGCTCTTCCCACTCGATCGGAAAGAGCGTCGCGCGCGCGTCCTGGAGCAGCTCGACCTTCTCGCCGTGGGTCACCTCGCCGAGGTACTCGATCCCACCGTGACCGAGATGCGGCTCGATGAACTCCGCGAAGTACTGCCGTTCCTTCGGCTCCCGGTTCTTGCCCGCCAGCTTGAGGGGCATGTCCAGCTCCATCGCAACCGCGACCGCCCGGTGCGCCCCCTTGTCCGGGCTGAACCGCCCCAGGAAGAGGAGGTAGTCGCCGCGATGAGGCTTGGCGGGATAGAGCGAGAAGTCGATCGCGTTCGGGATCGTCGCCGCCCAGGGGAGGTCGGGCATCGGGCGCCGCTGGTTCTCGGAGATCGAGATCAGGCCGACGCCGCGCGAGGTCTCGGCAATCGCGCCGTACGCGTCCTGCGCCTCATGCGTGTCGAGCGGCCCGTGGACGGTGTGAAGGACCGGTGTGTCGACGAGGCCGCCGAGGGCCGCGCCGGTGATCCCGGAATGGTCGTTGATGACGTCGAACTCGTCCGCCCGCCTGTAGCACGCCATTGCGTGTCGCAACTCGGGTAACGAGCGCCCGATGAGCTCGCTCGGCGCCCGGTCGAACACGTAGGCGAGCGTTCCCTTGGTCAGCGAGTCCCCCGAAGCAAAGAGCGTCACCTCGTGGCCCGCATCCGCGAGCCCGTCGGCGAGCAGCGAGACCACGAGCTCGATCCCGCCATAGCCCGTGGGAGGCACCGGAAACCACACGGGCGAGAGCACGGCCACCCTCAACCTGTCGTCACTCACTCTCTTCCACCTTCACCGTCGCATCCTCGACGCGCACGTCCCAGACATGGTCGAACGCGCGGAGCCCGGTCAGCCTCAGCGTTCCCGCCCAGGCGGGGAGCTCGAGCGGCAGGACCGAGCGCAGCTGGAACTGCCTGCGGTCGGGGCGCAGCCCGAGCAGGATCTGGAGGAGCAGCACCGGAGCGCCTGCCGCCCAGGCCTGAGGCCGCGCGGCCGTGGGGTAGGCGATCGGGAACGGCGTCTCCGCGCGCGGGAGGCCGGCGAAGACCTCCGGCAGCTGGTGGTCGAAGTGCCCGGCGGCGTTCAGCATGCGCCGGATGATCCGGTGCGCTTCGGGCCAGCGGGCGTACCGGGCAAGGCCCCACGCGATGAGCGAATTGTCGTGGGGCCAGACGGTGCCGTTGTGGTACGAGAGCGGGTTGAACCCCGCGTCCGCAGCCGACATCGTCCGCACGCCCCAACCGGACCAGAGATCCGGTCCCATCAGACGGTCCACGACCTGATCGACGCGGTCCGGCTTGACGATGCCGCTCCAGAGCAGATGACCGATATTCGAGCAGAGCGAGTCCACCTGCCGCTTCTCACCGTCGAGCGCAAGGACGTAGAAACCGCCCCGCCCATCCGACCAGAACGCCTCGTCGAACCGCTCGCGGAGCTCGTCCGCCTCCCGGTCGAGCCGTTCGGCGAGCTCTCGCTCGCGCCAGACCTCGCGCGCCAGCTCGGCCATGCGGCGCTTCGCGTCGTAGACATACCCCTGGACCTCGACCGGCGCGATCGGCGCCTTGGCCAGCGAGCCGTCCGCGAAGCGCTGCGAGTCCCAGGAGTCCTTCCACGACTGGTTGCCGAGCCCCGTCTCGCTGCGCTTCTCGTACTCGACGAAGCCGTCGCCGTCACGGTCGCCGTGCTCGTCGATCCAGGCGAGCGCCCGCAGCGCCGGGTCTTTGAACTGGCGAATGAGCGCTGCATCGTCGGTCCAGCGCCAGACCTCGGAGAGCAGGATCAGGTAGAGCGGCGTCGCGTCGATCGTGCCGTAGTAGCGCTCGAACCAGTGCTTCGCCGCCTTGCCGCGCCGGATCTCGTGGACGATCTTCCCGGGCTCGGCGTCGATCGACGGATCGTCCTCGGTCGCCTGGAGGCCTGCGAGGACCTCGAGCGCGCTGTGGGCGAGCTCGGGGCCGAACATGAGCGTTTGGAGGCACGTGATGATCGTGTCGCGCCCGAACACGGTCATGAACCAGGGCATCCCGGCCGCCGGGAGGTTGCCGAGCCCGTTCCCGCCACGCAGCCGCAGCGAGGCGAGGTCCGAGACCGAGCGCGTGAAGGCGTGGTCGAGGTCGTCCCAGGAGGCCCGGAGCTTCGGGACGCGCAGGTTCCATGCGGTCAGCGAGGCCTCGATCCGTTCGCGCTCCTCGCCGAAGCGGCGCTGGGCCGCATGCGGTCGGACGACGTCGCTGTCGAGAGAGGGAACGACGTCCACGCCCAGCTCCCACGCCCCGCGCGGCTCGAGCTCGATCCAGTAGCGAACCTTGTCCGGCTCGACGTGCCCGCGCTCGGACAGGATCACCTGCGTCCGCGCCGGGAAGCTGTCGTCCTCGAACACGAACTGGTTCTCGTCCTCCTCGTAGCGCGCCTCGGCGGCCTGCGGGAGCGGAGGCGCCTTCAGCGGATCGCCGAGCGAGAAGTCGTAGTTCTTGACGGCGAAGATGTCGGCGAAGTCGTTCCCGATTTCGAGCGTGAGCTCGAAGCCGACCTTTTCCATGCTCTGGTTCTGCACGTGGACCCGATCCTGCATGCCCTCGCCGACGAACCGGTGCCGGGCGATCGAGATCGCGTCCTGGGGGAGCTCGCCCGCAAGTGGGTTCCGCAGGTAGAACGCCGCCGAGTAGTACTCCACGCGACCCGAGGAAAGCAGTAGCGGGCGCTCGCCGTTGATTCTCAGCTCGAGGCGGGACAGGAAGCGCGTGTCGAATGCGTAGAGCCCGCTCGTCGTGAACGTGAAGTCGCCGTTCTGGTCGCTGATACAGAAGTTCGACCCCTCGAGGATCGTGGTCGCCACGCTATGCGTCCTCCCGCGCGATTCGCATTGGGCTCGACTGGGCGAGCGCCTTGACGACCAGCTCGTCGACGTTGACGTGCTGTGGCCTCGTGACCGCGAAGAGCACGCAGTCCGCGACGTCCTGGGGTGTCAGCGGTTGCACGTTTTCGTAGACGCTCTTCGCCTTCTCCTCGTCGCCGTGAAAGCGAACGAGCGAGAACTCGGTCTCCACGAGCCCGGGATCGACCGTCGTCACGTGGATCGGCCGGCCGAGCAGATCCTCGCGGAGGGCGTACGTGAAGCCGCGGACTGCGAACTTCGACGCGATGTAGCCGGCACCGTTCTCGTACGCCTGCCGGCCCGCAACCGAGCCGATGTTGACGATGTGGCCGCCGTCACGGATGTGCGGCAGGCAGAGGCGCGTCATGCGCATCAGGCCGAGCACGTTCGTCTCGACCATCGTCGTGTCGTCCTCCTCGCGACCCTCCCAGAACGGCTCGCGCCCGAGCGCGAGACCGGCGTTGTTGACGAGGACGTCGAAGCCGCCGAGCTCGGCCAGCGCCCGCTCGACGAATCGTTCTGAGCTCGCCTGCTCGGTCACGTCGAGGTCGAGGGCGAAGAAACCGTCGCGATCCGGAAGACGGTCGACCCGTCGTGCGCCCACCGTTACCCGCGCTCCCGCATCAGCCAGCGCATGGGCGGTCGCCGCGCCGATCCCGCTCGAGGCGCCTGTGACAACAGCCGTCTTTCCGTCGAGCGGAGCCAAGACGGAGGAGCTTAGTCCGGAGAGACCTAGGCCGCTACGGTCGCGGGTGGTGCGTCGATCACTTTTCGGACCTTCTGGGCGAGCTCGTCGAAGCTGAACGGTTTTTGGAGAAGCTCGGTTTCCGGGTCGAGGACGCCGTGTTGGCCGATAGCGCCGTCGGTGTAGCCCGACATGTAGAGGATGCGGGTCTCGCGATGGATCGTCACGAGACGCTCCGCGAGCTCGCGGCCGCTCATCTTCGGCATCACGACGTCGGTCACGAGCAGATGGATTGGGCCCTTGAACCGGCGCCCGAGATCGAGCGCCTCGGCGCCGTTTCGGGCCTCGAGCACCGTGTAACCGTTCCCTTCGAGGATCTCGCGGACCAGGTTTCGCACGACCTCCTCGTCCTCGACGAGCAGAACGGTCTCCGACCCGCGTGGACGCTCCTCGACGACGTGCAGCACGTGCTCGACCGCGTTAGCGCCGGCCTCGAGGCGGTGCAGGAAGACCTTGAACGCAGCGCCCTTGCCCGGCTCGCTCTCGACGACGATGTAGCCTCCGCTTTGCTTCACGATCCCGTAGACAGTCGCCAGGCCGAGCCCCGTTCCCTTGCCCTGTTCCTTCGTCGTGAAGAAGGGCTCGAAGAGCCGGCTCTTCGTCTCGATGTCGATGCCGTGGCCGGTGTCGTGGACGGCGAGCATGACGTAGTTCCCGGCGGCAAGTCCCTCGTGGGCGGCCGCGTACTCGTCGTCGACATCCACGTTCGTGGTCTCGATCGTCAGCTTGCCCCCGTCCGGCATCGCGTCGCGCGCGTTGACGACCAGGTTCACGAGCACCTGCTCGATCTGACCGGGGTCGGCCTTCACGCGCCCCAGCGCACGTCCGAAGACGGTGACCACCTCGATGTCCTCGCCGATCAGCCGGCGAAGCATCTTGTCCACCTCGCCGACGACGTCGTTCAGCTGCAGGATTCGCGGCTGGAGAAGCTGCTTGCGGCTGAACGCGAGCAGCTGGCGTGTCAGGGAGCTGGCCCTGTCCGCCGATTTCGCGATCTCCTCGATGTCCTTGCGAATGCTCTCGTTTCCGTCGCCGAGACGGTTGAGGGCGAACTCGCTGTAGCCGCGGATCGCGGTCAGCAGGTTGTTGAAGTCATGAGCGACGCCGCCGGCGAGCTGACCGACCGCTTCCATCTTCTGCGCCTGGCGCAACTGACTCTCGAGACGAAGGCGCGCTTCCTCGGCCTGCCGGCGAGGCGTGATGTCCTCAAGCATGGCGATCGCGAACTTCGGCCGCGAGAATCCGTCCCGCACGAGCGAGACGGTGTGATGGCCCCAAACGACGTCGCCCCCCTTCGCGAGGCAGCGCTTTTCCAGCCGGTACTCCTCGCGCTTACCCTCCGCGAGCTCGCCGAAAAGCTGGAGCTCCCGGGTGCGATCGTCCGGATGCGTGAGCTCGACGGCCGTTCGGCTCTCGAGCTCCTCCTTCGTGAAGCCGAGCATCTCCTCGAGAGCGCGGTTGCTCGTGACGATCCGGCCTTCGAGATCGAGCACGCCGGTGCCGATCGCGGCCGAGTCGAACATAGCTCGAAAGCGCTCCTCGCTGTCCCGCAGCATGGAGAGAATCGAGAGCGAGCGGTGCGAAACGACGAGCGGTGCGATCACGGCCGGCATCAGCCAGGGGTTCGAGCGCCAGAAGCTGACCAGCGCGACGCCGAGCGACGCGACGACGAGGTCCATCGCCATCGTCTTCGGGGAGAAGAGACCGCTCTCGCGGTAGCTCGTCCCGCGCGCCAGGCGGAGCATGGTCGCCAGCAGCGAGTGGTTGACGAGGATCCAGACGACCGAGGCGGCTGCACCGGTGAGCGCGAAGCGCAGCTCCGAATCGCCGATCGCCGTGGCGGCGACAAGGTGCGCGGCGCCCCAGGCCGCCAGTGCCGCCAGGCCGTAGTTCGCGATGTTGAAGGTCTGGATGTACCAGGGGTACCGTTGCTTCAGACCGTGCGGTAGATGCTGGACGAGCGCCATCAGCACCACCAGCTCGGGTGGGAGCAGCAGCGCGCCTGCAATCACGAAGGCGATCGCCGTGTGCAGCCCGTGGTACGACCCGCCGCCGACGAGGAAGAACTGAGCAACAGCCGCGCAGGCGGCCAGGATCGCGAAGGTCACCAGATCGCCGGTCGACGGAGCGCCGGGCGCCAAGGCGAGGCCTGCCCCAAGCGCCGTGGCGAGCACTAGGCCGAAGAGGTAAAGCTGAGCAGCTCGGGGGAACCCGTTCGCCTCTGGCGCACGGACTGCGTTCTCGCCGCTGCTCACCCTGGTATCGAGTGCTCGTCCCATCGTGTGGTCTCGTTACTCCCTCTACGGAATCGACGTGATTCCTAGATCGGCTTCGGCGACGGCTTTCTCAAGTGGGTCGTAGTACTCGCCGGAAGTCGTGTTCGCCTCGGACTCGGCGCTCGTCGTCCAGGTCGCGTCGCTCGAGGTCGTCCCGGTCGCCGTTGTCCAGGTCGCGGTCGTCCACGTCGCTGTCGTCCAGGTCGCCGAGACCCAGGTCGCGGTCGTCCAGGTAGCTGTCGCCCAGGTAGCGGTCGTCCACGTCGCTGTCGTCCAGGTAGCAGTCGTCCACGTCGCGGCGTCCCACACTGGGTTGAGGAGAGCATTTGTCGTCCAGGTCGCCTGGTCGAAGACCTTGTCGCCGGTCAGGAGATTGGTGTGGACGAACTGGTCAAGCGCCAGATTCGGATTCGGTGGGTTCGTGACCTCCACCGCCTTGTCGGCCGCGATCTCGCCGACGCCTGTGGACATCGGCAGCGCGTCCGGTGTGGGGCTCGCCGTCAACATGAGCGCGCCCTTCACCTGGTCCGGAGTGAAACTTGGATGGCGGGCGAGGATGTACGCCGCCGTGCCGGCCACGACGGGAGCCGCGAAGGAGGTGCCCGACATCAGCATGTATCCGGGCTCGACGACGCGATCCGGGCGCTCTTGCGTGAGGGTCGCCGTGGAAGGCACTGCGCCGACCATGTAGCGACCCGGCGCGGCAATTTCAGGCTTCGCGAAGCCGTCGAGCGTGTAGCCGTACGCTGACCAAGGTGCAGCGAAATCGTCATGCGTCCCAACCGAGCCGTCCACGTCCACTGCGCCGACCGTGATCACAAACGGGTCGTTGCCGGGCGAATAGAGGACGCCCGACTGGGTGGCGCCATAGTTCCCCGCTGCCGCGACGACGACGACGCCGCTGAACCACAGTCTTTCGACCGCCCTGTTCAGCGGATCGAAGCGGAACGTCGACGGCTGGGACCCGTGCAACGAGAAGTTGGCTACCCGGATGTTGTACTGATTCTTGTTGGCGAGGATCCAGTCGGCCGCGGCGATCACGTCGCTCGACAGCCCGGTACCGGTGTCGTCGACGACGTCGATCGAGACGAGCTTCGCGTTCGGGGCAACGCCTGCATAGCTGGCGCCGCTCCCGGCTGCGATGCTCGCCACAAAAGTCCCGTGACCGCGGCCGTCGTGCGGTGAGTTGTTCGGCAGAGAGGTGAGGTCGACCTCGCGAAGCACACGGCCCGCGAGATCGGGTCCGTTCGGGTCGACTCCGGAGTCCACGACCGCGATCGTCGGCGGGTTGGCCATCGAGGCGGGGGTTCCCGAATAGAGCTGCGACCAGAACTTCGCGGCGCCCGACACGTAGGGCCAGCGCTGCTTGTTCGAGTAGAGCGGCCCCGAGCTGAGCCGTACCGGTTGGTCGACGCTGATCGCGAGGATGTTGTTCTTCCGGGCGAGCCTGAGGACCTCGCGACCCGTCAGCTGCGCGGCGACACCGTTGACCGAGACGAACTGCCTCGTAACGCCCAGGTGGTTGCCGTTGTCATGGTTCGGGTCGTTGTCGCCGCCGACCTCGTTCTGCACGTTCTGGGCAACCTCGTCACTTCTCCGACCGTCCTCTCCCTGGACGATGACCCTGAAAACTGTGTCGGGGTTCCCCGCGGCGGCAGCTGCAAGGCCCGGCGAGAGCGTTGCGTCGGCGAAGGCCGCCGACGGCGCGATCAGCACGGCGACCGACGCGGCAAGCAGGAAGAGCTTCACGCGCGAGCCGCGCGCCGGCGCCTTTCCTGTTCTTGAGCTCAGGCCGCAGTCAAGTTGCACGGTGAACCTTTCTTTGCGCGCCAAATGCGCGGGGGCCGCAGTTCCGTCTTGCAAGGCCCACCGTAGGCGCCGCTTTCCAGGGTGGGAATCACCCGTTGGGGGCACGGACCCACACGTTTTGAGGAGAGGACGTCCTCCTAGTGGAAAAGGCCCATGCGAAGCGCGGTCGCGACCGCATGGGTCCGCGTCCGTGCGTTCAGGCGCTCGCAGGCCTTGCGAACGTGGGTCCGAACCGTCTCGGGGCTGATCGAAAGCCGCTTGCCGATCTCGTCGTGTGAGAGGCCGTCGGCGACGTGCGCCAGCACCTCCGACTCGCGCGGCGTGAGGGCCGGTTTTCCCGCGGCCCCGAGCGCGACCCGTGCGAGCGCCGGGTCGACATAACGCCGTCCGGCGCAGATCGTCTCGAGTGCGTTCGCGAGATCCGAGAGCGGAGCGTCCTTGAGGATGAGCGCGTGTGCGCCCGCTTCGAAGACGACGCGCACGATGCTCTGGTCCGAATCCGCGGTGTAGACCGCGATCAGCATCTCTGGTGCGCTCTCTCTCAGCTGCGCGAGGAGTGCTGCGCCCTCGAGGTGAGGCATCCGGTAGTCCACGAGCGCAACGTCCGGCATCGTCTCCCGCACGGAAGCAACCGCCGCGAGCCCGTCACGCGCCTGCGCGACGACCTCGAACCCGCTGTTCTCGAGGAAATCCGAGACAGCCGCGACGAGAGCGGGATGATCGTCCGCGACGACGCAGCGAATGGGCGCGCTCACTGGGCGGCCTCCTGTGCCTGGCCGAGGTGCTCGGACGATGCGTTCGAGCCGGGGAAACGAAGAACGGCGGCAGCGGCGCGCTGGGGCAGCACCTGGGAGATGCGCAGGCCTTCTGCGGAGAAGCTGACAGCTTCCGTCTCGATCAGATTCAGCACGAGATCGACAAGTGTCGGGTCCCACTGGGTGCCGCGGCCCCGCTCGAGCTCACGCACGATCTCGGGCTCGCAGAGCGGCTCGCGGTAGACACGTTTCGCGGACATCGCCTCAACGGCGTCGGCGATGCCCATGATCCGAGCGCCGAGTGGAATCTCCTCGGCGGTAATTCCATCCGGATAGCCAAGACCGTCCCAGCGCTCGTGGTGCGACCGAACAATCGGGCGCACGACCGCGAGCAGGTCGATGGGCTCGAGCAGGTTGTCGCCGATGATCGTGTGGGTCCGCATCAGCTCCGTCTCCTCAGGGGTCAAGCTGCCGGGCTTCAGGAGGATGCGGTCCGGAATGCCGATCTTGCCGATGTCGTGCAGCAAAGCTCCGAGCCTGATCGTCTCGAGTTCTTCTTCGCTGACGCCGAGTGTGAGACCGAGTCGCATCGCAAGCACGGTCAGCCGCTCGCAGTGCCCGCGCATCCCTTCCTCACGTGCCTCGATCGCATTGGCCAGCGCGCTCGTGAGCGTCGGAGTGAGCAGCCGGTCGCGGAGATCGCGCTCGCTCCTGCCGGCGCGGTCGAGGGCCTTCTTGACGGCTTCCTGCAACTCGGTCTGCGTGAACGGCTTCGCGACGAGGCCGTCGGCTCCGCGGGTCAGCGCTTCCGTGAGGTTGTCGCGCGTGTTGGCCCCGGTCACGAGCACGATCGGCAGGCTCGGCCGGTGCAGGCGCATGACCTCGAGGAGCTCCAGTCCCGACATGTCGGGCATGACGATGTCGCTGACGACGAGCTCGACCTGTTCGTCGATGAACAGCTCCAGCGCCTCGGCCGCCGTGGCGGCCATGACGACCTCGTAACCGGCGACGGCCAGCATCTCGCCGATCACGTCCCGGACGACGGCATCGTCGTCGATAACCAGGATCTTGATCATTCCGCAGACCCCGCGATCGGGAGACGAAGCACAAACGAGGCACCCGCGGCAACAGAGGTCAGCGCGATCAGGTCGCCACCGTGACTGCGTGCGATCTCGAGGCTCGCGGCGAGCCCGAGCCCTGTGCCCCCGTCCTTCGTGGTCGCGAACGGCTGGAACAGGCTGGAACGCGCATCCGAGTCGATGCCAGATCCGGTGTCGGTGACACGCGCCACTGCCCAGTCCCCGTCACGCTCGAGCTGCACGGTGACGGTGCCGCCGTCGGGCAGGGCCTGCTGGGCGTTGACGAGCAGGCTGAGAAAGACCTGGCTGAGGCGGGCGGAGCTGCCACGAACGTGCAAGGGCTCGTTCGGATACTGCTCTCGGAGCTCGACGCTCTTGCCGGCACTCGTGCAGCGAACGAGCTCGACGGTCCTCTCGGCGACCTCCCGGAGCAAGACGACCTCCGTCACTTCATCGTCCGCACGTGCGTAGCCGAGGAGCGAATGCGTGATCCGCTTGATCTCGAGGCCGCTCTGCTGGACGAGCGACAGCCGCTCGTGCGCCTTCGTGTCCGGCTCGATCTCCCGGAGGAGAAGCTCGACGAGGCCGAGCATGCCGAAGAGGGGATTGTTGATCTCGTGCGCGAAGCCGCGGACCAGCTCTCCGAGCCCGGTCAGCCGACCGGCTTCGAGGAGGGCCTCCCGGTCCGAGGTACTCGTCTCGGAATCCGAAGGCAGGGGAAGGGCAGCCGCTTGCTCCGACATTCCCTCTAGCTATCGGACGGGAAGGGCGCCGCCTAAAGTGACGATCCGGAGGTCAGTGCCTACGCCGGATCGGGGATGCGGGCGGCCGCTCTTAGTTCAGGCGCACGGCGCGCTTCGAGATACATGCAAAGCTGAAGAAGAAACCGGGCGGAACCTTGCCCGTAACGGCGAATGAGCCGAGAACGACGCGGATCGGCGTCCCGGCTGGCAGAAGCCCCAGGCCCGAGAACGACCCTGACCATTCCTGTCCGGGGAGAAAGACCCTCGGCTTCGAAGGGCTGAAGCGGTCGGCCACCGTTCGTGGCTTGGCCCCACTCGTCTCGGCACGCCTGAGCACTTCGCGAGACGAGGTCGTCTCGAACGGCTCGAGGCCGAACAGTGTCCCGCCCACGACGTGTCCGCGAAAGACGGCGAACGTCACGTGCGTCTCGTTCCGGAACGAGAGATCGACGCGCCAACGGCCGTCCCGGACGATCAGGCGGCGCGTCGCGATCGGAATCGGATTCGCCCGCGTGCCGCAGTTCTCGTGCCAGTCGAGCTTCACGACCTGCGATCGAGCCACGGGGCCTGAAGCTGCGGTGCCGCAGCCGCCCGCAAGAAGCGCGACTGGAGCAAGAGCAAGAACGAGTCCACCGAACAGGCGCTCGATCCCGTTTGCCCTGGCGTCGCTCACTTAGCAACAGTCTGTTGCAAAGTCGGGGTGGGAGGGCGCGAGGCGGCGACGGAGCCCGGCCTACCGGTGCGGAGCGGCGCGAGGCGGCGGGCGGTGCCCGGCTCCGCCGGGCGGGAGCGCGACGCCGGCCAGGGAAGCGAGGGCGTTGACTTCGATCGGGAATCGGCGTAATTTCGGAGCCATCTGCGGCTCACCCGCAACAGGGAGAGCAGAGATGGTCACGCAGACCGCCTTGGATCCGATCACACCCCCCGGCAAGGGGAAGTTCGTGCGTCCTTGGCGGTCACGCGAGGCCGCACTCTCCCGAGTAAAGGAGGCGTAGATGGCACGAACCCTCGGTTCTTGGTGGATCAAGGACGGGATCGACGGGAGGCGGATCGAGGCACAGGGCTTCGCTTCGCTGCTCGACGGCCTGTCCGGCTTTGACTGGACGGAGGATCACGGGGACTCAGACGTCCTCGAGAAGGACTTCGTGGAGACGCCGAACTGGACGGAGCGCGTCGACAACGTCGACGCGGTGATGATGTCTTCACACGGGAACCCGAACTCGTTCTCGGTTTGGAACGGGTCGGTCTCGACGTCGGACACGGTGAAGTTCGGCAAGAGCGATCTCGAGATCTTCGCCACCCATGCGTGCTCGCTTCTCGAGCACACGCCGACGAATTCCGTCGGTCGCTGGATCCCGGCGTTCGACAGGCTTCACTACATGTTCGGCTTCCACACGAGCTCGTACAGCGGCGGCGGGCAGAATCCGCGCGGGACGTACTTCGCGATGTACGCAGCGTGGCTGCATGCCGTGCTCCCGTTCTTCCCGCAGTACACGCTTCGAGAGTCCTGGAAGAAGGCGAACATCCTCGTCGAAGGCTCCGATGTGGAGTGGGCGTACCTGCGCTGCACCGGCACCGACGCCAACGGCAACCCCGCCGACACCTACAACGAGACGCTCGATCCGGCCGAGCCACGCGACCCGACTGCGAACCGCTCCTTCTGGACGGCGCGCGGGTCGTGCTGAGAGGAGAACGAGATGGCACTCACACTGAAAGACATCGATCTGAAGACCGGCCTCCCGGATCTGCCTCCAACCATCCCGGTGTTCGAGGTCTCGGCACCGACGCTCGAGGAGCGTCAGCCGGGGCTCGAACAGCTCCGGGACCACTTGCGGCTTGGCGAGCTCCGCTCGATTCAGCTCGACCACGCGTTGATCATGGCCGGGGAACGAGGCGAGATCGAGTACTTCTACGCAAGCGGCGGAGTCTGGGCTCGCGATGCGACCGCGAGCCGGGAGGGCACGAACGAACTCCGCCGCTGGACTGACATCCAGGAGTCGGAGAACGGCGAGGGGCGCCGATTCACGCTCGGTCCCGAGACTACGAGGCGGCTGATCTCGCAGGCGAGAGAGCTGCTGCAGGGAGCCGGCCTGATCGGCAGGGAGATCGCCTCCGAGACGGTGGATCTGGACCAGGTGGCGCACCTGACGGCTAAGGGCAAGGAGCGCGAGCGCGGCGCAGGTCAGGCGACGGTCAAGTTCTCCTACGCCGTCGAGGGGCTTCCGGTCCGCGGAGCGGGGGCGAAGACGCTCATGTTCGCCGAGCCCGAGAACGGCAGCGTGCGGTTCACAGGCGCCTTCCACACGTGGCGGATTCTCGGCACTCCGCGAACGATCACGATGTCTCCGATCGAGAAGGCGCTCGAGGTGGGGCTTCTGATCGATCCTGAGCTCGTCGCGTATCGCGAGGCGGGTCACAAGATCGTGATCACCCGGCTCGACGTCGCGTACCTGGCGCTTCCCGCATTTATGCGTCAAAGCCATCTGTTCCCGGCTTTCCAGGTGGAAGGTCACGTATCGGACGGGAAGAAGGGACCGGGCTTCCGCTTCGCCCGCTACCACCACGCCGCACCGCCCGCTGCGTATGTGGCAGCCGACGTGTACGGCTCGTATCTCAGCGTGAATCCCGACGGGATCGCCCCGGCCGGGCCGCACCGGCAGCGTTGACTTGAGGTCTCAGGGTCGGGTCCTGCATCAACCCGGTGCAGGGCCTGGCCCCTGAGGGCTTTGCCGACTCAGATCAGATCTCTCGTGCTGGCGGACGAGTGGCGGCTGTACGCGGTCAAAGAGGTGCCGCGCTCGTAACAACGGCGAGTTGGCCTCGAGTCGGTGCCCTCCCTCTCGGTTTCCTGACGCGTCGCTCAGACCCCGTATGCGAGGGGAACAGTGCTGGTGCGCACGGGCCGCTCGCAGGAGGGGGCTGAGCGGCGCGAGGCGGCGGCGTAGCCGCCGCCGCTCAGGGAAGCGAGAGTGGGCGGTGACGGACTCGAACCGCCGACCCCCTGCTTGTAAGGCAGGTGCTCTCCCAACTGAGCTAACCGCCCGAACTGGTGCCCCCAGCGGGATTCGAACCCGCGCTACGGCCTTGAAAGGGCCGTGACCTGGACCGCTAGTCGATGGGGGCCCGGCGTTGAGTCTAGCCGCGCGAGACCGGCGATACACTCGCCCCAGGGCCGGTAGCTCAGTCGGTAGAGCAGGGGACTTTTAGAGCACGGGGGAACCCGTGGTTCCCCCGTGAGCCCCCTCCTTTGCAGTTCTCGCGGTCGAGACGCGTCGCGGGCTGCGCTCGGGCAAAGCCCGGCTCCGCCTGCTGTACGACCCTCGATAGCCAACATTGGCGTTCATATACTCGTGCGCGAGGGCCGGTAGCTCAGTCGGTAGAGCAGGGGACTTTTAATCCCAAGGTCGCAGGTTCGATCCCTGCCCGGCCCATGAGCGCCAGTCTTCTGAACCGCGACGACTAAAACCCGCCCCGGCCCACCTCTAGACTCTGCCCGTGGTCGAGCTGCCGCTTACTGGAGGTTGTCTCTGCGGCGCGGTGCGTTTCGAGGTGACCGAGGCGCCGCTCGGGGCCAGCTATTGCCACTGCCGGCGGTGCCAGCGCCGCACCGGTACGGCGGCTTCTGTCCAGGTGCGAATCGTTCCCGGCTCGCTGCGCATCACCGCCGGCGAGGAGCTGCTGCGCGCCTACGAGCCGGACGACGGCTTCCCGAAGTTCTTCTGCTCAGGATGCGGGGCGGCGCTGTGGAGCAGCCTCCCGGACACAAGGGAGCCGGTTGGGATCCGCATGGGCGCCTTCGACGGCGACCCGGCTGTCAGACCCGCGTACCGGCAGTTCGTGGCCTACGCCGCGAGCTGGGAGCCGATCCCCGACGACGGGCTGCCGCGCTACCCGGAGCGTATTCCTCCGGGAACTGGCTAACCTGGGGATCGATGAGCAAACGGCGTGTTCTCACCCTTGCGTCGCTCGCGGGGCTCTCGGGCCTCGTCGTGGCGATGGTCGTCGTCCGGGTCGCCTACACCGGCAACTCTCAATACGTGTCGATGTTGTGGAACCTGTTCCTCGCGTGGATCCCGTTTGCACTCGCAGTCCGCGTCTACGACGGATATCGCCGGCGCGCTGGAGGACTGTGGCTCTGGGCCGGGGGCCTCCTCTGGCTCGTCTTCTTCCCGAACGCCCCTTATATCGTCACCGACCTCAAATACCTGCGGGACTGGACGGGCGCTCTCACCTGGTACGACGCCGTCCTGACCTCCGCGGCCGCCGGGTGCGGTCTTCTGCTCGGTTTCATCTCGCTCTACCTGATGCAGTCGGTGGTCCGACGCGCGCTCGGGATGGTCAACGCATGGCTCTTCGCGCTCGCGGCGCTCGCGCTGAGCTCCTTCGGCGTCTACCTCGGACGCTTCCAGCGCTGGAACTCCTGGGACGTGTTCACACGTCCCGGCGTCCTGGCCGGCGACCTCTGGTCCGGCCTGGTGGATCCCCTCGACCACCCACGGACGATCGCCGTGACCGTTTTCTTCACCTTCTTCCTCGGGGCGACCTATCTGGTCTTCTACTCGCTTGCCGGAAAGAGCGTCCCGGAGCGGGTCGAGCGCTGAGGGACCCTCGCTAGCGGGCGAGAGCCCGGAGCCGGTCGAGGTCGCGCTCGGTGTTCACGCTCACGAGCAGCGCGGGATCGATCTGAATCGTTCGCGTGTCGAGCTCGCCGAGAGCTTCGAGCAGGTCGAGCCGGCCAGCCTCCAGGCGTTGCTCGAGGACGGGGAGCGCGCTCCTGGCGTAGGCGCCGGGCAGCGGACCGGTCTCCGTCGCGGCGGCGTCGGCATCGACGCAGTTGGCCGCGAGCGAGTTGAGGGCTTCGGCCGTCATCAGCGGACAGTCGACCGGCAGGAAGACGGCGACCTCGGTCGGCGCGACTCGCAGGCCCGCGACAACCCCGGCGATCGGCGCACGGACGCTGATCCCGTCGTCGAGCAGCGGGAACGGCAGACCCAGCTGGTCGGCGTCCTTCCCCACGGCCAGCCGGTGCGGAAACGCCTCACCGAGGATCCGCCAGGCTCGCTCGGCCAGTAGCTCCGTGCCCAGGGGCGCGAGAGCCTTCACCGAGCCGAAGCGGCGGCTGAGACCGCCCACGAGCAGGACACCGGTCGTCTCCATTAGACCGAGGCTATACCGGGACGCAGCCCTGCGAGCCGGCTCGCGACGATTGCGTCGGCCGCTTCGGCGCTGGCCGCGTGACCCGTGACCGCGCTCAGGAACTCGTCGCGCTCGAGCGCGTACAGCTCGGTGTCCGTCTTGGCCTTCACCGTTGCCGTCCGGGGGACGTCGCGGAGCAGGGCGATCTCACCGAAATGGTCGCCGGGACCGAACACCCCGCCCGGGCGGCCGTCGACGAGCACCTCGACCTCACCCGCAGCGATGACGTAGAAGCGATGCCCCGGCTCCCCCTGGCGGACGATCTCGTCGCCGACCGTGGCCTGCAGAGGGATGAGGTGCGACGCCAACTGATCGATCGCGGGCGCCGGCAACGGCTTGAAGAGAGGGATGGCTCGCAGGAGCGCGAGCTCGCGGGTGGGCGCGAGCGCTTCGGCGTCCAGAGCCCGGATCCGCCGCCACAGCAAGCCCGCCAGCACGGGCAAGATCGATCCCGTGACGACCATCGCCCAGCGGATCCCGATCGTCCCTGTCATCAACGGCGCGGCAATCGCACCGAGCCCGAGCGTCGCGACGAAGACGCTCTGCACAACGCCGAACACGCGCGTGAGCACCTCGTCGGGAACGGTGCGCTGGAGGAGCGTCAGCGCGGCGACATCGACCACGGTGTTCCCGACGCCGACGAGACCGAGGAGGATGAGTGCGATCGTCGGGTTCGGCCAGACGCCGATCAGCGCGATCGGGAATCCCCAAAGGACGAGGCCGAGGCCAAAGTCGGAAGCGAGCCGCTGCCGGCCGACGAGCGCAAACGCAGCTAGAGCGCCGAAGAGGCCGCCGACCCCGACGGCCGAGTTCAGGAACCCGACTCCTGCCTCACCGAGGTTGAGCAGCTCGAGCGCCGCGACGACGAGCAGGACGTTCAGCGCCCCGGCGATCAAGGTCTGGGCCCCGTAAAGGCCGATGATCAGGCGCAGGTTGCGATCTCCGCCGATCGCGCCGAAGCCCGCGAAGAACTCCCGGAAAAAGCCGCCCTCGCGCAGCTCCCGCTCCGGTAAGCCTTCGACCTTGATCCCGGCGACGAGCAGGGCCGCCAGCGCGAAGGAGCCCGCGGCCGCCGCGAACACGGTCTCGGTGTTCGTGGCGGCGAGCAGCAGGCCGCCGATCGCCGGGCCAAGGAAGATGCCGGAGCTCTCGATCGTCGTCACGACGAGGTTCGCCGCGGTCAGCTCTTCCGGCGTCCTCGCGAGCTGCGGGAGCAGCGCGGACTGCATCGGGCGCACCATGCTCGCGCTCAGCGCGACCGCACCTGCGAGCGTGTAGACGAGCCAGATCGGGCTTCCGGCGAAGATCGCGGCGGCCGTCGCGCCCATGGACACGGCGCGGCCGAGCGAGAGCACGAACATGACGCGCTCGCGCCGGTACCTGTCGCCGAGCATGCCCGCGAACGGCGCCGCCACGAAGGCGGGCAGCACTCGCACGAGCCCAACCAGGCCGACCGCCGCCGCCCCTCCCTCGTCATACGCGTAAACGGAGAGGGCTATGATGAACGCCCAGTACGCGGTGATCGCGAATCCCCAACCGAGTTCGACCCGCAACAGTCCCGGATTCGTGAATACGGCCTTGAACGCGTCGAGCGACTCTCTCAGCCGCTCGCCAAAGGAGCCCACCACCGCCGAAGGATGACACCCGGTTTGCCTTTTTGAAGGAATCCGGGAAGATTTCCTCTCAGCGGACCGTCTTGGTTACAAGAATTCCGACCGAAGGGAGCACCAAATGTCCGACGATCGTGAGAAGTATTCAGAGGGCGAGGCCGAGAAGTACTCAGAGGGCGAGGCCGAGCAGACGAGCGAAGACGTCGAGGGCCACGTCGTCCATCCAGTTGTCCACCCGCGCGCAGCGGAAGGCGAGACCACCGACGGCGACGACGTCGAGGGCCACGTCATCCATCCGGTCGTCCATCCGCGGGCAGCGGAAGGCGAGACCACCGAGGAGGGTGACGACGTCGAGGGCCACGTCATCCATCCCGTCATCCATCCGCAGACCTCCGAGGGCTAGAAACCCCGAGGAGAAGGACCTTGCGAGGGCGGCTTAGTAGCCGCCCTCGTCGCGTCTGAGGACTTCCTCCAGGGCTCCGAGCAGCTTCAGGCCTGCCTCGCGTCGTTCGTCCTGGAGCCCGTCCACCGTCGCCGCGAGCCGGGCGACCACATCCGAGCCCGTACCGCTCTCGGCGAGAACCTGCTCGGCTCGCCTGGCTCGGCGCATCAGATCGAGAGCGATCGCGGCCTGGTTCGCGAAGAGGCCGAGCAGATCCATCTCGACGAGCGAGAACTGGCTCCGCTCCGGGCGGTCGAGCACCTCGAGCACGCCCAGCACCTCCTCTTCGTGGAGCAGGGGCACAGCCATGAGACCCTTCGGCACGTAGCCGGTGCTCTCGGCGACGTCCTTCGAGAAGCGTGGGTCCGCGGTCACGTCCTCGATGACGAGCGACTGGCGGGTGACGAGGACCCAGCCGGCGACGCCCGTGCTCGACGGGAAGCGCTGCCCGATCAGAGTTTCGGCGCCCTCGCCCGCGACGGCCTCGAAAACGAGCTCGTCCGCCTCCTCGTCGAGGAGAAAGATCGAGGATGCCTTCGCCCCGAAGATCGCCCGGGCCACCTCGACGACCGACTGCAGCAGCGTGCGGAACGACTCCTCCGAGCCGACCACCCCTGCTGCGACTGCCGCCCTCAGATCGTCGCTCATCGTCCACCTCCCACGTTTGTCGAGACCAGATGGAGCACGCTCTTCAACTGGAACGGCGTCATCTCCGGATACTTCCCGAGGATGAGTGCGCAGAGGCCGGACATGTGCGGGGTGGCGAAGCTGTTGCCCGTGCAGCGGATGCGCCCACCCCCGGACCAGGCCACCTCGACGTCGACGCCGCGGGCGAAGAACTCGACCGGCGGGTTGGGGTTGTAGAAGAACGTCATCGGGTCGGCCTCATCGTGGCTCCCGACCGAGATCACCGAGGAGAAACGCCATGGATAGCTTTCGACAGGCATGTTGTGGGCCGAGGCGACGAGCACGTTGCGGTTGAAGTAGGCCGTGTCCGTGAGCTCGTGGAGGATGCCCGCGAATTGGCGCTTCGTCGTCGAGAGGCTCATGTTGATGACGTCGAAGCCCTGCTCCACGGCCCAACGAAGCCCGGCGAGGAGCACGCCGCCGCTGCCGGTGAACCCGGCCCCCAGCACACGAACGCTGGCGAGCTCGCAGTCCGGAGCAAGCGACCGCACGATCCCCGCGCAGGCGGTCCCGTGGCCGCAGAGATCGCCCTCGAGGTCATCCGAGACCACGGTCTCGCCGTCCGGGTCGATCGAGACGGCAACGGACTGTTGTACCTCGCCCACGAGCGGGTGGCCGGCGTCGACGCCGCTGTCGAGGATGCAGACGCGCACGCCCTTCCCGGTCGAGCCACCCCAGGCCCAGTCACGCGTCAGCTCGCCGGGCCACTCGAAGGGAAGCGAGATCGCCTCTGCGCCCTCCGTGGGCACGCTCCACGCCGGACGCATCACCTTCGTCGGTTCCGGCTGCTCGCCTGTGGTCTCGGAAGGCGCCATGCCCCGATGCTACTGAGCGGCCCTCAGAGCGCGCTCGGATGCTTCTGCGGCAACCGCGACGAGCGTTCGGACATGACGCACGCGCGGGTCGTCCTCGGTCGCGCCCAGATTGATCTCGACGAGCTTCGCCGCGGCGCGGGCGCCGCCCTCAGCGAGCAGGGCCGCGGCCGCGGCGTCGGCTCGCACCTCGGGGTTCCCGTTCTCGACGAGCAGCGCAGCGAGGCAAGCCACGTCGGAGCCCGCCTCGGCGATCTTGAGCGGGATCTCGGCCGCGCGCTCGAGCGCCGCCTGGAGCTTCTGGTCGCGGTAGCGCTCCTCGAGCTCACCGCGCTTGCGGAGCGCGGTCAGCGCCTCGCTGTAAGCCTCGGCATCTGCCTGCGCAAGCGGTATGACCCGCGCCCGGAACGCCTCAGCCTGGCCGATGGCGCCGCCCGCTTCCGGCCAGTGCTCCTTCGATGCTCGCGCGACCATGGTCACGAGGCAGGCTGCCCCGGCGACTACGATCGCGGCGGCCGAGCCCGCTCCTGGAGGCTCCTGGCCGGACAGCATGTCGAGGAGCTCGCTGAGGGACGCGTCGAGCAGATCGTCGGCAACCATCGTCGCGACGATTCTCTCGCAGTAGCCTCCCTCTAGAGCGAGAGGCGTTCGCGCACTGCGTCGGCCAACGCGGGATCCGACTCGAAGCCGGCTCCCTCGAGCGCCTGCTCGAGGTCGGCGATCAGCGCCTCACGAAAGGCCTGATCCGCGCGAGCACGCTCGACGATGTCGTCGAGCCCGCGCCGCGCGAGCGGAATCTCCTGGGCAGCCTTGACCCAAGCTTCGGGCGGGGCTGGCAGAGTGCGAAGGAGATTCGCCAGGGTTTCCTCGTTGTATTCGTTCATAAGCCGTCAACCACCAGACTCCGCAAGCGGGGTGTTTCTTCCCTCGAGCTCGGACCGAAGTTTCACGAGGCAGCGGGAGATGCGGCTCGCAATCGTCCCGGCGGGGATGTCGAGCGCCTCTGCGATGCGCCGATAGCTCTCGTCGCGAGCGAAGAAGCGGTCGAGGATCTCGCGGCAGTTCTCCGGAAGGCCGGCGAGGGCCTCGTGCAGAGCCAGCGCCTCGTCGAGACTCGAGATCGTCTCGTCCACGCCTGACGGCTCGGGCAGGTCACCCACCTGCACGCGCGCGCCGGCGCGCAGCGTGTCGAGGCAGAGCCGCCTCGTGAGCTGCGCGAGCCAGGGGCGAATCGCGCTGTCATCGCGCAGCTTGGGCAGGTTCTCGTACGCGCGCGCGAAGACCTCCTGGAAGACGTCTTCGGCGTCGGCCTGCGACAGGCCGAACGCCTGGACCGCGATTGCATAGACGTAGCGGGAGAAGCGCTCGACGAGCTCTCGCCACGCGTCGTCGTCTCCCGCGCGGCAGCGGGCGACGAGCTGCGCGTCAGTTTCGAGAACTTGCACGGCCAAATCAAAGCGTACTCGGGAGCCGGAGGGAAGCGGGCACCCGGAAGCTCAGGTTTGGCCCCGGTTACAGCAGGATCCGCGCCGCGACCGCAGAAGGGCAGCCGCGCTTCGTGGTCAGGCAGCGAGCGAGCTCTAGATCCACGTGCTTCGCGCGGGCCATGTCCATGGCGTCTTCGACCTCGTACCCGTGCTCGACGAGCTGCTCGAACCGCCACGTCAGCAGGTCGAGCTCTTCACGTGTGAGCTCCTCGTTCGGATCGAGCGTCTCGAGAATGGCCAGCCCGACCTTGATGTAGGTGAGATCCTCGCGTGGCGTCATGTGCTCGCTGCTTCGGTCGGATCGCCCCCGGACTTGATAGAGGTGCAGCCCGTAGGCGGCTTGTAGCCTCTCGCCCATGGAAACTGGCCTGCGCGGAAAGCGGGTGCTCGTCACCGGCGCCTCGGGCGGAATCGGCTCTGCATGCGCGCGCGAGTTCGCCGCCGAGGGCAGTCTGGTCGCTCTCCACTATCACGAAGGCCGCGAACGCGCGGAAGCCCTGAGCCGGGAGCTCGACGGCGCGCCGATCTTTGGCGCCGACCTCAGATCCGAAGACGACGTCGACGAGCTCTTCCGGCGCTCAGTGGAGGAGCTGGGCGGGCTGGACGTCTGCGCTGCGGTCGCGGGCAAGTGGCCTGCGCAGGACGTTCCGGTCTGGCAGCTTCCGCTCGAGCGCTGGGAGGAGACGTTACGAGGGAACCTGACGGTGACCTATTTGACGGCCCGCGCATTCCTCCGCGAGGTCGAGCGAACCGGGCAGGGCAACCTCGTCATGATCGGTTCGACCGCCGGGCTCTTCGGCGAGGCCGGCCACGCGGATTACGCCGCCGCGAAGTCGGCCGTCGTGCAAGGTCTGCTCCTCAGCCTCAAGAACGAGATCGTTCGAATTGCCCCGCAAGGCCGGGTAAATGCCGTCTGCCCGGGCTGGACGGAGTCGCCGATGACTCGCACGGAGCTCACCGATCCCGAGCTCGTTTCGCGCGTGACGCGCACGATGCCGTTGCGGAAGGTCGCCCGGCCCGAGGACGTCGCTCGACAGGTCGTCGTCCTCGCCTCCGACGAGCTCTCCGGCCACGTGACCGGCCAGGTGGTGACGGTCGCGGGCGGGATGGAAGGGCGTGTCGTGCACCCCGAGGCGGGGTGATGAAATAGGCGCCGGCTGCACGACGAAACGGGAGTTTCCCCGCCGCTTCGTCACTCCTGTGCGCCCAAGGCATCGCTTGCGATGCCGCTTGGAGGCCATGCGGGCTCTGCCCGCGTGGCCGTCTTCTTCCTGCGCACAGGCAGGGCGACGGGTTTCCCCGCCGTTCTGCTGCTCCTGTGCGCCCAAGGCATCGCTTGCGAGGCCGCTTGGAGGCCATGCGGGCTCTGCCCGCGTGGCCGTCTTCTTCCTGCGCACAGGCAGAGCGACGGGTTTCCCCGCCGTTCTGCTGCTCCTGTGCGCAGGAAAGCTTGCCGTCAGTCCCGTGCAACAAAGGAGTCGACCACAGTTTCGGCAGCTCATTCGTCTCACTTGAGTCCAGGAACGCCAGAGCGGGCCGCCGCCCGGCCCGCTCTGGCGTCTCCGTAGAGAGCCGCAGTAATTCGAGAGGCCCCTGCCGCATGAGGGGCCGGTCTCGTTTTCCAAGTGGCCCCCGCCGCATCGGGGCCCGCTTGGTCTCCCCCACTGTGCGCCAGGTGGCATCGCTTCATCTATCACCCTTTACGCAGTTGACTGCGGCACTTCACTCAGGTTCTTTTCCGCTCCGCTAGGACCAGTTATCCCTGCATTTGAGCCACTTTTGGCACAAATCCGTACCGATTCACCGGTTAGACTCGCCACGGGTGGCGGGTGGATCTCTTCCCCACCCAGGGTGGGGATGTGGGGGATCCAACGGCTGAAACGTGGGGGATCCTCCGCGCCGCTTGCTAGGCTCGCTTCGCCCATCAAGAGCGGCTGAGGGACTCGGCCCTGAGACGCCGCAGCAACCGGCCCGCATGGGGTGCGGTGCTACCGCCGAGATTCGATGGAGGTGAGCTCGATGCCCCGACACCGCAAGCCCCGTTTCCCGGCAGGAAGCCGGAAGTAGGCTCCGCCGATGGCCAACCGCTTCCTCGAACGGCTCTCCACCGGCCCTCCGCTCGTCGCCGACGGCGGCATGGGCGTCCTCGTCTCGAGCGCCGCTCCCCGTGTGCGCATTCCGGAGGAGGCGAACCTCCGCGCGCCGGAGACCGTCGTCAAGCTCCACGTCGGCTTCATCCAGGCCGGCGCGGACGTGATCGAGACGAACACGTTCGGCGCGAACCGCCGCAAGCTCGCCGCGCGCTACCTCGAGGACGAGCTGCTCGACATCAACAGCGCCGCGGTCAAGCTCGCCCGCGAGGCACGCGAGATCGCGGGCCGCGACGTCTTCATCGCCGGCTCGATCGGGCCGCTCGGCGAGGGCGGCGTGGCAAAGCAGGAACGCCTGGAGATCTTCGCCGAGCAGGCGGCCGTGCTCGAGGGCCGCGGCGTCGACTTCTTCTCCGTGGAGACGTTCTTCGAGCTCGAGGAGCTGGAAGCCGCGATCGAGGCCGTGCGCGGCGTGTCCTCCCTGCCGATCCTGGCGATGCTCACCTTCGACGCGGGGGCCGAGACGCTCTCCGGCGTCACAGCTCGGCAAGCGGTCGACCGGCTGTCCGAGCTCGGCGTCGCGGCCGCGGGCGCGAACCACGGCGCCGGCATCCAGGCCGCGCTTGCGGCGCTCAGCGAGATGGGCGGCAACGGCCTCCCGCTCGCGGCGATGCCGAACATCGGGCTCGCCAGCATGGCCGGCAACCGCATCATCTACCCGCACGCCTCGCCCGAGTACTTCGCGGAGTTCGCCGCGCACGCGCGTAGCCTCGGAGCCCGCGTCATCGGCGGCTGCTGCGGCACGACGCCGACCGAGATCGCCGCCATCGCCTCGGCGGTCAAGGAGGAGCGGGTGCCGAGCGCACCGCTCGTCTTCGCCGAGCGAGAGGTCATCGTCGCGGTTCCCGAGCACCGCGAGGAGACCGAGCTCGCGCGGGCGTTCCGCGAGCAGGAGTGGGTGCTCTCGGTGCAGATCGACCCTCCGCTCGGCGGCAGCTACGCCGGAATGCTCGACGTCGTCCGCACGCTCAAGGAATCCGGCAACGTCGGGCTCGTCGACATCAACGACAACGCCACCGCCCGCGCGGCGGCTAGCGCACTCATGCTCTCGGTCGAGATCGAGCGCACCGTCGGGGTCGAGACGATCCCCCACCTCACGACCCGAGACGCGACGATCATGGGCCTCGAGTCGCAGCTCCTCGGCGCACACGCCTGCGGAATTCGCAACGTGCTCTCGGTCACTGGCGACCCGCCGGAGGTCGGTGACTATCCCGGCTCCCGCGGGGTCTACGAGATCGACTCGATCGGGCTCACGCAGCTGATGGCGCGCCTCAACCGGGGCGAGGACTACAACGGGCGGGCGATCGACGCGGCGACCTCGTTCTACATCGGCGTCGCCGTCAACCCCGCTGCGGACGACCTCGACACCGAGCTCGAGCGCTTCCGGCAGAAGGTCGACTCAGGTGCGCACTTCGCGATGACGCAGATCCTCTTCGACCTCGAGTACATGGACCGCTTCGTCGAGCGGCTCGGCGGCGAGTGGCCGATCCCGGTCCTCGTCGGGATCTTTCCCGTCTGGAGCCACCAGCTTGCGTTGCGCCTGCACAACGAGGTACCCGGGATCGTCGTCCCGGACCGGGTCCTGAACGCGCTGCGGGATGCCGGCCCGAATGCGAACGAGGTCGGCATGAAGCTCGGCCGCTCACTGCTCGCCGAAGCCAGGGCCCACGGAAACGGAGCCTACGTCGTCGCGCCCTTCCGCCGGCCGCTCGGGATTCTCGACGCGCTCGCCTAGCGGGTGCAGGGGCCTGTCGAGACCGGCCCGCGCGCGCTCGCGAGATCTCGTTGCACGATCGAGCTCGGCACGCCGAATCCACCGCCGCCGCTGAGCCGCGCCGCGAAGACGGTCGTCTGCACCGCGCCGGTCGCGTCCACGGCAGGGCCACCGGAGTTGCCGGGCCGAACCTTGCCGCTGAAGCTCGTCACGGTCCGAAAAGTCGGACGACCGTACGCGTCCTGCGTGAAGACGGCGCTCGTCGTCCCGATGCGGCCCGACTCTGCGTCGAAGGGGCCGTTCTCGGGATAGCCGAGGATCGCCACGGCCGCGCCTGGGCGAGGAGTGGCGAGACGAAGAGCGTGGGCTCCGAGGCCCGGCACACGTAGCACCGCGACGTCGTTGTGCGGGTCGAACGCAACGGCCTGGGCACGAAAGCTTCCACCCGAGGCAGGCCTGACACTCGTGTCGTCCTCCCCTGCGACGACGTGCGCGGCCGTGACGACGCGGCCCGGCCCGGCAATCCAGCCGCTTCCCTCGACACCCAGGCCGCAGACGGTCCCGAGGATCCGCACGACGCTCGGCGCGGCGGCCCGGACTCCCGGCCGACGGAGTACCCGCGGGTCGGGCCGCTCGTTCGGCAGCGCGGGCCCGACGATGGTCGGCAGCGGGTCGATGCGCGCCAGGAGGTTGAGAAACGCCCGCGGCGGCACGATCGAGCTCAGCTCGCGGATGACGACCGAGCGCTGGAGGTCCCGCCGAAGCTGCGTGCGGCCGGGGAGGTTGAGGCCGACGACCCCCAGCACCCAGACGATCGCGAGCCCAGACACTGCGCCGAAGAAGAATCCTCCGATTGAGTCGACAGCTCCGAGCGGCGAGGCCCGCACTCGGCGCGCGATCGCGGAGCCGATTGCGCTCCCGATCGTCTCGAGCAAGAAGGCCGAGCCGAAGGCGCAGCCGAGGGCGATGATCGGCGCGTACGGAGAATGAGCCTCACGCGCGAGCACGTGCGGGGCCACGTACTGGCCGCCGAGGAAAGCTCCGGCGACGAAACCGGCCAGCGAGAGGCCGCTCCAGACAAGACCCTGCGAAGCCCCGCCGAGCGCGGCGACGACGACGATCCCCACCGCTACCCAGTCGACCCAGGTCACGCGCGGATTAGGCTACCCGTGTGGACGGCAACGAGCTTCAGACGTTCATCGACCGCTACAACGCGGCGTGGAACGACCACGACGTCGACGCAATCGTCTCAATGCACACCGACGACTCTGTGTTCGAGAACCACACAACCGGCGACGTAAACATCGGCAAGGACGCGATCGGGCAGGCGATCACCGGAATCTTCGCGGTCTTCCCGGACCTGAGCTTCGAGGCCCGCAGCCAGTACATCCGCGACGACCTCGTCGTCCAGGAGTGGACGGCCCGGGGAACGCACGAGGGCCCGATGACCCGCTCGGGAATCATGGTCGAGCCAACGGGCCGCAAGGTCGAGTACCGAGGCATGGACGTGATCCCGATCAAGGACAGCCTGGTGGCCCGCAAAGACGTCTACTCGGACGGCGTGACCCTCCTGCGCCAGCTGGGCCTGACCGAAATCGCCTAGCTACACTGTCCCGCGCCTGGGGGCGTAGTTCAGTTGGTTAGAACGCCGGCCTGTCACGCCGGAGGTCGCGGGTTCGAGTCCCGTCGCTCCCGTCTCTTCCTAGCAGCGTGCGTCGATGCAAGACCTGACCCGCCCTTCCTCCTGTGCTCGTCACGGGGCCGGGCTGCTCGCCGGCTGGACTTGTGTCCACGAGAGCGGCTCGACATTCCCCCCATCAAATGACACGATCCGGTCGGCGGAGCCACCCTCTGCCGGGATGACGAACAGACCGAGGGCGTATACACCTTCGCTGTCGGTCAGGACGCTGCGCTCGAACGCGATCCAGTTCCCGTCCGGCGACCATGCGGGAGCGCCCCCGTCGGCCGTCAGGACCCGCTTACCGCCATCGTCACGACCGACGATGACGACCTGGCCCTCGAGATCTTCGAGCGCGAGCCGCGTCCCGTCCGGCGACCAGGCGGGCCTCTGGTTCGCGAACTCGCCCGCGAGCCGGTGCAGGTCCGTCCCGTCTGGTCGCACGAGGTAGATCACGGCGCCCTCGTACTGACGTGCGGCGCGCTCGTCCGCGAACGCGATCCACGAGCCTTGGGGCGACCACGCTGGATACGTGACTCCGCCCGTCGCGGTCACCCGCCTGAGATCTCTGCCGTCCACGGAAATCAACCACAGGTCGGAGCGTTCGAAGCCCGTCGAGCCCGTCGCGTACGCGAGGGCCACCGCCTTCCCGTCGGGCGAGAGAGACGGGGAGATTGCCGACGGGTGAGGCAGCGGAAGGTCGCGCGGCTTCCAGACATCCAGCGGCGACACGACGACGTCGAAGCCAGGATCGGGCGCTCCGTCCGGACGCATCAGCGACAGTGCCGCCAGTCGTCCGTCGGCGGAGAAATCGAGATCCCCGCCTCCACCCTCCGGGAACGCAAGCCTCCTTAGGTCGCGTCCGTCCGGCCGGACGGCGAAGTAGCCCCACTGAGTGCGTGCGCCCTCCACGGTCGCGGCGGCGGCGACAATCCATCCCGCGTCGCGCTCTGGCTCGGGTCCGCGGGCCGAATGGTCTGCAGCACCGCACCCGGCGGCAATGAAAGCCGCGAGAGCGACTAGAGCTCGCGCCATGGTCTCTTTGTTCCGTTGGGAGCGACAAAACGAACATGCATTTGAAATCTCGTTTCGGCGTCACCGGCTCGTGTGTCGGCGAGCCCGAGATGCGCGGTCATCATTGCTCGTCGCGGAGGATGCCGATGGTCACCCGGCACCGTGTGCTTAGAAGCATGCTCGCGCAGCAGACGTGGCAGGTCGAGCTACTTCTTCTTCGGTCCCTTGCCGACCGTCAGATTGACCGGCCTGCCCTGAATGAGTGTTCTTCCGGGCTTCGGGGTCTGTGCGAGCACGTGGTTCTTCCGCGCCTTGCTCGAAGGCCGGCGGATGACCCTGCCCGGCCTGCAGTGAGCATGGGTGATCCTCACGACCGCCTTGCGTAGCAGCATCCCGACGACCTTCGGCACGTGGCAGTGCGCGGGCAGTCCAGGCCGAAAGTACTCGACGAAAACTGCTGTCACCGCTCGGTCCCGATCGATCGTCAGCACGCAGGTGCCGCTGCCGCTGCAGTCGCCGTCCCAAGCGTCGAAAGTCAAGCCGGCGCCGGCCGCCGCCGCGGTCAAAGTAACCGCGGTCCCGTCGGCGAACTGCGCCGAGCAGGTGGCGCCGCAGTCGATCCCGGCCGGCGAGCTTGTCACCCACGTGCCGGTGCCGGTCGTCGATGCCTCGTGCGTATCCAGAGAAGACCCAGAGTCAGCGTTCGACTCATTCACTATCAGCGTCTTTGTCACTGTGAGCGTGTGCGTCGTGGTCGTCGCACTCGCAGGGGTGGCTGCCGTCGCCGCTGCGGAAGAGCTCGTGACCAAGACAGCCATCAGGCCAAGCGCGACTCTCGACGCATATCGCGAACCCCCGGCCAACATCCCTCGGCGGCATCCATGACGATCGTCTCCGCGCCGCGCGCCCCAACGGCCCAACCTGCCGGCCGGGTTGGTTGACGTGTTCGGAGGGAAGAGGGACATCTCGACTCCTAACGCTCGGTTGCGATGCCGACCACCGTTGAGTCGACACGCCGCACCGGCCGATGGTCGGAGCCGGAAGAGATCGCCCGCCGAAGGTTGGAGCGGGACCGGCTGACGCTACTCCTCTGAGGTCTGATTGTCGAGCGGCGACATCAAGTGTTGGTCGACGTTTTGGTTGACAAGACCAAAACCTTGTGCGAAGGTAAGAGTCATGGCGACTAGAACGCGGAAGACGAACGTTCCGCCCGGGTACGACGCGAGCAAGTTCCCGGCCTTCGCCGTCACGGTGGACGTGGTCATCCTGACCATGGCCGAGGGCGCGCTCCACGTCCTTCTCGTCCGGCGGGGGGAGGAGCCATTCAAGAGCATGTGGGCGATTCCCGGTGGGTTCAAGCGTCCCGCGGAGACGCTGGACGAGGCGGCGAGACGCGAGCTTGCCGAGGAGACCGGCGTCGACGTCCCGAGCCTGCTGACCCAGTTCGGCGCCTACGGCGATCCCGGACGCGACCCGCGTATGAACGTCGTCACGGTCGCCTACCTCGCCGTCCTTCGCGACCTGGGAACGATCGTCGCCGGCACCGACGCAGCGCATGCCTCGCTCGTCCCCGCCTCGGACATCCTCGAGGAGAGAATCGAGCTCGCGTTCGATCACCTGCGCATCGTCTGCGACGCGGTCGACCGCGTCCGGGTCGAGCTCGAGGTCTCGGGGATCGCGACGGCCTTCGTCGGCACGACCTTCACGATGGCCGAGCTCCGAGCGGTGTACGAGGCGATCTGGGGCGTGCAGCTCGACGCAGCGAACTTCCGCCGCAGCCTCGTGGGCGAGGACGGTTGGGTGATCCCGACCGGCCGCACGGCGCGACCCGGGCCGGGCGGCGGCAGGCCCGCCGAGCTGTACCGCGCCGGGCGGGCTTGGCAGCATGGCGCACCCATCCATCGCATCGAGAGGAAGTGAGCGGATGAGAGCGGTCGTCCACGATCGGTACGGACCTCCGGAGGTGCTGCGCGTCGACGAAGTAGAGCGGCCCGTGCCGAAGGACGACGAGGTGCTCGTCAGAGTCCACGCCTCGACGGTCACCCGCGGCGACGCCATGGGCGTGCGTAGCGTCGATTACCGGTTCACCCGTCTGTTCACCGGGATTCGTCGCCCGAGGCGGACGTTTTTCGGCTCGGAGCTCGCGGGCAGCGTCGAGGAAGTCGGAGCGGCCGTGACGGAGTTCCGGGTCGGCGACGGGGTCTTCGGCATCGGAGGCGGCGCGACCGCCGAGTACGTGGCCGTGCGTGAGAGCGGCGCGATCGCGCAGAAACCGGCAGGGCTGACCTGCGAGGAGGCGGCGGCGGTGCCCGACGGGTCGCTGCTCGCGCTCACCTGCTTGAGACCGGCATATCCGCTGCGTGGCAAGAGCGTCCTCGTCTACGGCGCCGCGGGCTCCGTCGGGACAGCTGCGGTCCAGCTTCTTGTGCACCACTTCGAGGCCGAGGTAACGGGGGTCTGCGACACGAAGGACGTCGAGCTCGTGCGATCGCTCGGCGCGAGGGACGTCCTCGATCGCTTGCGCGAGGACTTCACGCGCAGCGGCAAGACGTACGACGTGATCTTCGACGCGGTCGGCAAGCACTCGTTCCGCCGCTGTCGGCGCTCGCTGAAACCCGGCGGGATCTACATCTCGATGGACCTCGGGTTCATGTACCACGTGCCGCTCCTCGCTCTCGTCACACGGTTCACAGGGAGCAGGCGTGCGACGCTCGGCATGGGCCGCTATCGCAAGGAGGACCTCCTCCTCGTCAAGGAGCTCGTCGACACGGGCAAGTACCGGCCGGTGATCGACCGGACGTACGCACTCGACGAGATCGTCGAGGCCACCCGTTACGTCGAGTCCGGCCAGAAGACAGGCAACGTCGTGCTCCGGGTGAGCGAGGCTGCCCCCGCGCAGCCCGAGCCCGCCGCGAAGCTAGCCCGCTCTCACTAGCCGACCGCACCCAACTCGAGCCACGAGGCCAGGTCCTCCAGCTCGGCCTGCACGGCCCTGGTGATGGTGCGGGTGAATCTCACGTCCTCGTGGATCGCGTTCACTCGCAGGACGGAAGCCTTGCGGTCGGCTGCAGCGTCGACCTTTCCGACCAGCCGGTCGTCATGGAGTATCGGGAGGGCGAAATAGCCCCAGCGGCGCTTGGCCGCCGGCTTGTACATCTCAAGGGTGTACTCGAAGTCGAAGAGCTCCTCGGCGCGCGCCCGGTCGTGGGCGAGCCGGTCGAACGGCGACAGGAGTGCCGTACGCCCCTTGAAGTCTTTTCCGAGGGCCGCGGGGTCGACGCGCCACTCGCCCTTGATGCCCTCGACCACGGCCGGCTCGCCGGCCTCCCCGACGTCCCAGGGCTCGACGGGCACCGCGGTCCTCTTCTGCCTGGCGATGCCGAGCGAGGCGAGGCGCCGCTCGTTCTTGACCCGGTGCGCCGCCTCGACCGACGGGACGACGACGCCGGCCGGGTACACCCGCTCGGACAGGTCCCAGACGCGTTCCCGCCCGACGCGCCCGGCAATGGCGACCTCGCCGCGCATCATCAGGAACTCCAGCATCTGGGTGACGTTGCGGTTGTTCGTCCACCCGGTCGAGGCCCACGGCACCACGCACGTGTCCGGAATGTCACGCGAGGTCATCGGCCCTGAGCGACGCAGCACCTTCAGGATGTCGCGGCGGAAGCGGTCGTTGTCGCGGAGCCAGTCGCGCTGCTTGTCGTAGCTCGGCCAAGCGGCCGCGCCGGCGAGATACAGGCCTACGTCGCTCATCGGCCGCACCAGCGCGTTGTGCTCGAACAGCGTGCACTCCTGCTCCAGGGCCTGCTGGAGGTGGGCGGGCTGGTACGCCGAACCGAGGCGGCTCCAGGCGACGAGGTCCGCGCTGGGCGCGATGGCCGCCGTCGGATCGATCTGCAGCAGGGTGAGCTGCTGTACGACAGTGAGCAGCTCGGTCGGCCGCGGTGCGTCGAGCAGTTGCGCGCGCACCGCGATGCGCCGGGCCTGCGCCTTTGTGAGCCGGTGCACGGACAGGAGGCTACGTGCCAAAGTCAAGACTTGCGAAAACTGCAAAAAATTCGTACTCTGAGGGTCGAGGACGTCCGTTTTCAGCAGGTTTCGTTCGTTCTTATCGGTAACCAAAGGGGAAAAGGGGGCTGGAGCCAGTGAGGGGGATGGATCAAGGCGGGGTAGACCGCGCGGCGATTCAGCGCGCGACGACGGCATCGTGGCTAATCGGTGCGGTGCTCGTACTTTGTGTTCTCATGCTCGCACCATCGGCTAGGGCCGAGGGCGGCATGTTGCCGAACGCCATCGCACCGGGCAGTCTCGACAGCCCGACTGGTGGGCTCCCGCAGACCGGGGGTGTCTTCAACCGCATCCATTGGAAGGTTCAGGGTGGCGACTCGATCACCGGCACGATCGTCGGGGTGACCGACCCCAACCTGGAGGGTGAGACCCAGGCCGATGTCGTCATCAAGAGCTCCGACTTCGGCAACACCACGGTTCTTGGGGAGAAGTCCGGGACGACCATCACCTTCACTTGGATCGTGCCTCCCGAGGCCTGCGCGACGACGATCGTCGCCTACGGGCCTGTCGGATCGAATCCGACCGGCAACAACTCGAACAACGACATCATCCGGCACCTGTTCGATCCGCCGGGCCCGCTGAACGTGGCCGGCTTTGCGATCGTCGATGAAACCGGGAATGTCATCGAGTGCGGCCCTCCGCCACCGCCTCCGCCTCCGCCTCCGCCTCCGCCTCCGCCTCCGCCT
>DATHDS010000042.1:0-57728 GCA_035318925.1 Gaiellaceae bacterium
GGCGGTGGCGGCGGCGGCGGCGGCGGAGTCACGGGCGTATAGGTCACGGCGAGGCCCGACGAAAGCGAGCCCACTTCGTTGCAGTGGAACTGGGCGGCCGGCCCCGATCCTGAGCCCTGAAGACCCTCGGTCGACGAGCGGCCGGCCTCGTTGCCGACCGGCCCGTACACGGTCCGAATGACCCCGTCCGCCTCGTCGAAGATGACCTCGACGTCGAAGACGCCTCCGGTGCCGTAGTGGCCTTTCCACTCGATCACGAACTGGCGGTTCGGCGCACTGCCGAGGAGCGCCGTGAAGACGCCTTGACCCGAGTTGGTCAGGAGCTCGTCGTCCCAGAGGACGAAGATCGCTTTCCCCTGCCTCGGCGCCGGCAGGCATCCGTTCACGGCCCACGTGTTGACGTTGTCGAAGTTCAGAGCGCCGTTCGACTGCACGTTCGCGGAGGTGAAGGTCTGGCCGTAGAACGTGACCGGGAATGGGAATGCGACCACGCGCGAGCAGTCGTCGCAGTGGATGCCCGCTGGGTCCGTCGCCGGGACGATCGTCTGACCGGTCTGGATCGAGATCGTGTAGTCGCCCGTCCCGGGAGGCGGTGGGGGCGGGGGCGGCGGCGGGGGTGGGAGCGGCGGGGGCTGCGGCGGAGCCGGCCCGCACGACGGGAACTTGAACGAGCCGATCCGCGTCTTCCACGTCTGGCCGCCGGTCGTCTGGACGTACTCCTGCGTGTACCAGAACGTGCAGTCGTCGGCGGGGTCGACGGTCATGTCCGAGTAGTCGCCCCAGCGGCCGAGGGCGCCCAACTGCGAGCCGCTCCCGTCGATGAGCGTCGACTCGCCCTGGGTGAGCTCGTTGGGCGGATCGGAGACGAGCCGGCCGGCATAGCGAACCCCGGGATAGGTGTCCGTCCCATTAGCGACCGAATAGCCGACGGCGAGGTCGCCGCTTCCGTCCATCGCCACGCTCGGCATCCAGCGGTTGAGGCCGTCGGCCGGTGCGTACGTGCCCTGCTGCTGAATTCCCCAGTCGCCGGTCGTCCTCTGGAGCTCGTACCAGCGGACGCCCGCGTGGTTCGAGCCGTCGGTGTCGACCGAGTGGCTGACGGCCATCGCCTCCCAGGTGCCGAAGTTGCGATAGGCGAGCCTGAACATGAGCCGGTCGGACATCGGGGCGAGCCGTTGGGTCGTCCCGGGCTGCGGGATGCAGAGGGTGAAGTAGTCGCAGAGGGTCGAGTCGTACGCCGCTGCTTGCAGGTCGCTTTCGTGCGCGACCGAGATCGAGGGGGTCGTCCAGTCGATCGTCGCGTGCCAGACCTGGAGCTTGTCCTCCGGCAGTCCCGCGAGGTCGAGGTTCATGGCGACGATCGGTGCGGGCGCGCCTTCCGGCGGCGGCGTCGGCCCGTCGACGTCGGCGGGCAGGATGTACGGGAGGGAGGGGTCGACGTCCTCCATGTCCTGGTAGACCATGTGCGCGGTCTCGCACGCGAGCATCTTGTCTCGCTCGAAGCCCCACACTCCGAAGCCGGCGAAGCTCCCGAAATTCAAGAACTGGGTTCCGGTCATCATGTACGCGTTCTGGCTCGGCCAGACTCCGAACTTCGGGTAGTCGTCGAACTTGTTCGTCTGGACCTGAAACTCGTACCGGCACCACGTGCCCGTGGGATCGTCCGTGCTCGAGACGGCGAGGCATTGGTAGTACGGGGTCTGATAGTGGAACTGCGAGGCGAACCACCGGCCGGCGAGCTGGTCGTACATCATGATCGGGTCCCCGTCGTTCGAGCCACCACAGTGCGGCAGGCCCGTGAACAGCGTGTTGCCGTGTGCGGGGCCGTAGACGAGGCCGCCCGTCTTGTTGTAGACGGCGAACGAGAGATTGACCCACTGCACGTAGTGGTTGGGCCCGACCTCGCCCTCCGTGTCAGGTGGCATGAGGCCGTCGACGTTGCCGAGGCCGTCGAAATTCGTGATCGGGGCGGGCATGCGGCCGTTGCCGGGGCTCGTCTGGAGAGCGCCGTCGCCGGGCCTGCTCGTTCCGTGCGGGAACCTCAGCGGATAGCCCTGCTCGCTCTCGTTGAGGGACTTGTTCCCGTGCGGGGCCGGCGGGGCGGGCTTGATGTCACGCAACGGGCGCGAGAGATACGGGCGCGCGACGCCGGCGACGCGGCTACCGCTCGTCTTGTCCGAGACCCGAGCTTGTGAGCCGACGCCTTCGGGCCCGAGGAGCTTCGCTGCCGGAAGAGCCTGGTGCTTCGACCCCTGCCGCGCGGCGTGCGGCGCCGCGAGTGCGACGCCGGCAATCAGGACCGCAGCCCCAACCGCAATCAGCAGCCTGACGCGCCTTCCCCTCACGGCCCCATCTTGGCACCGTGCGGCCACAAAGCAAAGCGACGCTAGGCGGATGCGTCCCTGCGCTCGGAGCCGAGCTTCTGCACGAAGAAGCCGCCGAGGAGGAGGACGGCGCCGACCGCGAGGAACGAGAGCGCGCGCGTGACCGAGCTCAGGAATCTGAGGTCGTAGAGGAAGATCTTCGCGAGGCTGACGGCGAAGAGGCCGAAGCCGACCGCCTGGAGCCAGACGACGCGCCGCTTGAGGCCGACGTAGAGGGCCACGAGCCCGACGAGCCCCCACAGCGCGCTGACCGCGGAGTGCCCGGCGTGGAACTTCGCCGCCACCGTCCCGTTGCCGATCGCCTCCGCCAGGCCGAGGATCGCCAGCGACGCGGCGTACATCAGGATGGCTGTGGACGCGACGAGGGACGCTCGCCGCCAAAGGGGCTCACGGCGAAGAAGGGCAGAGCTGAGCGTGTTGCCCCCTGCCCGCGGCTCCTCCTCGGTGGCCCGACCGCAGTACCAGGCGAAGGCCCAGGCGGCGCAGGCGACGAAGACGAGGCTGAGCACGCCTCCCTCGGGATGCCGGTTCGACTCGAAGAAGTCGCTCGGTGGGCCGTCGAGGACGACCGCGTGGCCGGCGGCAAGCGCGAGGTAGAAGAAAGACGCGAGCTGGAGACGTTTCTCCCCGGCGCGGTCGGCGACCAGGACGAGCGCTGCTGCGAGGCCGGCCCAGACGAGCACCAGCCACGTGCCCGACACGAGCACGTCGGTCGCCCCGACGGCCGCGAGCAGCGCCGGCGCCCAGAGCAGCGTGGAGAAATCTCGGTCCCGAGTGAAGACGAGAGCGCCGAGCGCGCAGTAGAAGGCGGCGATGCCGAGGAGGATCGAGCCCTGCGCCGTGTCTCCGGCGACGAGCTCCGGAGCAGCCGCCAGGGCCAGTCCGAGGCTGAAGAGTGAGTAGACGACGATGATCGGGAAGACCGCTCGGTCGGGCCGTCGGAGCCGGTCGACGAGTGAGCCCGCCAGCAGCGCGGCGGCCACGACGAGGAAGCCGAGATCGCGCCGGTCCCCCTCGAGCGAGCCCGGGAAGAAGCCGAGTGCGTGCGCGAGGGTGACGGCGAGCCAGACGAGGCCGCCGAAGCGCAACTGGACGAGCGACCACCGGTGCCCTGAGGAGAGGACCGCGAGCGCAACGGCCCCCCAGAGCGCGACGACTGCGACGTGCCCCCACTGGAAGGCCGGCCCCACGTCGCCGTCGGAGATCCACTCGGCGAGGCCGAGCACGACGAGCGACGCAACGTAGAGCGCTGAGACGGAAGCCGTCCAGCCGATGATCGAGCGCCACAGCGGCTGGCGAATCCGGAAGGACTCGAGTAACGGCTCGACGTCGATCAGCGCCTCCGGCGGAGGCGTCGCCGTCCACGACCGGCAGTAGTACGCGACGATCGAGCCGGCCAGCGCGACGCCGACGAAGGCGACGACGCCCTCGGCCGGTCGTGCGCTTGCCTCGTAGAGCTGGCGAAGCGGGGCATCGAAGGACAGGGCATGGACGAGCGCTGCCGCCAGGTAGGCGAACGAGCCCACCTGGTACCGGAGCTGGCCGACTCGCCTCGCCAGCCAGGCGAGGGTCGCGGCGCCGGCCGCCCATACGAGCACGAGGACGGTGCCCGACAGGAGATCGGCCAGGCCGAAGGCCAGGATCGTCACGGCGGCGACCGCGATCCCGATGCCTGGGAGTACGTCTACATCCGCCGGCCGCTCGCCAGTCGGCTCTTGTTGACCCAGCCGGTCGAGAAGCGTCCCGGCCAGGAGCGCGGTTGCGCCCACGAGGAAGGCGATTCCCCGGCGCTCCGGCTCGAACGTAGGGGCGATGTAGAGCCCGATCTGCGCGGCGATCGCACCGAACCAGATCAGGGCGCCGTCTCGGAGCCGGCGTTGAGACCAGACGATTCCGGCCGTCAGGGTGCCCAGGGCAACGGCGCCCCAGAGCCCGATGACGGCTACGTGGCCCCACTCGAACGCCGCCTGGACGTCGTCGGCTGCGATCCACTCGGCCAGGCCGAGGACGCCGAGCGACGCGGCGTAGAGGGCGGCGAGCGCGGAGATCCAGCCGACGACCTCGCGCCACAGCGCCTGGCCGCGGCGGAAGGCGTCGAGCATCGGCTCGAGCGGAGCGAGGATCCCGGCCGAGGCACGGGCGCTCTCCCAGGGGCGGCAGCAGTAGGTCACGATCGAACCGGCCAGGGCGATGCCGACGAGCGCCAGCCCGCCCCGTGCGGGGTGCTCGCCGGCCTGGTAGAGCCGGTGCAGCGGGGCATCCAGCAGGATGGTGTGGAGAACTGCCGCCGCCAGGTACGCGAATGAAGCGAGCTGGTAGCGAGGCTCGTTGATCCGGCGCGCGAGCCACGCGAGGATCGCCGCCTCTGCAGCCCAGGCGATCGTGAGCGTCGGGCCCGACACGAGGTCGGCGAGCCCGACCGCGACGAGGCCGAGCCCGATCGCGGCCAGGAGCGCGCTGAGATCCCGATGGATCCGCTTCGGGAAGACGACGGCGGCGATCGCGCCGTAGACGGCGGCGACGCCGAGCAGCATCCACCCTTCGTCCCTGCCGGTGAACTGGGCCGTCGTCACGCCGCCTGCGACGACGGCGCTGAAGAGGATCAGGGAGGACGGAAGGGGCGCGAGATCGGGTGAGGCGAACCGAACCTGGAGCCCGAGGGCCGATGCGAGGTACAGCAGCCAGAAGGCCGCTGCCACGCCGACGACGTCCCACTCGGTGGGACTCGCCTGGCCGACGAGCACGGCGACCTGCGGGACCGTGACCGCGACGCCGATCGCGAGCAGGACCTGCCAGCGCTTCCCGAGCGCGACCACGGCAGTGCCGGCGAAGACGAGAGCCGCGAAAGCGGTCCCCGCCGAGCTCAGCTCGCCGTTCTGAAGGCCGACCGCCGCCGGCGCGACCGTCGCGCCGATGAGGCCGAGGCCGGCGATCAGCTCGGACGACCAGGCGAGCGCCGTCGCGACGCCGACCGCGGCGATCGCTGCGGCAATGATCAGAGCCGCCCAGTCCGAGACCAGGTCGTACTGGAGCCTGGCGGCGAGCAGCGTCGCGTAGCCTCCGCCGATGCCTGCGCCGGCGGCCGCGTACGCGGAGTAGTAGAGGTGCCCGTAGCGCCTGCGCACGTAGAGACCCGCCGAGAACACGAGGGCCGAGGCGATCGCCCCGAGACTGACGCGAGCGACAGGGCCGATCCAGCCTCGGTTGACGGCGAGAACGAAGAAGAAGAGAACTCCGAGCAAGGTCACGAGCCCGCCAACCCAGGCGAGCACCTTTGCGCCGAACAGATCCTCGAACGTGACCCCGCTCCACCACGGCGGCTCCGGAGGCTCGGCAGGCGGCCGCGGGGGAGCAGGCGGGGGCTTCGGGGGAGCCACGGGTGCTGCGACCGGCGCAGCGACGGGAATAGGTGGCGGCTCCGGCACCGTGGGCGCGGGCGGGACGACGGGCGGTGGAGGTACGTGCGCCGGCGCAGGCTGGGCAGGCATGCCCGCGGCGACTCGCCGGAGGTCGGCGAGCTCGTGCTCGAGTGCCTCGAGGCGCCGGGCGAAGTCCTCGAGCTTGCGCATGAAGCGTTCCGGCTGGGGATTCGGTGGCTGCGGGTTCGAGGCCGCGGGCGGCGGAGCGGGGGACGGGGCAGCCGGGGCCTGGCCGGGCGCAGCCGGGCGCCCCAAGCGCGCCCCGATCTCGATCACGAGAAAGAGCGGGGCGACGAAGCTCTTCAGCCACCAATCGAAGGTCAACCGCCACACGCGACCAGGGCTCGTCTTCGCTCTGATCATCCGCACCGAATCGGCGATCCAGAGCGGGACCGCACAGAGAGCCCAGATGACGCCTGCGGTGGTGCTGCCCGCAAGCGCGGCGATCCCACCGAGACCGAAGAGCCAGAAGAAGCCGACGCCGTAGTGGATGACGAGCGCCGCCGCCAGGTTGCCGTCGCCGCTGGTGGTCGGGGCCTCAGTCGTCGTCATCGCAGGAGAAGTGCTGTACGTAGAGATCGACCTCCGCCGCGCGACCGCCGGGGCCGGGGACCTGACTGCACACCGTCCAGTTGGAGCGGATGATCACTTCGTCCTCCGCGTAAACGTAATCCTCGAGGCCGCGCTCTCCAAGCGTCTCCTCGGCTTCGTCGAGCCGGAGGCCGACCACATCCGGGACGCGAGCCGGCGGCTTGTGCCTGGGGGCCGACCGCTCCGCACCTCCGCAACCGGCTGCGCCGAGACAGAGCGCGACCCAGCAACTGAGCAAGACCGCCTTGTCGATCATGCCTCCGACCCTAGATTCGGCCGGTCTCCGTCGCTTCGGGAGACTCCCTCTGAGGGCTAGGGGATCTCCCTGCACTCGCCGTGCCTCTCTCACTCCGTCATATCGCATACTTGCTATTGATAGCAAAGACGCTATATGAAGTCAAGTGGACTTTTGGGCGGCGCTACCCTTCGCTCCATGGCCATCCAAGAGCTCGTCGACGAGGTCGAGCGCTCCTATCGGGAAACGCAGGAGCGCCTGTCGGACCCTGCCGTCTACAACGACCACCGCGAGGCGGCCGATGTCGGACGGCGCCTGAAGGAGCTCGAGGGCCCGTACAAGCTGGCCGAGGCGTGGCGCGGCGTGCGCGAGGACCTCGATGCGGCGCAGGACGACGGCGACCTGCGCGAGCTCGTGCCGGAGCTCGAGGAGCGCCTCGGAACGCTCGAGGAGGATCTCAAGCTCGCCCTCGTCGAGTCCGACCCGGCCGATCACAAGGACGTCCTCGTCGAGATCCGGCAGGGAGTGGGGGGTGACGAGGCCGCGCTCTGGGCGGGCGACCTCTACCGCATGCTGACGCGCTACGCGGAGCGACGCGGCTTCAAGACCGAGGTGCTCTCGGTGAGCGAGAGCGAAGGCGGCGGCTTCAAGGAGGTCACGTTCGCGGTCAAAGGGGACGGCGCCTACTCGATCTTCAAGTGGGAGGGCGGAACGCATCGTGTGCAGCGCGTTCCCCAGACCGAGTCGCAGGGCCGCATCCACACGTCCACCGCGACCGTGGCCGTCATGCCCGAGGCCGAGGAGGTCGAGGTCGAGATCGACCCCAACGACCTGAAGATCGACGTCTACCGCTCGACCGGTCCCGGCGGGCAGAGCGTCAACACGACCGACTCCGCCGTCCGCATCACCCACGTGCCGACCGGCCTCGTCGTGGCGATGCAGGACGAGAAATCGCAGCTCCAGAACAAGGCGAAGGCGTTGCGCGTGCTTCGGGCGCGTCTGTACGAGCTCGAGCGGCGCAAGCAGCGAGAGGAGCAGGAAGCCGAGCGCCGCTCGCAGATCGGCACGGGCGAGCGCGCGGAGAAGATCCGCACCTACAACTTCGCTGAGAGCCGCGTCACCGATCACCGGATCAAGCTCACCCAGCACCGGCTCGACGCGATCCTGGACGGCGAGCTCGACGAGTTCACGGAGGCGATCGCTGCCGAGGACCGGCAGCGCGCGCTCGAGGCGTGACCGCGCGGGAGCTCTTGGGCTCGGCTGCCGAGGAGCTCGAGCTGGCCGGCTGCCCGTCGCCGCGCGTGGACGCCGAGTGGCTGCTCGCGCACGCGCTCGGGGTGACGCGGACGGACCTGTACGCCGACGGGAATCATCTCCTGACCGCCGCGGAGCAGCAGAGCTTCCGGGAGCTCGTGGCGCGCCGCGCGGAGCGCGAGCCGCTCGCATACGTGCTGGGCGAATGGGGCTTTCGCCGACTGACGCTCCGTGTCGACTCGCGGGTTCTCATCCCTAGGCCCGAGACCGAGTCGCTCGTCGAGCGCTGCCTCGCGCTGCTCGACGGATCGTCGGAGCCGCGTGTGCTCGACATCGGCGTCGGCTCCGGTGCGATCGCGCTCGCGATCGCCGACGAGAGCCCCCGAGCGCGCATCGTGGCGACCGACAGTTCGGCAGGCGCCCTTGCCGTCGCCGATGAGAACCGGCGCCGCACCGGGCTGACGGAACGGGTCGAGCTGGTGCGGGGAGAGCTGTTTGCCGGCCTCGAAGGGCCCTTCGACCTCGTCGTCTCGAATCCGCCGTACGTGGCCCCGGACGAGATCGACCGTCTTGACCCCGAGGTCGCGCGGTACGAGCCGCGCGAGGCGCTCGTGGCCTGCGGCGCCACCGAGGCGATCGCGGAGCAGGCACGCTCTCGGCTCGTCCCCGGCGGCTCCCTCGTGCTCGAGACCGGCGACGACCAGGCGCGCGGCGTGGCCGAGCTGCTGAGCGGCCTCGGGTACGAAGAGGTGTCGATCGGGGAAGACCTGGCGGGACGAGAGCGGGTCGTCGATGGACGCACGCCTCGTTGACGACGCGGTCGAGGCAATCCGGGCCGGCCACTCGGTCGTCCTGCCGACCGACACCGTCTACGGGTTGTGCGCGACGCCGTACCTGCCGCAGCCGGTCGAGCAGCTGCACCGGCTGAAGGGCAGGAACGAGCAGCAGCCGCTGGCCCTGCTTGCGGTGGAACTGGACGTGATCATCGAGTGCGTGCCGGAGCTACGCGGCCGTGTCGAGCCGATCGCACGGGCTCTGTTGCCGGCACCGCTGACGCTCGTCCTCCCGAATCCCGCCTGGCGCCTCCAGTGGCTGAGCGGGCCGAGGCCGGACACGATCGGCATTCGCGTGCCCGAGCTCATGGGAGACGCGAGGGAGATCGTCCAGCGGGTCGGAGCCGTGGTGGCGACGAGCGCGAACCTCACCGGCGGCCAGGACCCGAAGAAGCTCGACGAGGTGCCGGAGGAGATTCGCGCCGCCGCGGCGGTCGTCATCGACGGGGGCGAGCTGCCCGGAATTCCCTCGACGGTGGTCGACCTGACCGGTCCCGAGCCGCAGATCATCCGCGAGGGCGCGCTGCCGGCCGCCGAGGTCCTCGAGCGCCTCGGCCGGCTGGTCTGAGGCGTACCATCCACCCGATGGCCGTCGCGGAGCAGACCCTTCAGCAGCTGCGGACTGCGGGGCTCGCCGAGATCGATCCCGAGATCGCCGAGCTCCTCGGGCGCGAGCTCGAGCGCCAGCGCGGCCAGGTCGAGCTGATCGCGTCCGAGAACTTCACCTGGCCGAGCATCTTCGAGGCCGTCGGGTCGGTGCCCACGAACAAGTACGCAGAGGGCTACCCGGGCAAGCGCTACTACGGCGGCTGCGAGGTGATCGACGAGATCGAGCAGACCGCGATGGACCGCGCGCTCGCGCTCTTCGGCGGCGAGCACGCCAACGTGCAGCCGCATGCGGGCGCCCAGACGAACATGGCCGTCTACCTGGCGACGCTCGAGCCCGGCGACACGATCCTCTCGCTCGAGCTTTCGCACGGCGGCCACCTCACGCACGGGCTCAAGGTGAACTTCTCCGGGCGCCTGTACACGATCGTCCACTACGGCGTCAGCCGCGAGACGAACCTCGTCGACTACGACGAGGTGCTGCGCCTGGCGAAGGAGCACAGGCCGAAGCTGATCATCTGCGGCGGCTCGGCCTATCCGCGGACGGTCGAAGCCGACAAGTTCCGCGAGGTCGCCGACGAGGTCGGCGCGCTTCTGCTCTGCGACATGGCACACATCGCCGGGCTCATCGCAGCGGGTTTGCACCCGAGCCCGGTGCCGCACTGCGACTTCGTCACCTCGACGACGCACAAGACGCTCGCCGGGCCACGCGCCGGCTTCATCCTCTGCAAGGAGGAGCACGCGAAGGCGATCGACAGGGCCGTCTTCCCCGGCATGCAGGGCGGGCCGCTCTGCCACGTGATCGCCGCGAAGGCGGCCTGCTTCAAGATCGCTGCCAGCGAGGCGTTCAAGGACTACCAGCGCCAGGTGCGGGCGAACGCGGACACGCTCGCCGAGACGATCCAGGCCGGCGGGCTGGAGGTGCTCACCGGCGGCACGGACACGCATCTGCTCCAGGTCGACCTCAGGAAGACGCATTGGAGCGGGAAGGACGCCGAGGAGCGGCTAGCCGAGGTCAAGATCACCGTGAACAGGAACACCGTCCCCTTCGACGAGCGCCCCCCGACCGTCGCGTCCGGCATCCGGGTCGGGACGCCGGCCATGACGATGCGCGGGTTCGACGAGGCGGACTTCACGGAGGTCGGCGAGATCATCGTCGGCGCGCTCGCGGACTCGCCGGACACGGCTGCGCTTGCGGGGCGCAGCGAGGCGCTCTGCGCCAGGCGGCCGCTGTACCCGGGCTTCCGCGGCTACACCACGTACGCGTGAGCACCGTCGTCGAAGTGGACCATCCGCTTGTCCGGCACAAGCTTTCGTACCTGCGGGACAAGCGGACCTCAACCGGTGACTTCCGCCGGCTCGTCCACGAGCTGACCGCGCTGCTCACCTACGAGGCGACGAAGGACTTGCCCACTGAGACGGTGCGTGTAGAGACGCCGCTCGACTGGACCGAGGTCGAGCGGATCTCCGGCAAGAAAGTCGCCGTCTGCCCGGTGCTGCGGGCCGGGGTCGGGATGCTCGACGGCTTCCTCGGGCTCGTCGAGGGCGCGCGGGTCGGCTTCATCGGCCTCTTCCGCGACGAGGAGACGCTCGAGCCCATCGAGTACTACGTGAAGCTGCCGAGTGATCTCGGCGTCCGCGACGCGATCGTGCTCGACCCGATGCTCGCGACCGGGAACTCGTCCGTGGCGGCGATCGCAGCGATCAAGGACGCAGGCGCGCGCTCGGTGCGCTTGATCTGCCTCGTCGCGGCGCCGGAAGGGATCCTGCGGGTGCACAGCGCACACCCGGACGTTCCGATCTTCTGCGCCGCCATCGACGACGGCCTGAACGACCGCGGCTACATCGTCCCGGGCCTCGGCGACGCAGGCGACCGCCTCTACGGGACGAAATAGGCTCGACCCATGTGGCAGACGCTGCGCGACAACCCGGAGGTCCTCTGGGGCTTCCTGCTCGCGCTCGGCGTCGTCCTCGTCCTGACGCCTGCGGTCGGGCGCTTCGCGCGCATCCTCGGCGTCGTCGACCAGCCCGGCGAGCGGCGGCGGATGCACGTTCGGCCGATTCCCCGCCTGGGCGGGATCGCGCTCCTGCTCGGCATCTTCGTGCCCGCGCTCGCCTTTCTGAAGCTGGACGGGCCCTACCGCGGCATCCTGCTCGGCGCCGCCGTCGCGACCTGCGTCGGGGTCGTCGACGACTTCCGCGGCCTGCCCTGGTGGGCGAAGCTTGCCGGCCAGAGCGCCGCCGCCGCGATCCCGATCGGCTTCGGGGTCACGATCGACCGCTTCACGTTCCCCTTCCTCGGCATCCAGGACTTCCCCGCCTGGGTCGGCGTGCCCGTGACCTTCGTCTGGATCGTCGCGATCATGAACATGGTCAACTTCCTCGACGGGATGGACGGTCTCGCGTCGGGGATCTGCGCGATCGCCGGCTCGACCTTTGCGGTGATCGCGCTCTCGCTCGGCAAGCCGCAGGCCGCGATTCTCGCGGCGATCGTGGCGGGAGCGTGCTTCGGGTTCCTGCGCCACAACTTCTATCCGGCCAGGATCTTCATGGGCGACTCGGGGGCGCTGTTACTCGGCTTCACGCTCGCGACGCTCTCGGTGCAGGGACTCTTGAAAACGGCGGCCACCGTCGCCCTGTTCTTCCCACTGATCGTGCTCGCGATCCCGATCGCCGACACGTCGTTCGTGCTTGCGAAGCGGCTGAAGCACGGGCGTCCGCTCTACGAGGCCGACCGCACGCACTTGCATCACCGCTTCGCCAACATCGGGTTCTCGCAGCGTCGCGCCGCGGTCTACATGTACGCCTGGTGCGCGGTGCTAGCCGGCGCCGCGTTGGCAACGCGTTTTATCCCCTTCCGCGCGCACGGCATCTGGCACCTCTGGCCGACGGTCGCGGTCGCGTCGATCGGCCTGGCCGCGCTCGCGACGTCGATCTACATCGTCTACCTGCTCGAGATCGTCAAGCTCGCGAACCCGCGGATCCGCCGCCGCGAGCAGGCCGAGCGCGAGCGCAAGACCGCCTGAGATGTCCGAGCTCCTGGACGCGATCTACCGCGGGGATCAGGCCCGCGCGGAGGAGTTGCTCGCGGCCGATCCCGAGCTCGACGTGTTCGAAGCGGCCGCCTCCGGCCGAACCGACCGGGTTCGAGAGCTGCTGGACGAGGACCCGTCGCTCGCGAACGCCTGGGCGGAGGACGGCTACCAGCCGCTCGGCCTCGCGAGCTTCTTCGGCCATGTCGAGTCCGCCCGCCTCCTGGTCGATCGCGGGGCCGAGGTCAATTCCACGTCGCGCAACGAGATGAAGGTGATGCCCTTGCACAGCGCGGTGGCCGCGGACGATCCGGAAGCGCGATACAAGCTCGCGAAGTTGCTGCTCGAGGCCGGCGCCGAGCCGAACGCCCGTCAGCAAGACGACTACACGCCGCTGATGGCCGCCGACCAGAGCGGCGACGAGCGCCTTGCTCGGCTCCTGGAAGAGCACGGAGCCAGGCCAGACTGACCCTGCACAACCTCGCAGGGCCTTTCGCACTTAGCAACAGTCTGTTGCTAAGTCGGTCCGGGGGGTGAAGTTCGGCTGAGGAAGTCGACGAGCAGGTTGTTGAAGCCAGGCGCGCGGGGGATCGAATGGCCTGCGCCCGGGAGGACGGCACGCTCGGCGCCGAGTCGCTGCTCCAGGACGTCGCAGACGGCGTCGAATGCCGCATGGTGGCCGCCAGAGACGACGAGCTTGGGGAACGGCGCTGCTGCGAGCGCGTCGAATGGAATCTTAGCCTCGTGCGGCGAGCGCTCGGAGAGCGCGGCTCGCGCTCCGGCCTCGAGGTCGGGCGGGAGTGGATCGGGAAGGGTGATCTCGCTGCCGACCAGCGGTAGGAAAAACTCGAGGTAGCCGCGAGGGTCCCGCGGCGCCTCGGGAAAACGGTCAAGGAAGTCTTCCACCGCAGGGTTGTCACGGGCGACGCCAAAGGCCGGAGGCTCGGAGACGGTCAGCGAGGCGAGCTCGGGCCGCCTCGCCGCAGCGAGCAGCGAGATGACGCCGCCGTAGGAGTGACCGACGAGATGGTCGTCCGGCCCGAGGAGCTCTGCGATCTCTCCTGCCTGTTCCTCGAAGTCGATGCGCTGGAGCGGAGGGTTCGGCGGATAGCCGGGCCGGTCGACGATGACCAGCGTGTAGCGCGCGGAGAGAGGCCGCTGCTCACTCCACGCCGATGCTCCGTTCGCCACGCTGCCGTGGACGAAGACAATCCGCGGGCCGGACCCGAGCGTCTCGATATGCATGGAACCGAGCGTACAAGCTCACCCCGTTTCGGCCAAGCCATGCGGCTTTTCGCTGTTACAAAGTTTGTTATGCTCGCGGCGGATGGAGCCCTCGCGCCCCTCGTCCTTCGAGCCTGCCGGCGCGGGTGCCCTTCTCATTGGCACGACTTCGGCAGGGATCGGCGTGGGTGCCCTGCTCGGCTGGAGCGCCGGCTCGGCGGCGATCGGCGCGCTCGCAGGCGCGGTCGTCGGCATCCCGGCCGCGATCTTCGTCGTCTACCGCCGCTACCGGGGGTACTTCACGTGAGCGCCGGCACGTTCACGACCCCGCGCCCGGCGCCGAGCATCCTGATCCCGATCGTCGCCGGGAGCCTCGTCATCGCGCTCGCCCTGCCGATCTACCTCGTCGCCGGCTGGCGACTCGGCGGCTGGGCGATCGCCGCGACTCTCTGGGTCGGGAGCCAGGCGTTCTCGTACCTCCTTGTCCGGCTGCGAGCAAAAGGCAACCTCGTCGCCGCGGGCGCGGCCGCCTTCGGAATGATGTTCCGCGCGATCGCCGTCATGGTCGTGGTGCTCGCCGTCGCCGTCTCGGACCCGCACCTTGGGCTCGCCGCCGCGATCACCTACGCGCTCGCATACACCCTCGAGCTCGGCCTGTCCCTCGTCTCGTACTTCGGGAACCCGCCCGTATGAGACGCGCCCTCTTCCTCCTCGCCACGCTCGCGCTCGTCGTCCCGGGCCAGGCGTTCGCGCGCGGCGAGTTCGATCCGACGAAGGAGTTCGAGCTCCATCCCTGGGTTTCCATCCACGCCGGGCCGCTCGACCTCTCGATCACCAAGGCGGTCGTCTACCTGATCATCGGCTCGCTGCTGACGATGGCGCTCGGGATCTTCCTCATGCGCGTGCGCGTGGGCGTCGAGCCCGGAACGAGGCAGACGATCGGCGAGCAGATCTACGAAGTCGCGCAAACCCAGATCGCGGAACAGGGCCTTCCTTCGAAGGCAATCGGCCGCTGGTTCCCGTACGTGGCGAGCCTGCTGCTCTTCATCTTCGTCGTCAACCTGCTCGGGTTCATCCCGCTGCCGTTGACCGGCGAGACCTGGCACGGCTTCCCGGTGTGGGGCATCTACGCGGCGACCTCGTCGCTCTCGGTGACGCTCGCCCTGGCGCTGCTCACCTTCGCGTTCACGCACTACGAGGGCATCCGCTGGAACGGGCCGGTGCGCTACTTCAAGAGCTGGATCCCGGAGGCGCCGAAGGCGTTGCTGGGCCTGATCGTCCCGCTGGAGATCCTGGGCCAGTTCATGCGACTGATCTCACTGAGCGTCCGGCTCTTCGCGAACATGCTCGCGGGGCACATCCTGATCCTGACCTTCATCGGGCTCATGTTCATCCTGCAGTCCCTGCTCCTGGCCCCGGTCGTGATCCTCTCGACGGTCTTCTATCTCTTCGAGGTCGTTATCGTCGTCGGCATCCAGGCTTTCATCTTCGCTGCCCTGACCGCCATCTACATCGGCTCGGCCATCGAGCCCGAGCACTAAGGAGGAACATGCACCTACTTCTCGCAGCCACGACAGGCGACGTCACGAAGGCCGGCAAGGCGATCGGGCTTGCGCTCGGCGTCGGGCTCGGCGCCCTCGGAGCCGGCGTCGGCATCGGCAACATCTTCGGCTCGATGATCCAGTCGGTCGCGCGACAGCCGGAGCTGCGCGGTGAGCTCCAGGGCATCCAGTGGCTCGGCTTCGCGCTCACCGAGGCGGTCGTCTTCTACGGCCTGCTCGGATCGATCCTCGCGTACGTCCTCGTCTAGTGAATTCCGTTCTCGCCACGAACCCGCTGATCCAGGTCACCCCTGGGCTGATGATCTGGACGGTTGTCTGCTTCCTGATCACGTTCTTCGTCCTCAAGCGCTACGCCTTCGGTGCGATCCAGAAGATCATCGACGAGCGCCGCCAGCGGATCCGGGACGCTCTGGACGAAGCGGACAAGGCCCGGGCAGAGGCGCGGCAGATGCTCGAGGAGCACCGCGCGCTCATGGCCGAGGCCAGAGGCAAGGCCGAGGAGATCCTCACGCACGCGCGGCAGGTCGCCGAGTCGCAGAAGAAGCGCATGCGTGACGAGCTCGAGGCCGACCGCAAGCGGCGGCTCGAGGAGACGACGAAGCAGGTCGAGGCCGAGACCCAACGCGCGCTGGAGGCGATCCGGGCCGAGGTCGCCGAGCTGACCGTGCTCGCGACGCAGAAGGTGACGGGCAAGGTGCTCGACCAGGCAGATCACAAGCGGCTGATCGAGGAAGCGGTCCGCGAACTGGACTTCTCCGTCCTCGAAGGATCGAGTCGGAACTGATGGCCGTTGTCGCCCGCACGTATGCGAAGGCGCTCTTCGAGACGGCGCACGAGCAAGGCCGCCTCGACGAGGTTCGCGCCGAGCTCCAGGCGTTCGTCACGGCGCTGCACGACGTGCCGGAGCTCGGGGCACTGCTCCGCAACCCTCAGCTCGACCCGCCCGCGAAGGCCGAGGCCCTGGCCGCGGTTCTGGCAGGGGCCGACGAGCTCGTCCTGAACTTCTTCCGCCTCGTCGCCCAGAAGGGCCGTGCTCAGCTGATCGAGGAGATCGTCGAGGAGTACGAAGAGCTCGTCGCTGCCGAGGAGCAGATTCTCAAGGTTGAGCTGACGACGGCATACGAGCTTTCCGACGAGGAGGCGGGCTCGATCGTGAAGCAGATCGAGGAGGCCTCAGGCCGTCATGTCGAGGCTGCCCGCTCGGTCGATCCCGGCCTCGTCGGCGGCCTTGTTCTCAGGGCCGGCTCGCTCGAGGTCGACTCGAGCGTGCGCGGCCGTCTCGATCGACTACGACACGAACTCGCTCAAGGAGGCCGTCGGTGAAAGTCCGTCCCGAAGAGATCACCTCGATTCTGCGCCAGCAGATCGAGCGCTACGACGTCGAGACCGACCTCGCCGAGGTCGGCACCGTCCTCCAGGTCGGCGACGGCATCGCCCGCGTCTACGGGCTCGAGAGCGCGGTCGCGCTGGAGATGCTCGAGCTCGAGCACGGCGTCACCGGACTCGCCTTCAACCTCGAGGAGGACAACGTCGGCGTCGCCCTCTTCGGCGACTGGGAGCTGATCAAGGAGGGCGACTCGGCGAAGCGCACCGGCCGGGTCGCGAGCGTGCCCGTCGGCGACGCGCTCATCGGGCGCATCGTCGACCCCCTGGGGAACCCGCTGGACGGAGGGCCTCCGATCGAGTCGGACGAGCGCCTGCCGCTCGAGGTCAAGGCCGCCGGCGTCATCGACCGTCAGCCGGTGAAGGAGCCTCTCCAGACGGGGATCAAGGCGATCGACGCGATGACGAACGTCGGCCGGGGCCAGCGCGAGCTGATCATCGGCGACCGCTCGACGGGCAAGACGACGATCCTGATCGACACGATCTTGAACCAGCATGACCAGGACGTGATCTGCATCTACGTCGCGATCGGGCAGAAGGCCTCGACAGTCGCGCAGATCTACGAGCTGCTCAAGGACCGTGGCGCGATGGACTACACGATCATCGTCATGGCCCCGGCCTCCGAGGCCGCGCCGATCAAGTGGATGGCGCCGTACGCCGGCTGTGCGATGGGCGAGCACTTCATGCAGAACGGCCGCCACGCGCTCTGCGTGTACGACGACCTCTCGAAGCACGCCGACGCGTACCGACAGATGTCGCTGTTGCTCCGCCGGCCGCCGGGCCGCGAGGCATACCCGGGTGACGTCTTCTACCTCCATTCGCGCCTCCTCGAGCGCGCGAGCAAGCTCTCCGACGAGCTCGGCGGGGGCTCGCTGACCGCTCTGCCGGTCGTCGAGACGCAGGCCGGTGACATCGCCGCCTACATCCCGACGAACGTGATCTCGATCACCGACGGGCAGATCTTCCTCGAAGCCGACCTCTTCTACTCCGGCGTCCGCCCGGCGATCGATGTCGGCCGCTCGGTGTCCCGCGTCGGCGCGAGCGCGCAGACGAAGGCGATGAAGAAGGTCGCCGGCCGGCTGCGGCTCGAGCTCGCCCAGTACCGCGAGTTGGAGGCCTTCGCCCAGTTCGGCTCCGAGCTCGACCCCCAGACGCAGGAGACGCTTGCGCGGGGCGAGCGCATGGTGGCGACGCTCAACCAGCCGCAGAATCAGCCGTGGCCGATGGAGGAGCAGGCAGTCGCCATCTTCGCCGGCATCAACGGCTTCCTGAGCGACGTCCCGGTCGACGACGTCCCACGTTTCCAGGACGAGCTCCGCGAGCACCTGCGCGCCGAAGGCTCGATCTACGAGGAGATCCGGAAGACGGGCGATCTCCCCGACGAGCTCGCCGAGCGGCTCTCTCAGGAGATCACGGGCTTCAAGGAGAGCTTCGCGGTCAAGGAGGAGGTCCCCGCGTAGCGGGTAGCCGATGGCCTCCGTCCAGGACATCAAGCGCCGGATCCGGTCGGTCCGGAACACGCGGAAGATCACGAAGGCGATGGAGCTCGTCGCTGCGGCGAAGCTCAGGCGAGCCCAGGCGCGCATCGAAGCCATGCGCCCTTACGCGCAGCGGATGCAGGAACTCATGGTCGGAACCGCGCGCGCCAGCGCCTCCGTCAGCGGGCTGCCCCTGCTCCAGCGGCGCGAGGTCGGGACGGCGGCCATCCTGCCGCTGACGGGTGACCGCGGTCTCGCCGGCGCCTTCAACGCCCAGATCCTGCGTGAGGCCTTTGCGGCCGACCGGCGCTTTCGAGACGACGGGGTCGAGCCGCGCTGGCTCGTCGCCGGCAAGAAGGGCGCCTCGACGCTTCGCTTCCGCCGCTACGACGTGCTCCAGGCCTGGTCGGGCTTCAGCGACAAACCGCAGTACCGCGACGCCCAGGCCATCGCGCACCGCCTGGCCGAGCTCTACGCGGAGCAGGAGGTCGACCAGGTCGTCGTCATCTACAACCACTTCGAGTCGGCGCTCACGCAGCGCGTCGTCGTCCAGGAGGTGCTGCCGATTCCCGAGAGCCTGCTCGAGGAAGGAAGCGAGGAGGAGGAGGGTGCCCAGGCGTTGCTCGGCGACTTCATCTACGAGCCGGAGCCGGAGCAGATCCTCGAGCGCCTGCTTCCGGTCTACCTCGAGACCGAGCTCTACCGCGCGCTGCTCGAGTCGGCGGCCTCCGAGCAGGGCGCTCGGATGACGGCGATGCGAAACGCCTCGAAGAACGCCGGCGAGCTCATCGACTCGCTGACCCTCCAGATGAACCGCGCCCGGCAGGCGGAGATCACGCAGGAGATTCTCGAGGTCGTGGCCGGGGCCGACGCGCTGACGGCCTAACTTCGAGGGCCCGGTGAGCGTCAAACCCTCTGAGGAGGACCCCGTTATGCTTTCGGGAGCAACGTGAGCCCTGATCGGAAAGAAGTCGTCGGCGGCCAGGCGGGCCTGGCCGGCATCACGGCCGCCGAGACCGGAGGCCACCTCGGCGAGACCGAGCTCAATGTGCGCGCGCGGGGCTACTGGGAGCAGGTCTGGCGACGGTTCCGGAGCGACAAGGTCGCGATCGGCAGCGCGATCTTCATCGTCTTCCTGGCTCTCGTCGTCATCTTCGGTGGGCCGATTGCAGAGCGCGCCGTCGGCCATTCCGCCACTGCCATCAACCTCACCGCCGGGCTCCACCCGCCCGACTCGCTCCCGGTCGGTCCGCTCTCCCACGTCAAGTGCAAAGACTTCGCGCCCGTGCCCAAGGGCTGCAAGGCCGGCGAGAAGCAGCTCTTCGTCCTCGGCGCGGACGGGAACCTCGGCCATGACGAGTTCCTGCGCCTGCTCTACGGAGGGCGCGTCTCGCTCGAGGTCGCGATCATGGCGACGATCGCCACGATGATCATCGCGATCATCCTCGGGACGCTCGCCGGCTACTACCGTGGCTTGATCGACACGGCCATTTCCCGCGTGATCGAGCTGACGATGGTCTTCCCCGCCCTGCTCTTCATCATCGCGCTGAGCGCGACCGTCGGGCCCCGCCTGAACGACATCACGTTCGGAGTCTTCGTTCCGGGGGTGGTGACCCTCATTGTGATCTTCGCCATCTTCGGCTGGTTCTATCCGGCCAGGATTCTGCGCGCGCAGGTTCTCTCGCTGCGAGAGAAGGAGTTCGTCGAGGCGGCGCGCATGATCGGCGCCAGCGACGCGCGGATCATGCGCTCGCACATCATCCCGCACCTCATCGCCCCGATCGTCGTCTACTCGACGCTGACGGTAGCGACGTACATCCTGCTGGAGGCGGGCCTGTCGTTCCTCGGCCTTGGGATCGACCCGGTGAATCCGAGCTGGGGCAACCTGCTCTCGACCGGCCCCACGTACTACACGACCCAGCCGTGGCTGATGGTCTGGCCGGGGCTTGCGATTCTGTCGACGACGCTCGCGTTCAACCTGCTCGGCGACGGCATCCGCGACGCGATCGACCCCCGCTCGACCCGGTAGAGGAGGTCCCGGGCCACGGGCCCGGGACTCGCGCAAAGTGCTTTGCACTTTCCGCGACTAAAAACACAGAAGCCGAGGGACGACGTTTCGACAGGCCCGCCTTAGCCACGAACGTTGACCGGCAGCACTAACCAAGCCGTCACCTGGCCGTCGAAGGATAGGCCGGAGCTTTCCCGGGAACCCCCGAGAGGGAGAGGGCGATGGACAAGCGGCTGATGCTCTCGATCGCCTCGCTCGTCACTGGAGCGGCGCTGTTGGCCGGGGCGAGCGTTGCCAGCCCGGGTGCTGTTCAGGGGCAGAGCTCACCTCAGCCTCGGAAGGGCGGCATCCTCAAGTTCACGCTCTTCGCCGGCATCGAGAACATCGACCCGCAGCGCTCCTATTACCTGCCCGAGTGGCAGTACGAGTGGCTGACTGGTCGCATGCTGCTGACCTTCGCGCACAAGCGGGGCGCGCTCAGCTACCGGCTCGTCGACGACGGCGCGCGCAGCTACACGGTCTCGAACAACGGCAGGACGTACACGTTCCACATCCGGCGTGGCATGAAGCTCAGCAACGGCGCCCCGCTCAATGCGAAGAACTACGAGCACGCGCTGCTCCGCGTTCTCAACCCGGCAGTCGGTTCGCCGCTCGCGTCGTTGCTCACCGACCCCGCGTCGGTGGAGATCGTCGGAGCAACCGACTACAACGCCGGCAGGACGGACACAGTTCCGGGCATCTTCACCAGGGGCTCGAACACGCTTGTCGTCAAGCTGGTTAGGGCGAACCCGTTGCTGCCGACGCTGCTGGCGCTTCCCCCGACCGGAGCGATTGCCAACAACACCCCGTTCAGGCCGATCACGTCCGTGAGCGTTCGCCATCCGCTTCCGGCAGGCGGGCGCTACTACGTGCAGGAGTACGTGCCGGACCGCTCGATCAAGATCCGGAAGAACCGGTTCTACAAGCCACTGGGCGCTGCCCCAACACCGGGCATCGTCGACGGGTTCGACTACACGATCGGCGTCCGGCAGGACCAGGCGCTGCAGCTCGTGCAGAACGGGCAGTCCGACTGGGCCGCCGACGGTCTCCCGGAGACTGCCTGGAGCCCACTCTTCGCGCAGTACGGGACGAAGGGCCGGGCCCGTGTTTTTCCGACGAGGGTCGTCGACATCGCCTTTATGAACAATGCGACAGGGCCGTTTGCGAACGTGAACGTGCGCAAGTCGATCGAGTGGGGCATCGACCGCTCCGCGCTCGCCGGGGTTTTCGGCAGCCACGGCCGTTCCCCGCAGTGCTCGCTCCTGACGCCGGCGATTCCGGGCTACAGGAAGTGCACGATCTACCCGAACACGCCGGACCTGCCCAGAGCCAGGTCGCTCGCGAGTGGTCACACCGGCGACCACATCAACTTCTGGTACACGTCCTCGACGATAGGGACGCGGGTCCACCAGTTGGCGACGTCGCAGCTGAACGCGATCGGGTTCGACAACATCGATCACAGGGCCTTCTCGTCCGGCTTGTTCTCTGCGCTGGCGAGGAGGGGCCACGACTGCGACTTGGCGATCCTCGGCTGGGGCGGGGACTTCCCGGATCTGTACGGGTACGTCAACACGCTGTTCGAGGCCATTGACCTGGACCCGGAGGCCGATCGGCTCCTGCGGGCTGCGGCGCGCCTGACGGGGCAGAAGCGCGCTGCCGCCTACGGCAAGCTCGATCTCACCCTCCAGCGGCGGTGGGCTCCCATCGCCGTCATCGACAGGAGGAACGACCGCGAGTTCTTCTCGGCCCGCATCGACACGAGGTCGATCGTGCAATCACCGATCTATGAAATCGACCTCGGCAAGCTGGCTGCGAGATAGTAGCGTCGCGAACTAACCAAACCGCCGGAAGGACGTCACAAGAAAGGTCAGAGTCCTCTGGCAAGCTAAGAGGGAAGGAGTCACATGCATAAACGATTGATGCTCTCAATCGCCATGCTGGCGATTGGTGCGGCGATGTTGGCCGCAGCGAGTGTCGCGAGCCCGGGTGCTGCTCAGAAGAACAGCTCTCCTCAGGCTCGTAAGGGCGGAATCCTCAAGTTCACGCTCTTTGCCGGCATCGAGAACATCGACCCACAGCGCTCGTATTACGTGCCCGAGTGGCAGTACGAGTGGCTTACGGCTCGAATGCTCTTGAACTTCGCCCACAAGACAGGTGGACGCGGTTACCGGCTCGTGAACGACGGAGCCAAGAACTTCACCGTTTCGAGGAGCGGCAAGACCTACACGTTCCACATTCGGCGCGGCATGAAGCTCAGCAACGGCGCCCCGCTCAATGCGAAGAACTACGAGCACGCTCTGCTCCGCGTTCTGAACCCGGCAGTTGGTTCGCCGCTCGCATCGTTCCTGACCGACCCCGCGTCGGTGAACATCGTGGGTGCGCTTGCCTACAACTCCGGTAACACGCAGACGGTCCCCGGCATCCAGGTGAAAGGCAACTACACCCTTCGGATTTCGCTGGTGGCACCGAACGCACTGCTGCCGACGCTGATGGCGCTTCCCCCGACCGGGGCGATCGCCAACAGCGAGCCGTTCACGCCGATCACGTCCGTGAACTCGGGCAATCCGCTTCCGGCCGGCGGGCGCTACTACGTGAACGAGTACGTGCCGGACCGCTCGATCAAGATCCGGAAGAACCGGTTCTACAAGCCGCTGGGTGCCGCCCCAACACCGGGCGTCGTCGACGGCTTCGACTACGAGATCGGCGTCCAGCAGGACCAGGCTCTGCTACTGGTCAAGAACGGCCAGTCCGACTGGGCGGCCGACGGTCTCCCGGCAAGTGCCTGGGGCCCGCTCTTCAACCAGTACGGGACGAAGGGTCGCGCCCGCGTCTTCTCGACGTCGGTCGTCGACTACGTCACGATGAACAACGCGAAGGGCATCTTCTCGAACCAGAACGTGCGGAAGGCCGTCGCGAACGGCATCAACCGCAAGGATCTGGTCAGCATCAGGGGCCCGAGGGCCGGCTATCCGCAGTGCTCGTTGCTGACGCCCGCGATCCCTGGTTACAAGAAGTGCACCGCGTACACGAACACCGCGAACCTCGCAAAGGCAAGGCCTTTGGCGAGCGGTCACACTGGCGACCACATCAACTACTGGTACACGAACTCGACTCTGGGCACGCAGATCCAGCAGTTGACGACGGCGCAGTTGAACGCGGTCGGGTTCAACAACATCGATCACAGGGCCTTCTCGTCCGGCTTGTTCACCGCGCTGGGTAGGAAGGGCAACGACTACGACTTCGCGCTCGTTGGTTGGGCCGCGGACTTCCCGGATCCGTACGACTACGTGAACAAGCTCCTCTCAGGGGAGACGATCCAGGACGTCCAGAACAACAACACGGCCTACTTCAACAACCCAACGGCCAACAGGGCGATGAACGCCGCCGCGAGGCTGAGGGGCAAGAAGCGCCTCACCGCGTACGGCAACCTGGACAACAGGATCGGGACGACATGGTCCCCGATCGCTCCTATCGACAACAGGAACGACCGCGAGTTCTTCTCGAAGCGGATCGCGACGAACACGATCATCCAGTCGCCCATCTACGAAATCGACCTCGGCAAGTTGTCTCTGAAGTAGGAGAGTCGGCCTAGGACGATCGATCTACAACGGAAGCGCCGGCCCGGACAGGGCCGGCGCTTCCGCTCATATAAACTCCCACCCCAAGGCGGCGGTGCGATGCTTCGGTACCTGATACGGCGGATCCTCTGGGCGCTTGTCCTCTTCTTCGTCGTCACGCTCGTGACGTACGTGATCTTCTTCCTGGTTCCGAACGATCTCCCGGCCAAGATCGCGGGGCAGGGCTCGAGCCAGGCGCAGCGCGCGCGCGCCATCCACTATCTCGGCCTCGACCGCCCCGTGTACATCCAGTACGAGCGGTTTCTCTGGCGGCTGATCAAACCTGTGCCCGTCCACGTGGGCGGCGTGCCGGTCTTCGTGCGGCCCAAGGGCGACCTGGGACGCTCGTTCATCCAGGCCACACCCGTGAACACTCTGATCGCCTCCGCCGCGCCGGTCACCGCGTCGCTCGTCTTCGGAGGAGTGGTCATCTGGATGCTGATGGCGCTACCGATCGGCATCCTCTCTGCGCTCCGCCCGCGCTCGCTCTTAGACAGAGCATCGATGACGTTCGTCCTGATCGGGATCTCCGCGCACCCCGTCTGGATCGGACTGATCTTCGCCTACACCTTCGGGTTCAAGCTCCACTGGTTCCCGATCCAGGGGTACTGCGACGCCATCAACCCGGCAACCGACTGCGGCGGTCCCGTGCAGTGGGCATACCACATGTTCCTGCCGTGGATCACCTACGCGATCCTGTTCGCCGCGCTCTACGTGCGCATGATCCGCGCGAACGTGATGGAGGCGATGAACGAGGACTACGTGCGCACCGCGCGTGCCAAGGGCGCGCCCGAGTGGCGAGTGTTGCGCTCGCATGTCCTGCGCAATGCGCTTCTGCCCGTCGTGACGATGCTCGGGATGGACATCGGCCTCGGCCTCGGCGGCGCGATCTTCACCGAGACGATCTACGGCCTGCCCGGGCTCGGAAAGCTTGCGATCCGGTCGATTGGGATCAGCGACCTCTCGATCGTGATGGGAGTGGTCGTGTTCGCTACATTCTGCATCATTGTTGCCAACCTGATCATCGATCTCTTATACGCCTGGATCGATCCGAGGATCAGGCTGACCTAGGTGCCTCCCGAGGCGCACGATCGAAGGGGAGTTCATGGCCCTCCTTGAAGTCAAGGACCTGAAGACGTATTTCCAGACCGACGACGGGATCGTCAAGGCTGTCGACGGAGTCAGCTTCAGCGTCGAGAAGGGCAAGACGCTCGGGATCGTGGGCGAGTCGGGCTCCGGCAAGAGCGTCACCTGTCTCACGATCATGGGCCTGAACGCGAAGAAGAACACGATCACAAGCGGAGAGGCGCTCTTCAACGGAGAGGATCTCCTGAAGGCGCGCTCGCGCCGCCTACGGGAGATCCGGGGCAACGACATCGCCATGATCTTCCAGGACCCGATGACCTCCCTGAACCCCGTGCACTCGATCGGGGCACAGCTCGTCGAGGCGATTCAGCTCCACCGCGACGTCTCGAAGAAGGTGGCGCGAGCCCGGGCGACTGAGCTGCTGCAGGCCGTCGGCATCCCGCGCGCCGACCGCCGTCTGGGCGACTACCCTCATCAGTTCTCCGGCGGGATGCGCCAGCGCGTGATGATCGCGATGGCGCTCGTCAACGATCCCGACCTCCTGATCGCCGACGAGCCGACGACGGCGCTCGACGTGACGACGCAGGCGCAGATCGTGAATCTCATGAAGCGCCTGCAGAGCGAGTTCGGCAGCGCGATCATCATGATCACGCACGACCTGGGGGTGGTCGCCGAGACCGCGGACGACGTGCTCGTCATGTACGCAGCGAAGGTTGCGGAGGCGGCACCCGTCAGCGACCTCTTCGCCCGGCCGCATCACCCGTACACATGGGGACTGCTCGGTTCGCTGCCACGGCTCGACGTCGACGTCGACCGCCTGGTGCAGATCCCCGGGCAGCCACCTTCGCTCCTGAATCCTCCGAGCGGCTGCCGCTTCCATCCGCGTTGTCCGTACGTGATGGACAAGTGCCGGCAGGTCGTGCCGGAGCTCGTCGGCATCTCGGACGCGCCCGAGCACCTGCAGGCGTGTCATCTCGACGAGGCGACGAAGGATCGCGAGGCGGCGAAGCTGATCGCGACGACGATGGGGAAGGCGAGCTGAGGTGCGCGACTGATGGCTGAAGACCTGCTCGTCGTCGACAACGTCAAGAAGCACTTCCCCGTCACGCGAGGGATCATCTTCCAGAAGCAGGTCGGGGCCGTGAAGGCCGTGGACGGCGTCAGCTTCTCCGTCAAGAAGGGGGAGACGCTCGGGATCGTCGGCGAGTCGGGCTGCGGGAAGTCGACGCTCGCCCGCTGCATCATGCGGCTGCTCGACACGACCGACGGGACGATCACGTTCGACGGTCGCGACATCACGCGCCTCTCGCGGCCCAGCATGCGGCCGATCCGGCGCGAGATGATGATGATCTTCCAGGACCCCTACGCCTCGCTGAACCCGCGTAAGCGCGTCGGCTTCATCGTCGCCGAAGCGCTCGAGGTGCACAAGCTCGGGACGGCGGCGGAGGTCAAGCGGCGCGTCCAGGAGCTGCTCGAGGTCGTCGGCCTCAACCCGGAGCATTACAACCGGTTTCCCCATGAGTTCTCGGGCGGCCAGCGCCAGCGCATCGGCGTTGCCCGAGCGCTCGCGGTCAACCCGAAGCTGATCGTCTGCGACGAGCCGGTCTCCGCCCTCGACGTCTCCGTTCAGGCGCAGGTCCTCAACCTGCTCGAGGATCTGCAGCACGACTTCGGGCTGACCTACGTCTTCATCGCGCACGACCTGAACGTCGTCCGGCACATCTCCGACCGGGTGCTCGTCATGTACCTCGGCAAGATCGTCGAGTTGGCCCCGAAGCTGGACCTGTATGAGAGCCCGAAGCATCCCTACACGGGCGCGCTCCTCTCCGCGGTCCCGATCGCGAATCCCGAGCGGGGCCGCGCCCGGAAGCCGGTCGTGCTCGAAGGTGACGTGCCGAGCCCGCTGAACCCGCCTTCCGCGTGCAACTTCCATCCGCGGTGTCCCCGCTTCCGGGAGGGCCACTGCGACGTCGAGGATCCGCCGCTGTACTCGTTCGGAGACGGGCACGTGGCCGCCTGCCATTACCCCCTCGAGAGTTGGCCGCTCGACGAGGACGAGTTCCGTAGGCGGGGCGAGCCCGTGCAGCCGCCGGCCGAGCCTTCTCCGGTCTCCTCCTAGCGATGCTGCTCCCGGCCCTCCGCCGGTTCACGCTGTTGCTCGCCGTGATCAGCGTCGGCACGGCTCTCTGCTCGGCCGCGCTCGGCCTCTTGCTTGGCTCCTCGGTCTCGGTTTCGATCGCGATCGGGTTCTATCTCATCGGGTGTTTCCTGCTCCTCGGCGGCTTCTTCTTCGGAAACCTCGGGCCTGTGCGTCCGCGCAGTCAGGAGGATGCGGGCGGCGACATCTTCTCGCTGTTCCAGATCCGTTCGCGCCGGCTGCGCTGGGCCACGAGGGAAGAGCAAGAGGAGGCGATCAACACGTCAGCGGTCTTCCTCCCGCTCGGGCTGGTGCTCATTCTGCTCGGCGTCGTTTCCGACAGCCGGCATTCATTGTTCTAGGAGGGTTTGGCGGAATGTTGCTCGTCGCCGGGGTGCGATGCTCGTTCCGAGGCCGCGGACGCAGGGAGCATCCAGGCTAGTAGCCTGGGTGCGACTGAGGACCCGGCCTCGGGGCGAGCAGCGCGGCCCGGCGGCTCAGCCATATTTCGCCAAGCCCTCCTGGCACTAACCGTTTCGCCGGGTTTTCGTCACACTTAGTGATGGTGAGAGCACGATCACAGAAGTGTGAGCGCATGCGCGGCTGGATTTCGGCCGGGCTCGACGGCGAGCTGTCCGAGTTCGAGTCGGTCCTGCTGCGCGGCCACCTCCTCCGCTGCCATTCGTGCAGCGAGTTCAAGGCCGATGCGGCAAACCTCGCCGCTGTGCTCCGTCACGCTCCGCTCGAGCCGTTGAGCAGGCCGATCGTGCTCCCGCATCGCCGCCGAATCGCCTTCGCCCCGCTGCGGGCGACGGCCGCGGCTGCTCTCGCCGTTTCGATGATCGGCGTCGGCGGCCTCTTTGCTTCCCTCCACTCCGGCACGATCCTCAACAAGCCGAACGCGTACGCCGTCGCTGCGCTCGACGACCAGGAGCTCCGCCAGCTTCAGCGACAGAAGCCACAGGCGGCGCTCGCCGCGCTCCGCGCCAGGCGCCAGGCGTTCTCCGCGTCGACGGAGATTCCGCGCACCACGGGCTTTCAGAACCCCTGAGCCGGTGTAACGTTTTGGGGGTACTCAGGTACCGTTGAAGCGTGATCCCTTCGCTTCTTAGCTCGTACGCCTGAGAGCTCGATCACGCCGCCCGGGTGGCGGCGCTCCTCGAGGCCTCGCAGCGCTATCCGAAGACGGATCGTGGACGCAGGCCCTTCGCTAGACTCCTGGACGCCGGCAGGCGCCTGCGCAGACGGCGCCCGCTGCTAGACACTCCTCTCCAGGAACCGAATGCCTGATAGTCAGAACGCTCAAAACGTCGGCAAGCTGATCGAGGTCAAGGGCGTCGTCATCGACGTGCTCTTCCCGAACGAACTGCCCGGCATCAACCACGCGGTGCGGATCTCGCTCGAAGGGCGGGACATCATCGCCGAGGTTCAGCAGCACCTGGGTGACGACCGGGTGCGCGCGGTCGCGATGGACTCGACGGACGGGCTCGCCCGCGGTGTCGACGTCGTCGACCTGGGCGGGCCGATCACCGTCCCCGTCGGGGACGTGACTCTCGGCCGGCTCTGGAACGTGATCGGCGAGCCGATCGACAAGAAGGAAGCGCCGGCGGACGGCGCCGAGCGCTGGCCGATTCACCGTGACCCGCCGGACTTCACCGACCTGGAGCCGACGACCGAGATCTTCGAGACGGGCATCAAGGTGATCGACCTGATCGCGCCTTACGTCAAGGGAGGCAAGGTCGGCCTCTTCGGTGGCGCGGGCGTCGGCAAGACCGTGCTCATCCAGGAGCTGATCCACAACGTCGCCCGGGAGCACGGCGGTGTCTCCGTCTTCTGCGGGGTGGGCGAGCGCACCCGCGAGGGGAACGACCTCTGGCTCGAGATGCAGGAATCGGGCGTCATCGACAAGGTGGCTCTCGTTTACGGGCAGATGAACGAGCCGCCGGGCGCGCGCCTTCGCGTCGGCCTCTCCGGGCTGACGATGGCCGAGTACTTCCGCGAGGAGGGCCAGGACGTCCTCCTCTTCATCGACAACATCTTCCGCTTCGTGCAGGCGGGCTCGGAGGTCTCCGCGCTGCTCGGCCGCATGCCGAGCGCGGTCGGCTACCAGCCGACGCTCGCCACCGAGATGGGTCAGCTCCAGGAGCGAATCACGTCGACGAAGAAGGGCTCGGTGACCTCGATCCAGGCGATCTACGTGCCGGCGGACGACTACACGGACCCGGCGCCCGCCACGACCTTTGCCCACCTCGACGCGACGACCGAGCTCAACCGCGCGATCGTCGAGCAGGGCATCTACCCGGCCGTCGATCCCCTGACGTCGGTCTCGCGTGCCCTCCAGCCGGACATCGTCGGCAACGACCACTACGAGACGGCGCGAGGCGTCCAGGAGATCCTCCAGCGCTACAAGGACCTTCAGGACATCATCGCCATCCTCGGCATGGACGAGCTGAGCGACGAGGACAAGCTGACGGTGCAGCGGGCGCGGAAGATCCAGCGTTTCCTCTCGCAGCCGAACTTCGTGGCCGAGCAGTTCACGGGCACGCCCGGCGAGTACGTGAAGCTCGAGGACACGATCAAGGGCTTCAGGGAGATCCTCGATGGCAAGCACGACGAGCTCCAGGAGCAGGCCTTCTACATGGTTGGGACGATCGAGCAGGCGGTCGAGAAGGGTCGCGGCTCCTCGCAGGCGAAGGAGCAGGCCGAGGAGAAGCCGCCCGAAGCAGAGGCCGAGCGCGAACTGGAACCAACGCCCGCGTAGTGGCCACGTTCGACGTCTCGCTCGTCACGCCTGACGGTCCCGTCTTCGAGGGTGAGGCGGAGATGCTGGTCGTCCCCGGAGCGGACGGTGAGATCGGCGTTCTCGCCCGGCACGCGCCGCTGATCGCGATGCTGAAGGCTGGCTCGACGCGCGTCCACGTGAAGCGCGACACCGATATTCAGGAGTTCGCCACAGGCTCCGGCTTCTTCAAAGTCGAGCAGGACCGTGCGCTTGCGCTCGTCGACGACGCGGTGGATGCGAAGCACATTGACGCCGCGCGCGCCCACGAACAGCTCGAGGCCGCCCAGGCCGAGCTCGAGCGTGTCGAGCGCGGCGAGTCGGACGCCGACCGCTGGCAGCTCGAACAACGCATCAAGCATGCGGAGAACCAGCTCGCCGTAGTCGGTCGGTAGCGCCCGGCCGCACGAGTCGGCTGATAGTCTCAGCGCCACCTGGAAAGCTTTGAAAGGCAGCTTGGCGACCAGGTTCAACAAAAACGCCTAAAGAGCCCGGAGCGCTCCGCTTCCGACCTCTTTGGCGGGAGCGGTTTCGTTCGTTAAGGAGGCTAATTTGCAGGCATTTGTTCCAGGGCTCTATCCGCGCTCCGAGGCGCTCGTGCAGGCGACGCGCGATCTCGACCGTGGACGTACGACTCCCGAGGCAGTCGACGAGCAGACGGAGCAGGATCTCGCTCAGCTCGTCTCGGGCCAGCAGGAGGCCGGCTTCGAGCTCCTCGCGGACGGAATGCTGCGCTGGCAGGACATCTTCCGGCCCCTCGTCGAAGGCAGCGAGGGCCTCGAGACCGGCGCGCTCACGCGCTTCCTCGACACGAACAGCTTCTTCAGGGCGCCGAGTGTGACGACCGACGCGCCCAAGCTGCGCGCGCCGCTCGACGAGCGGTACATCGCGCCGCTTCCGGGCCCGCGCCTCGTGACGCTGCCCTCGCCGTTTGCTCTGTCGCACGGGACCGAGGTGACGCCCAAGGCGATGGCCGAAGGCGTTCTGAAGCCGCAGCTCGACGCGATCGACGCGGAGCTCGTCGTGCTCGAGGAGCCGTATCTCGCGCGCGAGGAGAGTCTCGACCTCGGCGCCGTGGACGAGGCGCTCAATGTCCTGGCCGGTGGGCCGAAGCTCGCGCTCTGGCTCACGTTCGGCAACGCGCAGCGAGCGCTCGAGCAGGGCGTCGGCGACCTGCCCGTGCATGCGATCGGGATCGACTTCTACGCAACAGCAGCGACCGACCTGCCGGAGGGCTTCGGGAAGGTGCTCCTGGCCGGAGTCCTCGATGCCCGGAGCTCGGTGCTCGAGGAGCCGCGCGAGATCGCCGCGTTCGTCGAGACGCTTCGCGGACGCGGGGTGGAGGAGATCGTCCTCGTTCCGAACGGCGATCTTCAGTACGTTTCCGAGCAGGTCGCCCGGGAGAAGCTCGGGCGCCTGGGCAAGGCGAAGACCGCAACCACGGAGGCGGCCGCATGAGCCATGTCCCGGGACCAGGTCCCAAGACATGTCCCTGCCGGACCGTCTCAACGGCACATGTCCCGGGACCTGGTCCCTGGACTAGGCTGGTGGGGACATGAGCGACGAGGTCAAGTTCCTGACCCACGAGGTCGGCTCGCTGGCGAAGCCGCCCTGGCTCGTCAAGACCTCCGCGGGCAAGCCGCTCGAGGAGAGCGACATCGAGCATGCGCTCCTCTGGGGCGAGAAGGTCGGCGTCGAGAACTACGAGCAGCTCATCGAGCTCCTTCAGCAGAGCGAGCGCGACCCGGACGAGATCGCCCGCTGGGCCAGCAAGTACTGCGTTCGGCTGCAGGAGTCGGCCGGCGTGGACGTCATCTGGGACGGCGAGCAGCAGCGCAGCGAGATGTACGGCTGGGCGATCGCTCACTCCAACGGCTTCGAGCCTCGCGGCACGGTGCGCTCGTTCGACAACAAGTACTACTTGAAGTCGGCGGCCACCGGCCCGGTCTCGCTCGCCGAGCCGTACCACAATGACGAGTTCTCGTTCCTCCAGTCGGCCGCGAAGAACGATCTGAAGATCCCGATCACCGGCGCGTACACGGTCGCCGTCTGGTCGTACGACGAGCACCACCTGCCCAAGGAGGGCCGGCTCGGAGGAGGCCTGTCCCGGAAGGACGAGGTCGAGGCGCGCCGCGAGCTGACGCTCGACATCGCCCGCAACATCATCCGCCCGAACCTCGAGGCGCTGATCGACCTCGGCGCGACCTGGATCCAGGTCGACGAGCCTGGCGCGTCGACCGAGGAGGACGAGCTCGACGTCTTCGTCGAGAGCTTCAACGTCTCCGTCGAAGGGCTCGAGGGCTGCATGTTCTCGACGCATCTCTGCTTCTCCGACTACGACCTCTTCTTCCCGGCGATCGAGGGCATGAGCGGCTGCCGCCAGTACTGCGTCGGCTTCGCGAACTACGACACGCGCGAGCTCGGCACCACGAGCGCGGAGCGGCCCGGGTACGAGGTGATCTCCAAGTGGCGTGACCTGCCGTACGACCCGATCCTGGGCCTCGGCGTGCTCGACATCCACACGGACTTCATCGAGCCGCCGGAGCTCGTGCGTGACCGGATCCTGTACGCGGCCGAGGTCTTCGGCGATCCCAGGCGATTGCACGTCTGCCCGGACTGCGGCCTGCGGACACGGAGCTGGGACGTCGCCTACGAGAAGCTCAGGAACATGGTCGAGGGCACGCGCCTTGCCGAGGAGTCTCTGAACCGGGCACACGCCGGAGCCGGTCACTCTTAGCGGCAAAGTCGGGTAGGAGGGGTGGCCGGGTACTGATCGAACAAGCCGTCGAGTCGGCTACGATCGTGGAAGTGGACGCCGGGAGGCGTTCGCGGCTTTTCGGATGAGAACCACTCTGAAGCGAGGAATCGGCCGTGTGGCGGTCGTCAACGGCGACGGCCACGCCGTCCTCCCACCGGGCGTCCTCAGCCCCGTCCAGCGCTACCGCCAGCCCGAGCGCGTGCGCAGCGGCTGGCGCGTCGTCGGGCGCGTCCTCTTCATCGTCCTCGCGCTCTGCGTCGCAACCGTCCTCGGCATCGCCGGCGGGACCTACCTCTGGGCGGCCGAGAGCGTCGCCGCGCTCAGCCCGGAGGGCGCGGTGAAGCTCGCCGCCAAGCAGCTCGACCTCCCGCCGACCGACAAGCTCGCGCCGACGAACGCGCTCGTGATCGGCTACGACCACCGTCCGGAGGACGGGAACGCGCCGTCGCGCTCGGACACGGTGATGCTCCTGCGCGCCGACCCGCAGGGGAAGACCATCTCGATGCTCTCCTTCCCCCGAGACCTCATCGTCCAGGTCCGCTGCCCCAACGGTGGCTCTTCGCTCGGCCGGATCAACTCGGCGTACGCGTTCTGCGGCCCGCAGGGGACTCTGGAGACGGTCCGGGCGCTCACGAACATCCCGATCCACTACCTGATCGCGGTCAACTTCGACGGCTTCCGGCAGACGGTCGACCGTCTCGGCGGCGTGTGGATGGACATCGACCACCGGTATTACAACCCGCACGGCGGGGTGTTCTCGACGATCAACCTCTGGCCGGGCTACCAGCGGCTCAAGGGCTCGAAGGCGCTCGATTTCGTGCGCTTCAGGCACACCGACTCCGACCTCTACCGGCTCGCCCGGCAACAGGCCTTCGTGAAGGCGCTGAAACAGGCGGTGAACACCTCCTATAAGCCGAAGGCCATCCCGAAGATCGTCGGTGCCCTCAGGAACAACATCCAGATCGGCCAAGCCGGAGGGAGAGGAGCCTCTCTGAAGACGCTCACCTCGTACGGGCTCTTCGCCTACGGCCTTCCATCGGGCAACTTCGTCCAGGTGAAGATCGCCGGGCTGACCGGCTCGAACGAGTTGACCACCGACCAGTCGAACATCCAGGCCGCCGTCGCGGAGTTCCAGAATCCGGACGCCCAGGCACCCGAGAAGGCGACCGAGCAGATCGGCCTGCGGACGAAGCAGCGAAAAGTCGGAGCCCCGAGCCCCAGGAAGACCTCGGTCGTCGTCCTGAACGGGAACGGCGTCGCCGGCTCGGCGGCGAACACGAGCTACCTGCTGGCGCAGAAGGGCTACGCGGTCAAGTCGCCGCCCGAGGGCTTTCAGGCCAACGCTCCCGGCCGGTTGGCGCACGCGTTCCGGACGCAGGTCTTCTTCAGCAAGGCGCACGGCGCGCGGCTCGCAGCGGTGAAGATGGTCGCCCTCTTCAACTCAGCCGATGCGAAGGCGCTACCGGGCGGGACGGCGATGCTGGCGACGCTGTCGAACGGAGCCATGCTGACCGTGGTCGTCGGGCAGAACTTCACCGGCCAGCTGACTCCGACCGCCCCCGATCGCACGCCTCCGCGCGAGCCCGCGAACGTCCGGCCGGGCAAGGACGAGACCCTTCCTACCGTCCGGGCCGCCGTCGCGTGGAAGGTCGGCTTCCCGCTCCAGTTGCCGACCGTCATCGAGCGCTCTTCGGCTCTGAGCTCGGTCGTCCCGCTCCGTGTCTACAAGCTCGGGAAGTCGAGGGCGGTCCGCCTGACGTTCCAGACGGCCTCGAGCGAGTACTGGGGGATCGAGGAGACGAACTGGACCCACGCCCCGATCCTCGACGGCCGCAACTTCAGCCAGGCGATCAAGGGCCGCCAGTACGACCTTTACTACAGCGGCCCGCACCTGCACATGGTCGTGCTCCGCGCCGGCGGCGCGACCTACTGGGTCGTGAACACGCTGCTCGACTCGCTCTCGAACGAGACGATGCTCGCGATCGCCAAGGGTCTCAGACCGCTCCACAAGTAAGTTACGCGCGTGACCGAACCGAAGCCGACCCTCGGCATCTTCGGGGCCGGCTGGGTCGGCCTCGTCACCGGAGCCTGCTTCGCGGACCTCGGCCACGAGGTCGTCGTCCGCGACGTCGTGCGGGCGAAGATCGAGGAGCTGAACGCGGGGCGCCTGCCGTTCCACGAGCCCGGCCTCGCGGAGCTGATCGAGCGGAACCGGGAGCGGTTGACGTTCACGCTCGACGCAGACGAGCTGAAGGCGAACGCGCAGATCTTCTTCTCGTGCGTGGACACGCCACCCGGGCCCTCGGGCGAGGCGAACCTGGCGCCGGTCTGGTCGGTGGTCGGGGATCTCGGTTCGCCTGCCGGCGCGATCCTGGTCATGAAGAGCACGGTCCCGGTCGGCGCAGGCGAGCGGATCCGGTCCGAGCTCGATCCGAGTGTCGGCTACGTCTCGAACCCCGAGTTTCTCTCGGAGGGCCGCGCGATCGAGGACTTCAGGCAACCCGACCGGATCGTGATCGGGGCGTTCGAAGCTGAGCACGGTGACCGAGTGGCTGGGCTCTACGACGGCTTCGGAGCGCCGATCGTCCGGACGAGTGTCCCCTCCGCGGAGATGATCAAGCTCGCCTCGAACGCGTACCTCGCGACCAGGATCAGTTTCATCAACGAGATCGCAAACGTGTCCGAGGCTGTCGGAGCCAATGTCGACGACGTTGCCCGCGGCATGGGGCTGGATGCGCGCATCGGGACGAGCTACCTGCGTCCCGGGGTCGGCTATGGGGGCTCCTGCTATCCGAAGGATGTCTCCTTCCTCAAACTCCTCGCAGGGAGCAGCGGCTACCACTTTCAGCTCCTGAGCGCCGTCATGGAGGTGAACGAGCTTCAGAAGCGCCGGCTCCTCGGGAAGCTGAAGGAGCACCTGGGCGACCTCCGCGGAAAGTCGATCGCCCTGCTCGGCCTCGCCTTCAAGCCTGGGACGGACGACATGCGCGCGGCGCCGTCACTCGTCCTCAGCGCGCTGCTTCGGGCCGAAGGGGCCGAGGTCCGTGCCTGGGACCCGCTCGTCAAGGCGCATCCAGAGCTGGACGGAGTCGTCGTCGAGGCGTCGGTGCTCGACGCTCTTCGAGGCGCCGACGCGGCCGTGATCGTCACGGAGTGGCCGGAGCTCGCGGACATCGCTTCCCCAGAGGTCCATGGAGCGATGCGCACGCCGCTCATCGTGGACGGGCGCAACCTGCTCGATCCCGAGGCGGTCCGCGCGGCCGGCTTCGACTACGAGGGCATAGGCCGTCCCTAAAAGCGAGAGAATCGAGGCATGGAAGCGATCCTCCTAGCCGGCGGCAAGGCCGAGCGGCTCGGCGACGCGGCGCAGGGCCGGCCGAAGGCGCTCGTCCCGATCGCCGGACGGCCGCTTGCCGCCTACCAGGTCGCCCTGCTCGCCGCGGCGGGCGTCGACCGGGTGATCGTCAGCTGCGCGGCGGGCCAGGAAGAGCTCTTCGAGTCCGAGCTCGCGGGCCTCGGGCCTGAGATCGTGACGGTGCCCGAGGGCGAGCCGCTGGGGCGTGGGGGAGGCGCCCGCCTGGCGGCACAGGCGCGGCAGGAGCACGGACCGGTCTACGTGCTGAACGGCGACGAGCTGATCCACGCCGATCTGGCCGCGCTACTCGACGCGCATCGTGCTCACGGAGGAGCAGCAACGGTCACCGTCGCTCGCCTGCCGACCGGCTTCGGGGTCGTCGAGCTCGACGAGGACGATCGAGTCAGCGGCTTCGACGAGTCGCCGAAGCTCCCGCACTGGGTGCACGCGGGCGTGGACGTGCTCGACGAGGAGGCGATCGCGCGGCTCCCGGAGAAGGGCGACCACGAGCGGACGACCTTCCCGGAGCTTGCCTCAGAAGGGAAGCTGTACGCATTCCGCCACGAGGGCGTCTGGCTGACGGTGAACACGCCGAAGGACCTCCGCGCGGCGGACGAGCACGTGCGTGCCAACCCGAACTGGCTCGCCGCAGCGGCGGCGCAAGCGTGAGCGATTCTCCGAACCTTGGCGGTCTGGAGCCCTTTGTGGTCGAGCCGACCACGATCGACAAGCCGTGGGGACACGAGCTGATCTGGGCTCTGACGGACGACTACTGCGGCAAGCTGCTGTTCGTCAAAGCCGGTGAGTCGCTCAGCCTTCAGTTCCACCGGGAGAAAGACGAGTCGTGGCTCGTCCACTCGGGCCGGGCCGAGCTCGAGTTGGGGGAGCCGGGGAAGAAGGCGCTCAGCGTCGAGGTGGTCGCGCCGGGGGCGGCGTTCAGGATCCGGCCCGGGACCGTCCACCGCGTGAGGGCGCTCGAGGACACGACGATCATCGAGGTCTCCACGCCGCAGGTCGAGGACGTCGTCCGGCTCGAGGACCGTTACGGGCGTGCCAGCAAACCTTGACACAACTGTGGTAAGCTACACCCGTGGATTCGCTCACGGTCGGAGCAGCGGCGTCGCGGACCGGTTGGTCGGCACGCATGCTCAGGTATCTCGAGGCCTCCGGGCTCGTCGTCCCCCAGCGGACGACCTCGGGCTACCGCCTGTACGGCATCCGTGAGCTCAATCAGCTACGAGCGCTGCGCGAGCTGCGCTCCCGGTTCGCCGTGGAGCTCAGCGACGTCGCCTTTGCCGCGAGACTGAGGCGCGAGCCCGACCTGCGCGCCGCGATCGACACCTGGCTCCACGGCCTCGGCGTCGAGGCGCTCGACTGGGAGCAGACAAAGCACGAGCGGCTGCTTGCCGCGTGACTACACTCCGCGCAGCGGAGGGAGAGGACTGAATGGCAACGACACGCAGACATGACGTCAAGGATCTGGGGCTCGCCGGAGAGGGCGTCCGCCGGATCGCCTGGGCCGACAGGAACATGCCGGTGCTGGCTGCGATCCGGGAGCGCTTCGAGGCCGAGCAGCCGCTGGCCGGCTACCGAATCTCCGCCTGCCTCCACGTCACCACGGAGACCGCGAACCTCGCGCGCACGCTGACGGCCGGCGGGGCCGACGTCGTTCTCTGCGCGTCGAATCCGCTGTCCACCCAGGACGACGTCGCAGCCGCGCTCGTGGACGAGTACGAGGTCTCGGTCTTCGCGATCAACGGCGAGGACAACGACTCGTACTACGCGCACATCGACGCCGCGGTCGACCACAAGCCGCAAATCACGATGGACGACGGCGCCGACGTGATCGGCGTCCTGCACCAGCATCGCCGGGAGCAGCTCGGCGACGTGATCGGCGGCACCGAGGAGACGACGACCGGCGTCATCCGCCTGAAGGCGCTTGAGCGCGACGGTGCCCTCGGCTTCCCGATCGTAGCCGTCAACGAGGCGAACACGAAGCACCTGTTCGACAACCGCTACGGCACGGGCCAGTCGACGATCGACGGCATCCTCCGCGCGACGAACAAGCTGCTCGCGGGGAGCAAGTTCGTGGTTGCCGGCTACGGATGGTGCGGCCGCGGCCTCGCCACACGCGCCAAGGGCATGGGAGCGCACGTGATCATCACCGAGGTCGACCCGCTGAAGGCCCTGGAGGCTGTCATGGACGGCTTCGAGGTGCTGACGATGGAGCGCGCCGCCGAGGTGGGGGACATCTTCGTGACCGCGACGGGCGACAAGGGCGTGATTCGCAGCGAGCACATGGAGCGCATGAAGGACGGCGCCATCCTCGCCAACACCGGGCACTTCAACGTCGAGATCGACATCCCCGCGCTCAGGTCGCTGGCGACCGAGACGCGCGAGGCCCGGGCGCTCGTCGACGAGTTCACGCTCGCAGACGGGCGGAAGATCTACCTGCTCGCGGACGGCCGGCTCGTCAACCTGGCCGTCGCGGAAGGGCACCCGGCCCAGGTCATGGACATGTCGTTCGCGAACCAGGCGCTCTCGGCCGAGTACATCGTCGAGAACGCGGCCTCGCTCGAGAAGAAGGTCTACGACGTGCCCGTGGAGATCGACAAGGAGATCGCCCGGCTCAAGCTCGAGACGATGGGCATCGACATCGATCACCTCTCCCCGGAGCAAGAGAAGTACCTTGCTTCTTGGGACGAAGGCACGTAGACCCTGGAGGCGGTCGTCCTCGCCGCGGGGTACGCCACGCGGCTCAGCCTGCTCACCGATTCGACCCCGAAGATGCTGCTGCCGCTTGCCGGGCGGCCGATGCTCGACTACCTGCTCGACCGGATCCGCGAGGTCGAGGAGATCGACGAGATCCACCTGGTCACGAACTCGCGGTTCGCCCCGCTGTTCGAGGACTGGGCACCTTCGGACGTGACGGTTCACGACGACGGTACGACCTCGAACGAGGACCGGCTCGGCGCAATCGGCGATCTCTCGTTCACGATCGAACGCGCCGGCCTCGAGGGCGAGGACCTGCTCGTCGTCGCGGGTGACAATCTCGTCGGCTACTCACTGTCCGACTTCGTCGCCTTCTGGCGCGAGAAGGGCGGCAGCGCGCTCGCGGTGTACGAGGTCGCCGACCGAGAGCTCCTCAAGAGCTATGGGGTGATCGAGCTCGACGCTGACGACCGGGTCGTCGGCTTCGAGGAGAAGCCCGCCCGTCCGCGCGGCCATCTCGCCGCCACGGCCGCGTACCTCTACCGCGGGCAGGATCTCGGGCTGCTTGCGAGCTATCTGGAAGAGGGCAACCCGCCGGATGCGCCGGGAAACTTCGTCGCCTGGATCCATACACGGACGCCGGTGCACGGCTACCGCTTCGCCGGCGAGTGGGACGACATCGGCAACCTCCAACAGCTGCTCGAGGCGGACAACCGGCTGCGGGAGCGGACCGGAATGCCGGTTCGCGAGAACTACACGGTCGACTAACAAACGTCGTGGCCGAAGGAGCTCTCACTTGAAGGCTCGCGAGTTCGCCAACGACGGCCTCGAGCTCTCTAATCCCCAGCGGATCCTGCTGTGAGCGGGACCGTCGACCTGCCGTTCGTTGGGGTGCGTGCTTTTGGTCGCGCAAAGTGCGGAGCACTTTGCGCGAGTCCCGGGCCCGTGGCCCGGGACCATCTGCCGGTTCGCGAGAACTACACGGTCGACTAACAGAGTCATAACCGAAGGCTTAGGTACCTCTTAGCCAACTCTCAGGGCGGGCTTAGGGACGTCTGGTTCGATGGAATCAGTGAGCGCAAGGAAGCGCTCGAGTCGAAGGAAAGGACGAACCGATGAACGCACCCACCGGCCCCGCACACGTCGAGCTCTCGGCAACGACGGACCTCGTCGCCGCGACCGACAAGGCGTATGCGAGCGAAGCCCTCCAGCAGCACCTCTGGGAGCGTCGCGGCTTCCTCAAGCGGCTCGCCCGCAGCGACGACCCAGGCTGATCCCCGCGCCGAATACGGCGCACGCACTCCCTCCCCCCACGAAAGGCCGCCCGCAGCGGCCTTTCGGCTGTCTTGGCCCAGATCTGTCACATCACCGTGCTGGCTTGACTCGTACCGTCGACGCATGCGCCCCGGCGCGGCTCTGCTCGACCTGATCCTCCCCAGCTTCTGTGCCGTCTGCGGTGCGTCCGCGGACACGCTTTGCGAGGGCTGCCGGGCGCGGTTGACCCGGATCGAGGGACCGAGGTGCGACCGCTGCGGCGCTCCGACCGCCTGGCCCGTCGAGCGCTGCCGGGAGTGCGCAGGACGCCGCATCCCGTTTGCGACCGCGCGAGCCGCGGTCGCGTATGACGACGCCGCCCGCTCCCTGGTCGCAGCCTGGAAGGACCGCGGCCTCCGCAACGTCGCCTCGCTGGCCGCCGAGCTCGTGAGCGAGGTCGTGGCCCGTCCGAGCGCCTACACGATCGCCTTCGTGCCGAGTGACGCCGATCGCCGGCTGACACGCGGTCACAACCCGGCCGAGCGGCTGGCCGCGGCGCTCGGCAAGTGCTGGCAGCTGCCGGTCATCCCGCTGCTCGCGCGCTCGCCCGGAGTGCGCCCGCAGCGCGGCCTCCCGCTCGCCGAGCGGCGGCGAAACGTCCGCGGCGTCTTCCAGGCGACCGGAGCCGCTCCGAGAGAGCTGATCCTCGTCGACGACGTCTACACAAGCGGAGCAACCGTTTCCGCGGCCGCGTCGGCACTCCGCAAGGCGGGCGCGCGCAGAGTGGAGGTGGTCACGTTCGCGCGAGCCGTTCGATAGGTTTCGCGGCCCATGAATCTTCAGGTGAAGGGCCGGAACGTCGAGGTCAGCGATCAGATCCGCAAGTACGCCGAGGACAAGCTCGCCAAGCTCGACCGGCTCGTGAACGACCCGACTCGCATCGAGCTCGAGCTCGCCGTCGAGAAGAACCCGTCCATCGCCGCAAACCAGGTCGCCGAGGCGACCGTCTGGACGAAGGGGCCTGTCCTGCGCGCACGAGAGACGTCGGAGGATATGAAGGCCTCGATCGACCAGCTCGTGGACAAGCTCGAGCGCCAGGTCAAGCGCTACCGCGACAAGAGGCGGCCGCGCAAGCACGACCGCCCGGACGGCGCAGCTGCGGAGCCCGTCCCGCTGGAGGCTCCCGAGGAAGGGCCGATGATCGTCAAGACGAAGCAGTTCGCCGTCAAGCCGATGGCGCCGGACGAGGCGGTTCTCCAGCTCGAGCTCGTCGGTCACGACTTCTTCGTCTTCCGCAACGCGGAGTCCGACGAGGTCAACGTCGTCTACCGCCGGCTCGACGGGAACTACGGGCTGATCGAACCGTCGTAGTGGGCCTCTTCCGGCGGGGCGAGCCCATCCACGAGAAGCTGGCCCGCGAGGGAGGCCTGGACTTGCCGCGGGGCGTGAACGAGGTGGCTCTCCCGCCCGCGATCGACCCTCGGCACCCGCTCTGGCAGGTGGCTGGAATCCACGGCATTCCCCGGGTTCGCGAGTGGGACGCCGTGACGAGCGCCGAGGCGCCCGCGCTGCCGGGCGACGAGACTGATTTCGTCACGCTCGCGGACGGGACGATCTTCACCGACGACGATCTGCCCGACGAGGCCCTGACGCCTCTGGCCGACGCGCTCGAGGGCCTGGTCGAGGCGCCGTACCATGCGCTCGCCCTCAGGCAGGCCGCGGACGTCTGGAGCGTGGCCGCCATGCGCGTGACGGTCGTCGAGGTTCCGGAGGACATCGCCGGCGACAAGGTCGAGCTCGTCGTCAACGAGGGCGAGCGAACGACTCGGCTCGACGACGTCGAGACGCGGGCCGACCTGCCGACCCTGGAACAGTTCGCGTCCCAGCAATTCGGCTCGTTCGTCCTGCGAGCCACGCGCCTGGACGACAGGCTCTGGGAGGTCACGGTACTCCCACTCTGAGCCGATACTCTAGAAACGATGTCCACCGACTACGGAACGTTCGAAAAAGTCCTGCGCCTGGGCGAAGGGCGCCGCCTGAAGCGGCTTGCCCAGCAGGCCGACTACATCACGACGCTCGAGCCCGACTTCGAGAAGCTCTCGGACGACGAGCTCAAGGGCAAGACGGTCGAGTTCAAGGAGCGGGTGGCCAACGGCGAGCCGCTCGAGGACCTCCTCTTCGAGGCGTTCGCGACTGTTCGTGAGGCCGCTAAGCGCGGGCTCGGCCAGCGTCCGTTCGATGTACAGCTGATGGGCGGCATCGTCCTCCACGAGGGCGACATCGCGGAAATGAAGACGGGTGAAGGAAAGACGCTCGTCGCCACCATGCCGCTGTACCTCAACTCCCTGACGGGCAACAACGTCCACCTCGTCACGGTCAACGACTACCTGGCCAAGCGAGACCCCGAATGGATGAAGCCCGTCTATGACGCACTCGGCGTCCGCGCCGGCTTCATCCAGAACATGATGCCGTTCTCGGAGCGCTCGGAGGCGTACGGGGCCGAGATCACCTACGGCACGAACGCCGAGTTCGGGTTCGACTACCTCCGCGACAACATGGCGGTCACCCTCGAGGGAACGGTCCAGCGCGGTTATGCCTACGCGATCGTGGACGAGGTCGACTCGATCTTGATCGACGAGGCGCGGACGCCGCTCATCATCTCCGGTGAGCCGGAGACGGCGGCAAAGGTCTACTACGACTTCGCCCGCATCGTGAAGGGCTTGAACGGGCAGCCGAGCAAGCAGAAGGGCGAGGGCAAGGGGATGGACGAGACCGAGCTCTCGGGCGCCGACTACCTCTACGACGAGAAGTTCAAGACCGTCTCGCCGAGCCAGGCCGCGATCGACAAGGTCGAGCGCGCCCTCGGGATCGAGAACATGTACGACGCGCGCAACATGCAGATGGTCAACCATCTGACACAGGCGCTGAAGGCGCAGTCGCTCTTCCAGCGCGACGTCGACTACGTCATCGACGACGGCGAGGTCAAGATCGTCGACGAGTTCACCGGCCGCATCATGGAGGGCCGCCGCTGGTCGGAAGGCCTGCACCAGGCGGTCGAGGCCAAGGAGGGCGTTGCGATCCAGGAAGAGAACGTCACGATGGCGACGATCACGCTCCAGAACTACTTCCGTCTCTACGAGAAGCTTGCGGGCATGACGGGCACGGCGAAGACGGAGGAGAAGGAGTTCGTCGAGATCTACAACCTGAGCGTGGCCCAGATCCCGACGAACGTGGACGTCGCCCGCGACGACCGCAACGACTACATCTTCAAGACAAAGGAAGCGAAGTACAACGCGGTGCTCGACGACATCAAGGAGCGCCACGAGAAGGGCCAGCCGGTACTCGTCGGCACGATCTCCGTCGAGGTCTCGGAGCACCTCTCGCAGCTCCTGACCCGCACGGGCATCCCGCACAACGTCCTCAATGCCAAAGCGCACGAGCGAGAGGCGGAGATCATCAAGGACGCGGGCCAGCGTGGCGCCGTCACGATCGCGACGAACATGGCGGGCCGCGGAGTCGACATCAAGCTCGCCGAGGGCATCACCGATCTCGGCGGGCTCTACGTGCTCGGCACCGAGCGGCACGAAGCGCGGCGGATCGACAACCAGCTCCGCGGCCGCTCCGGCCGTCAGGGCGACCCCGGTGAGTCGCGGTTCTACCTCTCCGGGCAGGATGACCTCGTTCGCCTCTTCGCCGGTGACCGGATCCACGGGATCATGGAGCGCTTCAAGGTGCCGGACGACCAGCCGATGGAGTCGGGGCTCCTCTCGAAGCAGGTCGAGAACGCCCAGAAGAAGGTCGAGGAGCAGAACTTCGTCTCGCGCAAGAACGTCCTCAAGTACGACGACGTCATGAACACGCAGCGCGAGGTCATCTACGCCCAGCGCAGGCAGGTGCTCGACGGCGCGGATCTCTCGGACGAGATCAAGGAATGGATCGACCAGGTGCTCGAAGGCCTCATCGCCCTGCACACCGAGGGCGAGGAAATCGAGGAGTGGGATCTCGACGGGCTCGTGCAGGCGTTCAACGCCTTCACGGACGCGGACTTCACCGTCGAGGAGCTGAGGGAGGATCTCGACGAGATCAGCCGCGAGGCGCTGCTGGAGGACTTTCGCGACGAGGCGCTCGAGCTTTACGCCGAGAAGGAGAAGCTCTGGGGCGACGAGGTCGCGCGCGATGTGGAGCGCTTCATCGTCCTCGAGGTCGTCGACACGCGCTGGCGCGAGCACCTCGAGAACATGGACTACCTCCGCGAGGGCGTCCATCTGCGCTCATTCGCCCAGAAGGATCCGCTCGTCGAGTACCGGTCCGAGGGCCACGGCATGTTCCAGGAGCTCGGCCTCCTGATCCGCGAAGAGGTGCTGAACCTCCTGTTCCACGCCCGGATCGAGCCGCACGAAGCCGAGGAGCTGCTGCACCAGCAGGACGGGGACGGTGCCTTCGCCTACGAGCACGAGTCGCTCGCCGGCGCGGACGCGATCGCCGCGGCCGGCTTCGGCGGTGAGGCGGTCGGCGCCTTGAGCACGGGTGTCAGCACCGGCGGCTTCGGCGGCGGAGGTTCGGTCGCGACCCAACAGCGCGTGACCTCCGATCGGGAGAAGGTCGGCCGCAACGATCCGTGCTGGTGCGGAAGCGGCAAGAAGTTCAAGAAGTGCCACGGCCAGTAACGGGGCAACCCAGGGTTCCCCCGTTGGCCCCCTCCTTCACACCTCTCAGCGTTTAGCGGCTCTTGGGCTCCCGCCGGGCAAAGCCCGGCTCCGCCCGCCAGCTGCTTCTCCCTGATCAACGGGATAAGCCACTTCGCGGTGACAAGCCGGGACGCTGCCGGTCTGCGTCACCCGTACAAAGCGGACCTGGCCAGGGCCTGGCCCTGGTCAGGGCTGATCGGGCCGTCGCTCGGCTCGTTCCTTTCGCGGCGGCTACCATCGGCCCATGGCAGACGCCGCTTCGCTTGACGAGCGCCTGGAGCAGATCGGGGCCCAGCTCGACTGGGTCCGTGATTACCTTTGACCCCAACGGGCTAGCGACACGCGCCGCCGAGCTCGAGGCGAAGATGGGTGAGCCCGGCTTCTGGGACGACCAGCAGGGCGCAGCCGCCATCTCCACCGAGCATGCCCGCATCGCCAAGCGGCTCGAGCGCTACGAGCGCCTCACCCGCGAGTACGACGACGCGCGCGAGCTCCTCGCCATGGACGGCGACATGGCTGCCGACATCCAGACCTCGCTCGAGCCGCTCGAGCAGGAGCTCGCGCGCCTCCAGGAGGACGCCCTCTTCTCGGGCGAGTACGACGCGGGCGACGCCGTCGTCACGATCCAGTCCGACGCAGGCGGAACCGATGCGCAGGACTTCACCGAGATGCTCCTGCGCATGTACCTCCGCTGGGCCGAAAAACGCGGCTTCAAGACCGAAGTGCTCGAGGCGAGCCCGGGCGAGGAGGCCGGCCTCAAGTCGGCGACGTTCACGATCGAGGGCGAGAACGCGTACGGGATCCTCAGGGCCGAGCGAGGCAAGCACCGGCTCGTCCGCCTCTCGCCGTTCGACCAGGCACATCGCCGTCACACCTCATTCGCGCAGGTGATCCCCGCACCGCTGCTGGCCGACGACGCCGAGATCGAGGTCGACGAGAGCGACGTCCGCGTCGACACCTACCGCGCAAGCGGCGCCGGCGGCCAGCACGTGAACAAGACCGACTCGGCCGTCCGTCTCACGCATCTGCCCTCCGGCCTCGTCGTCAGCGTGCAGAACGAGCGCTCACAGTCCTCGAACAAGGCGACCGCGATGCGGATCCTCCGCTCGCGCCTGGCCGAGCTCGCCGAGGAGGAGCGCGACGCCGAGCTCGCCAAGGAGCGCGGGGTCGTGAGCATGGGCTTCGGCGGAAATGCCATCCGCAGCTACGTGCTCCACCCCTACCAGCTGGTCAAGGATCACCGCACCGAGCACGAGGTCGGGAACATCCAGGGAGTGCTGGACGGCGACCTCGACGGCTTCGTCCAGGCCTATTTGCTGGAGAAAGCCGCCGGTAGGGTCCTTTAGGACGTCAGAGGCTTTCGCTAGACTCAGGGGCTGCTGAGAGAGGCGGGAGCGGCCCTCTGGGCCGTCCTATGTACACCGAGGCCAGATTGAAACCTGGCTCGGAACGTCAGATCCCCCCGTGCCGGAAGACATCGCCCAGATAGAGCAAGAAACGCCTACGGCCGCGCTCGCGGAGCAGAACGGGCAACCCGTCGTCGCGACCGAGCACGCGATGATCGTCTTCGACGGCGTGACGAAGATCTACGAGCCGAACGTCGCCGCGCTCTCGGACGTCTCGTTTGTCATCGACAAGGGCGAGTTCGTCTTCGTCGTCGGCGCGTCGGGCTCGGGGAAGTCGACGGTCGTGCGGCTGCTGCTGAAGGAGCTCGAGCCGACCTCGGGCCGCATCATCGTCGCGGGCCGCGATCTCGTTCGCCTACCACGCCGCAAGGTCTCGCAGCTGCGCCGGAACGTCGCCTGCGTCTTCCAGGACTTCAAGCTGTTGCCGAACAGGACCGCGGCGGAGAATGTCGCCTACGCGCTGAAGGTGCAGGGCGAGGGCTCGGACTCGATCCGCCGCAAGGTGCCCGAGGTCCTGAACATGGTCGGCCTCGCGCACAAGATGAGCTCCCTTCCCGACGAGCTCTCCGGCGGCGAGCAGCAGCGTGTCTCGATCGCCCGCGCGTTCGTCAACCATCCGCCGCTCCTCGTCTGCGACGAGCCGACCGGGAACCTCGACCCCGACACCTCCGTCGGGATCATGCAGCTCCTGTACCGGATCAACCGCGCCGGGACGACCGTGCTCATGGTCACCCACGACCGCGAGATGGTCGACAAGATGCGCCGCCGCGTGATCGCGCTCGAGGACGGGAAGCTGCTGCGTGACGAGCGGCGAGGAGGCTACGCGGAGTGAAGGTCAGCGTCGTCATCGCCGAGGCCTGGCGCTCGCTGACCGCGAGTCTCTCGACTACGCTTGCCTCGGCCCTGACCGTCCTGATCGGCATGTTCCTCGTCGGCCTGCTGATCGGGCTCGGCACCTGGGCGCGCTCGTGGAGCGAGCACGCGAAGGGACAGCTCGACATCAACGTCTACCTCTGCACGCCGCAAAACTGCAAGGCCGCCGTCACGACCCCGCAGAAGAATGCCGTCCGCGTCCTGCTTCAGAACGACCCGAGGGTCGCGTCCGTCGACTACATCTCGAAGGAGCAGGCGCTCGAGATCATGCGCAAGAAGCAGCCCGACCTCGTCAAGAGCGTCCCCGCGAACCCGCTACCCGACGCGTTCAAGGTGCACCCGAAGCATGGCGAGGACGTCGTGGCGATCGCCAACAGCCTCGACCCGTTGCCGCCGGGCGTCGAGAACGTCAACTTCGGCAAGAAGACTGCAACGCGCATCCTGCGAGTCGCGCATATCTTCGAGGTCCTGTCGGCGCTTGCGATCATCATCCTGCTCGGCGCCGCGACGATTCTGATCGGCAACACGATCCGGCTCTCGATCTTCGCGCGGCGGCGTGAGATCGAGGTCATGAAGCTCGTCGGTGCCTCGAACTGGTTCGTCCGCGGGCCGTTCGTCGTCGAGGGCCTGCTGACGGGCGTCCTCGGAGCGGCCGCGGCGATCGTCCTGCTCTTCCTCGGCAAGGAGCTCGTCCTGCCGGCGACCATCGGCAGGCTCGACGCAGGCAAGGACGTGAACGCGATCGCGTTCGAGTACACCGCGCTGATGCTGCTTTGCCTCGGTCTCGTGCTGGGCGCGGCCGGCTCGACGATCACGATGCGCCGGTTCCTGCGCGTCTAACAACCTGATCGTCGAGCTCAACAAGCGCGGCAAGCTCGTCGTCGGCGAGCCGTATTTCGTGCCGGGCACCCCGATCACGATCGACCGAAAGGGGCTCGGCGAGGCCGAGGTCGGCGACCTCGTCGAGGTCACCCAGGGCCGGGGGCGCGCTCGCGTCGAGCGGGTCATCGGGCCCGCCAAGGCGATCGCGACCGTCCTCGAGGCGCTCCTCGTGGAGCAAGGGCTGCGTGAGGGCTTCGAGCCGCACGACCTCCCCACCCCGAGCTTCGAGGGGCGAACCGACCTGCGCGACCTGCACACGTTCACGATCGACCCCGAGACGGCGAAGGACTTCGACGACGCGATCTCGGTGCGGGCCGAAGGCGAGGGCCTCCGCGTCTGGGTGCACATCGCGGACGTCTCGTACTTCGTCCCGGCAGGGTCGCCGCTCGACCGCGGCGCCGCCGAGCGCGCGAACTCGGTCTACGTGCCAGGGCTCGTCGCGCCCATGCTCCCGCACTCGCTCGCCGACGAGGCCTGCTCGCTCCGGCCCAACGAGGACCGGCTCACGGTCACGGTCGAGATCCCCTTCAGCGCCGGCCTCGAGCCCGGCGAGCCGCTGTTCTACCGGTCCGTGATTCGCAGCAACGAGCGGCTCACCTACTCGCAGGCCGAGCAAATTCTCGCCGGCGGGAAAGCCGATCCAGAGACTGTCGCGGGCCTCCGCCTGACCGACCGCATCTCGTCCGAGCTGCGCCGCCGTCGTTTCGCCCGCGGCGCGCTCCGGATCGAGAGCCGCGAGATCAACTTCGCGTTCGACGGCCAGGGTGGGGTGGAGCGCGCCTGGCTCGAGTCGGAGCCGAAGGCCCACTCCCTGATCGAGGAGCTGATGATCCTCGCGAACGAGGCCGTGGCCGAGTTTCTCTCGAGCCGCCGGCGCGAGTCGCTCTACCGCGTCCACGAGCCGCCCGAGCCGCAAGCGGTCGAGCTCATGCTCGCGAAGCTCACCGACCTCGAGGTGCCGACCCTGCCGGTTCCGAAGCGCGAGAGTATGTCCCCTGCGGACGCGGCGCGCCTCGCCGCGGCCGCGAGCGAGCGCGTCACGGAGTACGTGCGCAAGTCCAAACGTGGGGCGGAGGCGTTCCCCGCGCTCGTCCTGCGCTCCCTGAAGCAGGCGCACTACGACCCGCGCAATCTCGGCCACTCCGGCCTCGCCAGCACCGCCTACACGCACTTCACCTCGCCGATCCGCCGCTACCCCGACCTCGTCGTCCACCGCGCGCTGCTCCGGGAGCTGGGGCAGGGAGACGATCCCGTGCCGAAGGACCTTGGCGCGCTCGCGGACCACACGTCCGAGCAGGAGCGGGCCGCGACCGAGATCGAGTACCAGGCCGACGACATCTGCGCGGCCTGGCTGCTCGAGCGCACGCTCTTCGACCGCGGCTGGGAGGATCCGTTTCCCGGCGAGATCACCGGCGTCATCCCGTCCGGGCTCTTCGTCCGCTTCGGGGAGGTCTTCGAGGGCTACCTGCCCGCGCGGCGGCTTCAGGGCGACTACTACGAGCTGAACGACCTCGGGACGGCACTCGTCGGCCGCCGCGGCGGGCGCCGCTACCGGCTCGGCGACGAGATCGAGGTCAAGGTCGAGGACATCCGGCGCTCCGAGGGCAAGGTCGAGGTGTCTAGTCCAGGGAGCGGAGAATCACGCGGCGGAGCGCAAAGAGGCCGACGATCCCGGCGCCGACCAAGGTCGCGAGCACGATAGCCAGCGTCACGGGGAAGCTCTGCTTGGGCGGCGGCTTGTAGTCGAGGCTGCCCGTGATGAAGACGCGCTTGCCGTTTGCCGTCAGCGGCACCTTCCAGTTGAAGACGTGATGCGGCTTCCGGGGCGCGTTCTTGATCACCGGCGGCGGGATCGGGTTCATGTAGTGGATCCGGTGGTCGTGCCAGGCCCAGACATGGCCGCCGGCCAGCTTCTCCCATTTTGGCGAAGCCTTGGCCGACGCAGATTTCGGCACCGCTGTCTTCGCGTACCGGTCCTGGTTGAGGTAGCCGGCCGGCGAGTTCACGTTCACGTAGATCCCGTTCGGCCCGAAGCGAAGGTAGGGCTCAGGGTCGGTCCCGTAGCCGTCGACAATGATCGTCTTGCCGCTCAGGTTGTCGAGCCACACCTGGTCGTCACCGTAGAGGACCTTCAGCTTCAGGCCCCGCATCGGCGGCTCCAGCCCGCGGATCGTCGAGCGGTAGCCCAGCTTCGCGGTGCCGTAGTGCGCTAAGGCGGCCGAGGGGGAGAGGGCGGCCACCAGGGCGACGGCTGCCAGAGCAAGGCCTCGTCTCAAGCGCGCCTCCTGCGCATCATTCCGAGCCCCAAGGCGGCCAGGCCGGCGATCAGGCCGACGATCGCGACGCCGAGGGCGAGATTCGCTCGGCCGTTGTCTTTGTCGCCCGAGGTCGCAGAAGTCGCGGACGTCGTAGTCGTCGTCGCACTCGTGGGCGTCGCCGCCGTCAGCAGCACGTGCGGCGCCGGCTCGTCGGCGGTGAGCGCGCCGATCCAGTGCACGACCTTGCCGTTCGCGTACGTCTGGACGGCCGGCATGATCAGCGTCGTCCCCGGCGTGTCCGGGACGTGGGCGGTGATCACGAACTCATCGAACTCACCCGGCTTGATGGGGCCGCCAGACCACGTGATGGTCGAGACGCGATCGGTGATCGTCTCGCCCTCGATCGTGACGGGCTTGGCGAGCTTCACGGTCGTGGTCTTCCAGGTCCAGTCGGGCTTCGGCTCGACGGCGACAGAGGTGATGCCCACCGGGAGCTTCACCGCGACCTTCGTCGTCGGCGAATTGAGCTCCACGGGCACCTGGAACGCGAAGCGCTGGAAGCTATCCGCCGGGACTTTGCCTGGCGAGAGTGTCACGTGTGCTGCAGCGGCCGGCGCCAGGAAGAGCGCGGCGGTGATCGCTGCGATGAAGGGTTTGCGCAGGTTCATGTCAGCCCTTTCGGACGGGGACGGTCACTGTTTGCGTGAGCGCTTCGAACTCGCCGCGCCGCGCCTCGATCGTCAATTGCCAGTCGCCCGGCAGCGGGAAGACCGCGGCCGAGATCGTGTAGTGGCTGGGGACGATCCGCTGGAGCGGAATGCGCAGCGGGCCGATGTTGTTGCTCGGAAGGGTTGCCGAGAGCTTCGCGTCGGCGGTGTTGGCCGGGACCCCCGCTTGATTGAAGAAGTAGAGATGGATCACGTTCGGTCCCGTCCGCGCCGGTTCCACGAGGAGGTTGACCTCGAGGTTCCCGATCGGGGCCGTGGTCGTGAAGTACTTCGGAGGCTTGACGGATGCCTTCGCCGGAGGCTCGGTGACGAGCACCGCGGTCACTCCGACGATGGTCGCCATGATCAGCAGCTCCGCGCCGGCTGCTCGCAGGAAGCGTCGCTGCTCGACGATCGACGCGATCTGCTTGCGGAGCCTCGGCACCGCGAAGCGGTTGTTGTAGGCGCCGAGCCCGAGCAGCGGCAGGACGAGCAGGATCTTCGCGAGCAGCAACTGTCCGTACGTCGTGTGCCAGAGCCCGGTCCAGATGACCCGAGGCCAGTGGCGAAGCGCCGTGCCGGACGGAACGAGCTCCTCGGAGCCGCGCACCAGTCCGGCCGTGATCAGCGTGACGACGGAGATCACGGCGAGGATCGAGAAGCGAGGGACGGCACGCGCGGCGAGGGGCCAGCGGTCGTTACCTGCGAGCAGGAGGGCGAGGATCGTGAAGCCGAGCCCGCCGACCCAGGTCGACGCCGCCGCCAGGTGCACGACGTCGGCGATGAGCGCGAGCGTTCCGCTCGTCCGAGCGTGGCCGGCCGACGAGATCGTCGGCAGCAGACAGAGTGCCGGCACGAGCGCGAGCGGCCCGAGCACCTTGTTGGGGCGCCAACCTGCGGCGAAGGCGATGATCGCCGTGGCCGCTGAGAAGGCGAGCTGGTACAGGAACGCCTTCCCGAAGCGCGTCTGGAGCACCGAGTCGACGGTGTTCCAGTGGAACGCCTCCGATAAGCCGAACCCTCCGGCGACGGCGCCCTGGAGGACGATGCAGAGGATGCCGGCGATCACGAGCCCGACCGCAAGCCCGGCGAGGATCCGGTAGAGGCGGGCGCGGAGCTCCGCGGCCGCCGAGCGCAGGACGAGCGCGAGGGCCGCGGCACCGCCGACGACGAGCAGCATGAGCGCGAAGTCCAGTGCCCGAGCGAACTTGAAGAGAGCGTCGACCGAGCCGGGCGTGCCTTTCCCGAAGACCTTCTTGCACTGGCCCGCGTGCTTGGCGGACTTGACCGAGAAGGTGAACGCGCCGGCAACAGGATGCGAGTCCGCGGAGATGACCCGCCACGTCACCGTGTACGTCCCGGCTGGGAGCCGCTTTCCGAGGGCGACCGAGACCGACCGCTGATCGGGGCGGCCGATCTTGCCGGCGTCGACCCGGCCTCCGCCGCAGTCGTAGACCCGGATCGACCCGAACGCGGTCTCCACCGCCTCGTTGAAGCGCAGCGTGACCGCCGTCGGGCTGTTCCGTGCGACCGACCCGTTCTCGGGCATGCTCTGCTGGAGAATGGCGTGCGCGAACGCCGACGGCGCTGCTGCCAGCGCAATCAAGACGACCGCTAACGCGATGCTGCTTCTCTTCAATTCGCTCCTTCGCTCGAGGCCGCTGCAGTGCGACCAACGGAAACGGTCAGCGAACGAAAGGGGGCGCGCGCTCTCCGTAACCCCGTGCGAGCCCGGCGGGACGCGGAGCCGCTGTGGCGCGGACGGGGACGGGGACGAAAACCGGAAAGGCGAGGCGAGGTCGGGCGGCCAGCGCTCGCCCGACTGCGTGAGCGGCCGAGCTCAGGACCCAGGCGAGAAGGAGAGCGGCCAGAGCGAATGGGAGCTGGAACGCGAGCCCGATCAGGAACGCAGGCTCGAACACTGTCGTCCACGGGACGTGGCCCGCATGGAGGAGCCGCTCGAGGAATTCCTGGACGACGAACGCGATGGATGGCAGCAGCACGAGGAGCGGGGAGATCGTGGGCCGTCCCCGCTCGCCCCGGAAGCCCGCCAGGCCCTGGAGAACGAGCCCGGTCACAAGCACGCCGAGGCAGACCGCGAGCGCGAAGGGCACGTAGCCGAAGTAGCCGTGACCGCTGTGCGCGAGCGCGTCGGCGCGTGCATGAGCGTCCGCGATCGCAAGCCGGTAGCCGAGTGCGTGCCCTGCGAGCAATCCGCCGAGCATGAGCGGAGCGGTCGAGAACCACGCGAGTCGCTGCCTCATCGCCGGAATGGTCGCAGATACCGGTCGCAACCCGAACCTACAATCGTCGTATGGCAGGCCAGAAGCCAATCGCAGAGAACCGCAAGGCCCGGCACGACTACCATCTGCTCGAGCGCTTCGAAGCGGGCATCGTGTTGACCGGGAGCGAGGTGAAATCTCTCCGGGCGGGCCGAGTGAGCCTTCAGCAGGCCTATGCGGACGTGCGCGAGGGCGAGGCGTGGCTTGTGGGCGCGCACATCGACACCTACGACCAGGCGGGGATCCAGAACCACGAGCCCGAGCGCGACCGGAAGCTTCTGCTGCATCGCCGCGAGCTCGACTCGCTCTACGGCAAGGTGCGCGAGAAGGGCCTGACGCTCGTGCCGACCCGGCTCTACTTCAAGAACGGCCGCGCGAAGGTCGAGCTCGCGCTCGCCCGCGGCAAGGAGCAGCGCGACAAGCGGAGCGACATCGCCAAGCGCGACGCCGACCGCCAGATCGAGCGCGCCCTGAAGAGCCGGAGGTAGTTACTTGTTTTCTGCCGAGTTACCGGTACGACTCTCGGGTCGCATCGGGCTCGGGCGAACTGGCTCAGGCCGCGGTGTGGAGGGCTTGTCAGCCATAGTCAAAGTCTAGCTGCGGCTGGCGATATCGATTACCCAGGCAAGCACTTCGGCGGTTAGGAGGATCACCGCAATTCTGAAGTACACAATCAACCACCCAAGCCTGCTCTCGTTCTTGTCATAGCTGTCTTGCATGTGGAGAGCCAGGTCGCGATGGATGCGTTCAACACTGAAGGGCTCTTCCGTCTCGATGTAGATACTGATGAGACGCCTGGGAATCGCCGCAAACTCCCACTCTTTACGCGGCCAGAGTATGAGCAGCGCGGATGCGCTTAGGCCGACAAACCCCAGAACAGCCAACCAGCTCCACGTCGACATTGAACCCTGCCTGAGGGCTTGGCCACCGAGGAAAGAAGTGGCGATCGCTGCTGCCGAGAGGAGAATCCCGCCTCGCGTGCGGAAGTTGTCGAGCACGCTCTGCTGCTGCGAGAGCGCTCGGACAGCCTCGTCGTACGCGAGCTTGTAAGCGTCTTGAGTTTCATCCACGTCTCGACTCTGCCGTCGCGGTCGGACGAATTCTCGCTTTCGGACACGTCCTTAATGCCAGGTGCGAAGTTGTGCGAGGAGTTCCGGAAGCTCGGCCATCTTCTCGATCACAGCATCCGCTGCGGCTAGCCCCTCGCGCTGGGCCACTTCGGGAGCGAAGCCGATGACCCGGATGCCCGCGGAGCGGGCGCCGATGATGTCCGCAATCGTGTCGCCGACGGCGACAGTGTTCTCGCGTGGCCAGTCGCCGGCGCGGTGCCGGGCGATGTCGATCAGCGTCGGGCGGCCCTCGGCGTCGCAGCCGAACGCCCCCTGGCCGGAGGGAAACAGGTGGTTAAGTCCGATCAGCTCAAGGCGAGCTCGTGCGACGGGCTCCGGGTTCCCTGTCAGCAGGGCGCGATGCTCGATCTGCGAGAGGGCCTCGGCTGCACCCTCGGAGGCGTGCCAGTCGCTCGTGTCGGCTGTGGAGAGCAGTTCGAGGTAGCGAGTGGAGGCAACCTTGCACCAGCGCTCGAGACCGGAGTCGATCTCCTCGTCGGGAAGCCCGTCGGCCTGGAGGAGCAGGCGCGATCCTAGTGGCGGTCTGGCCCGGGTGGTCGACGTATTTGATCGCGTCGTCCGCAAGCCGGCGGCCCCAGACGGTCTCGATCGCATCCGTGGTCGCCTTTCCCATCAGCGGGTCGCTGTTCATGAACAGCGTCTTGTCGACGTCGAACAGAACGAGCATTCCCTCCGGCGCCGGGCGGTTTTCCAGCACACGGCTACAATAAGGGGGACATACGGGGGCGACCAGGTTTCGACGTGGTCGATTCTCCGGTTGAGCTGCAAGCCGAGGTCCCCGGTCGGCCTCGTAAAACAACCGGGACAAAACGCAAGTGCGAAGAACACACACGCACTCGCTCTCGCTGCCTAAACCACAGTGAGGCGCGTCGCTCCGAGCTCGGCCCGTGGCTCGGGTAGCGGCGTCATAAACGGGCTCGGCGCCTAGGGAGAGTCAATCGCCCGAAGCGCGACACCAAAGGATGACTAGCCCGGCGGTAGGTTGGCTCCCACCGGCCGGCGGGCGAAACTCAAGGGAGCCTACGCTTGTAGACGTTCAGCCGGTGCGTCCGCGGACGCGGGTTCGATTCCCGCCGCCTCCATTATTGTTGTCGTTTCGACAACGTGCTATAGCCAATCTCTCAGGGGAGAGCACCGTCGCGCAGACAGAAGCGTTCTCCCAGACCCTCCTGGGGTTCGCTCGGCAGCGGCCGCCGGTTACGCTCAGGACATGAAGACGAAGCCGACCAACGTGATGATGATCGACGTGGGCGGCCAGATCGTCGAGCTGACCTTCACGCATTACCGCCTGCTCTACTGCGCCGACTCGGCAAGCCTGCCCGAACTCCTGGGCGGCCTCAAGACCTACGGCTTCCCTGAGAATGTCGAGTGGCCGGCGCTTCCGCTACGCGAGGCTCGCAAGGGATTGCTCCAACTCGTCCAGATTGGCTACATCGACGTCCTAGCGAGGGGTGGAGCAGTTTTGTCAAGAGCCACGGCCGCTCAAGTGCTGAAACGGGATGCGCCGTGGCAGAACCTTCCGCTGGACTCGCCCGACTACTTCGAGGTCTGGGCGAACGAGGAAGGCGCGGAGGTATTCAAGGCGCTGAAGACAAGGTTCGGGGACGTCGGTGTGATCGGAAAGGTGTCAAAGGAGGTCGACGAGAAGGGGCGCAAGGGCCGGCAGCCGCGGAAGAGCGGTAGGAGACGGAAGTAGGCCGCCCCGGAGGACATTCCCGAACACTGGCCCAGGCCACGCCGGTCTAAGCTGGCGATGCATGAATCCCGAGCTTCCCAACCTTCATGATGCGACCCTGGAGAGCATCGAGATCGACTGGAGGTCGGGGACCGCAACAATCCGCCTCAGCCTCGTTGGTGATCCTCCGCCCACACTCGCCCTTGTCCTTAGTGGCCTCCGTCAGGTTCACGTTCCCCGCGATGAGCCTTGGGGGCCAAGCGTTTCCGTGAACGCGGCTGACTACGTCGACGGGAGCGATGCAGGCGACCTCTCGTTGCGACTTGAGATGCAGAGTGGAGACCAGATCACTCTCCGCGCAGGCTCTCTAGCGATCGCTTAGTCCTCGGGTGACATTCCCGCACACTGGCCCAGGCGACGCGTGAGTCCCTGAGTGACTCGGGCGTCAGTCGGGATGCGTTTCGGTGATGAAGTCCCGCAGCTGCGCTGCCTGGTCTGCGTCGAGCGATACCTGCCGCCAGTTGCCACCCGACGGGTCTGGAAGTCCGACGGTCAACATGAGTGAACGCATCGACTTCGACCACGTGGCGTGCAGGCGATCTCCGTCACGATCGAACAACAAGAGGGTTGGTGTCTCCTTATCCGGCATAGATCGATTATCCCCGTCTGTGACCGGCGTCGTCGGGGGACATTCCCGCACGCTGGCCCAGCTCACTGCACTCTGCCCTGGCTACTCGGAAAACGAGCGTCCAGCTTGGGCTTCTAGCTCGGCTAGAAGCTGCTCAAGCGGTCGATCCACGTTCGCCTCAAGGAGCGCTATTGGTGATGCTGTGGCGGAGCCCGGCAGGGCGGCCCCAAGGGCGCGTCCCGTCAGGCGCCCGACGCTCATCGTCTTCGAGGCGGTCCACCGTACGTCGCCAGGCTGTAAGGGCTCGATCAGAATCGCCCGGCTGCCAACCTGAGTTCGGCCGATCCACATAGCTGCGACGCGATTCCAGTCGAGGTTCCAAGTGGATGAGCTGAGGCCCGTCTTGGTCACTCTGATCTCACGCGCCCTGCCGCGACGAACTCGACGCGCGCCGAGAATGCCGCTCCAAACCGAGAACAGCGCCACCAGCAACAAGCCGCCGTTGACGATGGAACGCCAGCCAGGCACTAAGGCGATCCACACAACGCAACCAACAGCGCCAGCCACCGAGATGATCGGGAAGCTAAGCCGCGCCCAGACCGGCGCTCTCAGCTTCACAACCAAGGGCACCTCATCCACTGTGCGAGCCTATCGTGTGATCCGATCTGCTCAGGCGTCATTCGTGAGCACTTGCGCAAGGGGGCGGTTTCCTGCCCGCGGGGCGTAAGGTGGCGAAACATGGGGCGGACGCTCCTTAGTCTCGCGGCGGTATTTCTGGGGGCTGCCGTGTTGGCAGGCGGCGCCTCTGGAGCACTCTTTCTGACCTTTAGCACGACCAAGGCCGCGCCTGGGACAGTCGTGACCGCGCGAACAGGCGGCCGGGGCGCTCTGGCGAAGATTCCGAAGGGTTCAGCGCCGCTTCGGGTCTTTCTGGCGCCCGCTGACGATGCAGCCGGCATCTCGTCTCCCGACGACGGCCGCCTGACAGCGCTGGGTCGTCTTCGGGTCGATCCACAGGGAGACGGATCGTTGCGGTTCACAGTCCCGGATGTACCTCCCGGCCGCTACACGACGATCACGCACTGCGTTCCATGCGCCGCCTTCTCGGGCGGTGCCGAGATGGCTCCGACCGGCCCGTTCTCCGGATCCTTCACCGTGACTCGGAGGAGCGACGACGGTTTTCCGCTCTTGCCGGTTCTCCTTGGAGCCGCGGCAGCGTTCGTCGGGGTCGGAGCAGTCGGCTGGAGGGGCAGAAAGCGACGATCGGGGCGGGCGTTCTAACCGCCTCGGGGGACATTCCCGAACACTCGCGCAAGCGGCGTTTGCACGCTCCGGCTAGCTTCTTCGCGTGACTCGTGACTCGTCCTGGGAGGGGCTCCATCTCTACACGGACAGGCTTTGCCTACGCACGCCGACTCCACTGGACGCGGACGCTCTTTACGACCTGTTCACG
>DATHDS010000043.1:0-62197 GCA_035318925.1 Gaiellaceae bacterium
AGTTCAGCGGTGTCGCGGCTTAGGGCATCAACGTGACGGCCATCCGAGCGCGTCGAAGACCGCCACGGGGTCGAGGTAGTCGCGCCAGTGAGTGACCTTGCGATCGGTGATCGTGAGTACCGAGATGTACCGGTTGGTGTACGGGGCCCCGGTCGAAACGACTCGGCCTTCGGAGGCGTACTCGAGCACCACGACGCCGGTCTTGGTGTCGTGATGGACCGCGAGGTCATGACATCGGTCAAGCACGATCATGGTGCCGTACGGGCGGTAGAGCTCGGCGACGGCCTTGCGGCCCTCGACGTGCCTTGGGTAGCCGGGAGTCGTGATGATGTAGTCGAAGATGACCTTTTCGGCCAGCAGGTCGAAGAAGTGCCCACCATCGGCAATGCCGTCGAGGCCCTTCTCGATGATGCGAAAGAACGGGTCGAGCGCCTTGAAGTCGTCGAGGTCGGTGATCGTCGTCGTCACGATGGTCCCCGCCTATGTACACGCCCGCGCGGTTCGCCGGGCGAACTTGCGGGGACTTCTCGCGAAATCGGCTCCGCTAGTGGGTATGCCCCGGCATGAATCGAACATGCGCAGGCGGTTAGGAACCGGCGTGCGGAAACGCTATTTGCAGGGTAAATAGTTAGGCGCACAGCTGTGCGCGCCGGTGAATGCGCCAGGCCGCTTAGCTTCTGATGCAGAGGGCGGCGAAGTCCATCTCATAAAGCGGCTGGAAGATCTGGCAACCGATCCGCGCCGAGAAAAAATCCCGCCGCGCCGGGTTCCCAAACGCCGCCCAGGGTGCGGCGTCGCGAGCCAGGGCGACGTCCAGGCCGCCGTATGCGAGGTAGCGTCGCCTTCCGGAGAGGCCGGCCGCCTGCGCAAGGCGCCGGTTGTACGTGGGATCGTCGAAGTGAGCCTGGTTCGGACTGTTCCTCCCCGTGCCCGCGAGGAGAACGTTGAGAAAGTCGTCCGGGTCCGGGTAATCGGCGACCCAGGGTCGAGGGAAGGCTCCGATGTCGAACGGTTCGTTTCGCCGATAGAGGCGTTCGAGCAAGACGTCGACCGCGAACTCTCGAACCACCAGCCGGAGTCCGATCTTCTTGAGCTCGGCGGTAAGTAGCTGGCCGATCTGCGGGCACGGAGTCGTGTTGCAGGTGTAGAGGACCGCGGTGCGTTTTCCGCTTCCGGCCAACGACCGCGCTTTCCGTACGTCAGGCGTCAAGGGGTAGACCTGCGCGTCTCTGAAGCCGGGGATACCCGGCGGGAGGTACTGATCAGTGGGTCTCGTCGGCCGGCCGCTCAGCGTCACCTGGCGCGCCAGCGCTCGTCGGTCGATCGCGTAGTTCACGGCCCGGCGCAGCCGCACGTTCGCGAAGAGCGGGCGGCTCGTGTTCATGGCCAGGTAGATCACTCCCAGCTCGGAATGCACGAAGTACCTCTGGCCTCCCCGTCTCGCCACGTCGCTTCCTGCGCCGTACCTCGCAGCGAGCCGTTGGGCGGTCCCCGGCGGGACGTCGTCGGCGGCGTAATCGGCTCGCCCTGCCTCGACGTTCGACACGCTCTGCGCTTTGCCCACGCCGAGCACGACGTCGATCTCGGAGAGATGCCGCGGCCTGGCCCCGGTGTAATTGGGATTCTTCTTCAGTACCACACCCTGGCCCGGTGCGAACGAGGCGACGTAATAGGGGCCCGCGGAAGGCACCACCCGCTCACCTCCAGGCGTCATCGGGGTCCCGGACGGTACGGCGCAGAAGAACGGAAGCGCGATTCGGGCCGGAAAGTCCGGCGCCGCATGGATCAGCCGGATCGTCAGTCGGTTTCCGCGTGCCACCACGCCGGCTAGGTGCGGTGTCTTCCCAGCCTCGTATGCCGTTTCGCCGACGATGTCGCCGACGAACGCGGCACCCGGACCACGCAATCTCGGGCTCAGGCTCCGCTCGATTGTGTCTTTGAACGTTCGCGCCGTGACCGGCTCGTTCGAGGGCGGCGAAAAGCGAAAGCCTCGCCTGATGAGGAACGTGTAGGTCCGTCCGTCACGCGACCGCGAGGGCAGCGCAGCTGCTACCTCGGGCACGAGCTGGGATCCCGCGGCGCCGGGACGGTCGGGGTAGTTCAGGAGCTTCGCGCACGTTGCATATTCGAGCTGCCATGTCTGAGCGGCGAAAGCGAGTGCCGGATCGACCGTCTGGAAGAAGTCGCCTTGCGACTCGACTCGCAGACGTCCTCCGCTCGGCGAGCTGGGCACGAGAACACGACTCTCCACGCTCACCCAGACCTTTCCGGCTGCGACAACCATTCCCTGAGGGCTACCCCCGAACCTGATCGTCTTTGTGACGTCGTTCGTCCTCGGGTCGATGCGCGAGACCGTGCCGTCACGGCTGTTCGCAACCCAGACCGCGCCCGCGCCGACCGCGATGCCTCGCGGTGATTCTCCCACCGGGACCGTCGCCGACACCTCATTCGATCCCGGATCGATGCGAAAGACGGCGTTGTCGAGGCTGTCCGCGACCCAGACCGCACCTTCGCCGACGGCGAGGCTGCTCGGCGCATGGCCGACCGTGATCGTGGCCGCGGAGACGCCACTGACCGGGTCGATGCGGGTGATCGTTCCGGCGAGATCGTCGGCCAGCCAGACAGAGCCTGCGCCAACCGCTACGGCGCGGGGCGTACCGCCGAAGTCGATCTCGCCGGCGATGGTGCCGTTCGCGCGGAGCCGCGAGAGAAGACCCAGCTCGGGCGCGACCCAAACGGTGCCACGGGCAGCCGCCACGTACGCCGCGCCGTACGACAGGCTGGGCACCCGTGTGGTCGTGGCAATCTCTGCGTAGCGCGCATCGATCCGCCGCAGGTTGACAAACGCGCGGGATGAAGCAGGGCTCGCGACCCAGACGCTGTCACCGGCCGCTGCGAGCGCCGCGGGAACGCCGCCCGTCGGGATCGTGCGGGTGACTCTCCGGGTCTTGGCGTCGATGCGCGAAACGGTCCGGTCGTCGAGATTTGCCACCCAGACGGCGTCTGACCCGAACGAGATGTCGCCCGGTCGTGCCCCGACGGGAATGTCGCTGACGATCCGATTCGTCGCCGGATCGATGACCGCCACGGAGTTGCCTTGCACCGTCGAGAGCCTGGATCCGCCTGAGTCGCCGAGCGCTACGGCGAAGAGGAGGACAACGGTCACGGCTGACCCCGCCAATCCGGCCAGCAGCAGTCGCGAGCGGGTGACGTGAGCCGGGCCGAAAGTCTCCTGCGGCTCCTCGACCCCCTCCGGGCCCCGAGCTGCCCGAGGGAACGCATCGAGCTCCCGGTCCTGACGGAGGATTGCCTGTTCCAGCTCCTTCAGCCGATGCCCTGGCTCGATTCCGAGCTCCTCGACGAGCGTGCGCCGCGTGCGCCGGTAGACCTCGAGCGCGTCAGCCTGCCGGTCCGCTCGATAGAGCGCGAACATCAGCTGGGCGACGAGTCGCTCCCGCAGCGGGTGCTGTGTGACGAGCTCGTCCAGCTCGGCAACGAGCTCGGGTCCCCGCCCGAGCGCGAGCTCCGCCTCGATTCGGCTCTCGAGAGTCTCGAGCCGAAGCTCGTCGAGCCGCGAGCTTTGCTCGTGCACGAAAGGCGCGAAGCCGAACTCTGCGAGTGGCCGGCTGCGCCAGAGCGAGACCGCCTCCCGTAGGGTGCGCGCGGCCTGTTCGGCGTCTCCTCGGGCGAGCTCCCCCTCGCCCTGTGCGCGCAGCCGCTCGAAGCGCTCGAGGTCGAGCTCGCCGGTTTCGACTCGCATGCGATATCCGCCCCGCTCGGTTTCGAGACGTCGTTCGTCTCCGCTGTCGCCGAGGGAGCGCCGGAGCCGGGAGACGTAGATCTGGATCATCTTGGACGCGCTCGGCGGCGGGGACTCCCAGAGGAGGTCGGTCAACCGGTCGGTGGAGACGGTCTCGTTCGCGTGCAAGAGGAGGATCGCGAGGAGAGCGCGTTCGTTGCCCGGCCCGAGCGCGATTCTGCTCTGACCTCTGAGGACCTCCAGCGGGCCGAGGATGCGAAACACGTACGCGTCGGCGGACGCCACCGCTCGACGCTAGCACGGTCGGCTCGCGGCTTCTAGACAGGAGAATTCCAGCGGATTTACCTTTGAGCAGGAGCAGGGCAACCGTGGCGGGCCAGGCTCTCCGGGATGAAGAAGACGTGCCTGATCGCGGGTCTTGCAATCGCGGTCCTCATCCCTTCCTCCGCGGGCGCGACACCAACTGCCGTCACGCTCCACCTGGACGGATTCCATGCAGTCGACGTCGACTACCACCAGGGGACATTCACGGCGCCTTCGCCGCTGTGCTCCTCGGGTCGCTGGCAGGGCAACGGCCAGAACGCACGTGTCTTCACCTGCGCTGACGGATCGGGCACCTTCACGGCGAGCTTCAACGGCGAGCTGGAGCACACGGCGGGATCAACTGGCCCATGGGCCATCACCGCCGGAACCGGCAGCTACACCGCGCTGCGCGGGAAGGGGACCGGAAAGGTCGATTCTTCCACCGGTCCGACGCCCCCGGTCTACTTCAGCGACACCTGGACCGGAGTGGTCGACTTCGACGCGACGGCGCCGACGGGGTCGGTCACCCTCAAGGTGACTCGGCTGCGCGGCCATCGTTGGCGGGTGCGAGCCACGCTTCTCGCAAGCGACAACGTGGAAGGCAATGCCGTCTCGTACCGCGCGACCGCGAGCGCCGGTTCGTACTTCGCATCGAGAAGCGGAACGGTCTCGACCGGACGCCGGTCGCTCGCTTTCGTCTTTCGGGCGAGGCGCGGTCGACGTTTCGAAATCGAGCTCACGCTCGCGGATCCGTGCGGGAACACGAGCACGATTCGGCGGGCAGTAAGGCTTCGGTGAGCAGGGGTCGGCTCGTGCTGATCGTCGCGGCCGCTGCGCTCGCCGCAGCTGGAGTGGGTGCTGCCGGCGCGCGCGATTCACACGAGCCGGCACTCGCCAAGTCGTGCCGTGCTGGTTCGGTACGAGGGGTGATTGGCGGCAAGCGCGTCTGCCTGAAGGCGGGGCAGAGGTGTTTGCGCAGGCTCGACGCCCAGTACCACCGTTTTGGATTTCATTGCCACAGCGGTCGGCTCACGCGCAGAAGTGGCCCCACCCGGCCAAAAGGCGCTCCGCCGAGGCTCAAGGTTCTCAAGCGAAGCTCGCTCGACGGGCCCGGGTACGTCCTGATCGCACCGAAGAACGGCTCCACGGCAGGGGGGCCAGAAATCGTCGATGACCACGGCCGGCCGATTTGGTTCCACCCCAACTCGAAGGGCGACGAGGCGACCGATTTCCGCGTCCAGCGCTTCCGCGGCCAGCCGGTGCTGACCTGGTGGGAGGGACAAGGTCTCGCCGGCTCCGGCGCGGGGGTCGATTACGTCGCCGACGGTTCATATCGCGTGATCGCGACGGTGCATGCCGGTCACGGCCTCGATGCCGATGGGCACGAGTTCCTCCTCACGCCTCAGGGAACCGCGCTGATGACGATCTACCACGACGTGCCCTACGACCTGTCGCCGGTCGGAGGCCCGGCTGACGGCGTGGCGGTCGACGGGATCGTGCAGGAGATCGACGTCGCCAGCGGACGGGTCCTCTTCGAATGGCACAGCCTCGACCACGTGGGGATTCGCGAGAGCTACCTACCGGTGGAATCCCCTTACGACTACTTTCATATCAACGCGGTCAACCTCGACAACGACGGCAATCTGCTCATTTCGGGCAGACACACCTGGACGGTCTACAAGGTCGACCGGCACAGCGGTCAGGTTCTCTGGCGCCTCGGCGGGCGCAGGAGCGACTTCAGCCTCGGACCGGGAGTGGCGTTTGCGTGGCAGCACAACCCACTGCCGGCCGGGGAGAACACGATCCGGCTCTTCGACAACGAGACCAACGGATCGAACTCCGTCTCGCCCCCCTCGCGCGTGATCTGGATCCACCTCGATGCCGGGAATGCGACGGCCACCCTGGAGAAGGCAATCACGCATTCCCCGGGCCTCATGGTCCAATCACAGGGGAACGCCCAGGCGCTCGAGAACGGCGATACCTTCGTCGGCTGGGGCCAGCTTGGGCGGGTCTCCGAGTTCGACCCGCAGGGCAACCTCCTCTTCGACGCCTATCTCCCTGGTCGATATGACACCTATCGCGCCTATCGGGCCGCGTGGACCGGCCAACCGCAGACGCGGCCGGTGGCGACCGCATGGACGAACGCGGACGGGAGCACCACCGTCCACGCAATCTGGAGTGGCGCAACCGAAGTCGCAGCCTGGCGCATCCTCGCCGGCTCGAAACCGAGCTCGCTCGTGCCGACCCGCACGGCTCGCTGGAACGGCCTCGACACGAGGATCAAGATCCGCGGCTTGCCCTTGGAGGTGGAGGTCGTCGCTCTCAATGCACAGGGCAGCGTCATCGAGATGTCGAAGCCGGTCCGTGTCGGCTGACGGCGGCGGGCCGCTTGCAAATTTCCGATGCGAGTAGAAGTGCCCCCGGCATGAATCGAACATGCGCACGCGGTTTAGGAAACCACTGCTCTATCCACTGAGCTACGGGGGCGTTTGTTGCTCGTATGCAGGTCTTTTTGGGTTTAAGCGCTTTGGAGTGTATCTCGCGGCTCGCTGGTCTCTTGTCGCTTATGTTCTATCCACGCCGCTTCGGCGGACTTCGAGTGCCACGGCTTCCAATCGGCCTCGTCACGAAAGACGAGATCAGGCTGCCCCACAAAAGGATGAAGACGAGCCTGCTCATAACCCTGCGGCGCAAAGGCGACTGTCGCGAAAGCCCTTTACTCATCGAACTCCTCGAGCAACTCTGCGAAGGAGCCTCGGGAAAGCTGTGACATCGAGACCACCCTTACGCGCGAGGCTGTGGAGGCAAGCGGCGTCGACGAGATCCTTTTGAAGGAACGGGCCACTCTCGGATGCAGTGCGGAACACATAAGTCATCCGTTGGCGTACGGCTGTGGTGGTCATTCGCTCAGAGCCGCCGGCGAAGCGTTACTTATTGGTGGCAAACGAAGCTAAGCTCTCGCCCGCGTGGCGTCAATAGTCAGCGATCGGAATATAGGGCAAGACCTTTCCGAACGGGCGTCATGAGTGGCGACAATAAGCCTCTGGCGGTCGGCGACGTCCTCTACCTCCATGACCACGTGACTCGGTTCTCGAAGAAGGACACGCGCCGCTGGTGCATCGTCACTGCGATCATCGGCGGGGACGTCCGGGTGGCCGGCCGCTCGACGACGCGCCAGGACGGGGTGCCCGTGCCGGAGACGGCGATGAAGGAGTTCGACAAGGACGGGTGGGTACCGTCGCCGGCAGTGCGAATCTCCCGCGCCGAAGCTGACGCAGTGCAGAACATCGGTTCGCTGCCAGACCACTACCGCGACCAGGTGCTGTTCTTTCTCAACGAGGACCTCGGGTGAACGACGCGCGCCTACGAGAGCTCCGCGGTCGCGTCCGACAGGGGCACCTTGATGGCGACCTTCTCGACGAGCTGAGAGGAATCGTCGCACGACTCGTCCGCCTCCGCCTGTTGCCGCCGTCATACGCACCGTACGGGCAATGGAATGACGAGGCGGCTGAAGAGGTCTTCGGCGACTGGTACGCGAAGCGGCTGCTTGGTCGCAGTCACCTGCAGCTCCTCCTCGACCGCGCTCGTACCGTCGGCGGCTTCCGCCGTCTCGCCGAGTACTCGCTGCGCCAGCATCTGCTGAACCAGCGCGCGCGGTCGCAGGCGCAGAATCTCTACTGGCGCGTCGTCGAGCTCCTCGCCGGCGACGATAATTTTGAGCTCGCGCGCGACGCCGCCCGTGCCCAGGACAAATGGTGGCGGCTCGCCGGCACCGACGTTGCAGAGTGGGGCGGAGACGACCGTCTCTTGGTCGCTCACGCCTGGGCGCTAGGCGACTTCACGATCATCCGCTACCGTGCCGATGCCAAGAAGCTTTCGCCGCTTCTCGACGCCGACGAGCTGAAGCGCTTCGTGGTCGGCCTGCTCGACAGAGCTGAGGCGGCCCTGACGGCGACCTTGATCATGCGCGCGCTCGAGCAGCGTTTCGACCTCGGCGCCGTCTCCGAGGAGGAGTTGACCGAGGCGGTCGCGCCCGCGGTTGACCCACCCGACATCGCGAGCGACGTCGCCCTCGAGGACGCGGCGCGGTCGGTCATCGCCGAACTGACGCCCCGCCAGATCGAGGTCTTGCGCCGGTCTGACGAGGAGACGGTCGATCAGATGGCCCAGGCCCTTCGCTGCTCGGCTGGGACGATCCACAACGAGCAGCGGCGGATTGGCGCCCTGATTTCAAGGATGAGCGAGGATGACGAGCGTGAAAAATTGTTGAAAATTGTCAGCGATCGCCTGTACTGACCAGGTGAGTGCGCCTATGAGTGACGCCCGCTGCCCATCCCTGATCGACCTCTTCGCCCAGGAAAGACAGCCCGGCATTGACGAGCACGTCGCAGACTGTGTCCGCTGCCAAGCCCTCCTCGCCGGTCAAGAAGAGCGCGTCGTTGTCGACGCTGCTGAGGCGAGCGAGTGGCAGGAGAGCGCGGATGCTGTTGAGGCCGGCGCTGTTGTCCTCCTCTCCTCGCCGGACACCGACGAATACCTCCCTGCCGTCGTCGCAAAGGTCGCCGACGACGCCGTCACCATCGTGCCGGTCTCGGAACACGTCGAGCTGGCGGCCGAGTGGGACTTCATCCTCGACGCCAGCGTCCTTGGGTATGAGGCGATGGCCGAGGTGTGGAATTTCGGCAGTGTCTTGCCGGAGCAGGTCGCCGAACACGTCGTGACGCTGCGACAAGAAGTGCTCGAGTCACTGCGCCAACTTCTGCGCGCCGCAGTCTCGAGCGGCGAAGTCCCAGAAGGTGTTCCTGTCGGTGTGCCCGTTTTGAGCGGCGACGACGTTCGCCTCCTCTTTCACGACGAAGAGTCCGAGCGCACGCACGCTTACTGGGAGCCGACGCTGGCGCTGGCCGGGGCAGCGAATCTCGCACAGCTGGTCGCGCACCGGCGCAGTGAACTCGCGCTTGCGGCCGAGGAGCTCGAGAGCGTTTCGCTGGCCGAGCGCGGCTGGCTCGAACGCCTAGAGCAGGGAACGCTCGATATCCAACGCGTGTTACGCCCGCCGGCGCTTGCCAGTCTCATGCGACGCCTGCAGATCGGAGCTAGCCGACGCCTCGCGCGCATCGCGGCCTGGACGCTCGAAGAACAGAGCCAGACGAGCGAGTTCGCCACGGGTGCCGCACTCGCACGAAAACGCGTTGGCACCAGGGCCTCAGCCGGCGAAGAGAGCGTCGCCGACTACGTCGACGCGTTCATGCGCGAGTTGCAGCGCCAAGAGCGCGAGTAGATGGCCGTCTGCCGCTGCCGCGAGTGCGGCGCGCGCGTGGTCACTCGGTCGCGCTTCGAAGTCGACTGCAGCGAGTGCGGCGCCGAAGAGGGTCTCGTCGCCGAGGACGCGTACGACCCTGAGCCGGAAGAGCTGCGCTGTTCGCGCTGCGCTTACGTCGTCGAGGGCGGAGGCATCGACGAGGAGCACGACGACGACTACGCGGGCGCGCTCACGGTCGACGACCCGTGTCCACGCTGCGGCGGGGAGCTTGTACCGAAAACAGCATCGCCCGGCCCCACTACCACCGTTTCAGAGAAGCCGGAGTCCGGCGTCGCTCGTGCCGTGGCACGCCGTCTTCTTATGCAGCATTGGACTGGCGAGATGCCGGTCGACGTCGACCGCATCGCCAAGGCGGTCGGCCTCAAGGTGGTTCGTGGCCCCTTCAGGCATCAGGGCATGCTCAGGGACGGCGTCGTCGAAGTCCCGGAGAGCGAGGCCTCGACCGCGCAGCGGTTCGCAATCGCGCACGAGACGGGGCACCACGAGTTGAGGCACCAGGTCTCGTCGGAGAAAATCGAACGGGAGGCGAACGCCTTCGCTTCCGAGCTGTTGCTGCCACGTCAGGTCTTGAAGCGCGCCGTCGAGGCCGGAACCCACCTCGACGAGCTCCGCGACCTCTTCCAGGTCAGCCGCGAAGCGTTGCACTGGGCCCTCCAAGACGCACGGCTGCTGAACAAGATCAAGAGCTGACTCGCCGGCCATGGCGAGCGGCCGCGTGAAGTCGCCGTTAGGCGACCGCGAGCGGCAGGCGCAAGTCCCCTCCATGCGCTGGCGTCGGTCGGCTACTCGCTCAGACGCCGACGTACGCGCCGGCGTAGGGCACGGCCGCCGCGTTCTCGACGACGCGAACGCGGCTGGGGTTCTTCAGGCTCAGGTCGATGACCTCGTACTGCGGGCCGCCGACTACGGCGCGGCAGACCTCGGCGACTGACAAGGCGGCGGCGACGCAACCGACGAAGGCGGTCGCGACGCTCGCGCCAGCAATTTCAAGGACGCCGCATTCGTCGCCAGTCTCGTCAACCATTTGCTGATAGGCGTGGTTGCTGTCGACGAGCGCTTGCGCGCTGCGCGGCCGCGCCTTCCACAGCTCGATCTCGCTCGAACGGCGGCTGGCCGGGAACGAATGCAGCATGATGTCGAGGTAGCTCTCGGGCCCACCGCCGAGGCCGGCGTCGACGACGAGGCTGAATCTGCCATCGCTCAACTGCCGTCGCGCCTGTGGGTTGTCGAAGCCGGCGAGGGCCACCGTCGGCTCGGTCGCCTGGACGCGCTGGTGCTCGTCGAACAGGCGCTCCGTCAAGCGCGTTTGGAACCCGAGGCCCTCGAGGCGGCGTGCGACCAGCCGCGTCTTCATCTCCCCGATCGCGTCGTCGTCGAGCAGCATTGAGGTCGCCTCGTTGGCGGGAACGATCTTGTCTGTGTCCTGCACCATCACCTTGACGGACGTCGGGTCGGGGTAGGGAAGCAGGCCGACCGTCCAGGCGTTGGCCTGGCCGAGATGGCCGAGCCCGAGCAGCGACAAGCTCGACGGCAGGTACTGAAGCGCGCCGCCGCCGGCCTCGTCGGTCGCCCAGTCGAGATCAGGCTGCCACAGCGAAAAGCCGGTCGTGCGCCGGCCGGCGATCTCGTTCCCGCGCAGATGCTGAAAGACCTCGGAGACGGCGATCGCTCCCGCGAGCGACCCGGCGGGTGCGAACGGCGGCGACGGCGAGAGCGCAAACGACGGATCGGTCGTGACGCCTCCGCGCCAACCGCCGACTCGGACGTAGACGACGCCGTCTGCCGCCGGTATCGCCGCCGTCCCCAACACAACGACCGGATGGGCGGCCGAGAGCTCGTCGACGGCGTTGCAACCGAGGTGGGCTACGGCGTCGGCGACGGTCGCATCCTTGGCCCACGGCACATCGAGGACGGCGCCGGTCGCGCCAGCCACGTCAACTCCCCCGAGGCAGGCACGTGGTCCGGCGTTGGCGATCGTGACCAGCGCGGCCTGCAGCTGCGGATCGTGCTCGACGTCGTCGCCGACGTAGACGCCGAAGCGATAGGAGCGGAACAGCTCGAGCGCCTCCTCGTACGCGGCGACCTCGCCGCGATCGACGGCTGCCTTTGCGATCCGGTTCAGGTCGTCGCGCCTGATCAGCGGCATCAGGCCCACCGGCCGATGTAGAGGAACGTCTTCGCCTCGCCGCCTAATAGCGACGTCCAGCGGTGCTCGCCGTGGTAGAGGTGGACGCCGACCTCGTCGGAGTCGACCGCGCCCTGCGTGAAGTCGGGGACGATCAGCGCCACGTGTCCGGCCTCGGCGATCATCGGGTTGGCGCTGTCGGTCGGGCTTTGGTCAACCCACCGGCCAGGGTGCGTGTGCACGTCGGCGACTACCGTCAGCCGCTCGCGTCGACACAGCGCCCATAGCTTCCCGTACGCGGCGCCGCGGAACGAGATCGCCCCGTTGAGACAGGTTGGGTCGAGGTCGTCGAGGTAGACAAAGCGAACAACGCGCCGGCGGTTGCCGTCGGCGTCGGCGAGCAGGAACGCGCCGCTCTCGCGCCGGCCGCGACCGCGGCGGGCGAGCTCGGCGATCAGCTCGTTCCAGAGCTCGCGCCGGATGCGAAGCCGGCTACGCCGCCTGATCAGCCGCGAGATAGACATCGTCGTCGAGGAGTCGCCGGACGTGCTTGAGGTAGGTGGTGATGTCGCACTCGGGTCCCCAGCCGTACTCGGGGCGGGTCGTGAGCCAGCTCTCGTGTCCGGGCAGCGCCGCGCGGTCGTAGGGGATGTAGAGAGCGTCCGTCTGCCACTGCGGGTTGAAGGCGCGGTTCAGCGCCGCGCCTCCGCGGGGCCACTGCCCGGTGTCGAGCGGCGCCGACGCCTCGACGTCCCACGGCGCCGCCGTCGGCGGGACGGAGCGATAGCCGTCGAGGTGGAACCGCAACGCGACCTCGCGCCGCACGTCGCCGCGCTTGACGGCGACGACGATTACGGCGTGCGGCCAGTCGATCGCGACGAGGCGCCAATGGCCAGCGGCGACACCGAAGAGGAAGCGCGCCCCGTACTCCACCTCGTGGCGGAACAGCCGCTCGGCTGGCGACATCGGCGCCGGCTCTGAGACCTCCTCCGGCATCAGCCCTCGAAGCGGTGCTTCGGCACGAGGTCGAACTCGGCGGTGCACTCGTCGCTCGCGTAGGCCTCGAGGTGCGCGTCCTCGTCGGCGGCGGTCTCGGTGCCGGTAATCACGAGCATGTGCTCGGCCTTGTCGGTGGGGCTGAGCTTGAAGCCCTTTGGGCCGGCCGCCCATTCGAAGACCGCGATCATGGCGGCGTTCGGCGGGAACTTGCGCGACCTCGAGTCCTCCTTGAAGTTCACCGTCGCGGTGACGCGGCGGCAGCGGGCGACGTGGATGTGATCGTCGTCACCGACGCCGGCCTCGGCCAAGGTCTGCTCCGAGTCGGCCGATTCCTCGCCATCGTTGATGAACACGAGCGCCTCGCCCTCGGCGCCGTGCTGGGCGGCGACCTCGCGGATGCTCGTCGCGTCGTCATGCTCGATCACCTCGAGCTCGGGTGTGCCGGCCTTGTGGATGAAGTTTCGCATTTCGTTCTCCCAGTTCGTGGTTGTCGCAGCTCGCCTATCGGAACTCACGCGCGGGGCCTGTCACCGTCCCGCTTCACAAGTTCAAAACCCCGGATCGGGCGGCGCGTTCAAACTTCTCTCGCGATCGCAGCGGAGATGTCGTTGAACGAACCGCGCGATCCGCGGTTTCAGGCACACGTGCAGAGAAGAAGGCCGAGGTGATCGAGTCCGACTGCTTCCGCGAGTTTGCGCTGGCGTCGGCGGCGCACGCCGCTTCGGTCGCCAACTACTGCGACCACGCCGAGCACAACGAGGTCGTCGACGCGGACTGGGTCGTCGGTGCCGCCGACGCGCTACGCGAGCTCGCGCTCGAATTCGCTACCGCCCACGGGCTTGACCTCCTCGAGCTGTACGCGCGGCGACTGGCCGCGATTGAGAGCGGCAACGTCCCGCGGCGCGACGGCGGGTTCGACGGGGCGGCGGCGGCACGATCGGCGATGAACTGGCGTGAGCTACAGCTGGTGCAGGTCGACCACGACCGCGCCTACCACCCGGACGTGATCGGGCTCGCCCGCTTCGACCAGCTACGCCATTACGCCTTCCACCTGGCAAAGATCGTCGGCGCCTTCGCCGCCGCCACAGACGAGGCCGAGCTCGTCGAGCGCCGACTCCCGGACACGCTGCTGTTCGCGCTCAAGCTGCGGACGGTGATGGCGCAGTGGCTTGAAGATGAGCCACTGCCGCGCCCGACATGACGGTCAGTTCGCCACCGCGAGGCCGAGCTGGAGCTGCGCCACAGGTGGCAGTCGGTCGTTGAGGCACCACTTCGGCGGGTAAAACAGCTCGAGGGGCTCGGGGGACGGCGTGAACGCGGCCTTGATCCGCGAACGGTTGCTCTTCAGCTCCGGGAAGGCCACGCGGGCATACTTGTCGAGCTCGCAGAACAGGTTCTGGCAGTCGACGGCGTGGAGCCGCCGGCCGTAGAGCGTCGGCAGCTCGATGCCCAGCTTCGCCGCCTCTGCCTCCTGGTTGTCGGTCATCCACTGAATGATCCGCGTCATGTCTCGGCGCCGCGCCGTCGGGAAGATCTTCTGGATGCCGCGCTCGGCACCGGGGCCGCCGATGGTGAAGTCGTCCTCGTCGAAGTCCACCAGCTCGGAGTAGTTGATGTCTATCGCGAGCTGGTACCCCATGAACGGTCCGATCAGCGGGTAAGCGAGGAGCGCTTCATAGAGTGCGCCGAGCGAACGGGCGCTGGCGACGGCTGTCGGAAGTCGACGCGCGCGGAACATGTCCCTGACGAGCGCGATGTGGTTGAGGAATTTGCGCGTATGCCCGTAGGCGTCGTTGGCGCAGAGGATGAAGGCACTGGTGTAGATCGGGCCGCGTGCGTGCAGCCGCTCGAGGACGTGGGCGAGACGCCGGGTCGAGATCGTCGCGCGCCGGATCGGGCCGAGCTCGCGCTCGAGCGCTTGCCAGGTCGAGGTCTTCGAGAACAGCCGGAAGAGCACGATCCGAAGCAGCGTGTCGTCGGCGGAGAAGCCGTCGCGGTAGATGACGTCGCGGATCAGGAACTGTGAGACGCGGTCGGACGCGCGGTAGGCGTTCGTGAACTTGAAGCGGTTGATGATCGAGTCGTCCGTCCACGGTGGCGAATCGCCTGCGGCCCGGCGTAGGAACGCCTGCTGCCGCTTGGCGGCGAAGGCCCAGTAGGCACGGTAGACCGGGTCGCGGCGGCCGAGCACCGGCCAAGGATGGCACGGGGCGGCGACGGCGGCGGCCGGCCTAGCCGTCGTCAGGAGGGCCAGTCGGTGCGTGACGCTCGATCAAGGCCTCGAGCTCGCGCCGTTTCGTGGCTGGGAGCTCGAGGACGGCGTGGCCGGCGAGGACGGCGAGCTCGCCGGGCATGAACCCACTCGCCGCCGCCATGTACCGCTGCAGTTCGGCCAGGCCGAGGTAGTTGCCGTAGCCCTTCCGCATCAGGTCGTGGCTCCGGTAGGTCGCCATGCAGTCGAGACGGTCGCCGTCGAGGTGTAACGACAGGTGGCTCATGCAAGGGAAGCCGCGCTGCTTCTTGCGGTCCTTGAACTCGGAGTAGATGTTGATTTCGTAGATGGCCTTCCACTTCGCGCCAGCGCGGGCACGACGCAACTTCGCAGCCGTCGAGGCGAGCTGATTGGCGGTCGTGCCGTCGGTGCGCGGATAGCCACACATGCGGCCGAAGTAGGTGCCGTGAGGGCTGCCGAGACCCTTGATGAAGTCGTAGTGCTCGACGTAGTCACCGCTCAGGTCGTCGGGGTCGGGCAAATCGGCGGCGACTTCCGCGGGAAAGATCGTGTTCCTGACTTCGTCGATCGGCTGGTAGCCGAGCGAGGCGATCAGGGTCTCGGCGTCGGCGCGGATCGCGCCGTCTTCGGGAAGCGGGTTACTCATCCGGATCAGAAGGTGGTTCGCCTCGCGTGGGCCAAGCAGCGCCTCGCAGGCACCGAGCCAGCCTTCAGAGACGCTCGCCACCTCGACGGTCATGGCCGATCCGGTCACGTCGTCGCCGCTCGCATGAGCGGCGGTACGTACAGGCCTTCGCGAGGCCGTTCCACTACCAGCTCGTAGCTGACCTTGGTCGTCCCTTGCGAGAGCACTATCCTGGCCGGCCCGGCGTCCATGTCGACACCAAGGTCGACGACCGTCGGCGAAGCAGCCGCCGCGAGCAGGTCGGCCGCCGGTTCGTCGGACTCGGTGGCACCGCGTGGGAGCTGCTCGATCGACCACGCGCCCGGCAGCCCGACGATCAGGCGGTCGCCGGCGCGGACGACGAGCGGCTCGTCGCTGTCGCGCTCGTTCAGCGCCCACACATCGTTCGCCCAGCCGCCGAGCGGTGGTGTCGGCCTCAGCGACTGTTTCACCTTCTTGAGCGCGACCTTCGCCCAATCGTGGGCGTCGGCGACGTCGGCGCGCTTCAGGCTCGGCAAGTGGACACACGTCGCGGTGTAGCTCGTGCCGAAGCGCAAGGCGAGGGCATAGACGTCGGCCGGAGACTGTGGGCGTTCGATGCCAAGCGTCTCGAGCGCGACGTCGGCGCGCTCCGGCGGCATCAGGAACCAGGCTGCGAAGGCCTCGGCCAGCATCTCGTGCGGTGGCAACGCGCGGCGGCTCAAGCGCAGCTCAACTTCGTTGTCGACTTGAGCGCCGTGGTCGAAACGGTGATGACCGAATTCATGGGCGCCGCTGTAGCGCTGCAGCGCGAGCGGGTGGTGCGAATTGATCAACGCACCTGGACGGCTGCCGAGGACGGATGGAAGGTAGAGCGCGGCGCAGCCGGCAAGTGGCTTGAAAATCACCTTCAGCCGCTGATGCGCCATCGCCGCGAAGACGTCGATGCGCGCGAATGCGTCGATGTCGAGCTCGTCGTGGGCGTCGGCGGCGGCGATGATCGCCTCTTGGTGCGCCTGGCGCCAGCGCACGGGTTAGCGCTCGCTGCGCCCGACGTAGCGCAGGTAGGTCGCGAAACGGAGCATCTCTTGGCGATCGGCCTCGGTCATGTCGCCGGCCAGCCGCGCCAGCGCCTGCACCGTCTCCTCGGGCACCGGTTCGTCGTCACCGAGGAAGTACGAAGTCGGGTAGCCGTAAAGGCGTGACAGCCGCTTGAGCTCGAGACTCTCCACGCGCCGGCGCCCGTTCTCGATCTCCGAGACCGACGAGCGCGCCAAACCGGTCTGCTCGCTGACGTAGTGCTGGCTGAAGTTGAGGTAGGCGCGCGTCTCGCGCAGACGGCGCGCGAGCTCGAGCAACTCCGCGTCCGGGCTCACGCGGCCGTCCTCTTCGCCGCGAGCGAGTCGAGCAGTGTCGCCAGTGCTTCCACCGACTTGAACGACTGCGCGATCTTCGCCGACGGCTTGATCTTGAACCCGAGCCGGCGGGCGACCTTGACCGCGACGCGCGCGAGGTAGATCGAGTCAAACGGGCACTCCGGTCCGGCTTGCTTCAGTTCGCGTTCCATCTCGGTCGAGTCGCGGCGCTTCATCTGCGCCAGGGTGTCCATGACCAGTTCGCGGGTTTCCCCTTTCATCGCGTCTCCTGTCGGTTTAGCTCACAGCTCTGTCGGGTTCTCCGACAGTAGCGGAAGCGGCGGCTGGGGCCGGATCCCAGTCGTGGAGCGTCACGGCGACGTCGTCGGCGGCGACCGCGACTGCGCCGACGAACCCCGGCGCCGGATCGAGGTCGATGAGGGCGAAGGAGTTGATCTCATCGTCACCGGCGGCGATGAGACGGGGCGCCGCGTCCCCGGCACTGACATCGATCTCTGCCATCGCCCGTTCGGCGATCCCCTTCCCGATCGCCTTCAAGTACGCCTCCTTCCGCGTCCAGACGCGTAGGAATGCGTGCCGCCTCCTGGGGGGGTCGAGCGCCGCGAAGGCATCGAGCTCGCGCCTCGTTAGGCTGAACTCGGCGAGGTCGTCGAGCTCGTCGTCGGGCAGGTCGTCCATCCGCTCAAGGTCGACGCCAACGGGCGTCGTCGCGAGCGCGACGAGCGCGAGGTCACCGGAGTGGGCGAGGCTGATCTCGAGCCGTGCGTTGGCGAGCCGCGGCTTGTCGCCGTAGCGCATCTCCATCCGCAGCTCGCTCGGCGGCACGTCAAGGTAATCCGCGACGATCGCTCGTGTGGCGGCGTGGCTAACCACGAACCGGCGGCGCTCGTCACCGATGCGACGTTCGGCACGCATCTGCTCGGCGGCGGACAGCGACGCGTCATTCGCGTACGTCCCAAGAGGGACGCGCCAAACGTCGACGGCACCGGCCGCCGCGAGGCGACGGAGGTATGCGCGCGGCGCGTCGATGCTCACACTGACGTAGTACCGCGGATCGCGGACGGCGTTCAAGTGCTGACCACTGTGTGCGACCGGACTTGGGCCTGGGCGCAATGATTATTTGTTCTCGCGCGCCGTAACGAGCTTGGTTGCGGCCGCCGAGGGTGGACCGAGGTCCAAGGACCTCGACAAACCTCCTGGGGCGCAACTAGGCGCCTCCGTTACGCGTGGTCGGGGGCGCTTTCGATGCCGTGCTTGGCGGGATCGCGCAACTCCGAGGTGTACAGACGTAATCTGACGGAGTGTTCACGCGTTTCCGCAGGATCGCTAGCCCACCAAAGGGTGTTCGCGATTGGGTGGCGCTGGCGGCAGGGCTCGTCGCGATCGTCGGGTTTATTGCCACACTCGCTCTGGGTGGCTTCGAGCGGTTGCGCGGCGATTCGCAATCCGCTGGGACAACCACCTCATGCGAACGGATGTTCAGAATCACGCACCCCTCGGATCTCACTGAAATCTCCGGCAAAGCGGGAGTCGAGATACGGGGGACTGCCTGCGAAGATGACGATGTCTGGCTCTTAGACCGCGACCCGTTTGACGGATTGCTTTATCAGACAAACCGTCAGGCTCTCGATGTCGTCAACGGAGCGTGGGCTTTCCGCGACCAGCCGGTTGGCAACGCCGAGAACGATGACCTTGGAACGGTCTATACCATCGTCGCAATACGAGCGAATCGGGCTTGCAATGCGGCGTTTCAGGAAGCACCGACAGTTCAGGGCCGTTCTCCAGCCTTTCGCGTATTGCCCGAGTCGTGCCCGGATTTGAACGATGGGGAGCGGGTGCGCAAGGTTCGGGTCAAGAAGCTGAGGCCCTGATTGTGGATACGCTCGGATGAGCGCAGCCGGGTTGCCCTCCTCGTGTGCGAACAGGATGCAACCACGTGGAGGTTCGGTTCAGGTTGAGTTGCGGCGGACTTGCCAAAACTCGCGCGAATGCCGTCGCGGGGTGGTCGTCGGCGCCTAAGTGCTAGAGCCGCCCCGGTCATTAGTCTCGGATGGGTCTTTCCGCTTTCTCATGAGGCGACCAGGGAGTTCTCGGTCGGTCAGCCTGACCATCCGGATCTGTTGCATCGAGTTGAAGCGGATCCGAGCTCGCCCCCGAGCCCAGCCGGCGCTCTGCGCGGTCGACGAATTCAGGCAACGCCCGCTCGCTGAAGCCGGCAACGAAGCTGAAGAAAGCGAAGAAGTAGAACCCGCGGGCTTCTTGCCCGATGTCGACGATGTGACCTTCGAGGCCGAAGTAGATCGCGAGACCGAAGATCGCGCCAAGCGAGGGTCGGAGAGCTCCCAGCCTGGGCAGAGCGCCGATGCCGGCGGCCGGGTCGAGTTCGAGGCTTCCGAGTGCGGCCCGCCAGCTCACGCTCGTCGTCGCTCCGAGAGCGCCCGCGATCGCACAACCAAGACCGGTCGCCACGGCGCGATCATGGAACGAATAACCGAAGGGCCAGATGGTCAGGCCGACCAGGGCCGCGATGATTCCGAAGCCGAGCAGCCCGAGGAGCGCGCCGGCCATGTAGAAGTACTGCGCGCGGCGGTGTGCCGCTTTGTTGAGCTCGGTCTGTACTCGGTAGAGCTGTTGGTAGTAGTGGGCGATTCCTGCCGATATCTCGCGCTCACTCATGGGTCTCTTCGCCTCGCGCCCTTGAGCGGCGTCAGCGATCTCGAGCAGAAACTCCTGTACCTCAAATATCCTGGCTAGAACGGTGTGACGCGATAGGTCGCCGAGCGACCACGCGGCGCGGACACCCAACTCGTCCCCGTCGTGTGCTGCCTCGTGCATCTTCTCGGAGAGGTCTTCTGGCATAGGCGTCGCGCGATGCAGCCGCATGATCGGCGGCCGCCTTAGGAGACGCTTGAGCGGTCCTCGATCCTTCTCGGTGAGAACCAGGCCCATCGGGATGTTGTGGCCCCAGTACTCGCGCTTGACCCGGCCTTCATTCTCTTCGAACCGGGCGCGAATATCGTGGTACTGCTCCGCCCGAAGGGCGCCGTCCTCCAAGGCACGAAGGCGAGCCTGTACGACGTCGGCAAATGCAGGAGGCGGGGAGTCGCTCCGCTCAGGCCCTTCCTTCACTCGCCCGCAGTGTGACGAGGTTTTGCTTTCTTCAGCGCTCGCTCCAAGCGCTCGTCAGCCGGCTCGGTACTCTCGGAAGCGCGGAAGGCCGGTCGCAATTTGCTGTCCAGCGACCAGTCTGCGACCGCCCAGAGATCCTCTGGAAGGTCAAGCTGCGAACCGGGTAACGCCTCCTGCTGGTCGACCTTCTTGCGGTGAACCATCGAGAACAGCTCCTCGTGCCGCCACGGAGAGAACCCGATGAACGCATGAAAGCCGACCCGCTCGTCGTCGAGATCGCGCGGCTCATCATTCTCATCGCCGTCGACGACGGCGTCGTCGTGGAGCTCGAAGACGCGGCTCTTCGGAAACGGCTCGATGTAGATGACTCGCCTGATGCCAGCCGCGATGATGTGCCTGGCGCACTCATGGCACGGGAACGTCGTGGTGTAAAGCGTCGCGTCCTTCACCGAACGTCCGAGCCGCGCTGCTGTTGTAATCGCGTTCATCTCTGCATGTACCGAGCGTCCGTACTCGAGCATCGCACTGAAGCTGGTCTTCTTGACCATAGGGTCCGTGAGCAATGCAGCTGCCCAAGCGCGCGCTTCGGCTTCACGCTTCGACTCCTCGTCCTTGCTCGAATCGACCAGCTTTTGGAGCCCCGCTTGGCTAAGCAAACCGCGTTTGTCCAGCATTTCGACTAACCGCTGGTCGTTCAGTAAGCCCGACACGCGGGCGAGCATTTCTTCATGGGAGAGCCCACTCTCGTCCACGCGATGTTCGAGCTCATCTGCGTTTAAGACGTCGAGCTTCTTCAACGTCCTGAGCAGATTCGCCAAGATCACGAAGCGAATCCGCGAGTTCGAATCGCCGACCTCCAGCGTCGAATCAGCCCCAAGCATGTGGTCGCGAGAGTCCAAGACTTTTGCCGAACTCTCGATCCCGAAAGTGCTTAGGAACGGAAGATTGGAGTAGTGCTGGGCGTACACGCCGCCTCCCGGAGCCGGAACGTCGTTCCAACCTGTAGCAATCAGATCGTGGTCCTCGGAGACGATCGCCGCCCCTACCTGCCGCCCGAGCGAGGACGAGCTGACGCGCGCTTGATAGGCGTGGGCCATCGCAGTTTCATGGGGGTCGGGCGTCGAAAACGGATAACCGACGATCTGTGCGACGAGTTGATGGAGCTTCGCGGTGCTTCTCTCGTCAAGCGGACCCCTGTTGTCGGCGGTGGCCGTGGGGGGCTGCGTGCCTCGTTGCGCGGTGAGAAAGAGGTCGGCCAGCGGGAATGTCTTCTGAAGAGCGGGGCGGAAGCGGGCCTTCTCTGCCGATGCTACGGCCCGGCACGAGGGAATGGCACCAGCGTATTTCTGCATCACGTCCCTTGCCTTCCACGTGGCATCACTGCGCGAAAGGTGACTTCTCCCCTTACTACCTTGGTATCGCCTGATCAGATTGGCCAATCTGTCGCTCTCAGGTTCGAAGACCGCGATCACGAACACACGGGCACCGAACTGATCCCTCAAAAGATGAACTTCATCGGGCTGGACGAGATGGCTGACAAGCCAAGCGACCCCTCGATGCCCTGCCTCGCGGGCGCATTTGAACTCCGCCTCGCGCCGCTCGCGGATTCGATTCAAGCCGAGGTGCATCACGGTATCGACATCGCCGGAATCTGCACGGAGCCGGTCGGCGATCTCTAGAACAAGAGGCTCGCGCTCGTAATTGACCTGCTCGTAGTACTTCGTCCCAAACCATTTGTTCCAGAGGACTTCGTCCAGCGAAAAGCTGTCCACATGAAACCCCGCCTCGCCGAGCGCGCGGGCGAGCATCGTCTTGATGGGATTGAGGTCCGTCCCCTGAGCTCGTGTGAACGCGAAAACCAGCTCTTCAAGATCGTTGGAGTCCGATCGAGGCGAAGGCTCGTGTTGTTCGGCGATGTCGTCGAAGTGGCGCTCTCTTTTACGAGCGACGGGCCGCTTCCTCGAATGCACACCGGCGTTGAGCGCCTCGGTGACGTCCTTGTGTTCCGGATGATCAGGAGATTCGGTCATCGCTCACCCGCCTGCTTGGTTCGGGCAATCGACCAAGTCGCCGCAGGTCGGCCGCCATTGTCAGCGATATTACTCCCCTTGGGAAAAGTTGACTAGAGGAAAGCGAACTGCCTGATTTGACGGCGCTAGCCGCCTCCTGGTCCTCGACCAGAGGGCGCCTTTGGAGACGGAGTGTCGGGCCCGCCCGAACCGGTCCTTCCGCAGCGTTGCGAACGCTGGAAGCGCTCGCGGCAGAGGCAAGCCGGGATCGCATGACCTTCGAGGAAGCTGCGGAGGCAACTTCCACCGGATCCTGAAAGTAGCATCAGGCCGGCAGCAGATAGGTCGCGACGAATGCGGCAAGGTAGCCATCGCGGGGCTCGACATCCTCGACCATCGCTCGGAACGGGCCGCCCTCACGGACTACCCGGATGAAGAGCAGAAACGCTGATGCGGACACGATCGCCACGCCCAGCGATATTGCGAACAGCGCCGTCGAATGGTGAAACGAACGGACGGCGAGGATAAGAAAGGCCGGCGAGTAAGAGCTGAGGAAGAGCCCGAACGCGAATGGTGTATTCGGCACAAGCCGATCTTACGGCCCAGAAAACCGCGAGTCTCCTCACGCCTAAAGCGACCGCCTGGGGAGCAAGTGTCCGGCCAGCCGCAAGCGAGCGCCTCGAACGCAAACGTCCGCTCCTGCCCGAAACCGCTCGGTCGCAGATCGCCCGGGGCTCACGGATCGTGGGCGCTGAAATCGCTTACCCTGCAGGCGGTGGGGGGTCGTGTCGCTCACAGTGGTGCCTGACGAAACGGATGCCGAGATCGTCTGCGGGATGCTGCAGCACAGCGGGATCGAGTGCGGCTACCGGAAGACGAACATGGCGGGCGCGTGGACGAGCAGGGGAACCATCGGTGGCCCAGCGGAGATCCTGGTCGACGAGAAACAGGTCGATGGAACGCGCAAGTTGCTCGCCGCGCCGACCGCCGGTTAGGCATCTACGCCGTCTCGCTGCTTGAGCGCACTGTGACCTTGCGACGGCAGCGGGGCTTTCGCTCGCCACTAAGCAAACACGGCGTTCCTGAGGCACGCACCTGAGAGCCGATTCCTGTGCGGCCCGCAAGTCCAATCACTACGGGTGGCATCGGAGAAGCGTCTCCGCGCTGGGCCTCGCCGCCTCGCCCCGTTGACTTCCGGCCGCTTAGAGCAGAGACTCGTTTGGCCGGCTAAGCGGGCACGCTACTCGACTATGCCCGGCGTCCTTGGCAGCAGGAGGTGCCAACAGTGCGTTGTCTCATCGGTCGGGTCGCGTCACAACCCTTGCTGCGATCGCTCGGTGGGATGACGAGCGCCACGAGCGTCACTTCCATCCCGTCTATGTGCTGGACGGCCGCATCCTCAACCGGGACGGATCGTGAATCGACTTAGCACAGAGACGAATCCGACTCAGGCGCGCACCGTCGCTCCGACATTCCTGCCCCTGCTCGGGCGCCGCTCGAGCCGCCGGCAGTGGCAAGTGCGATGACCGAGACGGTGTCGAACGCGCACGTGATTGAGACGCAGGCCGACGGCAAGCTCAAAACCTCAACACTCCAGGTCGACGCGATCGTTAAGGCGCTGGAGGACGAGTCGAAGCTCGTGCTGCACTTCCACGGAGGCCTCGTCAACGCCGCTGCCGGGCGTCGCATTGCCGAAAGCCTGACGCCGGTCTACCGCGGTGCGGGCGCCTATCCGGTCTTCTTCGTCTGGCACGGCGGCCTGCTCGAGGTCGTGCGCGGAAACTTGACGGAGATCGCGGCGGAAGAGGCCTTCAGCCTGCTCGAGAAATGGGTGACGAAATTCGCGGTCGGCAAGCTGCAGCAGGTGCCCGGTAGCCGCGGCCTCACGATCGGGGCGCCGAGCGACTACGAGGTCGCGCTCGAGCTAGCCCGCCGGCTCGAGGGCGGTGAACCTTTCAGCGGGCTCGTCGTCGAGGACAATGTTTCAGAACTCGACTCTCGGGAGCAGGCGGAGTTCGAGCAGGCGCTTGCGAATGACCCCGCGGCGCGCAGCGTAACGGCGGCGATCGTCGAGTCGGCCCTGGACGAGGACGAGGTCGACACTTCGCGAGGAATCGAGGTCACAAGACGGCGCTCGCAAAGGACGCTGATGTCATGCGAGGTCGTCGCAGAGTTCCAGCGCGAGGCAGAGAGAGAGGCAGAAGGGCAGAAGGGCTTGATCTCCGCGGCCCTGCTTGCGCGCAAGGGCGTTGACGTCCTGCTGAGGGTCGTGGAGCGGTTCCGGCACCACAACGACCACGGGCTCTACCCGACGGTAGTGGAGGAGATCCTGCGCGAGTTCTACCTCGGCAACGTCGGCGCACACGTCTGGGCGGCGATGAAGGGCGAGACGAAGGACACCTTCGACGCCGATCCGCCAACCCGCGGCGGGCGCCACTTCATGTCGCAGCTCGGTGACCTACTCCGGAGCGGGAAACGCCTCGAGGTGACGCTCGTAGGCCACAGCACCGGCGCGGTCTTCATCGACAACCTGCTCCGGCACGTCGAGCAGATGCGAGACGACGCCGCGGAGGCACTGCCGCCTGACTTCCGCTTCAAGAACGTGATCTTCCTCGCGCCGGCCTGCACTTTCGAAGACTTCGCTTCAACCGTCCAGCGCCAGAAGCAGCTCTTTAGGCGCTTTCGCATGTTCGCGATGAGCGACGAGGCCGAACAGAAGGATCACCTACTCTCGGTTGTCTACCCGCGCTCGCTCCTCTACTTCATCTCCGGCGTGCTGGAGACCGAACCCGACGGCAGCAGTTCACCTGCCAAGCCGCTGGTCGGCCTGAACCGTTACTACACGAGCGCGGCGAAGACTCCCGAGGCGCTCGTCCTCGGTCGCAAGTTCGTCCTGGCCCAGAAGACGCGGGTTGTCTGGTCGCCCAGTTCCGGCGGTGATGGCCTCTCGGCGCAGGCATTAAGCCATGGTGCCTTCGACGATGACAGCGAGGTCCGCAAGAGCCTTGCCTACCTGATCTCCGATGCCTAAACGCCGAGACGGACGAGACCTGAACGACCTTCACTACGCGGTCGTGGTCGGAATCAACCGCTACCCCGGCGTGCGAGACTTGAAGTACGCGCGTCGAGACGCCCACGGCTTCAAGAAGTGGTTGCTCTCGTCCGACGGCGGCCGCTTGCCGACCCCCAACGTCCGCTCGATCGTTGCTCGCCCGAGGGATGAGAGCGCCTTCAGAACCGCTCGCCAGGCCTGGCCGACGGTGCGCTGGGTAAACGACGCGCTCGAGGACATCAACCTCGCCGTCACGAAGCACGTACAGAAGGATCCGCGTTGCTTCGAGCGGACACGGCTCTATCTCTACGCCTCCGGCCACGGCATCGCGCCCGCGAACGGCTCAGGCGCCGTCCTCATGGCCGACGCAGACCTGCAACGCGATGCGCTCGGCTACAACATCGAGCTTTCGCTCTACCAGCGGTGGTACGTCGACTGCGGGCTTTTCCGCGAGATCGTGATCTTTGCCGACTGCTGTCGGGACCGCTTCTTTACCGCGCCAGGCATGGGTCCGCCGTGGGCAGCCTGCCCCAACCCCTACGGTCCGACCCGCTTCGCCTTGGGTTTTGCGACCACGTTTGCGACGAGCGCATTCGAGCCTCGCGACGTGACCAACCTCGACGCGGCGCGTGGCTACTATACGAAGGCGCTTCTCGACGGACTAGGCGGAGGGGCAGCTGATCCGGCCGGCCAGATCGATAGCACCAACCTCGCGACCTACGTCCGGCTCTCGGTGCAGGCGCTGACCGAGACGAAACGCTTTGGTCAGCGGCCAACGATGGTCGCTGACCCTGGGGATCCGGTGATCTTTCGGCCACCCGGAGGTCCGGCGCCCGCGCGCCCGCGACGCAACGCCGTGATCACGTTTCCGAAGGGCTACAAGGGCCGCGTCACGCTCCGGCGCGGGCAAGAGCGGACCGGTAAGAGCTGGGCCGCGCGGAACGGGTCGTGGCAGCTTCCACTCGAGGAGGGTCTTTACGCGGTCGTGTCTCAGCGGAGCGCGGATGCAGGGCTCTTCCAGAACGACGGCTTGTTCCGCGTCTTGGCAAAGGACGTCGATGTCCAGCTCTAAGAAGGCGCGCCTGGAACTGCGATCACCTCAGGCAGGGGTAGAGTTCGCGCTGCTCGACGCACGCTTGCAGCAGGTCGCGAGTGGCGTCGGAGCGCTCGACGCCCGTGTTGACCCCGGTCTCTACCAGCTTGAGGTGCGTGCCGGCCCTAGCGTCGAATCGCAGCTCCTGAAGCTCGGCGCCGGCGAGGTTCACCGAGATCTCCGAGTCTCGCTTGCGTTCCCCAGCGCAGCTCCGTTTGAGGGAACGACGACGTCCTACGAAGTGCAGCAGCGGGCTGCGTTCGAGGGCAGCGAGCGGGTCGCGACCGAAACCGGTCCGCCTGCCGGGATCGTCCTCGTCGTCCGCAACGTTCGCGGCCACGAGGCCACGCCGGTGGACAAAGCGACGACCACGCGCCTCACCCTGCTTGATCAACGACTCCGGCCAGTCGCTCGCTTTCGTAGTAGCTGGCAGGTCAATTCGAACCAGGGCTGGGCGAGTTGGAGTCGACGTCTCGAGCCCGGCGCCTACGTCCTTCGAAGCGAGACTCGCGCGAGCGCCCGCCGCCGCTCAGAGACGCTCGACCAGTCGCTCTGGCTCAGTCGCGGCTGGCAGACGCTCGTCTTTGTGCCAAACACGCCCCTTGGGCCAGCGAGCGGCAGCGCATCAATTCACATGACTCGGCTGGGTGAGCGTTGGGCGCCCGGGTGGGATCCGATCTCGCAAGAGTCTGCGAGCGCTCTCGAGCTCGCACTCTGGGGCCTGCGCGAAGGGCGAGCCGTTGTATCGGACGATCTGCTTCGTCTGCTCTTGAACACGAAGTTCACCAACCCGATGCTGGGTATCGTCGGCGCCCATTCACTCTTGCTCGAGCCCCCGTTCAACTCGCGGCGGTTCGAGACGGTCATAAAAAACCTCAAGCGGCTTCTGCCCGAACATCCCGACGTTGCGGCGCTCTCCTGGCTTGGCGCCGAGGCAAAGCACCGCGCGCACGCAACGAGCAAGGCGAAGCAGTTCCCGCTGATCGACATCGGATGGCCGCCGATGCTGGCGGCGGCGTACGCCGGCCTGGTTAGGCTCGACGCTGTTGCGCGCGGGGGTGTGGCGCCCGGAAGCTTGGCCGAAGCGATCGCACCGAACATCGTTGTTCGTGGTGTCTGGACCTCGTGGCGACCCGTAGCTACCCGCGGCACGTCCAAGGCGGGGGCGGCACGATCGATTGCAGTCTCCCGCCCGCGACCGGGAGTCGGCCGATCGAGAAAGTCGGCGGCTACGAGCGGAGCGAGAAAGGCCGCGAAGGCACCGCATCGCCGGCCGCGGTTAGATGCTGGGAGCGCCAGCGGATCTGACATCGCCGTCACCGATGCCGCGGCCGAGCGAGTGGCCATTTACGTTGACGAGGTTCAGCGGACGCACGAAGTTGACACCCGACGCGAGGCGATCAATGCGAGCGGCCATGATCAGATCAGCATCGCCACGGGCCTCCCGGTTGCTTCGGTTGAACGCGCGATCGAGCGGCTCGGCAACTCGTGGCTCAGTTCATAGTCGTCTTCTTCTTGGCCAACCATCCGAGCGAAGAAATCCGCCAAACGGAGAGACATCAGTTGCAACGAGGCGACCGTCTATTGGTGAGTGGCCTCCTGGGGGTACAGCCAGGTAGTAGTCGATCCACCGCGGGTGCGACAACTCTGGTCGGGCTGCAGCGAGGGGCTGTCGGACACGAGCGCTGCACGCCGCGGGTGATCGCGGGCGCGAAGGCGACGTGAGCTGTGCGAGCGCGGGGAGCGGTGGCGGGCGCTCGAGGGGAGGGCTAATGGCGCTACGCGTCCGGCCGGCCGGACGCGTCCTGCCGCCGGGGCTCGTCGGCCTTGGGGCGGCGCATCAGTAGGAGGATCCCGCCGTCATCGGTGGGAGGCTGCATCGCAGGTGTGGCGTCGGGCCCCATCGAGACGATCCCTGCCGTAACCCGTGACAGCTCACCAAGCCGACGGTTGATACTCACGGTGACACCCTCCACGCGAGCGAGACATTGGAGCGCGTCCAAGGGGGACTCGACGTACAGGATCTGATTCACGCGGATCCACGGGGCATGGTTTATGAGCGTCAGCTTGACGTCCCGATCGCCCTTGCGTTTCCAACTCGCCTGCGCGGGCTGAAGGGCGGTGATTCCCTCACCGACAGCAAACTGCGTGATGAGAGAGCCGATTGCCTCGAGGAGCTGGTCAACCGCACGAAACGCTAAGTAGTAGCGGCTGAGGCGTTCCTCGGTGAGTACAGAATGCTCGCACCGCTCCAAGGCGGCGCGACGAGCAGCGTCGTCTGTCATGAGCCGGGCCGTCGCGGAATCCTCGGAGGCTAGGCAGTCGGCCCGGAATTGATCGACTAATGCGTCGAGCTTTGAGCGATCGTCATCGTTGAGCTCCCCGTGAGCCATGGCAAAGGCACGCCATTCGGCCGAAGCCCATAGGGCGGAGCGCAGCCGGTGAAGGGGTGCGATCAATAAGACTGGGTCGAGCTCGAGCACCAGCCCAAGCTGGTCGTCGACCTCCGGAACAAACTGGAGTGACGCTCGCCTCATTTCCATGGGCCACGGCAGTCGCTGGTTCGGGAAACCGCGGCGAGTAACGCGCGAAGCGTGAGGGTCGAGATGTGGGAGACGGAACGAGACCGGATAGCCAGGAAGCCAGCTACGCAACCATTCGATCGTCAGGAGGAGAGCGCTTGCCGATCGGTCAGCGCAATCAAGGAAGGCGCTCGCGTCGGACATGCGAGATAGTTGCTCCCTCTGAGGCAGGACAGACAGCCACCAACCAGTTAGCAGCGGCTGGCTATTGAATGAGCCACTCGTGAGGAACATCTGCAGGATCTGGTGGTATGGCGCTGGAGGTTTTTGCTCATCGTGGGTCAGCGCGGCCCGTGACTCGTCTGCGAACCGGCGGATAACGGGCGAATCCGACCAGATCTCTCCGACGTAGGCAGCAGCTGAGAGCAGTTCGTTCACTACCGCAGATCCTGGCGGGGCGCGAGCTTCTCGAGCTCGTCCACGAGAGCCTTGAGCGCACTTCCATCCGGGCTCTGTGCGAGGTACGTGTCGAGTTCCGCGCGAGACGCTAACTCCGTGGACTCTCCGTCAACAGCCACGGCGACATCGAGTTCGGCAGTCCTTGTGTCGTAGGCGAGCCAACGGGTGCTTGCGAGGAAGCCTGGTCCCAAGTTGATCGCTGTCGGTGGAAGCAGCCGCGCCTTGAGACCGTGCCAGCCGATCTCGGCGACCAGTCGGTCGGCCATGGTCGGGAAGATGTCGTGCGCATAACGGTCCAGCGCGTCTCGGCGCTCGCGGAAGTCGTTCGCAATACGTTCTACGATTTCGTTATCGGTGTGAGGCAAGACGCGTGGCCCTCCAAGCGCGATCTGGTTCGTTGTGAATGCGAGAACCTCTCGCCAGACTGCGAAGGCAATTGACAGGGGGCCGCCGTCTCCCGGCAGAGCGAAGGCGTAGAGCGCGTCTTCCAAGACCTCGAGGAAGCGTTCCTCTCCGAGGAGCTCAGCCGCCGGGACGTCCGCCGAAGCTAGCGCGACGTATCGGTGTTGCGGCGCGTAAGAGACGGTGACGCGGAGATGCTCGGGGTCCAGGCCCTCGGGCCACCGGCCGAGGTGGCGAACGAGCACGTAGCGAATGAGCTCCGGTGTTTCGGCTGCTCGGTCCCCGGTGCGATCGCGGTCGAGTGGTGCAAGCAGCGCGCAAAGCGGCACACTTGAACCTGCGGCGATCACAAGAGGTGGTGTCACACCTGTGACTTCGGCGAGCATTTGCAGTGAGGGTTCCCAGGACGCACCGACTGTTGTAGGTATCCGAGCCGGATCCTGATGGAGTGCGCGAGCGACGAAGTAGTCGCGAAACGAATCGTGGATGAATCCGACCGCAGCCCGTTCCGCCGAAACCGCCAGCAGGCCAGTTGCCTGAGCCTCCGCCAGAATTGCCTCCGCCGTCATCCCGCCGAGGTCGTACATTCGCTCTTCGTTGACTGCGTCCATCGCTTGACGTAGAGCCACGAGCCACCAGTAACGGTCAGCCTCGTAGGCTTCCGCCGCAACGAGATCGAAGGCGACGCGGGTAACCACCTCCAACGCGCCGTCCCTTAGCGCGACATCGGATCGCTCTCGCAACGCTTCGAGCGCGGCTGCGTAGAGCTGCATCCGTGTCGTTGGTGCATCGCTCCGATCCCAAAGTCTCAGAGCCATCGTCAGGATGAGCGGGCTCGAAGATCCATCCGGAAGGCGTGTCTGGATCTCGTCGAGCGCCTCTTCGGCGCGCTCTTTGCCGACGATCGAGCCGGCAAGCTCGATAGCTTCGTCCCTGCCTGGCCCTTGTAGGAAGTAGATCGTTAGCCCGAGACGTCTCAGCAAGGCAGCGTCACGGTCGGCCGCACCAAGCATCAAGCCGGGGATCTCTTCCCGTACGCGTCTCAGATCGCTCAGCAACGCCTGGCGGGCAGAGTCGGCGAGACCCGTCAAGCCATCCAATAGGAGCCAAGCCCCCTCGCTTCGGAGTGCTGCATCGGCGATGCCGGGGCGCACGCGGCGGCCGCTCTGGCGCTGGATCAAGCGGTCTAGGCGTGGAAGTAAATCTCCCTCGACGTACGAAGCAACTGAGATCAGGAAGGGGAGCCCGCCGCCTTCTGCACGCCGTCGAGTGAGCACCCTCAGAGTCGTCGACTTGCCACTCCCGGCCGGCCCTAGGAGCCCCGGCATGCGCTCGGGACGGAGGTCTCGAGTTGTAGGTCGTTTGCCAAAGAAGACTGTTGTGTCACCCTCCTCACTGATCTGAAGATCAACCTCGACGTCGCTCCGAATGACGGCCGGCTCCGGTGGGACATTGGGGTTGTTGCCCTCGCGAACAACGCTGGAGAGGTAGGCAGCGCGGATCTCGGATCCCCAGCCAGCGCCGCCGTCAATGATTTCGAGGCTGATCCCGAGAGCATTCGCAAGTTCCGAGCGTGTGAAGGTGCGCTGACCTCGATCAGAAGAGCCGCCGCTTACTGCAATCAGTTGGAAGAGTCGCGCGACAGCATCCTCCGCGTCGCTGGGCGAGCTCTGAAGTAGCGTCGCCACGCGGAGAAGGGCGTTCGTCAGGAGTTCCGTTGTCCCGCCGGCCCGAGTCCGGAACGAGACGCGGCCGATTGCACCGCGATCGACGTCAAGCGTGAAACCAGCTACGTAGGTGACATCGTCAGCGAGGTCTAGGCCCGCCGCATAACGCTCGAGAGCAGGAATGAGTTTGCGCGCCGAATCCCTGCTGAGTGACGCATCGCTGACGAATTCGAGCGTTTCGGTCGGATCCGGGTTGGTGGCGATCCAGGCGGCGACCACGGCAGCCAGCTCGGCGGGTGGCCAGTTTCCTGGCTCTGCGCGTGAACGGGCCTGTATGGCACGGCTGTTTGCCTGCGTCGTGACAAGGAGATCGATGATGTCGGCGTCGCCTTCGATCTGCAAGGCGATGCCGTTCGCTGCCTCGACAAGATCAAGCGCCGCCGCGATGGCGACCGCGTGTTGAAAGCCGACGCCCCGGAGCGTGTCCCACCCCGCCATGGCGAGTCACTCTACGGAACGGCCTTACCGAGATCTAACACCCGTCGGTCTCCCTTCGGGTTCTCCTTGTGGAGGTCGAGCGTTCCGAGCGTTTCCTGCGACTGCGCTTGGAAGCGCTCCTCGATGTAGTGGAGACGAAGAACGCTGAGCTGACCTGGTAAGGCGCAAGGAGCATCCGACCGACCTCTAGGGCGCAACCGGGTTTTCCTTGTCCCGCAGGAAGCCAATGAGCGGATCGCCCATGGTCGCTCGCGAGAGGATAGAGGGCTGGCACCACCGACAGCAACCACTCGACGCCAGGGTACGAACTAGGCAAGCCGAACCTTGCCCGCAGTCCCGTCGCCGGTCACAGCCGAGAGGCTCGTGAGCGAAGCCGGGCCGAGGATCCTCATCTGGCTCACTCGCTGGCGTATTCCCAACGATCGTCAGGCCAGCCCTGCGTGCGTCAAGCGGATGCACCGCGTCGTCGAGGATCCAGGTGACGACTGGCCGGGAACACTCTTCTTCGAGATAGGCGGCCGGACCCACGTCAGCTCGTTCAGCTTGCTGGGATCAGCGAAGGCGACGTGAAGCGACTGGCGACCGTGTCTTGCCGCAGGTATTGCTCGACAGCGGGGCGCGCCCCTGCTGCCGGTGACGCCGAGCTTGCGTTACAGGACTGGGAGCCGATGAGCGGGATCACGCTTGGACATCCGAGCTGAAACGTCTTGTTGTTTCCGGACACACGACGGGTAGGAGACACCGCTTACGCTGGTACGCGGCCCGCTGCGACCCACTCAGAAGGGATGCTTTGCCCGACTCGCCGCCGGACCCAGCTCGACGGGACCGCTTCACCGCCGTCTATGACACGTACTACCACCGGATCCTCGGTTACGCCCGTCGGCGCGTCCGCCCGGATGATGCTGCCGAAATAGTGGCCGAGACGTTCGCCGTCGCCTGGCGGCGCTTCGACGTCGTTCCCGACGGCGATCAGGCGCTGTTGTGGTTGTACGCGACGGCCCGGCGTGTTCTCGCCAATCACAGACGCGCCGAGCGTCGACGCGCCGAATTAATGCGCGCCATCGAGAACGAGCCGGTAGCGATGACGACTCCGGCGCTCAGTATCGAGTCGCCTCGGGTCGGCATGGCGCTCGGGCGCTTACACGAGCACGAGCGCGAGCTGCTGCTTCTCGTCGCGTGGGAGGGACTCGACGCAAAGGACATTGCCGCCGTGCTTGGTTGTTCGCGAAACGCCGTCCGCATTCGCATCCACCGTGCGCGCCATCACTTTGCTCTTGAACTCGCGGACGATGACGACGATCTGAAACATCCGGGCAGCAGCGGACATCTCCTTCGTGCAAGGCCGAGCGGCCCCGACGAACTGGAGGACTCGCAATGAAGAGCAACGCACACGTCGAATGCCTCGCCGAGCTGGCGCCGGTGCAGGACGAGGATCTGGCCGCGGAAACGTGGACGCCTGACGCGCGGGCGCTCTTGGACCAGATCCTGGCGAATCCAGTCGAGGCTTCGCCACAAGCGAGACGGATCCGCGTGCGCACTCACCGCCGCCGCTGGCTCGCCATGCCGGCCCTTGCCGCTGCAGCCGGCGCCTTCGCGGTCGCCATCCTCGTAACGAGCGGCGGCCGTGGGACGGCGAGCGCCGCTGCCGCGAGTCTCGAGAAGGCAGCGACTGTCGCTCGCGTTCAACCGTCGCTGGTCCCCAACCACCATCAGTACGTCTATACGAAGTCCATCAACGCCTACACTGACACGGTCGTCCCCGTCGCGGGCGTGGCCACTTCCTTCACCGCCCTCGTCCCGCATGTTCGCGAGTTGTGGCTCGGACCGGCTGGCGGCCGGCTCTACGAGACGGCCGGTACGCCGGAGTTCCTTACCGCCCAGGATCGGGAACGATGGGTGGCGGCTGGTCGTCCGGAGCTCGGTAGCGGGCCGTCGGAGGACAATCTGCCGCCAGCCCGTCCCCTCGATCTCCCGAGCGATCCCGATGTTCTCTACGCCCGCCTCAAAAGGGATGCGGCCGGCCACGGTAGTGGCCTCTACCGCGAGATGTTCACGCTCGTCGGCGATTCATTGCGCGAGACCGCCGCGACACCGGCGCAGCGCGCAGCTCTCTACCAGGTAGCCGCACGCCTGCCTGGCGTCGAACTGGTGGGCTCCGTCACAGACAGCATCGGACGTGCCGGCGTCGCAGTCGCTATGAGCGACCAAGGGATCCGGTTCAGTTTGATCTTCGACCCTGACACGTCCGCGCTTCTTGGCGAAGAACAGGTCGCCCTTGCCGATAACCCTTTCGGCGTCCGAACGGGCACCCGCGTCGGCTACGCGACCTACGTCGTTCAGAAGATTGTCAGTTCTGACACCGCCAGGTCGTAGCAACAGAAGGGGGCCGAGAACGCTGGCGCCCGACCGCCCTCGCGTCCGTCAGGGCATCCACGTGAAGACAGTGTTCCACCGATTCCTTTGTGAGGCCACCGACAGTGCCGTCCGGAGTGACCCCGCGTTTGAGATGGCCGCTGATCGCCAGCCATCGCACGCGCTTGGCAGAGAGAGCCCGAGCCTTTCGGCCACTTGCTGCTCTGTAAGAAGCGCGCTCTCGAGGACTTCGCGCGTTTCTCGTGAGGTGCGTCCCGCGCGAGCCTGGCTAACGCTCTAAACGGTCGCGCGTACCTTCGAACGGGGTCCCATCCAGGAATGGTTATGTCGGCGAGCGCGAGTTTTCTGCCAGCGTCGACCGCGAAGAGGGGCCGGTTGCATACCCACGCTACGACCCCGAGGCCGGGATCTTCACCTGGTTCGTTTCGATCCCTCGGGCAATCACGGCAGGGGGTCGATTGCCGGAAGGGTGGTTCCGTGTTGCGGCTTGCCGCCGATTCGATCTTGGCCCGAAGCGATTGATCGGGCGTCGGGCCGCGGTATCGAGCGGACGTTAACGGGAAGCGCGGGCTCAAAGGCCCTCAAGAGGATGATCGCTAACCCCGCCAGCGCAGCGCCCCCAATCAGCGCCAACGACGGTGAGACTGCCAATAGCTGTCCGCCCAGCGTGGGGGCGAGGGCGAGTCCCAGCCACCAAGACAGGCCAGCCGTCGCCATGTATCGCCCCCGTAAGGCGAGCGGCGCGAGGTCAGCGATCAGCGGCATGAACGCGGTCGCGTGTAGACACTCGCCGACGGCAAAGGCGACGGCCGCCGCGACCAGGCAGGCGAAGGCGAGCTCGGGGCTTACGGCCTGTGCGAGGACGGCGAGGAGGCAGGCGACGACCCAGGTGCTGGCTCCGAGCGAGAGGGCGCCGACGCGACTTCTGCCCTCGGCGGCCTTCACGATCGGAAGCTGGGCAAGAACAACCGCGGCGGCGTTGGCCAACAGCAGCAAGCCGATCAGGCTCGGCCCAATCCCGATCTCGCGGGCGTATGGGGGCACGATCCAGGCCAAGACACCCCAGCCGACGGCGATCATGGCGACGTTGATCAGGGCAAAGCGCAGGAGTGCCCGGTCTCGGATCACTTGCCGGTAGCCGCCGGCGATGGGCTCGGGACGCACCTCGTCGCGCACGGCCGTGACAAGGATCGCCAGGTAGAAGAGGTAGGTCACGGCGTTGGCCAGGAAGAGCAGGATGAAGCCGTTGAGGCCGAAGCTGGCGACGACGCCCCCGATCGCAGCACCGAGGCCGATGCCGACATTGACCGCGACGCGCGAGACGGCACTGGCGCGCTGGCGCAGCTCGCGCGGCGCAAGTGCAGCCATCAACGCCGACTGGCTTGGGTTCAGCCCCCCGTTGCCGACCCCGGCCAGGGCCGCGGCGGCGAAGGCCGTCGGCGCCGTCGTCGTGAACGCGAGGCTCCCGTAGCCGCCGGCCAGAGCCAGGCCGGCGCCGACCGCCGTCGTGCGGGCGCCGACCCGATCGATGACGGCCCCGGCAACCGGGGCAACGAAGATGGCGACGCCGCTAACGAGACCGACGACGAGTCCGGCGACGCCGAGGCTGAAACCGCGCGCCTCGTGCAGGTAGATGATCTCGAACGGGAAAACAGCGCCGTAGCCGAGCATGTTGAGGAAGACCCCGGCCTCGATGACCCACAGCTGGCGCGACAGGCCGAAGCTCAGCCGACGCATGGGCATCCATCGGCGGTAGCGGTTCAGCCTGACTCCAGAGCCGACCCTAGGGGGCGCCGGGCCAGATAGACGCCGGCGAGGCAGAGCCCGCCGCCGACGGCCGCAAGCCAGGGCGGCGTCTCACCGAGGAGCGCCCAGCCGAGCACAATCGCGACGACCGGAATCAGATACGCGAGTGAGGCCAAGCGGCCGGCGCTCATTCGGCGCAGGGCGTACGCCCAGGTCGCGAAACCGAGCGCTGTCGGAGCGACACCGAGGTAGACCATCCAGCCGATCGCCGTAGCGCCGGCGTCGTGAAGCTCGCCGACGAGCCTCGCGCGAACGGCAGGCAGACGACCAGTCCCAGCGGCGCAGCCAAGCCACGTCACCTGCAGCGGCGACACGCGGACCAGCACCGGCTTCTGGATCACCACGGTGCGCGCCTCGCCGCCTGCGGTAGCCGCTGCGCTTGCATTATTGTAGTACCACAAAACATGATAACGTTAACCTACAATATGGTAAGGCAGGGACGGGCACAAGCCATAGCTCTCGAGTTCGAACGGCGGATCCAGGCCGGGGCCGTAAGCGCTGGCGAGCGGCTGCCTGCGGTGCGTGCTTTGGCCGTCGAGCTTGAAGTAGACCCCGGCACTGCGGCCGCCGCCTACCGCTTGCTACGCGAACGGGGCTTCGTCATCAGCGACGGCCGTCGCGGCACGCGCGTCGCGGCGCAGCTGGAGCTGCGTCCGTCGCGGGTCAACCAGCTGCCCGCGGGCATTCGCGACCTCGCGTCCGGCGTCGTCGACCCTGTGCTCGTTCCCGAAGTCAGCCAGGCGCTCAAGCGCGTCGCCGCCCGTAGCCCCCGTGTGACCCGTTACGAGGAGAACGCCAAGTTGGATGCCCTCGTCGCGCATGCCGAAGCCGAGTTTGGTCGCGCCGGCGTCGACGCGACTGCGCTTAGCTTCGTCAGCGGTACCCTTGACGGACTCGAGCGTGTCCTACAGGCGCACCTCCGGCCCGGCGATCGGGTCGGGGTTGAAGATCCGGCCTTCCCGCGACTGCTCGACCTGCTGCAGGCATTGAACCTTCGGGCAGTACCGATCGCGATCGACGACGAGGGCCTCGATCCTGATCAGCTCGACCGCGCGTTGACGCGCGGCCTCGAGGCGTTGATCGTCACACCCCACGGCCAGAACCCGTTCGGCGCGTCGCTAAGCGATGAGCGCGCTTCGACCCTAGGCCGCCTTCTAGGAATGCACGAACTCCTACTGGTCGAGGACGCGCACGGGTGGGAGGTCGAACAACGCCCCTCGACGCTGACTGGTGGAGAAGGACGCTGGGCGGTGATCCGGTCGATGTCGCGGCTGCTTGGCGCGGACGTCCGCTTGGCCTTCGTCGCTGGCGATCAACAGACGGTCGCCCGCGTCGAGGCTCGCCAAGCTGTGACGACGAGCTGGGTCAGCTGCCTCCTGCAAGAGGTCGTCGCCGAGATGCTCGCCAGTGCGGATGTCCGCCGCCAGTTGCGGCGGGCGTCGGCCGAAACGAGCAAGCGACGCCTTGCGCTGCTGACCGCGCTCGAACGGCGCGGTGTTCGAGCGCACGGCCGCTCCGGGCTGCACGCTTGGATCCCAGTGCGCGAGGAGGTGTTCGCTGTCCGTCGCCTCCTCGATGCGGGCTACGCGGTGCTGGCTGGAGAGCGGTTCCGGCTGCGGACACCGCCGGCGGTGAGGGTAACGACGGCCAAACTGCTGCCGGCTGAGGTGGAACCGCTGGCCGACGCGCTCGTCGAGGCCGCAGCCAGCCAATCCCTGATCAGCTACTAGACCCGAACCCGGCCTGTCTGGCATCGACCCGGTCAGGGCGCAGGGCCTGGACGATGGCTCGCGCCGGTGTCGAATCGTGCCACCTGCGCCCATATCAGCCGACGCGCTCGATGATGCGGATCAGTTCGTCGACGCGATAGCCATGCTGGCGGGCAAAGTGGACGAGGTCGCGGGCGTGCGCCGTGACCGCGCCCTGCTGTGGTGTGCTGGCGACCGTGATCCCGCGCCCGCGACGGAACTCGAGGAGATCCTCGTCCCGCAGGACGCGCAGCGCGCGGAGCACCGTGTTGGTGTTGACGCCGAGGACGGCTGCAAGGTCGCGCGCGGGCGGCAGTCGCTCGCCTGGCTTTGCTTCGCCGTCGGCGATCGCGCGGCGGATCTCGGCCGCAACCTGCTTGTGCAGTTGGGTCGGCTCGTCGCGGTCGATCTTGACACCGAGCATGGTGCTAGCAATACTAGCTTTATCATTCCCCGATCTGGGAAGCGCCCTCATGAGCGTTATCGCACCACCGCCATCGCCGCGTCCGCGCAAATCAGACGATCTTGAGGCGCTGATTGAAGAGGCGCGTCGGCATGCGCGACGGAGACGCCTCGCCCGCGCCGCTGCCGCGATCCTCGCCCTCGGCGCCGGTATTGCCCTACTCGCGAGCATGCGCGGCGGCGGCGGGGGCGGGGACGCGAACGTCGCGCATCACGGGCAGGGGCAGCCGGCCCTGCCAAAGGCTGGCGCGGTCGTCGGGACGCTGCCGTTTTCCCCGCGGGAGACCGAGCTGTTTGCCGCGCGTGGCGGGTCGTTGTTCCTGCTCGTCGTTCCGCCCAGTCGGGCTGCATCGATCACCGTCGAGCGGCTCGACTCGGATGGGACGGTCGCCAGGAAGCGGGTGCCGTTCGATCGGGCTAACTACCTGATGGATGTCTCCACTGGGCGTGACGGTATCTATGCCGGAACGGCCGTGATCAAGCGGTTCACCGGCATGCAGGACGAGTTGGTGCGCATCGACCCGAGGACGCTGACGATCGTGGCGCGAGCATTCTTCCCCTCGAGCGTCGCCGCAGTCGAGCAGGGTGGAGACGTGTGGGCCTCGATCAGCGACGGCCGGGTCGTGCGACTCGATCCGCGGACGCTTGCGACCGAGGCCTCGCGACAGGTGCTTGCGGTGGCTGTGACGGCGAGGGGGACCGGCTTGTTGTCGAAACCAGCCTTCGGCCTGGGCAGCCTGTGGGTGCTCGCCGGCGACGCGTCCGATCTCGAATTGGTGCGCTTGGACCCGGTGACCCTGGCGGTTCTGTCGAAGACGCGCGTGCCGACCCGCGGCGACCTGCACCAGGCGCTGAACCGCGTCGTGGCGGACTCCGGTCACGTGTACCTCGTCGGGAGTGCGATCACGGCGGTCGACGCGACCGGGAAGCTGATGGGACGGCCGGTTCCCGTACCCGGACTCGCCACAACCGAGACTTGCGGAACGGGCTTGGTTGGGCTAACAGGCGGCAACCCCTCAATGGTGTTGCCCTCACTTCGAGATCGAAAAGGGCGAGTTCTTCGGCCTGCTCGGCCCGAATTGGTGTTGCTTGACGCGCACGGGCGGGTCCTAGCAAGGACAGGCTTGATCGACGCCGGTGCCCGGCTCGCCATCAGCGGGAACGATGCCTGGTTCGTGGGTGACGCCGGCCGAGGCAACGGCATCATCCACGTCCGCCTGGCGAACCACTGAGCAAGGCGACCCAGCGGTCGGCGGCAACGAAGGGCGGTGGGCGAAGTAGCGATGGTCAACGCGGCAACGCGGCGATCGCACCCGGTTTGACAGGAGCCTCGCGCGTGACGACCAGTCCCTGTCGCGCAGCGACAGCTCGCGTGCCACCTCCTCGTCGCTAAGGCGAGGCGCCCCCGCGTAAGCGCACACCCCCGACGCCCACCGGCGAAGTTACGGCACCGGATGAAACCTATCCGCGCCTCCGGGCTGACGACCCTTGCCCTCAACCTGCTCGGTGGCGTTTGCGATCACCTCGAGAAAACGAACCTTTGATGCCGTCGCTCCCTCTATACCCATGCCGGTGGACAAAACGAACGTAACCGCGATCGCTCGCCGAGCCGTCAACGGCGACACAAACGCCCTAGCGGACCTCCTAGGCGAGCTCGCCCCATTTGTTGTTCGCACGACTCGGCTCATCGTCGGCGCTGGGACCGCGGCTGCGGAGGACGCGGCGCAGGAAGCGCTGATCGATGTGGCGCGACGAATCGCCACGCTTCGCGATCCAGAAGCGGTCGTATCCTGGGCAGCACAGATCGCGACGCGACGGGCGCTACGGGCGGCGCGGTCGGAGCGGCTGCGCCGCCAGAGCGACGTTGAAGTGCAAGCGGTTCAAAGCCCAGAGCGGGTGAATGACCATCGGGCTGCGCTGAGCGCGGCCTTTGACCGTCTACCACGCCGGCAGCGCGCCATCGCCGTCCTGCGCCTCTACGCGGGGTTCAGTGAGCGCGAGACAGCCGATGTTCTCGGGATCACCCTCGGTGCGGTCAAGTCTCAGCTACATCAGGCACGCAGCACTCTCTCGGCAGCGCTGCCGTGAGGCCGGCGTAGTGCCCGCCGTGCGCGGCACGACGCCAACGAAAGGAGCGCCATGAACGACGAAATCGACACAATCGACCCGATCGACCTCGATCGCGAACTCCGGGAAATGCTGCTTGCGCGTGAGGGACCGGAGACACCGCAGCCACGTGTGCGCCGGAGTCGTCGCTGGATCGCTGTGCCGCTTGCAGCCGCCATCGCAACCGCGGCGATGGCCGTGGTTGTTCTCACACAAGGTGGCCGGAATCATCACGACGTCACCGCAAGCAGCGGCGCTCAGTGCGCGGCAGCCCTCGAATGGCACGGGGCAACGTATACCGGGACCCGCGTCCCGCACCCCTTGTCGTTCGACGGCGGGCTCGGCGAGGGAACCCTCCCCGCCTGCGGCGACAACCCTGGGGAGGGCGGGCGGGCGGCTACACGAACTTCCCTCGTGGCCGTGGCGGGTGTGTCGCCGGAGCAGGCCGTCGCCATCGCTGGAGACAGCGCCACGCTCTACGTCGCTTACGGTTACTTCCCGCAGCAACCGGGGACGGCGCTCCATCGCGCGCTCTATGGGAATCGACCCGGCCTGCCGGACGAGCGCGAGAATGACTGTGCCAACACAAAGTTGCAAACAGTGGAAGCGACCGTATCGACGGCGCGGCTAGGCATCCTGCGGGTCAAGTTGGCTGACGGCGGCGACCTGCCGCGCGAGACGTTCATCTTCCCCGACGCCCGCACGATCATCATCGCCGATGGTGATCCGCCTCACGTGAGGCCTGGTGACACCGTTCGTGCCGACGTGCTCGTCTGTCGCCATCCGAATGACAAGCGCTTTTTGAAGCTGGTCGCGACCAAGCTCGCAATCGCCAAGCGCGTGATTGCGGACGCGACGGGCTAGGTTGACCGTGCTGCTTGTAGCGGGAGATCCTGCGTCTTTGTCTAGGGACGTTCGCTCACGTAGGTCACAGGTGGTTCTACTCGCGCCGGCTGCGGCGGCATCCGGCGCCCCTCCATCAGCCACCGAGCCCGAGGCGTGGAGGGCCAACCCACCAAGCAAAGCGGCGGCAGCAGCAAACGGAATGGCTTCGCATGTCAACTGTTCTACACCGTTGCGCGGGCGAGGCTGCGGTCGAAGACCTGACCCTCATCCACCTCAACCTGTCGTTTGCTGATCTCTCATCGTTGCTCGACGATGCCACAGCGACGTTTCCAGGTACCGCGCTTGGCGAGGACGAGCTGATTCTTGGCGCGGGCTAGAGCAGGGGGCCGGCGGCGTCGCCGAGGTACTCGTCTAGGTCGGCTCGGGCAGTCCGGCCCGAGATCCGGTCAGTCGTGCGCGACCGGGAAGCGATGAACCCACACCTACACCAACGGTCGACGGATCACCTTCGACCGCTAGCTGCGGCGCTGTCGAGATGGCCGGCGACATCCCATGTCCAGAATTCGACTACATGGCCATCGGGATCGGTGACGTACGCGGCGCTTCCTCGTCCGTCGCTGAAGTTCTCGACGTGGACGTGATAACCGGCGCGCTCCAAGTGCTGAACGAGGCCGTCGAGGTCCGGCTCGTTGACGTGCAGCGCGAAGTGGACGTGTCGGCCGCCGCGCTCACCCGCGAGGGGCTTCACGCCCACCAACCATAAGCCGATCCGAGTGCGGTCCCCTGCCATCACCCATGTGGCGGCCTCCCAGCGCTCGACCACGGGCAGACCGAGGGTATCGACGTAGAAGCGCTCTGCCCGCCCCAGGTCATCGACCAGGAGTGCAAGCTCACTCACGCCGGAGCACCTTAGGACATACTGGCGATCCACTCACTCACCCCTCACACGTCGGCGGTCTCTCTGGCCGAGCGGGCGATGCTGGTATGTCGGCTTATCCTCAGTTTGTCAGCCGCGAGCCTCATCCGGCCATGGGAGCGGCCACCCCTCGCGCCGATAAGCCAGGTCAGGTTCGACGGGTCGACGCTAGGAAGCGCCCTCAGCCCCTCCGACAGGGACCCCCCGGTTGCTTGCTATCCGCCAATACTGCCGGAATCTCTCGGGAAGACGAGACCATCGTCAACCTGCTCGCCGCCAGAGCTCTTTGAGTGCCTCACCGACGTCGGGCCAGAAGAACAACGCGATCGCCTGATCGAGGCGGCACCAGCGGTACTCGTCGTGCTCCCAGTTGAGGGTCGGCTCAAAGTCCGGCGGGGCCTCGGCGATGAAGCCGGTGACGGCGATGCGCTCGGTGCCCGGCGGCCACTCGGCTTGCCTCTCCGGAGGCTCCTCGGCAGCGAGGTAGCCGTACTCGTAGCGCACCGGCCACAAGCTGTCGGCCGCGTCGAGGCCGATCTCTTCGGTGAGCTCGCGCAGCGCCGCCTGCTCCGCGTCCTCGCCCTCCTCAAGCGCGCCCGCGGCGGGGTGCCAGTAGCCGCCTTGCATAGGGCTGCGGTGAAGAGCAAGGAACTCGTCGCCTGATCTGCGGCAGACGAAGACCTGGATCTCCTCGGGCCGTCTCAGCGCGCTGTCTCGGGCGGCGAGTTCTTCCCGTTCGCGGCGAACGCGCCGCCGCCGCACCATGGATGATCTCTCTGCAGCCGGGTCTCCATATCCACGCTAGAGCCGACGCGACATCTGAACCGGCTGAGGGTCATCTCGTGAGAACCCGCATGCTGCGTAAAACGCCTCCGCCTCCTGATTGTCAGCGAGCACCCAGACGCGTCCGACACCAGCTTCCCTCATCCATTCCTCCATCTTGCTCATGAGGGTTCTGCCAATTCCTTGCCGCCGGTGATCGCGCCGCACACCGATCTCATACAGCATTACCTGTAACGGCTCATCTGCGCGTCGACGCTGAAGGTAGCAGAGGAGATGTCCGACAACGGTTTCACCGTCCTCGGCTACCCAGTGCAGCACGTGTTGATCCACAAGATAGTCAGCAGCTACGGCGCCGACGATTGGTTCGCGCGGATGCCCGCGCCCCTCGACATCGAAGGCTTGTTCCTCCTGTGCGAGCGCCGCAATGATCGGTTCATCCCCAGGGCCGAGGCGGCGAGCGGTGATCATTCCCGCACTCTACGGCGGGGGTTAAGTCCGGGGGCCGCGCGGCATCGCTTGAAGACCGTGATCCGTCGCTCACCCCTCTTCACACTTGAGACATGACTTTCTCTCGACGTTCCCGATCTCGAGGCCGCTGTCGACTTCTACCGCGAGCTACTCGGCGTCGAGCCAGCGAAGTTGAAGTCGGATTATGCGAAGTTCGAGCTTGACGATCCGCCGCTCGTCCTCGCCTTGCAGCCCGGCACGCCGGCGCTCTCACACATGGGCATTCGAGTTGCTTCGACAAAGGAAGTTGATGCCACCGCAGCGCGGCTTCGGCATTCCGGGCTCGTGACTTTCGAGGAGCACGACACGGCCTGCTGCGGCTGAGCCGGCCAGAGGATGACATGAGAACTCCATGCCGACGTTGCTCGGGGTCGACGTTCAGAAGGCCTTCGATCTGCCGGAATGGGGTCAGCGGAACAACCCTCAGGCCGAGGAGTGCATCGCCGATCTACTCGCGCACTGGCGTAGTTGCGGAGCGCCGATCATCCACGTCCTCAACTAGCTTTGAGCGTTGCAGGCCGGACGGCGGATGAACGTGATGACAACGATGCATATCGACGAGCTTGAGATTGACGAGGCGCTTGTGCGTCGCCTCCTCCGCGAACAGTTCCCCGAGTGGGTCGACCTGTCACTCCGCCGCATCGAGCCGATTGGCACTGTCAACGCCATCTTTCGTCTGGGCGATGAGCTCTCTGTACGGCTCGCGCGTCGTGAGGGCCCGACAGAGCCGGGTGGCAAGGAGTTCGACTGGCTGCCGAGGCTGGCTCCGTTGCTCCCCGTTGAGATCCCCGTTCCGGTCGCGCAGGGTCACCCGACTGGCGACTATCCCTGGTTCTGGGAGATCCATCGGTGGGTTGAGGGCGAAACGGTGCCGGTCGAGGAGATTGATGCGATCGAGACCGTGCGCGAACTCGCGGCGCTCGTTGCGGCGCTGCAACAGGTGAGTCCAGCAGATGGGCCGCCGGGTCGGGGCGTTCCGTTAGCCGAGCGCGACAAGGAGATCCGGTACTGGTTGTCGAGGTTCGACGGCGACCCCGCCGTGACGGCTGAGTGGGAACGTGCGCTCGCTGCGCCGCCCTGGGACGGCCCGCCCGTCTGGCACCACGGCGACCTCGATGCACGCAACTGGCTCGTCAGGGATGGGCACATCAGCGGTGTGATCGACTGGGGCTCGATGGGCGTCGGCGACCCGGCGTGCGACGTGATGGTCGCGTGGAAGCTTCATTCGCCTACCGCCCGCGATGTGTTTCGCGAGTCGTTGCCGACGGATGACGCGACGTGGGAGCGGGCGCGAGGCTGGGCTTTGTCGCAGGCGGTCGCAATACTCGCCTACTACACGCCAGAGAACAACCCGACCCTGTACCGCGAAGCCGAGAACTGGCTCGACCTGGTGCTGTCAGAGCGCGAGTAGAGCGATCTCTGCGAAGACGGCGCGACGCCTGATCGGGCGTACGCGACCCTCGTGACGCCAGAACTGCGCCCGGACCGGTACAAGTTGTGTATGGCGTTCTACACCGCTCGCGTCGAGTACGCGCTCCATACCCTGTTGAACCTCAGCTTGGCGCCGGCTGAACAGGCGCCTAGCGCTCGCGAGCTCGCGGAATTCCAGCGCCTGCCGGTGATGTTTGTGCGCAAGGTGCTGACTCAATTGGAGAAGGCTGGGTTGGTGGAGGGTTCAGAAGGCGTGCGCGGTGGGTGGCGTCTCGCGCGCGACCCGGCTTCGATTTCCGTGCTCGACATCGCGGAAGCGGCGCGGGGCGGTGACGAGCCGCTGTTCGAGTGTCGCGAGATTCGCGGGCGCTGCGCGCTTTGGCCGGACGGGAAGGCGCCGCGTCCGGCGGTGACCGGCGTCTGCTCGATCCACGCGGTGATGCTCGCCGCTGAGTCCGCGATGCGCCGCGAGCTCGGATCGCACACGCTTGCGGATCTCAACGCTTGGGTGGGGGCGAAGTCGTCTGCGGCCTGGAAAAGTACGGTCGAGTCTTGGTTCGCCGACCGTTACGAAAGCCGCACGGCTGCCTCTCCGGCTGAGCGAGCTCGTTAGGCCGCCTTGGAGCACGCGTCCGAAAAGGGCTGTCGCGAAACCTAACTAAGACTGGTAACGTCGCAGTTATGCGACCTCGAGCATTGGAGCGAATCGTGGTCGGCAGTGGCTTCGCCGGCTTCCGGCCAGCCGTCGCGGCTCGGCGTGCCGGCGGCCCCAGGCTTTCGATGACCATCCTCTCGCGTGAGCCAGTGTTGGCGGGCCGATGAACGCGGCGGCGCTGACGGTCGAGCTCGCCGAGGCGAGCGCTGGCGCCGGTGAGCGAGAGCAACGCGCGGCGCGCACTGCCTCGGCCATCCGCCGCTTCGGCGCGTACCGCTGGGTCGGCATCTACGACGTCACGACCGACGAGATTGCCGTCGTCGCCTGGGACGGCCCGGCCGCGCCGGCACACCCGCGCTTCCCGCGCAGCCAGGGACTCTGCGGCGCGGCCGTCGCTGCCGGCGCGACGGTGATCGTCGGCGACGTCGTTGCCGATCCGCGCTACCTGACCACGCACGCGACGACACGCTCGGAGATCGTCATCCCGGTCTTCGTCGCCGGCGCCATCGCCGGGCTGATCGACGTTGAAAGCGAGCGGCCGCAGGCCTTCGGCGACGACGACCAGCAGCTCCTCGAGCGTTGCGCGGCCCTGATCGCTCCGCTCTGGCGGACGCGCCAAGAAGACGCCGCCGGTTAGGCAGTGGTACACCGCCTGGCCGTCCGTGTTCGGGAGGGCGGTCACGAAAGGGTTTAACTAAGACCGTTATAGTCGCAGTTATGCGACTTCGAGCGTCGGAGCGAATCGTGGTGGTCGGTGGTGGTTTCGCCGGCTTCTGGGCGGCCGTCGCGGCTCGGCGTGCTGGCAGCTCCAAACTGTCGATCACCGTCGTCTCGCGTGAACCGGTGTTGCAGATCCGACCTCGTCTCTACGAGGCGGAGCCGCAGCAGCTCGGCGTTGATCTCTTGCCGCTGCTGGAGAAGGTGGAAGTCGAGTTCGTGCGCGGCGACGCTGCCACGCTCGATCCCGCGCTGCGCACGGTCACGTCGCGAGAGGGCGACATCGTCCCCTATACGCGTCTCGTGGTCGCCACGGGCAGCGCGATGCAGCGACCGCCAGTTCCCGGCGCTGGGAGGGCGTACTCGATCGACACTCAAGCGGATGCAATCATCTTCGACCGGCGGCTGGCACAGATCGCCCAGACGCGTGCGAAGCCGGTGATCGCTGTGGTCGGATCTGGGTTCACCGGTATCGAGCTTGCGCTCGAGCTACGCGATCGGATCGCGGCGCACGGGAGCGACGCACAGGCTGAGAGCCTGCGCATTGTCTTGATCGATCGCGCATCGGTCGTCGGGCGCGCCCTCGGTCCGGGTCCCCGACCCATCATCGAGGCGGCACTCGCTAAAGCGCGAGCCGAGCTGGTTCTCGGCGCGACGGTGACGGGCTTAAGCTGGAATCGCGTCACTCTCGCCGATCGCGCCGCGATCGACGCCGACGCGGTCGTGCTTACGACGGGGATGGTGGCCGCGGAGTTCGTTCGCCAGCTTCCGGGTAAACACGACGAGCTAGGCCGGGTTATCGTCGACCGGACGCTGCGGGCGCCTGCAGTTCCAGACGTCTTCGTGGCTGGCGATGCCGCGGTCGCCGACGGCGGCGACGGTCACCGCGTGCTCCAGTCGTGCCAGCACGCCCTCCAGCTCGGACGATTCGCCGGCGAGAACGCCGCCCGAGGTCTCCGCGGGCTGCCGCTGATCAATTACGTGCAGCCTCCATACATAACGTGCCTCGATCTTGGCCGGTCGGGCGCCGTCTTCACACGAGGCTGGGATCGCTCGGTCGACAGAGTCGGGCTCGAAGCAAAAAAGCTCAAGCGCCGGATCAATACAGAGGTGATCTACCCGCCGGCGGACGCTTCCCGCGAGGAGTTGCTCGCGCTGTCGAGCCTCGACCCTGCCCAGCAGAGCCTGGCGCGAGTCCGAGGCGAACGTCCCGCAGCTTGAGCCTAAGCCCAGGCACGTACGTGCGGTACGTAGACCGCGTAAGCATCACGGGCTAGCCGACAAATCGCGTCGACATCAGGTGCTTATGGAAGCCGGAGGTTGCGGGCGCGCCGGAGTTCGGCGTTAATTGATCCGCGAGAACGAGCCCCGTGAGGAGCTCGAGGTGAAAGTCGCCCCGAATGGTCGGTTCTGCGCGGCGCCGCATCGCTGTCGCCACCGGATCGGTAGGCTCGCAACACTCCGACCGAAGGGCGACGAGGCCAGTCGCCGCGAGAAGAGCACATTCCGACGCCCAGACTTGTCCGCGGCCCTGCCCTCCGGCAAGCTGGCCCGGTGGACGCTGTCATCTTCGACCTCTGGGACACGCTGGTGCCGTTACCGAGCGCTGTCCGGGAAGAGGCGATCGCGCAGATGTCGCACGCGCTCGGGCTCTCACTCTCAGCGTTTCGCGCCGAGTGGTCAGCAGCTTGGCTTGCTCGAGCCACCGGACCACTCGAGCCAGTAGTCCGAGACATCTCCACGCGGTTGGCGGGATCCCCGCCCGACGACGACCTGATTGAACAAGTGCTACGCATTCGGCACGAGGTTCACGCGGCAGCGTTTGTCCCGCGCGTTGATGCTCGCGAGACCCTCGCCGCCTGTCGGCAAGCAGGCGTGCGAATCGGTGTGCTAACGAACTGCTCTGCGGGCACTCCTGAGCTCTGGCAAGGATCCGCGTTAGCGGAGCTCGTTGATGCAGTCGCCTTCTCGGTGGTCGAGCACATGATGAAGCCCCATCCAGATTTCTACCGGCTACTTCTTCGACGTCTCGACGCCGAGCCGGGCGCGTGTCTCTACGTCGGAGATGGAAGCGACGGGGAACTCGACGGCGCGGTCGCACTTGGCTTCCGAGCCGTGCTGTACGACTCCGGGAACGACTCGTTGGACGCGTGGACCGGGCCACGCGTCCACAGCTTGAAGGACACATTGCCACTACTCCACATCTGACGCGCCGAGTTGGTGGACGCCGGCCGACGCGGCGTTCGTGCAGACGGTCGCCGCGGCGGTCGCGCGGGTGACCGGCATGGCGCCGCCGTTGACCTGCTGCCCCGGCGTCCTCGAGACGCGGTCGGAGATCGGAGAGGCTATGCATGCCCGTCGGCCGTAGAGCGAGGTATTTCGATAGTCGCCCCGAGGCTCACGGAGGGCGGTTTCGCGTAGCGACTCAAAGCGATGGCAACGCAGCTCCGCGCTCTCGATCCTCGTGATGCTTGCGCAGCCACGTGCGCCACGCGGTGACGTTCCTGACGATGACCTCCGGTTGCTCGGCGGGCACTCCGTCAGTTTGACTCGAGGTCGGCCAGCAGGGCCCGCAGAAGGGCGTCGAGCGCGCGTCTCTCGGTCGCGTTCAGCGAGCGTAGGAGGCGGTCTTCGTTCGCGACATGTGCGTCGAGCGCCTCGTCGATCGTCGTCCTGCCGCGGCGGGTCAGCCGGACGAGCGTGCCACGGCGGTCGTCCGGGTCGGGCCGGCGCTCGACGAGGCCCACTTCGACGAGGCGGTCGAGGCGCTTCGTCATCCCGCCGGACGAGAGAAGCGTCGCCTCCATCAACTGTGTCGGGTTGAGCTCGTACGGCGAGCCTGCGCGGCGCAGCGCCGCGAGCAGGTCGAACCAGCCGCGCGCCAGGCCGAAGGGCTCGAGGCCGTTGCCAAGCTCGTCAGCCGCCAGCCGCGCGATGCGGAAGAGGCGGCCGAGCAGCCCGAGCGATGCGACGTCAACGTCGGGACGCTCGCGGCGCCACTGGGCGACGATGCGGTCGACGTGATCTGGAGTGCGCTTTGCCATCTCGGTATACTTTCCGGAAAGAATCTTACTGGGAAGACGAGCCGGAGGTGCTCAGATGCGCGCGATTCGGTTGCACGGTCCCGGCGGCCCGAAGGATCTGTTGCTCGACGAGATCGACGTCCCGGAGCTCGGGGCGGGCGAGGCGCTCGTGCGGATCCACGCGGCGGCGATCACCCGCGACGAGCTCGACTGGCCGACCGACCGGCTGCCCGCAATTCCCGCCTACGAGCTCTCCGGCGTCGTCGAGGCGGTTGCGCCCGACGTCGAAGGACTCTTTTCCGGCGACGAGGTGTACGGGATGACGCCGTTCGACCGCGACGGCGCCGCCGCCGAGCTCGTGGTCGTGCCGGCGGGCGTGCTGGCGCCGAAGCCGCGGACACTCGACCACGTGCAGAGCGCAGCGCTTCCGCTGCCCGGGCTGAGCGCGTGGCAGGGGCTGTTCGACCACGCCGGGCTGCAGGCCGGCGAGCGAGTGCTGATCACCGGCGCCGCGGGCGGCGTCGGCCATCTCGCCGTCCAGCTCGCACGCGTGCATGGAGCCGAGCTTGCGGAGGACGATGTCGACCTCGTCTTCGACACAGCGGGCGGCGAGATGCCGGTGCGCGCGCTGCGGCCCGGCGGCAGGCTCGTGTCGGTGGCGGAAGAACCCGCGGCAGGCACGTACTACGTCGTCGAGCCGAATCGCATGCAGCTCGACGAGCTTGCGCGACTCGCCGACGCGGGCGAGCTGTGTCCGGAGATCGACTCCGTGTTCCCGCTCGAGCAGGCGCAGGCGGCGTTCGAGCGCAGCATGGCACGCGGCAAGCGTGGCAAGGTCGTCCTGCAGATTCGATGACGGCGCAGGAGCAAAAGGCCGAGCAGTTCCGCGCGCTGCACAAGGGTGCGCCGTTCGTGATCCCGAATCCGTGGGATGCGGGCTCGGCGCGCGTGCTCGCGGCGCTCGGATTCGAGGCGCTTGCGACGACGAGTTCCGGCTTCGCGTTCACACTCGGGCGCCTCGACGGCGCCGCGACGCTCGACGAGGTCTTCGCGCACACCGCGGCGCTCGACGCCGCAACCGCGCTGCCCGTTTCGGTGGACCTCGAGAACGGCTACGGCCCGGAGCCGGCTGACGCTGCGCATGCGATCGCGCGCATCGCCAAGGCGGGCGCCGTTGGCGGCTCGATCGAGGACTTCGATCCGGCAGGACGTCTGTATGAGCCGGCGCACGCCGCCGAACGCGTCGCCGCCGCCGTGGCAGAAGCGCGCACGCTCGGCTTCCCGTTCATGCTGACCGCGCGCGCAGAGAATCACATCCGCGGCAACCCCGACCTCGACGACACGATCGCGCGGCTGCAGGCGTACGAGCGCGCCGGCGCAGACGTCCTCTACGCGCCGGGGCTGCCCACCGTCGAGGAGATCCGCGCGGTGTGCGACGTGGTGTCGAAGCCGGTGAACGTGCTCGCGGTTCCCGGCCTCTCCTTCGCGGAGGTAGCCGCGGCGGGCGCGCAGCGCGTCAGCGTCGGCGGCGCACTGGCGTGGGTCACGGTGAAGGCGTTCGCCGACGCGGCCGAGGCGATCCACGAGCGCGGCGACTTCTCCGCGCTCGCAGTTCGCCTGCCGCTGGATGAGTGGCTCGCCGGGTAGGCGGCGTCCGCCGCGACGGGCCCGCGGTACGGCCCGCGGCCTCACTCAGCTCAGTGTTCGCGTCCACCGACTTCTTCCACGCCTTCTTGAAGTGGTCGAGCGCCGGATCCCCATAGTCCTGCCCTTGAGATGCAAGCCGAGCGTTGGGGGACGTGTCCGTCGCCACGAAATGCCGACGGACGTCAGTCTTCCGGCAGCCTCGTCGGCTCGTAACGAGCGGGACGTCGGCGGCCGTGGCTGGCGTACGCTGTTTCGACGGAGGTTGTCTCCTGTTCGACGCCGACGCCGCGGCGAAGCGCGAGCTCGGAGACGGGGTAGATGACATCGTCAGTCGGCCGAGCACCGATGGCGAGGAGAACGCAGCGCTCCTCGCCGATTGCCACAAACCCGTGTTCAGTCCACGGCGGGCAGTGGACGAAGTCCCACTGCCGCAGCTGACGCTCCTGGCCTTCAATAAGAAGGAGACACTCGCCTGCGACGACAAGGAAGTCTTCCTGCGCGTTCTCACCGTGGTAGAGCGTCGCGAGGCGGCCCGGCTCGACAATCGTCAGGTGCACTCCGAGCTGCGGGAAGGTCAGATCGCCTTCGAAATCGGTCACGGGCGCTCTTCCCGAACTGACACGCCAGCGCACTTCGCGCGCATTGACGACAAACCAGCCGTCACTAGAAGCCACCAGTCCCTGCTCAGAGTTGCGCAGCTCTGCTTCGGGAACCATCGATGCCTCCTTCCCTACGGCTCAGAGGATCCGCTCCGCATCACGCGGTACTAGTCACGCGCTTGCCGCTGTGCTGAGAACTCTTCCTGCTCCGTGAATGCCGTGAAGGCTGCCTGGGAGGCGGCGATGAACGCGGAAGCTGCCGCCGACTGCAGGCGGTCGCGGTTCCAAACAAGGCCCAGTCGCCGAGCCGGCGGCCCGTCGGCGAGCTCGAGCAGTCGCGTGCCCTGCATGCTTGCATCCATCGTCAATCGCGGTACTAACGCAGCGCCGACACCGGCGGCAACGAAGTTCTGGACGACGCCGTTGTCATCGGAGCTGAAAACGACGTTCGGCTCGACAGCGTTCGCTCGCAGAACGGCGTCGAGCAAAGGTTGCTGGCTGCAGTTTCGCAAGGTGATCAGCCGGAGACCAGCGAGCTTCGACACGGGGAATGGTTTTCGCGATGCCGCGAGCGGCGAACCGCTGTCTACGACGAGGACGTAAGGGTCGCGAAGAAGCTCAAGTGAGGCGAGCGACCGCGTGGCCTCCGAGAGCGTCGTAAAGGCGAAGTCGAGACGGCCGTCCTCGACGCGTTCGACGAGGGCCAGGTCGCCTGAATGCTCGTGGACGCGGATCGGAACCTCCGGGCACATCTCCTGGAAGTCGCGCAGTGGTGCAGGGAGGACGCCTATCGCGACTGACTCATAGCAGCCGACGCGAAGTGGCCTCGCTTGACCGGCAACTGCTGCTGTTACATCCGCTTGTGCTGCTCGCAAGCGTGCGACGATCACCTCGGCGTGGTCCGCGAGCACCCGGCCGACGTCGGTCAACTCGGCTGGTCGGCGTCCGCCGCGGCGCGCGACCACACGCGCGCCAACGATGCGTTCGAGCATTGCAATCTGCTGACTGACCGCGGACTGCGTGTATCCAAGCTTGAGCGCGGCGGCCGCAAACGAGCCCTCCTGGGCGACGGCCCGAAGTGCCGCGAGATGGCGGAACTCGAGCGTTCTCCAGAGATCAGAGTTCATTGGGTCACCCCAAATTAGTCGAGTGGCGACGGCCGAGGCAAGCGGTCAGCCTCTCCTATCGCTTCTCGTCCGCGTCTTGCTCCCACGATCACGCTTCCCCAGGCGGTGGCGCTGTACTCGGGAGCCGTGATTGGGGCCGGCGTCCTGATCCTCCCCGGCATCGCGGCCGATCGGACCGGCCCGTCTTCGCTGCTTGCCTGGGCTTTCGACGGTGTACTCGGTGTGCCGGTTGCGCTTACCTTCGCTGCCCTCGCGGCACGCTTCCCAGACGCCGGCGGCGTGTCCATCTTCGCCGCACGTGCCTTCGGAGCAGCGACGGGAGCAGTTGTCGGCTGGTTCTATTTCTTTGCCGCTGCGGTCGCGCAAGCGCTGGTGACGCTCACCGGTGCGCATTACGCTCTCGATGCGCTGGGCAGGGGACGGGCTGCGACCTACGCCGTTGCGACGTCGATGCTCGCGATCGCGGTGGCATCGAATTTGCGCGGGCTTCGCTTGAGCGCTCGCCTCCAACTCGCGCTCGCAACTGGTGTCGCGCTGATTCTGCTCACGGCGACCCTTGCCGCGATACCGCACGAACACGCGACCCATCTGACTCCATTCTTCGCCCACGGCCGGACGGCCACGACAAGGTCGGCTGTCGTGCTCTTCTTTGCCTTCTTCGGCTGGGAGGCGATCACCCACCTCTCCGCCGAGTTCCGCGATCCCGCTCGTGACGTTCCACGCGCGACAGTCATCAGTGTCTTCCTTGTCAGCGCGGGATACTTGGGTGTCGCCTTCGCCGTCGTCGCGAGCGGGACGTACGGCAGCGAGCGCCTTGATCGCGTTGCCGTGACTCACGTGCTCGCGAGTCCGTTGGAGTCAGTGCCCGCGTCGTCGCGCCAACCCTGGCATGCATGATCACGCTTGGGACGGCCAACGCTTTCGTCGCCGCCACTTCCCGCCTCGGCTTCGCACTCGGCCGCGACCAGGCGTTTCCGTCCTGGATGGCACGGCAGAACGCAGGTGGCGTGCCGAATGTGGCCGTACTCGTTGTCGGTGGGATCGCCGTTGTCGGCCTTGGCCTCGGTTATCTGAACGGTTGGGGCGCCGAAGACTTCCTAATTGTCCCCAACTCGCTCACGATCGTCGTGTACCTCCTCGGGATGCTCGCCGGCGTTCGACTTCTGCGCGGCCGAGCGCGAGCGCTGGCCGTGCTTGCGGCGGTCCTCTGCAGCGGCCTAATCCCCTTTGTCGGTGTCTCGCTGGCCATTCCGGCCGGCGTTGCAGCTGCAGCGTTCGTCTACCGCCGTCTCACGCACTAGCCCAACTGCGACGACGAGTCGGTCCACTCGCGCGCGAGCATCGCGTAAACGACCTCACTCTGCCACTCGCCTTTGACCCACTCGTTCTCAACGAAATGTGCCTCCCGCCGCATGCCGAGCTTCTCGAGAACGCGCACCGATCCGACGTTCCTCGCCTCGGTCCGCCCGACGACACGATGCAGGCCAACCGTTTCGAATGCGAACGCGAGTAGCGGGCGTGCTGCCTCCGTCGCGTAGCCCTGACCGTGGTGCGCGGGGTGGAAGATGAACCCAATTTCTCCCTGGCGGTGAAGCTCGCTCGCCCAGCGCAACGAAACATCGCCGATGAGATCGCCGCTGTCGCGCAATTCGACCGCGGCGCTGAGCCATTGGCCCTCAGCCTGGAGTGCGGAGCCCGTCGTCTTGCGACCGAGCAGCTCCCGCACCTCCTGGTGCGTCCGCGGGCCGTTGTAGAGGTAGCGCGCGACGCTCTCATCCGAATGGATCTCGTGCAGAGCGTCGAGATCCCCTGCCTCGAACGGGCGGAGGAGCAGTCTCTTTGTCTTGATCGGCCAGTTTGGAGTGAACAATCGTGATCGCGAGGCTGGCATCGGTCCGTAGTTCGTGCCCCCGTCGCTAGCGGCCGCGGTCGTCGAAGCATAAGGACGAATCGCCTGAGCGGCGCAACGCCGTCACATTCGATCCTCTACACCCGCGGTCGTGCGTCAACTCGTTCGATCCACGCCGCCAAGCGAGGATGGTTTTCCCCGAGCTGCAGGTGTTCGTCAAGGATCTGGTGGAAGAGCTCGTCGTCTTCGGGGTCGCGCGCACGCGTGTACTTCAAGAACGGAAAGGCGGCGCAGTCGGCGGCCGAGAACTCGCCCATCAAGTAGTCGTGTTCACTTAGCATCGCCTCGAAACGATCGAGTGCCGCGCCCATCTCCGTGCTCAAAGCGGAAATGCGGTCGCGGTCGGGTTCATCCGCGTTCATCTCGCGCTCAATGTCGTTCGGCAAGCGTTTCCAGTTGCGATCGAACCAGTCGATGAACAGATCTACTTGGGCACGGCGGGCAGCCTCTGTCGGAAAGAGTGGGGGGTCGGGATAACACTCCTCGAGATAAGAAAGGATGCGGGTTGAATCGGCAACAACGGTGCCGTCGTCGTCGATCACCGGCACAAGCCCTTGACCGCTGAGGCGGATTACTTCACTGCGATCGTCGTAACTGATCCAGACCGACTCCGCCTCGATGCCTTTGTAGGCCAGCGCGAGCGCGACACGCTCGGCGTTGGTTGAAAAGCGGGCGCGGTAGAGACGAACGAAAGGGGTCTTCCGGTCATCCATTTGCGGCTTCATCACCCGCTTCCCGACGGTGAGCTTGAAAAGCGTCTTGGTCGGAATCGGACCGTGCGACCGTCCTGTGGGTCGGCGGCATTCATTTTCAGAGATCCGCCAGGCTCGCGAGCACGGCGTCAGGTCGGAATTCGGCCTCTTTGATCTCCGTTTCGCGCGAGACGCCGCTCAGGACGAGGATTGCGTCGATGCCGGCGCGCTTCGCGCCGGCGATGTCTGAGGCGAGGCTGTCACCGACGACCGCAATGCGCTCGCAGCCTGACAGCATTTCGCGGGCGATCTCGAAGATGAACGGCTCCGGCTTGCCGATGACGGTCGCAGTGACACCGCTCGCCGTTTCGACTGCGGCGAGCACCGCGCCGGTGGCCGGCTCGAGGCCGTCCTTTGTGGGAACGACCCGATCGCGCCCGACTGCGAAGAGCGGCGCGCCCTTGACGATCGCTCTCGTCGCTGCCCGCAACTCCGCGAAATTGAATCCGTCGTGGCCACCGACGACAACGAGCTCTGCTCGATGCGCGTCCGGCGGCCCAACGACCTCGAAGCCGGCATCTTCGACCTCCTGCCGAAGGGCCGGCGCGCCGACGACGAATACGGCGCGGCCGCGAAGATCGCGTTGTGAGGCGAGGAAGCGGGCCGTCGCGGCTGCCGATGTCATCACGTCGGCAGCGTTTGCGGGGATGCCGAACGCCGAGAGCCGCTCGGCGAGTTCGCTGCGCGAACTTTGCGGGTCGTTGGTCAGAAACAGGACGCGCTGTCCATGCTCGCGCATCCTCGCGACCGCCGCGGCGGCGCCCTCGATCGGACTGCCGCCGAGCCAGATGACCCCATCGAGGTCGATGATCAGCCCGTCGTGCGGGCGCCCTTGTTCCAGCACCGCGCGGGTCATCGTCGGCCGACGTGATTGGGTTCTCCGCTCGCCGAGGATCGCGGCCAGCATTGACGTGTAATCACGGTCGCCGAAGCCGGCCGTCTCGGCGACGGCGAGCCACGCGCGGGCGGCGTCGGCCACGCGCAGTTCGATGCCAGCGGTTCGTGCCGCTGCGCGGATTAGCTCGGAGTCTTTGCGCGCGAGCACGAGCGGGAAGCGAGGCGGATAGTCGCCGGCCTCGATCGATCGCCGCCGACGCTCGGCTTGGCCGGCGAGCGGAGTCACCGCAAGCAGCTTGAATACGATGGACTCCGACAGCCCGAGCCCGCGCGCGAGCACGATCGCTTCACCGAGCGTCGCGAGCGTGCCGAAGAGCGCCGAGTTGGCGACAAGCTTCGCTGCTGCTCCCGCGCCAAGCGGGCCAACGTGGATGACCGATCCGAGGTGCGAAAGCAGCGGCCGGGCCAGCTCAACCAGTGCTTCCGGGCCGCCGACGAAGATCGTCAGCGAGCCCGCCTCGGCCTCGGTGACGCTGCCGAGCACCGGGGCATCGAGCAAACCGGCTCTCCTCGGCAAAGCCGCCTCCAGGTCGGCAACCGCCGCAGGCCCGACCGTCGACATCTCGATCACGGTCAGCGATCCGCTCGCGCTCCGCGCGATGCCGCCGGGTGCTTCGGTCACCGCTCGGAGCGCGAGCGGATCGGTAACCATCGTGATCAGCATCTCGGCGCGCCTCGCAGCGTCGGCGGGAGTCGCGGCGGCGATCGCACCCCGAGCCGTCAGCGGCGCAAGCTTTTCCGGGGAGCGATTCCAGACGACAAGCTCGTAACCGGCGTCGAGCAGCCGGCGGGCGATCCTCGCGCCCATCGTTCCAAGCCCGACGACGGCGACGGTCGTCATCTACTCGGTCCGTCTGAGCCACTCAGCGACCTCGGCCGCGTTCAGCTCCGGTTCGGTAACCGGATAGAAGGCCTTGGCTATTAAGCCCTTCCTCGCGATCAGCGTCAGACGTGTGTAGAAGGTCCGCCCGCCCGCTGTGAACGTCGGCAGCCCGAGGAGTGCCGCCAGCCGCCGCTCCGGGTCCGAGATCAGCGGATAGTTGAGCCGAATACGGGCGGCGAACATGTTTTGTTCGTCGATCGTCTGTGCGGCGAGACCGAAGATACGGGCGCCGAGCGCTTCCAGCTCGTTCTGCCGATCGCGAAAGGCACACGACTGCGCCGTGCAACCACGGGCACCCGGGATCGAGTCCCAACCCGGGACCGGCGGATCAGGCAGTCCGGTCGCATGCGGATACAAATAGAGAACCAAACACTCCCCGGCGAGCTCGGCGAGACTCACCGGGCCGACGGTCGAATCGAGCCATAGAGCCGGCACTGCCGCCCCGACCAGTCGTGCGCCGAGATCCATCTCAACGTCACCCGCGCCGCTCTCGCTCGAGCCGATCACCGAGGCTCCGTCGCCAAGCGCAATCCGAGCGCGATGAGCACGATGCCGGTCGCCGCCTCGAGCAGGCGCCGCACGCGCCGTTGGCGCAGGAAGTCGCCAGCTTTGGCGACGACGAGCGCATAGGCGGTCAACCACACGAGTGTCATCGATGAGAACAGGAGCCCGAGGAGCAGGAGGACGAGGAATGTCGGGCGGCCGGCCGGTGCGAATTGCGGCAGCAATGCGGGGAAGAAGGCGATCATCTTCGGGTTCGTCAGGTTGCTGATCAGGCCCTGCCGCAACGCTGCAGATGGCGTCAGCGCGCGGGTCCCACGGGCGACGCCGCCTTGGCCCGAGTCGCTGCCGCGCCGCGCCGCGCGCAGTGCCTCGATGCCGAGGAAGGCGAGGTAGGCGGCGCCGATGAATCGCACGGATCGGAACACAGGCTCGGACGCGACCAAGAGCGCTGCCAGCCCGGCGCTCGTTGCAACGGTCCAGGTCGTCTGACCGGTGGCGACGCCAATGGCGGTGAGGACGCCGCCGCGCCGTCCGCCAAGCAAGGTGTTGCGGATCGTCAGGGCGGTGTCCGGACCCGGCGTGACGATCACGATGGTCGCGACGACGAGGAAAGCCGCGAGGTTCGGCATCGCCTAACCCCAGGCCTCTGGCGCCGCCCCGCGCGTGAACGGCTCACGCACCACGTCGCCTCGCGTATGCCGATGCGTAGGAAGGGACAGTGATTTCGGCCGGCACACGCTCCTCTGTCTCAGGTGCGCCGGCGGCGACGCGGAGCGGGATGACGCCGGCCCAGACCGGCAGATCGAGATCGGCGTCGAAGTCCTTCGGAGGACCGGTACGCATCTTCGCCGATGCCTCCTCGAGCCCGAGGGCGAGCACGGACGTGCCCGCAAGTTCCTGATCGCTCGGAGCGCGGGCGTCGCGCGAGCGCCCAGGAAGGACGTGTTCGACGATCGCGGTCAGCGCCCTAAGCTTCTCCTCACGCTCTTCAACCGCCCGCGCCCGACCGAATACGACGACCGAGCGGTAGTTGAGCGAGTGGTTGTAAACCGAGCGGGCGAGGACGACGCCGTCGAGCAGCGTCGCCGTTACGCAGATCTCGACAGAGCTGCCAAGTTCGCGCAGCATGCGGCTCGCCGGCGATCCGTGCAGAAAGAGCACGTCTTCCTTCCGGGCATGGATCGCCGGGATGACGAACGGTTGCCCGTCTGCGACGAAGCCGACGTGGCAGAAGATCGCCTCGTCGAGGATCGCGTCGATCGCCGGACGGTCGTAAACGCCCCGTTCGGGATGGCGGCGGACCCGCGTGCGCTCCGACCCGTCAGTCATTTCGCCGCTGGCTTCGTCTGCGAGGCCTGCCGCGATGCCAGCCGGCGCTCGAGGTTCGCGCGCACGTCCTGCCAGTCGTCGTCGGTGACGGCGTAGTAGGCCGAGTCGCGCCGCTGCCCGTCGCGGACGAGCATGTGCTTTCGCATCACGCCCTCGAACTGCGCCGGCAGCGCCTCCAACGCGCGACGAGAGCGTGCGTTGCGCGCATCCGTCTTGAACTCGACGCGGTGGAAGCCGAGCGCGAAAGCGTGCTCGAGCATGAGCAGCTTCGCCTCGACGTTCGCGCCGCTTCCCCACTCGCCGCGTGCGTACCAGGTCATGCCGATCTCGACGCGACGGTGCTCGGGATGAAGAGTGTGGAAGGTGCTGCTGCCGATCGCGCGCCCGCTGTCGCGGCGGATGACAGCGAAACGGGCTGCCGGGTCGGTGCTAATGGTCGACAGCGCCCATCGGAACCAGCGGCTGAAGCCTTCGGTCGAGGTGGCGTCGATCGGCATCAGGCTCCAGTCGCTCGTGCGAGCAGCGAGGCGCAAGTCGTGCTCGTGACGTTGCTCGAGCGGCTCCAGAGCGACGAGCGTCCCGGTGAGAGGGACGCGGAGCGCCGCGGCAGCGACGTTGGCCTCCGCGGAGTCGAGGGCGAGTATTTGTGCTAGCACAGTCATCAGAAGGTGCTAATCTAATATGCCATGCCTCGCACGTCAGCGCCAGCCGCAGCGATTGCCGGGCGTACCGCTCGGGCGATCGCATCGAGCATCGAGGCGCAGATCCGAGACGGGGGGCTGCGGCCCGGCGTACGACTGCCGACGATCCGCAGCCTCGCGACCGACCTCGGCGTCAGCCCGATGACCGTCGCAAGCGCCTACCGCGAGTTGAGCCGGCGCGGACTGTTGAACAGCGCCGGCCGGCGCGGCACAAGCGTCAGCGATGGACCGCCGCTCCCGGTCGGCTCCGCGCCGCTGGTGCCGACAGGCGCGCGCGACCTGACCACCGGAAACCCCGATCCGGAGCTGCTTCCGCAACTCGCGCCAGCGCTTGCGAAAGTCGAGCCGCGGCCACGTGCCCACCCAAATACGAACAAGCTCGACCGGCTCGTCGCCCGAGCCGAAGTCGACTTCGGCGCTGACGGCATCCCAACGCCCGCGCTGGCCGTCGTGGCCGGTGCTCTCGACGGCGTCGAGCGCGTTCTTGCCGCTCATCTCGCGCCTGGTGACGCGATCGCCGTCGAGGATCCCTGCTTCATCCGCATCTTCGATCTTCTTCGCGCCATCGGGCTGGTGCCGGTGCCCGTGGCGGTCGACGACGACGGCCCGCAGCCGGACGAGCTCGAGCGTGCGCTCGCGGGCGGCGCCGCCGCTTTTCTCTTGACGCCACGCTGGCAGAACCCGTTCGGAGCTCGGCTTACCGACGAGCGCGCCGGCGAGCTTCGCCAGGTTCTCGACCGCTTCAGCGACGTCCTCCTGATCGAGGACGACCACGCCGGCCTGATCGCTGGTGAACCTGCGTTTACTCTTGCTCCACGCAAACGCTGGGCGAGCGTTCGATCAGCCTCGAAGGCGCTCGGCGCCGACTTCCGGCTCGCCGTTATGACGGGCGACCAGGTGACGATCGCCCGCGTCGAGGGCCGCCAGCTGCTCGGCACCGGTTGGGTTAGCCACCTTCTGCAGGAGCTCGTCGCGCACTTCTGGACGGACGAGGCGATGCGCAAGCAACTCGAGCAGACAGCGGGCATCTACACCACGCGGCGCGAGCTTCTCCTCAACGCGCTCGCAGATCGCGGCATCTCAGCACACGGCGCGTCCGGTCTCAACGTCTGGATCCCAGTCGCCGAAGAGGCGACAACCGTTGGCGCGATGCTCGAGCGTGGCTGGGCTGTCATTGCCGGCGAGCGTTGGCGACTCCGCTCCGGTCCTGCGATCCGGATTACGACCGCGACGTTGCAAGACGGTGAGGCTGAGGCTATCGCCGAAGATCTCGAGCAAATCCTCACCCGGCGACCCGCGGCCTACTCGTCATGAGGATCGGGGGTCGGGCTCGACGGTGCGCACTGAGCAGAACAACTTCCTTCACGCTTCTGGTGGTTGGCGCCGCGCTGCTGGTCGGTGGCTCGGCGTCCGCCGCCTCGCGGCCCGATCGTGCCCTGGCGCAGATCGATCGGCGAGGCGACGTCACGCGGGAGGCCGTCGCCGGGCCGGTCCGGGTCGCCCTGCCGGCGACCGATCCCGATCTCGAGCCCGGCTTCCCGGTGCAGACGTTCGAGACGGCAGGCTCGTATCACGGCGGCCCGGCGAACCACGCGCTCGTCGGGAACATCGACGACGACCCGACGCTGGAGATTCTCGCGAGCGCGCACGCGAACGGACCGCTGTATGCCTGGAACTACGACGGCTCTCCGGAGCCCGGCTGGCCGCACTCGGGATTTCCCGGCGCCGCGTACCCCGCACTCGGGCAGCTCTCCGCCTCCGACCCTGGGCTCGAGATCTTCAACGCGGAGTGGGACGGACAGTTCGTCGCCTACAACGGCTCGGGCGCGATCCTCCCTGGCTGGCCGCGCCCTGAAGCCAACTACGTCGATACCCCGCCCGGCCTCGGCGACGTCGACGGCGACGGCCTGGAAGAGATCTTCACCGAGGAGGAGGACTGGGCACTACACGCCTACAGGGCTAACGGGTCGATCCTCGAGGGCTGGCCTCAGAGCGGCGAAGGTGGACAGGAGCGGCACACGCCGGCGATCGCGGACCTCGACGGCGACGGGAGCCCCGAGATCGTGACGGCTTCCGGCTCGACCACTCCAGGCGTCTACCTCCTCGCCTACCACCGCGACGGCACGTCGGTCGACGGCTTCCCTGTCCTCTTGGACAACAGCTATGGACCTCCCGACACCTTCCCGGTGATCGGAGACGTCGACGGCGACCGGGCGCCGGAGATCGTGGCCATCACACGAGACTCGAACCACCCGGTCATCGTCAAAGTGCTCTCCGCCACCGGCGCGGTCGAGCGAACGATGAACGCGGTCGGCACCGTTCCTTACGGGACCGCGCCGGCCCTCGGGGACTTGGACGGGGACGGTGTTCCGGAGATCGTCGTGCAGACGGACGACGCGCTCAACGTCTGGAAGGGCGACGGCACCGTCTTCCCGGGCTGGCCGCAGACGTGGCAGTACAGGTGGTCGGGCAACTCGAGCCCGGTGATCGGCGACGTCGACGGCGACGGCCTGCCGGACATCGCGATCACGACCCAGGTGGCAGGGTCTTCGGAGAACGGCGAAGTGCGGCTCTACAATCGAAACGGCGTGATGAACTCGCATTTCCCGAAAGCGCTCTTGATCGGCGCGGGCGGCGTGCTTGCGATCGCGGACGTCGACGGAGACGGCCGCAACGAGCTCGTGGTCCTTGGGGACGACTGGGTAGGGCAGAGCCGGCCGTATGACAAGGTCTGGATGTTCGACCTGCATGGTGCGAACTACGGCGGCATCCAGTGGGGCCAGTTCGGCGGCGACGCTGAGCATGACAACCACTACACCGGAGGTTCGCCACCGCCTCCTCCGCCTCCGCCTCCGCCTCCGCCTCCGCCTCCGCCTCCTCCGC
>DATHDS010000044.1:0-70728 GCA_035318925.1 Gaiellaceae bacterium
GCACTGTCTCAGTGGTTATCGGCAACCCACCATGAGGCTGACCCGAGCTCCACGCGGCAGGGACCGGCCCGCGCGGGGCCGCTGGGCGATGACGCGGCCGACCCGGCCCGAGCGAACGCGGCGGATGCCGCCGACGGAGCAGTGTCTGGCGCGGATCTTCGTCTTCGCCGCGCCGAGCTTGAGTCCGATCACCCGCGGCACCCTGCAACGCACTGCTGGAGGCGGCGGCGGAGGCGGTGGCGGAGGAGGTGGCGGAGGGGGTGGCGGTGGAGGTGGCGGCGGCGGTGGAGCCGTGATCAACACCTGATAGTTCCACGACGGAAGCCCGATGTCTGGCGCGTAGTCGTAGTAGGTATAGGTCCCGGTCCACGAGGAGCCGATCCAGAAATTCATCGCTGTGGTCGACGCGAGCTCGCTTCTGTTGATCGTGATGGTCGGCCCGTAGCTCCAAGTGCCGTGGAGGGAACCCTGCGGCACACTGAAGTCCCAACTGCTGCCATTCCACCATCCGAGGCCGATCGTGTTCGTGTCCCCATCGATTGCGATCGCATAGTCGGAGCCCATGTTCCCAGTAGCCGCGTTTTGGTCGGTATCGAGGAAGACGGCGAGGAAATCTCCGGCGTACAAGACTGGATCGGTAGGCGTCTCGATCCTCATGGTGATCGTTCCGAGATCGTCGTTGGAAAAAGTGACGTTCGTGATGTCGGGCGCGTAGGTTTGGTTGTCGCCTGTGGGATCCACGTAGGACGTCGAATTCGAGTCTGGCGCGGTGGCGTTGCCGGCCATCAGCGTCTTCCCGGCGCTCGATGCATAGCCGGAATGGACGAGCTCAAGCGATCTCGTTCCAGTTGCTGCCTGGCCCAAACCCGGGGCGATCAGCATCGCCATCGCGAAGCCCAAGATCGCCAGCAATCCTGTCGTTCGTTTGGAGCCTGCGACTCGAACAGCTACGTCCGACATTGGTGCTTCCTTTCGGTCGACAGAGGCGGAAGGCTCCTCGTTTTGCCCACGCCGAGCCAGTATCCCACCATGTGATCACCCGCACAAATTGCCGCTCAGTCGTTCGCGAGCGAGCCGCCGCGCTGGGGACGCACGAACGGGTCGATGTGGCGCGCCGAGAGCTCCTCGGGCCAGTCGCGCGGGTATTCGCCGAGGCTCTGCCGCTCGCCGGCCGGGATTTTCAGCTCGACCGCGATCCGGCCGCCCTCGACTCTGATCAGGTTGTACGCCGGATGCGGGAACCCGCGCGTGCGCCCCGTCGACACCGTGCCCGAATGGACGATGAACATTCCGGCGACGGGCCACACGTAGGGGACGTGCCTGTGCCCTGAGAGCACGAGATCGACGCTGAGCTGGCGCAGGAGCGAGATCACGTCGCCGGCGTCGAGCACCTGGTTGCGCTCGCGGCCGGTGCCCGGCACGGGCATCAGGTGGTGATGGCAGACGAAGATCCGTAGGTCCGCGTCGCCCGTGAAGCCCTCCGCGATCCACCCATAGTGCTCGCGCCCGATCTCCCCTTCGTCCAGGTCGGGCTTCGACGAGTCGACCGCGACGAGCGCGACCTCGAGACCGTCACAGTGCAGGCGACGCTGCGTGTCCCGAGGGCCGAACGTGTCCTCGAAGAGCACGTAGCCGACGTTACGGGCGTCGTGGTTGCCCGGCACGTAGACGACGTGCTCGCAGGCGATCGCCGCCAGCTCCTCTTTGGCCTCCGGGTACTGGTCGGGATAGCCGTCGTCGGTCAGGTCGCCGGCCACGACCACGACGTCGGGCGCGGCGGCGTTAATCTCCGCGATCGCAGTGCGGAGCAGGTCCTCGCGGTAGCGGGCGCCGCCCACGTGAACGTCGGAGAGTTGCGCGATCAGCATCCGGCGCAGTCTGACCGATCTAGCGCCGCGCGCTGGGCATTCGCGGCACTACGCGCGGACGACGCGGCTTCTGTTCGCCAGGTGCTCTTTGTCGGCGCCGATGAGGGCGCGGAAACGGGCGCGCTTCGCCGAAGCCTTCCGGACGAGCTTGAAGCTCGACGTGCGCGAGGTTCGCACCTTGGCGATCGTTACCCAGCGCTTGCCCTTGAGCCGCTGGATCCGGACGACGCGGCGCGGGTGTCGCGGCCCGACCGCGCCGCGGAGATAGACCTTGCCGCTCTTCCGGCGCCCCCTGAGGCTGATCGAATGCTTCACCTTCACGATCACAGTCGGCTCCGGCAAGACGCCCGTGAAGCCGGCCTTGTAGGTCGTCAGCTTGGTCGGCTTGATGAGAGCCTTGTAGTTCCCGGCCGCATCCGTCATCGCCGGCGGCAGGGCCGTGAACACGCTCGTCCCGGTCGGCTGGGCGCCGAGGGCGACGGCCTGACCAACGAGTGGGGCCCCCGACTGCGTCATCGTCCCCGAGAGGGTCACGGCTTTGCCGTAGACGACCGTCATCGGCAACGCTGTCAGTGTCAGCATAGGGGGAGGCGGCGGAGCGACGGCGCTGTCGTAGAGGACCTTGAAAGCTTGCACGCGGGGTGTCGCCTGCCCGTCTGCCGACAAGAGGTCGAAGACGACGCGCAGAGACTGGTGCGCGGCAACGGCGATACCGGTCAAATCGAGGGTCGTATCGCCTGTATTGAGGGGAACGGTCGCCACTTGCACGCCGGACGTCGCGTCCAGCACCCGCGCCGTTCCCGAGCCGCTTCCTCCGCCGTTCGGCGAGTCGAGCGTCATCGTGGCCGTGAGCGAGCGCCAGGCGCTGACGACCCGTCCCGCGGAGGGGCCGATCGAGACGGAGGAGCCGCTGCCTGACGGAGAGAAGCTCACGGGCGCGTGTGTCACCTCGACCTTGTCGAGCAGTGGGGCACCGGCCGGGTTCGAGAGCCGCGCCTGCCAGCGGACGCCGTGGACGGTGAGCAGGAAGTTGAGCGCCTCGCTCGGGCTCGAGACCGTGACCGGGAAGTAGTTGGACCAGAAGTCGCCGCCGCCGCCGGAGTACGGCTGGAGGAAGCTCAGCCAGAGAGCGACGGAGCTTCCGGTCGAGGTGCGCACGATCTGCCGGAAGTCGCGCACCGTCGTTGATGAGTTTCCGAGCTGGTAGGTCGCCCAGCCGGTCGGAATACCCGGCTGCGGATTCCCAGGGGTCGGGTAGGCCGAGGTGGCATGGTCGCCCCGCGTGCGGCCGCTTCGGTCGACTCCGCTCGTCCAGACGTGCAACGTGGAGCCGTCGATCAGCATTCCGGTCGGCTCGACACCCGTCTCGTCGACGGCATAGGCACTCAGGCTCGGGTCGAGGACGACGCCGCGTTTCGTCCAGGCGATGCCGTCGGCGGAGGTCGCATAACCGACACGCTCGATCAAGGTGCCGTCGAGCGTCTCGACGCCGGTATAGAGCATCCGGTAGTCGCCGACCCCGGCCTTGATCACGACCGGGTCCTTGACGGAGGTCGCGTCGAGCTCGCCCGCGGCCCCGACATCGAGGACCGCGCTCGCGCCTCGCGTGAAGGTGCCGTTCGCGGCGCCCGTCGTCGCCCGACCGATCCTCTCGATGCCACCGGAGTCGACCCCGGTGTAGTACATGACGTAGGTCGCTCCGTCCTTGATCACCGAGGGATGGGCGACAGCACTTGCGTCGAACCCGGATCCGTCGCCGGTGAGGAGTTGGCTGCGGGCCGACCACGAGCCGTTGTTCGGCTGCTTCGTGACGGCGTCCTCCGGTGCCGACGCATAGCCGATCGAATCGGTGCCGCCGGAGTCGAGGCCTGTGAAGTAGACGTAGTACGTGTTCGCGTCATAGAGCGGGCTCGGATCGCGCTGGCCGGCGTTGTCGAACGCGTTCGGATTGCCGAGGCCGAAGAGGGCGCCGCCGTTGGGACCGGAGACGGAGACCTTCGTCCACGCCGTCCCGTCGGCCGAGGTGGCCTCGCCGAGCCGGGGCTTGAAGTCGCTACCCCGAGTGCCCCAGTAGAAGCCGGCGAACTTTGGGCTCGCGCCGGCTGGGGCGACCGCTGCGAGGCCCGATGCCTGGCGTCCGTCGAACACGGTTCCGAGGGCGCCGACGTCCAGCACCGAGCCGCCGGCCTGCGAGCCGTTCACCTTGCCGAAGGAGGTTCCATTGGCCGATGTGGCAAGTCCGACGCGCGTATGGAAGTTCCCGTTCGCGTCGATCGTGTTGCCGGAGTAGTAGAGCTTGTACGGCGTGGCCGCGCCGGGGTCCGGGAGCAGCTCGGGCGAGTTCAGGTTCGAGTAGTCGAAGTTCGTGTTCGACCCAGACGGGTTCACGGCCGGGCTCGGGCCCGCCCAGGTGACCCCGTCGGTCGAGGTCGTGCCCATGATCTTCGTCTGGAAGACGCCGCCGCCAACGAGCTTGCGTCCGGTGAGCAGCATCGAGTAGCCGCTCGCGGTTTTCCAGACCGTCGGCGCGAAGGCGCCAAACGCGATGTTCGCGCTCACGCCGGGATCCTCGGGGGCGATGACCTTGCCGCCCTTGGCCCACGTGATGCCGTCGGCGGAGGTCGCGTAGGCGACCCGCTTCTTGCTCGAGTCGTCGCCCGTGTACCACATCTTCCAGGTCGACCCGTCCTTGAGCACGGTCGGGTCGGCCGCGCTGAAGCTGTCGGCAGAGCCGGCGGGACCATGCGAGAGAACGGCGAGCGGCACCGGGCCGTAGCTCGGGTACTTCGTCCAGGCGACGCCGTTGAGGGAGGTCGCGTAGCCGATTGCCCCGAAGACTCCGGAGCGGCCCGAGTACCACATCCGGTAAGGCGTGATCGGGTCGGCTGGGTCGTAGACGACGTCTGGGCCGTAGGCGCCGTCTCCGTCGAACGCGCCGGGCGTCGCCTGCATGACCGGAGCGCCGCCGTTCGCGCGCGCCCACGTGACCCCGTCACTTGAGGTCGCAATGAAGATGGCCGGCTTGCCGCCGTCTTCGGAGGTGCCGGAGTACCACATCGTGTAAGTCGAGCCCACCTTCGCCAGCGCCGGATCGTCCACGTTGTCGCTGTCGAGCACGGGCGAGGCCGTCGGGCGCAAAACCGGATTCGCGGCGTCCAGGCCCAGCGGTAGCAGCGTCGTCGGCAGGCCGAGTGTCGCAGCGGCGCCGGTGCCGTTGCGGACAAGCGTCCCGACGCCGACGGGCGGGAACAAGACGCTCTGGTAGGTGATGCCGTTGTCGAAGTCGGTGTTGCTATCCCACGGCGTGACACTCGGCGCGCCGTTTGTCGTCAGGCGCAGGCCGCCTTGAGCGTCGAGCGTCGTGTTCGTCAGCGGCAGCTGAAGGCAGGTCGTGTCGATGAACGTCTCGTAGAAGACGGTGTCGTCACGCGAGCAGGCGTGCGCGGCGCCCGGTCCAAGGAGCGCGGCTGCCGCTACGGCGAGAAGCAATGCGACACGACGCATTCGCCACATATCGGTATCCGGGAGCGGAAGCTTGACGACGGGCGGCCCGAGCCGCCCGCACGATCCACCCCGGTAACACGCTCAGGCCGTGTTCGTCTCGGCCCAGTCGAGGGCGTAGTCGGCGACCTCTTCCCAGCCGTCCTGGCCCACCGTGTAGTGCGAGCGGCCTGGGAACTCCTTGTATTCCACGGTCGCCGGCGACTTGGACTTCCGGTAGAGCTTGGCCTGCGACCTGGTGACCGCGGCCGGGACGATGTGGTCGACGCCGCCGGCGATGAGGAGGAGTGGCGCGCGGTCGGGCTTGTCGTAGTCGACCTTCAGCGCCGTGCCCGGCAGGTTGGTCATGGCGCCCGCGAAAAGAACTCCGCCCGGGCCGGGGATCGCGTAGCGCTCCCAGACCTTCCGTGACTCCTCTTCGCTCAGCGCGTTCCCGAAGGAGTAATGGAACTGCTTCGGGGTCAATGCGACGGCCTTGTGACGGTTCAGGGGGTTCCTGAGGATCGGCCAGCCCGACTTGAGCGTCGAAAACGGAAGCTTCAAGACGCCCTTGATGGCCGCCGCGTCGATCCCGACACCCGCTGCGCCGAGGCCGCGGTCGAGCAGGATCTCCGTGAAGGCGCCGCCGAAGGAGTGGCCCATGATGATCGGCGGGCTGTCGAGATCACGGATGACTTCCTCGTAGCTGGCGAGGATTTCGGTCACGGTCAGCCGGTCGATTCCGGACGTGTCGCGGCGCAGCTCGTCGATGTCGCCCGCCATGCCCGGCCAGGCCGGCGCGATCACGCGGTAGCCGCGGCTCTCGAAGCGGGCTTGCCAGTTCTCCCAGCTGAGCGGCGTCATCCAGAGCCCGTGGATCAGGACGACGGTCTTCGGGCTGGCTGCGGCGTTCAAGGGGCCCTCCAGGACTCAACGTGCGGGCGTGGCACTCGCAGCCACAATACGCCTCTGGCTCCTCGCAGAAAGACACGACCCGCCGGGAGGCGGGTCGAAGTCTGGTGAAGCGGGGAGCCACCCCGCGCGCGACTGACGCTTAAACCTTAAACCGGTTCGAAGAGCCGCTCTCGGTTCTGCAGGGCGAAGATGACCGTCGCCGGGACCAGCAAGAGGATGCCGAACCCGACGGCGACATCCCCGACGCTGAAGGCGACGCCGCCGGCAACGAGAGGATCGGGCACGCCCACGAGCGAGGGCCAGAGCGCGATCGAAAAGAGATTCCCGACTGCACCGCCGAGGATCACCCCGCCGGCAACGGCAATCGAGGGCGATCCGACGCGCGCGACCGCGGCTCCCCAGAGGAATGCGGCCAGCGCACCTGTCGCCACGTAGAGCCCTGAACGATTGTGGGCGATCACCGCGCCGCCCCGCTCGGAGATCGAGAACGCCTTCTGCGCGAGGTCGAGCGCGGCCACCGCGCCTGCGGTGCCGGCCAGCAAGCAAAGAATGCGGATCACCCCGCAATTATCTGCTTTTCAACCCGGAAAACCAAATGGGTGATTTGCACGATCTTTACAGCTACGAGCGGAATTCGTTTACATCCGTCGCGCTCTTGTGAGTAGACCCCACAAAGGAGCTCACACAAGATGAAGTCAAGAATCCTGATTGCCGCAGCCCTCGCCGTTCTGGTCGTTCCGGCCGCTTCGTTTGCAAGCGCTCCGAACGGACAGGACCGCGAGAACGGTGCCCGCGCCTGTCGCGCGCTCCGCACCTCGATGGGCACGGAGCTGTTCCGCCAGAGCTACGGCACGGCGGCGAGCAACCGTCAGAACGCCATGGGCCGCTGCGTTTCGCAGTGGACGCGGTCCGAGCACCAGAACCGTGTCAGCGCGCGCTCAGCGTGCAGCGCCGAGCAGGCCGACGCGAACTTCGCCGCCGCGCATGACGGCAAGAGCTTCGCCGAGGTCTACGGCACCGGTCCGAAGCACATGAACGCGTTCGGCAAGTGCGTCTCTTCGAAGGCGAAAGCCGCTTCGGCAGAGGCACAGCTGAACACGGTGAATGCGGCCAACACGTGCAAGGCGGAGCGGAGCCTGGACGTTCCCGCCTTCCGTGCGAAGTACGGCAAGAACGCGAACGACCGCAACGCCTTCGGCAAGTGCGTTTCGCAGGTTGCGAACGCGCCGGCACCTTAGGCCCAGCTCTGCGGCTCTAGTTGAGGCTCGTCTCGCCCGGTGTCCGGCGAGGCGGGCCTCGTCCCTTTCGATTTACGGGGTCGAAGGCCCGACGAGACGCCTGGCGAACCGGACTGCCTTGTAACCCGTCCCCGCAACGCCGGCGGCGACGAGGGCGAAGATGTTCGTCGTGACGCAGGTTCGACAGGCGTTGCAGCAGACCGTGGCCATCGGAGCGTGCTCGCCGTACTTTCCTGCTGCCTGAGCCAGGCTGCTCGTCCAGATTTGCTTCACGGACCCAGCGTACTGACTGTTAGTGTCGAAACAAGCAAAACAAAGGATTGGGGTCATGCCGCGAGGACTGTTCGGTCGCAGGTCGTGTACCGGTCTCGCGGCGACGACTCTTGCGTTGCTCGCTCTGGCCGGCAGTGCTGGAGCTACAGGTGCTGAGGATCACGGGCAGTACATCGCGCTCGGTGACTCGATCAGTGCCGGGAACGGCGCGAGCACGGTGTTCAAGAGGTGGGTGCAGCTCTACTACGGGTACCTCGAGTCGAACGGGAGCGGAGTGACCGACCTCCTCAACCCGAGCTATGCCGGCGCGACGAGCACGGACCTGCGCAATCAAGAGCTCGGGCCGGCTGTTGGCGCGATCGGCGCCTCCTCGGACACGAAGGCCATCACGATCGACATCGGCATCAACGACGTTCACTCCGATCTGAATTGCCCAACGGCGAACGCGTCGACGTGTCCGCTCGCGGGCAATCTGCGGTTCATCCTGGACGCGCTGAACACGGCGCTCGCGAACGACCCGGGCGCTGAGACCGTGCAGGTGATGCAGTACTACAACTCAGACGTCGGGACACCGAGCGAGAGCGCCACGAGACTGATGTTGCTCGGCAGCGACCTGCGGGTCGATTGCTCCGGTACCGGCGCCGCGCTGGGTCTCAACGATCTCATCCACTGCATCGGCATCGAGAAGGGAGCGACGACAGTCGACGTTCTGCCCATCTTCGACGCCGCCGGCCAGGCGTATATCGCTGCAGATCACATGCACCCGAACGATGCGGGACACCTCGCGATCGCCAACGCGTTCGGCGGCGCTGCCACGCCAACGGCTCCCCCACCTCCACCGTCGGCGCTGACGCTCAGGGCCACGAAGCCGAAGCTGTCCAGAGCCACTGCGGGCAAGCGGTTCACGGCGTGGATGCTCGTCACGAACGCCGACACGGGCCAGGGAGTCAAGGGCCGAGTCACCTGCCAGGGAAAGCTCAGCGGCAAGTCCCGCGCCGCGACGAGTCACTCGAGCTCGAGCAGCGGGAGGACGACCTGCACCTGGCAGATGCGTGCCGGTGTGCACAACAAGCGGTTCACGGGCTCGATCACCGCGAGGTTCCAGGGAGCGAAGGTCAGCCGCTCGTTCGCGACGAAGGTGAGATAGGCGGAGCGAGCCTACGCGGCCCGCGCGGGCCTCAGCTTCTGGCGCTTCGTCCTGATCGCCCGCAGGCGCTGGCTGAGCCGGGCCCACGCCCACGGTTCCACTTCCTGGTAGCGCGCAGCTGACTGACCTCTCGTGGCGGCGAGGTACTCGAACCAGCCGTCGGCTTCCTCGATCAGCAGCAGCTCGTCCGCTTCTCGTCTTGTCGTCGGCACCAGGGAATCGATTTCCTCGCTCATGCGTGACGATGCTAGGTCCGGGACCGGACGACGGACCCGGTTCGAGACCATCGACTAGGCCAGGCCCTGGGTCCAGGGGAAGCGATCCCAGTTGGCAGGTCTCCCCGGCTGCCAGTGCCCGAACAGGGCGTAGGCATCCGCGCCGGAGGTCGTCTCGGTCTCGACGCCGGCTCCGTGGCTGCGGGCGACGTCGGACTCCGGGTAGACGATGGACTTGTCTTTCGTTCGCGCGCCCGTCATGAGAATCACGCAAGGTCGGTCTCCGGCGCCAACGAAGACGTGCTCGGTGCCCGGCGGGCAGTGCACGAAGTCCCACGTCCGCAGGGGCCGTTCTTCGCCTTCGACGAGCAAGAGGCACTCTCCGGCGAGGACGAGGAAGTCCTCCTGGTTGGACTCGGCGTGGTACATCCCGCTCGGCTTGCCGGGCTCGATCACCTTCAGCGTGATGCCGAGCTCTGTGAACACCTGAGGCTCGAGGTCGGGGCGAGCGCGAAGAACGCTCCCGCCGGCCTCGAAGACGCAACGGGCCCCGAACGCATCGTTCGTCGTCCAGGCCGCCTGTGCTGCGTTGACGACGAACCAGCCGGGGGTCACAGGCGCGAGGCCGGAGCCCACGTCCTCGAGCCGGGCTTCGTCGGTCACGCCTAGCGGCGCCGGAGGCAGATCGACTGCAGGACGCCGATCGCGAGCAGGTTCGCGATCATCGACGAACCGCCCACGCTCACGAACGGCAAGGGGATCCCGGTGATCGGCGCCATCCCGATCGTCATCCCCACGTTGACGAAGATCTGGATCAGGAGCATGAACGCGATCCCGCCGGCCGCGATCGCCGAGAAGGCATCGCGCGCGAGCGTGATCACCTTGATCGCGCGCCAGATCACGAGCAGGTAGAGGAGCAGCAGGATCGTCGCGCCCAGGAATCCGCGCTGCTCGGAGAGCGAGGCGAACGCGAAGTCGGTCGCGTGCTCGGGCAGGTAGTTGGCGTTCGTCTGCGTCGCGCCGGCGACCCCGCGTCCGGTTGCACCGCCCGCACCGACAGCGGTGATCGACTGCTCGAGGTTGTACGTCGGACCGCCCGGGTCCTGCGAAGGGCTCGTGAACCCGGTGATTCGCGCGCGCTGGTAGGGCTTGAGGATGTCGACGCCGATCGAGGGGCCGATCCACAAGACGAACACCCCGGCCAACACGGCGCCGCCGACGAGCGCGGCGAGGTGCCCCCAACCCGTGCCGGCAACGAAGAGCACGGCCCCGAGCACTGCGGCGTACACGATCGCCGTCCCGAAGTCCGGCTGCAGGAACACGAGCACGATCGGCAGGATCGCGAGCCCGGTCGCGGTCAGCGTCGTCCCTCGCTCGGCGATCCGCTTCCCACGCTCGGCGAGGAACACGGCCAGGAAGAGAACGAGCAGAAGCTTCCCGAACTCGGAGGGCTGGAAGCGGAACGGGCCGATATCGATCCAGCGCCGCGTGTTGCGGACGCTCGTCCCCAGCAGCGGAGTCAGCACGAGCACCGCAATCGTCACCCCGTAGACGACGCGCGCATGCCTCCGCCAGAAGCTGGGCTCGAGGAGTGTCAGCGCAGCCATCCCGACGACGCCCATCGCCGCGTAGACCGCCTGGCGGGACACGTAGTAGTTCGGGTCACCGGTGACGTCGCTGCGCGTGATTCCGTCGATCGCCCAGAGCCCGTAGGCGACGAGCCCGCCGACCGCGAGCAGCAGCACCCAGTCGAGGTTGCGCAGGAGCGAGGTCTCGCGCGCGCGGGCGCGGGGCCGCGCGGAGACTCGTCGTGTGGCTGCGTAGTCGACCATCAGTCCGTACTCGCCGGGTTGACGGTGCTCGCTTTTTTGCCGAAGAAGGACTCGAAAACCTGGAGAGCCGAGGGCGCGGCCGCCTCGCCGCCGAAGCCGCCGTTCTCGATCACTGCGCAGACGACGAGCGTCGGGGACTCGACCGGGCCGTAGCCGCACCACCACGAGGTGTCGGTCAGCACGCCGTTGACGACCTTCTCCGCGGTCCCCGTCTTGCCGGCGATCCCGATCGGGAAGCTGCCGAAGACCGTGGACGAGGTGCCGAGGGGCGAGTGCGTCGCCCCGTAGAGGCCGTCACGCACGACCTGGAGCGCGGTCGGGTCGAGGTTCAGCTCCTTCGCCGGCGGGTGGAAGCTGCGGAGCACGAGCGGCTGCGCGGACGGGCCGTTGCCGGGGCCGGGCTGCTCGACGGCGCCGACGATGTGCGGCGTCACGAGCTTGCCGCCGTTCGCGATCAGGGCGTAGAAGCGCGCCATCTGGAGCGGCGTCACCTGGAGGTCCTTCTGGCCAATCGCGAGCTGGACCGAGTCTCCCGACTTCCAGAGCCGGTCGATCTGCCAGTTGGTCGGGTCGGTCTCCTTCGTGTAGGTCTTGAGGCGCCACGCGATCGTCGGCACGAGCCCGGCCTCTTCGGGCCCGACGTCGAGCCCCGTCGGCTCGCCGAAGCCGAAGGTCTTCGCCCACTTCTGGAGCGGCTGGCCTCGGTCCGCAGGCAGGTCGTAGAACATCTTTCCGACCTGGTAGAAGTAGGTGTCGCAGGACTGCGCGATCGCCGTCGGCATCGTCATCGCCTGGTTCGCATTCGGGTCCCAGTTGTTGAACTTGTGCCCGTCGATGACGAGGCTGCCCGTGCACTGGAGCGCGTTGTACGGCGAGAGGATGTGCTCCTCCATCGCGGCGAGCGCGGTCACAGGCTTGAACGTCGAGCCGGGCGGGTAGACGCCGGAGATGGCTCGGTTCAACGCTGGGAAGTCCGCCTGCTCGGCGGGGCCGGAGTAGATGAGCGGCGCGAGCTGGCTCTTCTTGCGGGTCGTGAAGACGTTCGGGTCGTAGGTCGGGTACGACGCGAGCGCGCGGACCGACCCGTCGCGCGGGTCGAGCGCGACGATCGCGCCGGCCTTCGCGTACCAGTTGTGGTTCTTCTGGGCGAGGTTGATGCCGTCGATCACCGCCTGCTGGGCGGCCCGCTGGAGCTTTGCGTCGAGCGTCAGCCGGACCGCGAAGCCCGGGTCGGGGATCTCCTTCACCTCGACCGGGCTCGTGGGCCGGCCGAGCGAGTCCACGCGCAGCACGTTGAGCCCGGTCCTCCCGCGCAGGACCTTGTCGAACGAGGACTCGATCCCGCCCTGGCCGATCGTGTCGCCAAGCGAGTAGCCGCGGAGCTGGTCGAGCTGCGTCGGTGAGATCTCGCCGACGTAGCCCATCACCTGGGCGGCCAGGTCGCCGTAGTGGTACTGCCGGACGTACGTGTTCGCGATCTGCATGCCCGGGAACTCCGTCTGGTGCTCGTAGAGGTACTGCACCTCGTCCTCGCTGGCCAGCTCCTTGACGGTCACCGGCGTGACGGTGTCGCCGCGTTTGTTCTTTTGCGCGATCTCCTTCGTCACATCCGCCAGCGGGACGTTGAGGATGCGTGTGAGACGCCGCAGCTCTGCGTAGGCCCCGTGCTTCGGAAGGTCGGCCGGCCAGATCTTGATCGCAGTCCCGCCCTTGTTGTCGACGAGGATGCGGCCGTAGCGGTCCTTGATCGGCCCGCGCGGCGCCTCCACGCGGATGTCGCGAAGCTGGTTGTTCTCGGCCGCCTGCAGGAACTGGTTGCCCGAGAGAACCTGGAGAGCCCAGAGCCGAACGAAGAGGACGGCGAACGCGGTCAGGACGAGGAAGCCGAGGATGCCGATCCGGAAAACGGTCTGCGGCGTCAGGCGGTACGGGGCCTCGGCACGCGGGTCGGGCGGGAGGAAGCGCCCCGGCCGGTAGGTGCCCGTGCGGCTAGCCAACGAACTCGACCTCCGGGCGCTGGGCCGGCGGGTGGAAGAGGCGCCGGACGAGTGCGAAGACGGGGAACGCGAGCAGCAGGTTGAGGAGGACGGTCCCGGGCAGCACGTGGACGAGCGCGACGTTGGCGGAGGCCGGCTCGCGGAGCAGATAGTGGAGGATCAGCGAGCCGACCGAGTAGAGGACGGTGACGACGGCGACGGAGAGCAGCGGCGCGTGGGCGCGGTCGCGTCCGGTCGTCTCGCCGTACCGGCCGATCCAGAACCCGGCGATCGTCAGCAGGAGCGAGGTGAACCCGAGCGTGCCGATCTGCGCCACGTCGAGCACGAGCCCGGCCCAGAAGCCGGTGACGGCGCCGAAGATGGAGCCGTTCGAGAGTGCGACTGCGACGAGGAGGACGAGCACGAGGTCGGGCGAGCCGCCGAGGATTCCGATCGAGGAGACGATCGTCACCTGCACGACGACGGCGAAGAAGAAGAGCACCGCCGATTTCGCGACGGCAAGTGTCATGGCATTCGCGGCCGCGGCTTGTTGCTGACGAGGACGACCACCGCGTCGATCGAGCTGAAGTCGACGAGCGGCATCACCTGGACGTCCTGGAACGGGTCGATGTCGGTCTGGCCGACCTTCGTCACGATGCCGATCGGGATCCCCTTCGGGTAGAACGACGGCAGCTTCCCCTGCTGGAGGCCGGCGGTCATGACGAGGTCGCCCTCGTTGACCCTCTTGCTCTTGGCCACGCGGTCCAGGAAGAGGACGTCCTCCGCGCCCTGGCTGTGGCGGACGATGCCGATCGCGCCCGACGAGCGGTCCTTCGCGGTGACCGCGCTCTCCTTGTCGGTGAGGAGGGTGACCTTGGCCTCGTCGCGGGTCACCTTTGTCACCTGGCCGACGAGGCCGCGGTCGGTGACGACGGCGTCGTAGACGCGGATCCCGCTCGTGCGGCCGGCGGCGATGACCACGGTCTGGTCGAACTGGCTCGCCGGGTTCGAGACGACGCTCGCCGTGACGGAGTTCGGGAAGTCCTCGGGGAAGCTGGGGCCGCGCTTGTATTTGAGGATGCGAAGGAGGTTGTCGAGCTCGTCCTTGGCATTCGTGTTCTGGATCGCGAGCTGCTGTGCCTCGCTCAGCTGCTTGCGGAGGTCCTTGTTCTCTGCGCGAGCGTGGAAGAGGTCGGCAGTCCAGTTGTAGGCGTCCCTGAACGGGCGCGCGACCCGGTCGGCGCCGATCTCGAAGGGGCGCAGCACGCTCGCGCCGTTGCTCTGGAAGCCGTGCAGTCCGCCGTTCGGGGACTCCCGGAAGTAGACGGTGATCATCGCCAGCGAGGCGAGGATGAGCACGCCGACGACGAGCCGCCGTTTCAGGGGGCCGGTCGTTTTCGAGGAGTACCGGGGGGCGACAGCGCGCCGAACCGGAGAGCCCAGCGCCGCCACCCGCGCGCTGCGATTCCTAGGCACGGGCTTTGAGGTTAGCGAACTGAACGGCGAGGCTTAACGCCTGTAGCCGTTCCTGCTCCTCGATCTCGACTTCGCAGCCTTCTGCATCACTTCGAGCACTTCGAGACTGCGGCCGGAGCCGACCGCGACGCAGGTGAGCGGCGATTCGGCGAGCTGGGCCGGCATCTGCGTCTCGTGGCGGAGCCGCTCGTCGAGGCCCGAGAGCAGGGCCCCGCCGCCCGCGAGGACGATCCCGCGGTCCATGATGTCCGCGGCGAGCTCGGGCGGAGTCTTGTCGAGCGTCGAGCGGATCGCGTCCAGGATCTGGCCGACGGGCTCCTCGAGGGATTGCCGGACCTCCTCGGAGCTGATGATGATCGTCTTCGGGAGGCCGGTGAGCATGTCTCGGCCTCGGACCTCGGCCTGCACCTCCTCGCGGAGGGGGAACGCGGAGCCGATCTCGAGCTTGACCTCCTCGGCCGTCTGCTGGCCGATCAGGAGCTTGTACTCCTTCTTGATGTGGCTGATGATCGCCTCGTCCATCTCGTCGCCGCCCACGCGGAGGGACTGCGAGACGACGATCCCGCCGAGCGAGATGACGGCGACCTCGGTCGTGCCGCCGCCGACGTCGACGATCATGTTCCCGGTCGGTTCGGAGACGGGGAGGCCGGCGCCGATCGCGGCGGCCATCGGCTCCTCGATCAGGTGCGCTTCTCGGGCTCCGGCCGAAAGCGTCGCCTCTTCGACGGCGCGCTTCTCGACGCCGGTAACGCCGGACGGGACGCAGACGACGACACGCGGATGCGCGAAACGGTGTTGGTGCACTTTCTGGATGAAGTGGCGGAGCATTTGCTCGGTGACGTCGAAGTCGGCGATGACGCCGTCCTTCAGCGGGCGGATGGCCGAGATTGTGCCGGGGGTGCGGCCGAGCATGCGCTTGGCCTCGACGCCGACGGCGTGGACCTCGCCCGAGCGCTCGTCGATCGCGACGACCGACGGCTCCGAGAGAACGATCCCGCGGCCGCGGACGTAGACGAGCGTATTGGCGGTGCCCAAGTCCACGGCCATGTCGCGACCGCCGAAGCCATTGAAGTAACCCATGAGACCCATGCTCTCCCGACCCGAGTCTAGTGATTCTGTGGAAAAGGTCGAAGCTAGTCCAAGGGGATGAGGCCGGACTAGTCCAAGGGGCTGAGGCCGGAGTAGGGCCGTCTTGCGATCTGTGTTCGCCTGATTCCAGGTCCTCCGAGGCGTGCTGTCCACACCGTGATCACGCCGTCCGCGACGTACGTGCACCGTTCGATATTGCACGTCTGCCGGACCTGCGTGTCCCTTCTCGATGCCCAGGCGATCCTCTCGGGCGTCAGGTCGAGATCGCCGACGAGCCGCTCGCCCGGGTGGAAGAACGCGAGCCGGCGGCGTCGGCCGGCCCGGTCGACGAAGACGAGCTCCGAGGTTTTCGCTGTCAATGCCCGATCGTAGAGCAGCCGGCCCCCGCCAATCCGCAGTCGTCGCCCATACCAATCGAGTCGGGCCTGGCCTCCGATCGAGCGAGCTCGAGGCGCCGGGGCTCCCGGCGCGAATCGAAACAGCTTTCCGATCGGAACCTGGTCCTCGTCGACGATTCCTCGTCGGTTGTCGATGGCGACCACGAGCCTGCCGTCGTCCGTCAGGTCGAAGTCGAGTGCCCGCTGCGAGCCCTTTGGGAGGCCGGCGCGATAGGCAGTCCGCCGAGCGACGACGTCGTAGACCACGATCGCCTTCCCCGCAGCCCACGCGACAAATCGCCCGGCGATTCGTACGTCACCGCAGCAGTACGCCTTGGCAGGCAAGTTCGCGAGCTCGACCTCAGGACCGCGGGGAAGCCACCGCAGCACGACGCGTGCACGCTCGGCGCCTCGCCGGCAGACATGCTCGCTGAAGACGATGGCACTGCTGTCCACGTCGAAGCTGACACCGCTCCCGCAAGGCAGATAGGGGGCGCTTGCGTAGCGGCTGAAGGGACCCCGGGGACCGCCAGCCCAGAGGTCACTACCGCCGTAGCCGCAGACGCCGCCGCCGCAATCCTCCCAACTCCGACTGAACGCGAGGAACGAGGGGGAGGCTGCTATGTCGTCGACGCCCCAGCTTTGTTTCCGTCGCGAGGATCGTTGCCGGTAGATGACGACCGGCCCCGTCCCGGGCGAGCGCAGCAGCAGGAACATCGCGTCGAACGTTGTCTCGCCCCAAACAACACGATCGCCGACCAGTACGGGCCCCGCGGACAGAATCGGCCGGTCCACGGCGGCCGGCTGAGCGTCCAGGCCTCCTGCGCCCGCAGCGAGGGCGAGGAGCGGAAGGAGCACGAGGGCCTTCACCTAGCCGAAACCGTAGACCCCCGCGAAGCGCTTTGCGAGCAACTGGACGAGCCGCGCGCCGCCGGGAGGCCTACGACATTGAGGTAGTTGCCTTCCACGCGCTCGCCTAGCGTGTCAGCAGGACAGGCCCCGGAACATGGAGTCAGTTCAGACTAGTCGAGCTGCGCGAGATAGATCGTCGTCGGCCCGATCGGACGTCTCCAGCACCGGCGCTGCCAGTAGGTCGGCGGGGCATTGCATCGCTTCTCGTAGCGAAGCACGTGCTGGGACGCCCATGTCAGCCGCTTGCCGTCGAAGTCGAAGTCACCAACTCGGCGATGAAGGCGGTCGAAGCTCGCAACCCGGCGCGTGTGGCCGTCGAGGTCGGCCACGGCGAGCACAGATTTTCCCTCTGAGAGCTCTCCCTCGAAGGCGATGTGGTCATCGGCGAGGCGAATGGCAATGCCCCCAGAGTGCGCACGAAGCGGAGGAACGGCCACAGGGTGGCCGCTCGGATGTTCGGCGGAGTACCAGGCAACCTTCCGGAATGTCCCCGCCGTCCAGGCCGCCACCAACTTCCCATCCGCCTGAAGGTCGATGTCGCTCTCGCGCTCGGGGATGTGCGCGCGGTAGCTCACGCGCTTTCGCCGTAGGTCGAAGACGACGACGTCCCCGCCCGGAAACGGTCTCCACGCAACGAACTCACCGGCCAGCCGAACGTCACCCGAATAGTTCGTCTTGAGAACCAAAGGCGCCTCGTCGTCGGCAACGTCGTCGACGACGCGGCGCCACTGGAATCCCTGTGGGACGCAGAAGGTTTCGGTGAACGCCACGCGGGTCCCGCTGACGTCGAGATCTCGAATCTCCAGCGGGGTCTCGCCGCATGGCTTGGGAGCAAGGCGGTCTGAGCTGTCAGGGCGGGTCCAGACGACGGCGTCGCCGACGTTGAGGCCACAGGAGCCTCCCGTGTCGCATTCACCCCAGCGCCGACCGGCCACGAGCAGGTTCGGCGAGGCCGCAAGATCACCGAACCACCACATAGGCCGTCGCTTGGTCAGTCGCTGTTCGTGGACCACCCGTGGCGAGATCCGGGGAGACGCAACAAGCACCAGGAGCGGATGCTCGATCGGGTCGCCCTCGATCTCCCCGCCTTCTCCCCACGCGACGAGGTGCCCGTAGAGCACCGGGCCCGCCACCGGCATCGTCTCAGCGACGCGCTCGATTTTTGCATCGCCGCCACCGACTCCCGAGCCTGTCCCACAGCCACCGACGACCAGGGCGACCGCGAGGAGAGCGACCATTCGTCCCACCGCTTCTATAACGGTTTGGAGACCGCTTTGGTTAGCCGTAGCCATAGGCGCCCGGAAAGCGATCCGCGAGCAAACGGACGAGCACCGCGGCTGGAAGGCCCACGACGTTTAGGTAGTCACCTTCGATGCGCTTGACCAGCGATGCGCCCAAGCCCTGGATCGCATAGCCGCCGGCGCGTCCCTCCCACTCGCCGCTGCTGACGTAATGGGCTAGATCGCGCGCGGTTAGCGGGCGGAACGTGACCGCCGTTACCTCGTGGTGAAGCTCTTCCCAGGCCGGCGTGACGAGGCAGAGCCCCGACACGACTTCGTGCGTCCGGCCCGACAGCCGCTCGAGCATCGCCTCGGCCTCCGCCACACTGCCGGGCTTGCCCAAAGACCTGCCGTCGACGACGACCGCCGTGTCGACTCCGAGCACCGGGCACTCCTCGTGCAGCCCGACCGAGTGCGCCTTCCCCCGCGCGTGCTCGCGAACGAGCTCGACGGGATCCGCGTCCGGCGAGTCACGCTCCTCGTAGGGCGGAGCGACGACGGTGAACGGAATCCCGAGCTGCTCGAGGATCGCCCGCCGCTGCGGCGAGACCGATGCGAGAACGATCGGCGGAGCCGGCGGGACGCTCACCCGCGCTTGCGAGCCTTCCAGATCTCCTCGGCCGGCCACTTCCGCGCCCAGTCGGCCGAGACGAAGTCGTAATACTGGTGATCCTTCGCCGACTCGCTCGCCTGGATCTCCCAGAGCCCTTCGATCTCGAACCCGTTCTCCCGGAGCACGCGGATCCACTCACCGTGCGGGAGCTGAAACTCGATGCCGTCGTCCTCGCCCGGCCACTCGATGCGCTGCAGTCCGAACTGAGGCCGCAGAAGCTGCTCACCGACTTTGCCCTCATTGGGTGAGCAGAGGACCACGAGCGTCGAGTTCCGCAGGAAGACAAGCTCGCCTCTGGGCCGCAACAACCTGGCCGCCTCGGGGATCCATTTGTATGGATCGCACCAGATCGAGGCGCCGTACTCCGAGATCGCCAGATCGAAGGACTCGTCGGGAAGAGGAACGTCCTCCGCGTTCGCCTCGATCAGCTCCATGGGGATCCCGAACTCGGCGCTGCAACGGCGCGCGGTCTCCAACTGGGCGGGCGTGATGTCCACGCCGGTCACCCGCGCGCCGCGCTTCGCGAGCCAGGCGCCAAAGTACGCCGTTCCGCACCCGAGCTCGATCACGTCCTTTCCCGACACGTCGCCCAGCACTCCTAGCTCGGAATCGCTCGGCCCGAACATCCCCCAAGTGATGTCCTCGGCCGCCCAGGTTTCGGCCGCGCGCTGATCGGTGTACTCGGCGTTGGACTTCGTCCAGACCTCGCGGTTCCTGGCGACGTAATCAGTCAAACCAGAGCGCGATCTCGCGCGCGGCCGACTCCGGCGAGTCGGAGCCGTGGACGAGATTGTCCGGCATCGAGAGGGCGAGGTCGCCGCGGATCGAGCCGGGCGTCGCGTCCGCGGGGTTCGTCGCGCCCATCGTCAGGCGCACCCCGGCGATCGCGCCCTCGCCCTCGAGCACGAGCGCCAACGTCGGCCCCGAGGTGATGAACGAGATCAGCTCGCCGTAGAACGGTTTCCCCGCGTGCTCGGCGTAGTGCTCCTCGGCGAGGGCCTGGTCGACCTCGAGGAGCTTCGCCGCGCGCAGCTCGAGACCCTGCTGCTCGAACCGGCGCAGGATCTCGCCGGCGAGCCCGCGACGCATCGCGTCGGGCTTGATCAGGACGAGTGTGCGCTCGGCCGCCATCGGCGGCGGACTCTACTCGGACCCGGTTTCGCTCCGAGGAGCTTCGAGCGGCGGGAAGTGAATCGCGGTCGGCGATGCGATCGGCGTCTCGCAGTACGGACAGACCTGCCAGAGCGGCTCGAGCGGCGCCTTGCACGTTGCACAGGACTGACGCAGACGCGTCGTGCACACGGGGCAGACGAGGAAGTTCTCGTCGATCTCGGCGCGACAGACGGGACAGTGATGGCGGGTCCCTCGGCCGAGGCTCTCCTCCATCGCCTTGATCTCGAGCTCCCGCTCCCGCACGTCCTCGAGATACTCGGGCGGCCGGAAGAGCATGTAGATGAACGTGCCGATGAACGGCGGGATCAGCCCGAGCACCGTGGCCGCGCCGACGAGCCACGGGTCCTCGATCCGCCGCCGCGCGTCCTTGAACACCCAGTAGCCGACCGCGAGCCAGAAGACGACGAGCAGGAAGATCGCGAGGTTGCGGAAGATCGGCCACGTGCCCGACCCGAAGAAGTCGTGCAGTGCCCCGAAGAACCCTGAATCGCTTGCTGCGAGAAACATTCTGCTTTTTCTTTTCCCCAGTTATAGGAGAAGTTGACCGACGATGTAGCCGACGGCGAACGCGAGCCCGACGATCGTCAGCAGGACGACCGCGGCGAACGCGAAGACGGTCAGCCGTTCGCCGACTTTCGTCGCTCCGCGCTCTCTTCCTCTCACGAGTAGAGATCCGCGAGCAGGTAGAGGGAGCCCGTGACGAGCACGGGGCTGCCCAGGGCCCGCGCCCGAGCCAGAGCCGCTTGCGGTTCGGCGACGGCTTCGACCTGCTCGAAATGTGGTTCAGCGTGAGCCGCGAGCTCCTTCTCGGGCAGGGCTCGCGGGTTCGTGGAGCGCGTCGCCACGAGCTTGCGGCCCGCGCGCGCGAGCCGGGCGAGGAGCTCGTCGATCCGCTTGTCGCCGAGGATCGAGACGCAGAGGACGTATTCGCGGGCGGGCAGGCGCGCGACCAGCCAGTCGACCGCTTCGGGCGTGTGCGCGCCGTCCCAGACCTCGTCGCCGCGGCGTTCAAGCCGTCCCGGCAGGGCGACCTCCACCTCGTGCTCGACCGGGCGCTCGAGGTACGCCTGGGCAGTCTCCCGGGCGCCGCCGATCACGACCCGCGCGCCCGGCGGGGCGAGCCCGCTGAGCATGTTGTCCGCTGTGACAACTACTCTTGCTGCATGCGCAACTGCAAGCTTCTCCTTCGCGATCTGCTCGACCGTGTCGCCGAGCACCTCGGTGTGCTCCAGGGCGACGTTGGTGAGCAGGACGACCGGCGCGTCGACGACGTTCGTCGCGTCGAGGCGCCCGCCCAGTCCCGCCTCGACGACCGCAACGTCCACCCCGGCCTCGCGGAACTCCGCCAACGCGGCCGCGGTCAGCGCCTCGAACTGCGTCGCGCCGAGCTCCTCCGCGGGCTCGCGAATCCGCGCGACGGCCCGTTCGAACGCTTCCGGATCACAATCCAAGCGCTCGTGCCAGCCGGAGACGTGCGGCGAGGTATAGGCGCCTGCCCGCAGGCCCTCGGCCCGGAGGAGCGCGGCTATCGTTCGCGTCGCGGTGGACTTCCCGTTCGTCCCGACCACGTGGACCGACGGAAAGGCACGCTGGGGATCTCCGAGCGCCGCCAGGAGCTGCCGCATCCGGTCGAGGCCGAACTCCTCGGGCCAGGGGCTGAGCGAGGCGACCCAATCGGTCGCGGTCGACGGCCTAGTTGCGGATGGCATCGAGCTCACGACGGTAGCGCTCGAGCTTCTCCCGCTCCGCCTCGACCACCTCGGGCGCCGCCTTCGAGGTGAAGCGCTCGTTCGCGAGCATGCCCTCGGCGCGCGCGATCTCCTTGCCGAGACGCTCGATCTCGGCGGCGCTGTCGCCCCCGGTCTTCTTCAGGCGCTCCGGTTTCACGACGACCTCGAAGATGCGCAGCTCATCGCCCTCGAGCTGAGCACGCACGCCGCTACGTCTGAAGATCGCCGCAGCTTCCTGGACCCGCTCGAGAGCTCGAACGTCTCCGGTGTGGCTCGGGTCGGGCGCCGGCCAGGAGGCGACGATCAACCGCGACTCACGCGCGGGGAGGTGCGACCAGATCTCCTCGGTCACGTGCGGCATCACCGGGTGCAGGAGCGCGAGCAGCCGCTCGAGCGCGGCCAGCGCTGTTGCCCGCGCGTCCTCGTCACCGTCGTAGAGGCGCGGCTTGATCGCCTCGGCGTACCAGTCGCAGAAGTCGTCGAAGGTGAGGTGGTAGAGGGTGCTCGTCGCAGCCGAGAACTCGAACTCCGCGATCGAGCCCTCCAGCTCGGCCCGCGCGGCGTCGAGGCGCGCGAGGATCCAGCGCTCCTCGACGTCTCTGGGCCGCAGGCCGGGCAGCACGTCGCCGACGTTCGCCAGCAACAGGCGCGAGACGTTCCAGAGCTTGTTCGCGAGCTTCGCGCCCTCCTCGATCGCACCGTGCGAGAACCGCACGTCCTGGGTGGACGCCATCTTCAGGAGCCCGTAGCGCGTCGCGTCGGCGCCGTGCTCGACGATCAAGTCGGTCGGGTCGATCCCGGTGCCGAGGCTCTTCGACATCCGCCGGCCGTCCGGCGCGAGGATCATCGCGTGGTAGTTGACGTCGTGGAACGGCGGCTCGCCCATGAGCTCGATGCCGGCCCAGATCATTCGCGAGACCCAGAGGAAGTTGATGTCGCGGCCGGTCGAGCAGACGTCGCCCGGGTAGAACGTCTCGAGCTCCGGCGTCTGCTCGGGCCAGCCGAGCGTCGCGAAGGGCCAGAGCGCCGAGGAGAACCACGTGTCGAGCACGTCCTCCTCCTGCGTGAGCTCGCCCAGCCCGCACTCGGCGCACACGGACGGCTCGCTCTCGGCGATCGTCGTGTGCCCGTCGGCGCAGTACCAGACCGGAATCCGGTGCCCCCACCAGAGCTGCCGCGAGATGCACCAGGGCCTGATGTTCTCGAGGTACGACAGCATGACCTTCGTCTGCTGCTCCGGCTTCGAGCGCACGCTCCCCTCGCGCAGGGCCGCAATCGCCGGCTCGACCAGCTCCTTCATCTCGACCCACCACTGGAGCAGGACGAGCGGCTCGATGCGGTCACCCGAGCGGTCGCAGTGGCCGACGGCGTGGCGGAATGGCTCGCGCTTCTCCAGCAGGCCGCGCTCCTCGAGCCGAGCGACGATCTGCTCCTCGGCCTCGGCCTGCGTCAGCCCGGCGAACTCGCCGGCCTCCTCGTTCATCCGGCCGTCGAGCCCGATCACCATCGGCTCCGGAAGCGAGTGGTCGCGGCCGATCTCCCAGTCCATCGGATCGTGCCCTGGCGTGATCTTGACCGCGCCGGTGCCGAACTCCGGATCGACGCGTTCGTCGGCGATGATCGGCACGCGCCGCTCCGCGATCGGCACGATCGCCTCCTTGCCGACGAGGTCCTTGTAGCGCTCGTCGTCCGGATGCACCGCAACGGCGACGTCGGCCAGCATCGTCGGCGGCCGCGCGGTCGCGATCGTCACGTGGCCCTCGCCGTCGGCGAGCGGGTAGCGGATCCAGGTCAGCGTATCGTCCACCTCGATGTGGTTCACCTCGAGGTCGGAGACCGTGCTCGGGCACCCGGGGCACCAGTTCACGATCCGGGTCCCGCGGTAGATGGAGCCCCTGTCCGCGAGGTGCACGAAGAAGCGCATGACCGCCCGGGCGTAGTCGTCGTCCATCGTGAACCGGTGTCGCCGGTAGTCGAGCGAGGCGCCGAGCGAGCGGAGCTGCACCATGATCTGGCCGCCGTAGTCGCGGATGAAGTCCCAGCAGAGCTGGACGAAGCGCTCACGCCCGACGTCTTGCATGGTCTTCCCCTCCGCGGCGAGCCGGCGCACCATCACCGCCTGGAGCGCGATCCCGGCGTGGTCGTAACCCGGTTGCCAGAGCGTGTTGAAGTCGCGCATCCGGTGCCAGCGGATGAGGACGTCCTGCGCCGACGCGTTGAGCGCATGGCCCATGTGCAGGCGGTCGGTCACATTCGGCGGCGGCAGGCAGATCACGAACGGCGCGCGCGGGTCGTCCGCCTCCGCGTTGTAGAGGCCCTCCTCCTCCCAGGTGCGCTGCCAGCGCTCCTCGACGCCTTGAGGCTCGTAACGCGGCTCCATCGGCGCATCGTAAGGCCGCGGGCTCGCGGAGCCCGTGGGCGGTCGACGGATGTGATCAGGCAGCGACTATGCGCTGAGTATTGCTGCCCGACTAAGGGCTGCGCAAATGGGAATGACTGAAGGTGTGATCGGAGAAGCGACGATCGCCGGCGTCTTCCATTAGGAGCGGTCGGTGGCCTTTCGCATCCCGACCGGCGCGCTGGCCGAGCGCAACTTCCGGCTCCTCTTCTCGAGCTCGACGATCTCCGGGCTCGGCGACGGGGTCTCGGTGGTTGCGCTCGTGTTCGCGGTCCTCCAGGTGTCGGACTCGGCGATCGCGCTCGGGCTCGTGCTCGCCGCGCGGCAGCTCGCCGATGCCGCGATCGTCCTGGCGGCCGGTGTCTGGTCGGATCGACTGCCGCGGCACCTCGTTCTGATCGCCGTCGCGGCCGTCCAGGGAGCCGCCCAGACGGCGACGGGAACGCTCGTCCTCACCGGCACGGCGACGATTCCCATGCTCATCGTCCTCCAGGCGCTGTACGGGCTCGCCGAGGGCTTCTACCTGCCGGCCTCGACGGGCCTGATCCCGGCAACGGTCAGCTCCGGCCGGCTCCAGGAGGCAAATGCGCTGCTCGGGCTCTCCCGCAACGGAACGCGGATCGTCGGGCCGGCAATTGGAGGAGCGCTCGTCGCGATCGGCAACCCCGGGATCGCGCTCCTGATCGACGCGGCCTCGTTTACAGCGGCGGCTCTGCTCCTTTGGCCCCTCCGGCTTCCTCCTCGCGCGGAGCTGGTCGAGGCCAAGTCCTTCTTCGCCGAGCTGCGCCAGGGCTGGGGCGAGTTTCGCCGTCAGACGTGGATCTGGACGACGATCGTCTTCTTCGGGATCGGCAACTTCGCCTTCGCGTCGTACTTCGTGCTCGGGCCGATCATCGCCAAGCGCGAGCTCGGAGGCGCACCCGCGTGGGCGGCACTGACGACGGCCTTCAGCGTCGGCGCCCTCCTCGGCGGCCTGCTCGCGATCCGGATCCGTCCGCGCAAACCGCTCGCCGCCTCCTGCATGGCGTCGTGGGTGTTCCTCCTCCAGCCGCTCGGCATCGGCCTCGGCTTGCCGCTCTGGACGCTGATCGTCTTCTCCGGGATCGCAGGCTGCGGGCTCGCAGTGCACCTCGCTCTCTGGTTTACGGTCTTCCAGCAGAACGTGCCGCCGGAGGCGATGTCACGCGTCAGCTCCTACGACTCGTTCGGCTCCTTCGTGCTCCTACCGCTCGGCGCCGCCCTGGCCGGACCGATCGCGGCCGTCGTCGGCGTCCGTGAGACGCTGCTCGGCGCCGCCGCAGTGATCGCGATCACCGAAACGATCGTCTTCGCCCAGCCGAGCGTCCATGCAATTCTCGCCGCCGAACCAACTGAGCCTCGGGCTCAAACCGCCTTCGACTGATCACTGCAAACCGCGTTTAGCGCAGTCTCCTCTTCCCTTGGGTCAATCTTTTCGTGATCTTCCATTTCACCTTCGTCGATCCATTGGAGTCCGGTCCGCGTTACAGATAGTCGCCGCGGATGCGGGCTTTGACCGCGTCCGCTCACGAACGCTGAACCTCGAGAACATCACCCCGATGAAAGTCGTCATGGCGCGCCGAGGCATCGCTTGCGATGCCTCACGAAGGCCGTGCCGGCTTTGCCGGCGCGGCCGCTTTGGAACGCCGGACTTTCATCGGGAATTAGGCCGATTCTTCGGCGAGCTCTTCGAGCTCGTCGGCCTCGCCGCCACCGGTGGTGACGAGCGTCGGCTTGATGTCCTGCGCGATCGTCTCCTTCGTGATCGCGCACTTGGAGACGTCGGTGCGCGACGGGAGCTCGAACATGACATCCAGCAGCGCGTGCTCGATGATCGAGCGCAGGCCGCGGGCGCCGGTCTCGCGCTTGAGCGCCTTGTCGGCGATCTCCCAGAGCGCGTCCTCGGTGAAGACGAGCTCGATGTCGTCGTAGGCGAAGAAGCGCTGGTACTGCTTGACGAGCGCATTCTTCGGCTCGGTCAGGATCTGCACGAGATCCTCGCGCTGGAGCTGATGCACCGCCGAGACGACCGGCAGCCGGCCGATGAACTCGGGGATCAGCCCGTACGAGAGAAGATCCTCCGGCATCACCTGCGTCAGCAGCTCCGAAGCCACCGTGTTCTGCTTGGAGACGATCTCGGCGCCGAAGCCGACGGCGTTCTTGCCCGTCCGCTTGCCGATGATCTTCTCGAGCCCGGAGAACGCGCCGCCGCAGATGAAGAGCACGTTCGTCGTGTCGATCGAGAGGAACTCCTGGTGCGGATGCTTGCGCCCGCCCTGGGGCGGCACCGAGGCGACCGTGCCCTCGAGGATCTTCAGCAGCGCCTGCTGCACGCCCTCGCCGGACACGTCGCGCGTGATCGACGGGTTGTCCGCCTTGCGCGCGATCTTGTCGACCTCGTCGATGTAGATGATCCCGGTCTCGGCCTTCTTGATGTCGAAGTCCGCGGCCTGGATCAGCTTGAGGAGGATGTTCTCGACGTCCTCGCCGACGTAGCCGGCCTCGGTCAGCGCCGTCGCGTCGGCGATCGCGAAGGGGACGTTCAGGATCCGCGCGAGGGTCTGCGCGAGCAGCGTCTTGCCGCAACCCGTCGGGCCGAGCAGGAGGATGTTCGACTTCTGGAGCTCGACATCACCCTCCTCGGTGCCCATCTGCACGCGCTTGTAGTGGTTGTAGACCGCGACCGCGAGCGTCCGCTTGGACTCCTCCTGGCTGACGACGTAGTCGTTGAGGACGGCGTAGATGTCCTTCGGCCGAGGCAGGTTCTCGAGGTCGAGCGAGGCGGGGGCGGTCAGCTCCTCGTCGATGATCTCGTTGCAGAGATCGATGCATTCATCGCAGATGTAGACGCCGGGACCGGCGATCAGCTTCTTGACCTGGCGTTGCGACTTCCCGCAAAAGCTGCAGAGAAGCTGCTCGTTTCCTTCGCTGGCTCTAGCCACCCAATACCTCTCGCCTGTAGCTGCCCGAACCCTCTGTCACGTTGTACATCGAAATGGCCTCTCTGGATACCCCTCGACCTAGCGATGCTCGATAACAGTGTCGATGATGCCGTATTTCGTGGCTTCCTCGGCGGTCATGAAGAAATCTCGCTCCATGTCCTTTGACACCTTGTCGAGCGACTGGCCTGTGTGGTGTCCCATGATCTCTTCCAGTTTTCGCTTCAGGGCAATCGTTTCGCGCGCGTGAATCTCGATATCGGTCGCCTGACCCTGGAAGCCGCCCCAGACCTGATGGATCAGAATCTTGGCGTTCGGCAGCGCCATGCGCTTTCCTTTCGCGCCGCCGGACAGGAGCAGTGCGCCCATCGACATCGCGATGCCGACGCAGATCGTCTGCACATCCGGCTTGATGAACTGCATCGTGTCGTAGACCGCGAGCCCGTGGTACACGGAGCCGCCGGGTGAGTTGATGTAGAGCGAGATGTCCTTGTCCGGGTCCTCCGACTCGAGGTGGAGGAGCTGGGCGATGATCAGATTTGCGATCTGATCGTCGACGGGCGTGCCCAGGAAGATGATCCGCTCGTTCAGTAGTCGCGAGTAGATGTCGAACGCGCGCTCTCCGCGCGAGGTCTGCTCGACGACCATCGGGACGAGTGGGCTCATTTGGGGGTCGTATCTCATACGGGCTCCTTGCTGCTGCCGGGGGTCCACAACTTCGCAGCGGTCTCGGGTTTCTCCTTCTCAGGGGTCCAGATGCTCTCGCGCGCACGGGCGAGCTCGACGGGGATTGGCTTGACGTCCTCCACGATACGGTCGAGGGCTTTCTTCAGGCGGAGGTCGGCGCGCAGACGCTCGTGGCGCCCGCTCTGCCAGAGCTGCTCGATGACGGCGTCGGGATCCTCCTCGGCCACCTCGGCCTGCTCGCGGATGAGCTCCTTCAGCTCGTCGTCGCTCACTTCGACGCCGAGCTTGTCGGCGACCGCCTCCAGCACGAGCTCGCGGGAGATCGCGCGCCGCGCCTCGCCCCGCAGCGTGTCGCGCAACTGGTCGGCCGTCTGGCCGGTGACGCGGAGGTAGGTCTCCGCGTCGAGGCCGCGGCTCTGGAGGGAGCGCAGCATCGCGTTCAAGAGGTCGGCGGCGCGCGACTCGACGAGCGAATCGGAGACGTCGACCTTGGACGCCTCGATCAGCTTGTCGACGGCCCCGGCCCGGAAGTCCGCCTCGAGCTCGACCTGGATCGCCTCGCGGAGACGCGACTCGATCTCCGTGCGGAGCTCCTCGAGCGTCTCGAACTCGCTCGCCGCCCGGGCGAGCTCGTCGTCCAGGGGCGGCAGGACGGGCTCCTTGATCTCCTTCAGCGTTGCCTCCGCCTCTTTCTGGCTGCCGTCGGGAGCGGGGTAGGTGAGCTTCTTCGTCTCCCCGGTGCTCATTCCGCGCAGGCCGCGCTCGATCTCCTCGACGAGCCGGCCGGCGCCGAGCTGGACGACGTAGTCGCGCTGCGCCTCCCCCGTCTCGTCGACCAGGTCGACGACGAGCACGTCGCCGTCCTTCGTCGGGCGGCCCTCGACGGGAACGAGCTCTGCGACCGACGCGCGCAGCGCCTCCAGCTCGCCCTCGACGAGCTCCTGAGGCACCTCGGGCTCGGGCGCAGGCACCTCGAGCCCGCTCCAGTCGGCCACCTCGGGCGGCGGTTGCACGGCGACCTCGGCGGTAAAGCTGAAGAGCTCGTCCTCGGAGGTCGGCACCTGGTAGTCGAGCTTCGGCTGCGACACGGGCCGGATGCTCGCGTCCTCGGCTGCGTTCCAGAACCAGCCGCCGATGTGGCTCTCGACCGCCTCGGTGAAGATGCGGTCGCGCCCGACGCGCGCCTCCAGCACCTTCTGCGGGACCTTGCCCTTGCGGAAGCCGGGGATCTTGGCCGTCGCCGCGAGGTCCGAGGAGGCGTGCTCGACGGCGTGCTTCATGTGCTCGCTCGGAACCTCGACCTCGAGGCGGACGCGGTTCTCGGGCAGCTTCTCGACCTTCGTTTTCACGATGCGGCCATTCTGCCAGCCCCTTGCCGGGCTGGGCTTTTCACTCAAGAAACCCCTGCGGACGGCCGAATTCATCTCTGTGAGAGCTCGAGGTGCGCTATTCGCAGGATGCGTCCTCGCCCTGGCGGCGGGAATCGCGCTGCTCCTCGAGCCCGGAGACACCGGCGATCTCCCGTTTTTCGTCCACGCCTCGGAGAAGCTCTTCTCGGCCGATCTGGCAAACCTCTTCGCCAATCCGGACGTGCAGATCGGGCCGCTCCAGCTGCTGCTCTTCCGGCTGGGCGACGTGGCGGGCGTCCTTCCGCTGCTCGTTCAGGTCGGCGTGGCGGCGTTGCTCTGGTTTGTCGTGGGTCGCTTGCTCACCGGGCGCGATCCGCGGGCGCAGCTCATGGTTGGGCTCGCGGCCGTCGCACTCGGCCTGACCTACGGCGCCTACCAGGACGGCCACCCGGCGCAGGTTCTCGTTCCGCTCGTCTGGGTGCTCGCGGGCCTCGAGGCGAGGAAGGGCCGGACGCTCTGGGCCGGCGCGCTCGTGGGTCTCTCCGCCGGGTTCGAGCTGTGGGGGCTGCTCGGTGCCGTCATCTTCGTCGTGGCGCCGCGCGTGCGGCCCGCGCTCGCCGGGCTCGTGACCGAGGCCGTCGTCGCGGCCGGCCTGTTCTTGCCCTTCGTGATCGCGGGCGAGTTCCACATGTTCGACTACCGCTGGCAGGTGAACGGCGACACGCTCCTCAGCCTCATCGTCGAGCCCGGAACGCGGTTCACCTGGGCCATGCGCGTGCTCCAGGGCACTCTCGCGCTCGGGGCCGGGGTCGGGCTCGCCTGGCCGCTCCGGCGCACGCTGCACGCGGTCTGGCTCGCTCCGCTAGGGACCGTCGCCGTCCGCCTTGCGCTCGATCCCGTTCGCTATCCCTGGTACTGGCTGGCGCTCGAAACGCTGGCCCTCCTCGGCGCAGCGGAGTTCCTGACGAGTGCAGCAGTTGAGCCATTGCGGCTGCGCTTGCAAAGCCGACCACCTATGCAGAGGAGCCCGACCGAGAACTAGCTCGCTCAGCGGTATCCTCGAAGCGCGCGGGCGTGGCGGAACTGGTAGACGCGCCGGTTTTAGGGGCCGGTGCTCGAGAGAGCTTGAGGGTTCGAATCCCTCCGCCCGCATGGTGCATCGCTTCCCTGAGCGGCGGCGTAGTTCCGCCATCGCAGGGTCCGGCACCACCCGCCGCCTCGACCCCCCCATCTCGACTTTGCAACAGACTGTTGCTAAGTCCCGAAGGTGCCTTGCGCTCTAGAGGAGGATGCGGAGTGCCGTGTCGTGCGGGCAGCCGTTGGCGAGTAGGTTCGCTGCGGCGTGGTGGTCGACGTGGCTCTGGGCCAGGACGAGGGCGGCGACCGGGTTGAAACCAGCTTCTTCGAGGGCATCGAAACGCCAGTCGAGCACTCGCTCCTCTTCGCTTCCGCGGGGCCGCTGGGTGAGGACCGGTTTCATGCCTTTTGCTTCGGCTCTAATGGAGCCGGCCTCAATGGTCGAAGAGGACAAAGGGTCACTCGAACGAGGGATACCCCGGCGTCCCCCGAATGAGGGATGCCCCGAAGCCTTCGACCACGGAGAATCGATTAGCCATGACCGCCCTCGCCGTACAGGACACTCACGTTTCCGACGCGCGCCTCTCGGAGATTCTCAGCCCGGAGCTCGTGCTCGTCTCGCCGCCCGAGGTGGCGCGGTATGCGAGGAGCCTTCTCTCCACGCCGCCGGTCCGACCGTTTGCCTCGTATACCCCTGCCGCACGCGATGCGCAACCTGGTCAAGCCGAGCTGGCGATGGTCTGGATCTTCTGCATCGCCATGACGCTCGGGCCGCTGCTCTTCATTCTCGTCGCGCGACCGTAAGCTCCTCGCGGGCTATCCTCAGCCTGCGCGGTGGCGGTAGCTCAGTTGGTAGAGCCCCGGGTTGTGGTCCCGGTGGTCGCGGGTTCGAGTCCCGTCCGCCACCCCTCGATCTGACCAAGGGCCCCGTAGCTCAGTGGATAGAGCAACGGACTTCGAATCCGTGTGCGCTGGTTCGATTCCAGCCGGGGCCATCTCGCTTCCCTGACCGGCGAGCCCTCCCGCGCGGCAAAGCCGCGCTCCGGGCTCGCCTCGCGCCGCTCAGCCCCCTCCTGCGAGCGGCCCGTGCGACCCAGCACTGCTCCACTCGCATACGGGGTCTGAGCGACGCGTCAGGAAACCGAGAGGCACCTTGGCTTCGGCCAACCATTTGCGCTTCCCTGAGCGGCGGCGGAGTGGCGACCCGCCGCGGGGCCGACGTTATCCGCCGCCTCGCGCCGCTCAGCCCCCTCCTGCGAGCGGCCCGTGCGCACCAACACTGTTCCACTCGCATACGGGGTCTGAGCGACGCGTCAGGAAACCGAATGTGGGATGGAGGAAGTGCGTCCAGGCCCAGTTGAGGCCAGAAACACGGAGGGCCCGCGAACGGGCCCTCCGGTGGTGCTCCTCTTGTCCGGGTTAGACGAGGACCGTCGTGCGGTTCTCGTGCGCGATGATCTCGCCCTCGGTCACCTTCGGCGGATTCGGGAGCGCGCTCTCGAGGTTCTCCTCGCGCACCCAATCGGCGGCGACGCGCGTCGACTCGGAAGCGTGCGTCGGCGTGTCGAAGATTCCGACCGACGTCATGATGCCGTCGGTGGTCTCGATCAGGTAGTACTCGCTGAAGCCTTCGAGCTTGCTCAGCTTGGGCACCAGTGACTCGCTGACCTTCCTGGTCAGCTCGTCGGTGCGGTTCTGGTCGACACCCTCGTAACGACGAATGGTGGCATGCATGTGCAACTCCTCACTGTGGAGAATGATGGGGGATTCCCTCGGAGAGAGAGTCCCGACAAAGAAAAGAGAGAGGCGCGGCGCGAGGTCTAATCGACGCGAAGACGAAAGCCGTTCTTCTCGCTGCTACGAGCCACCGTACAGGGGTTCGGTGATTCATGCCGGATCGAAAACGATTCGGTCCTGAATAACCTGCTCGTAGCGGGTTTTCGCATGACCCGAGCAAGGTCGTCGAGGCCGTTTCCGCGGCTCATCTGCCGTCGAGGGCCGGAAGCGCCGCCCCTATCGATCAGGAGAAATCCCTCGGACGCAGGCTGCTGCCGGCGACCCGAATTGCCGACATAGACCTTTGAGAGAGCTGCGGATGAAGATTCGAGTCCAGGACGTATCCGATCTCGCCGGTCTCGTCGACTTCTTGCAGCGACGCGACTTTGTCGCCGAGGGTGTCGGCCCGAACACAATCGAGGTGTCTCGGCTCTCGTCGGTCAGGCACGACCTCATCCGCCTGGAGCTCGACATCTTTCTCGAAGCGTGGCATCTGGCGCACCCAGAGGCCCACGCCGAATTCGTCGAATAGGACGGAAGCGCAAGATCCCCCGTTCGGGGGATCGGGTCGGCCGCCTGAGGCCGATCTTCATGACATGCGCGCGCTTGTCATTCTCAGCGCTCTCTCTGCGCTGGTTCTCGGGTCGGCCTCCAGTGGGCTGGCCAACCCCGCGGGGGCTCACAGACGTGGCCACGCTCACGCGACGCAGTCGGCGATCCAGCGCGCCGCCTCGCTGGTCGTGAGGGCCGCCGAGCGCCGCAGCTCCGGGACTCGACCGCTGGGTACTGCAGCGCCCAAGTCACGGCTCAGCTCGCTCGAGGTCGACATCGTCGCGCGCATCAACGCACAGCGAGGCGCCCGCGGCCTCCGGTCACTTCGGGTTGCCCGCGGCCTGACTTTGGCGGCGGAGTACCACTCTCAGCAGATGGGGCGCTTCGGCTTCTTCCAGCACGAATCCCGGAACGGCGCGCCGTTCTGGCGCCGGATCGAGCGCTTCTACCCCTCGGGTCGCGGCTACTGGTCCGTGGGCGAGAACCTCTTCTGGGAAGCTCCGGACACAAGCGGTTCGAGCGCGGTCCACGAGTGGATGACCAGCCGTCCGCACCGCCAGAACATCCTCACAGGCGAGTTCCGCGAGATCGGCCTCGCCGCCGTGCACTTTGCCGCGGCTCCGGGCGCCTACGGCGGCCGGTCGGTCACGATCGTGACCGCAGATTTCGGCGTCAGACGCTAAGACGCGCTCCGGGACGGGCTACCCTGTGTTCATCGGGCGCCTGTAGCTCAGAGGAAGAGCGGCGGCCTTCTAAGCCGTTGGTCGGGGGTTCGAATCCCTCCAGGCGCATCTCTCGCTTCCCTGAGCGGCGGCGGCGTTCCGGCCTCGCAGAGTCCGGCACCACCCGCCGCCTCGCCCCGCTCAGCCCCCTCCTGCGAGCGGCCCGTGCGGCCCAGCACTGTTCCGCTCGCATACGGGGTCTGAGCGACGCGTCAGGAAACCGAGAGGGAGAAAGCACCGACTCGAGGCCCAGCTCGTCGAGGACTTTGTTCCAAAGTCGGCACGGAAAAGCCTTGACAGAATTCGGTGTCCCGACACCGGAATTCACGGAAGCAAGATCCGGGCGCCCTCGCCTAAGTGATCCTCGGTTTCCTGACGCGGCGCTGAGCGCCCGTAGGCCGGGGGAACAGTGTTAGCCACACGGGCCGCCGGCTGGAGGGCGCTCAGCGGCGCGAGGCTGTGGGCGGAGCCGGGCTCAGCCCGGCGGGAGCCCACAGCCGGTCAGGGAAGCGAGCTAGACGGTCGCCGGGTGCGTGTGGCGTTTGCGCCGTTCTTCGAGCCACGAGATCAGGAGCACCTGCAACGTGCCTGCGACCGGGATCGCGGCGAGGGCGCCGAGCACGCCGGCCAACTGGGCGCCGATCAGCACGGAGATGAGAACGGCAAGCGGCGAGAGCTGCACGGTTCGGCTGTAGACGACGGGCTGGATGATGTGGTTCTCGATCTGCTGGTAGACGACGAAGAAGACGAGCAGCACGATCCCCGCCGGCACTGAATGGATGAACCCGACGGTGACGACGATGATCGCGGCGATCGTCGCGCCCGCGAGCGGGATCAGATCCAGGATCGCCACGAGCAGGCCGAGCGCAACCGCGTACGGGACCCTGAACGCGAGCAGCACGAGGGTCGACGAGACTCCTGCGATCACGCTGATGAAGAGGTTGCCCGAGACGTAGCCGCCGACGGTCCGGTAGATCTGGTGGCCGAGCCCGCGCCAGCGCTCCTGCGATCGTTTGGGGAGCAGGCCGTAGAAGCGCTCCATCCAGACCGGGCCCTCGAGCAGCATGAACAGAGTCATGAACGTGATGGTCACCGTGGCCACGATCGCCGTGATGATTCCTTTGGTGATCGCCACTGCGGTCCCGGTCAGGCCAAGAACCGAGGAGGAGCCGCCGGACTGGACCGCATGCCGGACGCGCTCGGTCACGTGGTACTTCGACTCGAGGAACCCGAGCCGGCCCTGCCTGTGCGTCACGTCGTTGACATAGCCCGGCAAGGCATTGACGAAGCCGTTCACCTCATGCACGAGCGTCGGGATGAACAGCGCTCCGAGGGCGGCGATCGAGCCCAGCGCGAGCAGGAACGTCGTGGCGACCGCAAGCCCCCTGCGACGAATCCCGTGCCGCTGGAACCACTCGACCGCGGGGTTCAGGGCCAGCGCGAGGAACAGCGCGATCAGGATCCAGGTGAGAACCTCGCGCGCGATCCAGACGACCTCGAGGAACACCGCGACCGCGATCGCGATGCAGAGCACCGCGAGGATCGTGGTGGCCCGGAAGCGGACAACTCGTTCCTCCACGAAGCGCCAGCATTGCGGCGGCGTCGGACGACTCAGGCGGGTACATGAGGCGGCCGGCCCAAGCGGGCGGCGGGAATCGAACCCGCGTGGCCAGGTTGGAAACCTGGGGCTCTACCATTGAGCTACGCCCGCGAGACTCGTAGCGTAGCGTCCCGCCGATGCACGATCCGTACGCGTGGACGCTCGATTTCGAGGCCCTCGGGCTCGTGCCGGCACTCGCGCTCGGCTACCTCCTGGCCGCCCGCCGCTTCCCGACGGACCGCTGGCGAGTGGCCTGTTTCGCGACGGGTCTGCTCCTGGTCCTCGCCGCCTTCGTGACGCCGCTCCACATGCTCTCGATGCACTACCTGCTCTCGGCGCACCTGCTCCAGAACGTCGTCCTCGCCGAGTGGGCACCGGCGCTCTGCGTGCTCGGCCTACCGCCCGCGCTCGCCGCAGCAGCCGGCAAGGCGCGCACCGTCAGGTTGCTCACACACCCATTCGTGGCCCTCCCACTCTGGATCGGCACGTACTTCGCCTGGCACGTCCCCGCTGCCTACGACGCGGCACTCCGGCACCCCTCGAGCCTGATCCACGTCGAGCACGCCTGCTACTTCGTGACCGGCTTCCTCTTCTGGTGGCCGGCGCTCCAGAACGAGCCGCAACGGCTCACCCCCGGCGCCCGCGCGATCTACCTGTTCGCCGCATTCGTGCTCGCCAGCCCACTCGGCCTGCTGCTCGCGCTGATTCCACGAGCCGTTTACCACTTCTATATCCATGCGCCGCGGCTATGGGGACTCTCCCCGCTGACCGACCAGCAGATCGGGGGAGCGGCGATGGCGCTCGAGCAAGCGACCGTCCTCTTCGTCGCCGGCACGTACTTCTTCCTGCGCTTCCTCGGCGGCGAGGGGCGCGCCGATGCGTTTCGTGACCTGAGCCCCTCGACATACAATCAACGCGGGAGATGAGGGATGGACGCTGAGCTAGTCCGAGAGGGCGCTCGAGTCGGAACCCGTCACTCGCGGCGGGACACTGCGGTTTCGGCGCTTGGTCCACTGACTGCGCTCGCCGGTCTGGTTTGGGCACTCGCGCAGCCCTACCGCGTGACGCTCCTCGACCCCGACAAGCACGGCTTCTGGTACCTGGCCGTCCAGCCGCCGCTGCTCGTCATCCTCGTCGGCGCGATCTTCCACTTCTGGGTCGTCCCGGGGCTGGTCGCGGACCTCGCGCAAGCAGAGCGGGAGGGGGTGCGCTAAGTGGAGCCCCCCGCCGAAGTCGTCCACTGGATGTTCGGCGTGGGGTTCGTCTTCCTCGGCCTCTGCATGGTCGCGGAGACGATCGTCGGACGAGAGGTCTGGTGCCGCCGGAGCTGGCGCGCCTACCTCTGGCCTGGAGTCGCCTTCCTGATGGGCGTCGCAATGTGGCCCGTGATGGTCTTCTACACGAGCTCGGCGATCCACATGCTCGCCCACGGCGTCTGGGCGCAGGCGATGATGGTCGCGGGAGCGGCGCAGCTCGGGCTCGTCCGCGGCAAGCTGCGGAACCCGGTGTGGGAGCTGACCCTCCCGCTGGCGCTCGCCGTCTCCGGCGCCGCGTTTCTCATCCACGAGCAGAACCCGTGGTTCTTCTCCCGTGCGGCCTTCCTCCACCACGCGCTCGGCTGGACCGCCGCCGCCGGCGCGGTGATCACGTTCGCACGTTTCATCCGCCCCCGCTCGCCGTCCTTCAACGGCGGGTTCGCGCTGATGTTCATCGCCGTCGCGGTGCTGCTCTTCTGCGACCGGAACGTGGCGCCGATCTTCGGGCACCTCTCCCCGCTCGCCGGCGGGCGATGAGACGGAGGGCCTTCGCGGCCGCGGCCCTGGTCGCGCTCGTGCTGCCCGCCTCGGCTCTCGCGCACGCGAACCTGCTCCAACGGGTGCCGAACTTCGGCTCGCGACTCGCGTCCGGCCCGCCCGCCGTGTCGCTTCGGTTCGACCAGGGCGTCGACGTTTTCTCGAACGGCATCCAGGTAGTGAGCTCCACGGGGAAAGACGTCACCGCGGGCCCGGCGCATGCGGTCGACGGCAAGCGCGTCGCGACGGTTCGACTGCAGCAGCTCCCGAAGGGCGCCTACACGGTGCGCTGGCACGTGACGTCGTTCGAGGGCCACGTGATCTCCGGTGTGTACACGTTCGGCGTCAGAGTCGTCCCACCGCCTCCCACGAAGGCGTACGGAGCGGCGGGGCCGACGACCTTCGAGTACATCGTCCAGTGGGGATACTTCCTGGGCCTGGCGCTGGTCGTCGGCGGCCTGGCGTTCCGTTTGCTGATCGTCGGCGGGCGCGCGACCCCCGCCCTCGAGCGGCGCTTCTACCTCGTCGTGACAGCGGGCGTCGTCGCAAGCATCGAGCTCGGGATCCTCGGCTTCCTCCTGCGGGCGCGAGACGCATTCCAGCTTCCGCTCGGCCGGCTCGTGTACGGCGATCTCTCGCCGCTGGCGCAGGGCACCCGGTTCGGGACGGCGTTCATCTTCATGACGCTGGGCTTCGCGCTCATCGCCGCGATCGTCTTCCTGGCGTGGCTGACGGATCGCCCCGTCCTGCTCTGGCCCGCGCTTGCCTTCGGGCTCTTCCTCATCTCCGGCCTCTCGCTGTCCGGCCACTCGGCGGTGGACGCGGGCTCGTCCTGGCGCACCGAGCTGGCCGACTGGGTGCATCTTTCGGCGGCGTGCATCTGGGTCGGCGGGCTCGTGCAGCTTGCGTTCGTCGTCTGGCCGTCGGTGCCCGCGCTCAGGCGCGAGGTGTTCCTTCGCTTCTCGCAGCTCGCGGCCGGCGTCGTCGGGCTGATGGTCGTCGCCGGCGTCTACCTGGCCTACGTGCGGCTTCCGCAGGCGTCAGACCTCTGGCACGAACGCTACGGCCAGGTGCTGCTTCTGAAGAGCACGCTCGTTGCAGTCGCTCTCTCGTGGGGAGCGTTGCACCACTTCGTCGTCCGTCCAGCTCTCGAGCGGGGACGCGGCACACGCTCCCATGCGATCGCCCGCAGCCTGCTCGGAGAAAGCGCGATCGCGATCGCGGTGTTGCTCGTCGCTGCCGTGCTGGTGAACGAGAATCCGCCTCAGCGGCCGGAGAAGCCGACGAGCGCCGCGGTCGCCAGGCGCTGACGTTCCAGTCGGGGTGGCCGGATTCGAACCGGCGACTTCTTGCTCCCAAAGCAAGCACTCTAACCAGGCTGAGCTACACCCCGAAAAGCGTTCTCAGTGTAGTCCGATAGGTTCGCCGAATGGTAGAGCCGATCCTGTCCGGACCAGATGAGCCGCACGTCCGCCGCCCGCTCCTCGGGTACGCGATGGTGCTCGCTGCGACCTGCATGTGGGGCGTCAACGGGACGGTCTCGAAGGCGATCCTCGGCGCCGGGCTCTCCTCACCGCGGCTGACGGAGGTGCGCTCGACCGGGGCGGCGATCGTGCTCATCGTGGCGCTCGCGGTCACGCGGCCCGGGCGCCTGCGCGTCCGCCGGAACGAGCTTCTCTTCTTCGCCGCGTTCGGCATCTTCGGCCTCGCGCTCGTCCAGTGGTTCTACTTCTTCGCGATCCACCGGCTACAGATCGGGATCGCCCTCCTTATCCAGTACCTCGCGCCCGTCCTGATTGCGCTCTGGGCGCGATTCGTGACGAAGGAGCCGGTGCGGCGGCGAATCTGGGCCGCGCTCGCCCTGTCTCTCGGCGGCCTGTCGCTCGTCGTCGACCTCTGGCACGGGTTCAGCCTCGACGCGCTCGGCGTGGCCGCCTCGCTGGGCGCGGCGCTCACCTTCGCCCTCTACATCCTCCTCGCCGAGCACGCCGTCGGGCGCAGGGACCCGGTGTCGCTCCTCTGCCTCGGCTTCGCGACTGCGTCGGTCTTCTGGGCCGTCATTCAGCCCTGGTGGTCGTTCCCGGGCGGCATCGTCGGCGACCGCGTGGCGCTCGACGGCGCTCTCGTCTCGACGACGAGCCCGGTGTGGCTCCTGATGCTGACGATGATCGTCGTCGGCACGATCGTCCCGTTCCTGCTGCTCGTCGCCTCGCTTCGCCACATCTCGGCGACCCGGGTCGGCGTAACCGCGATGTTCGAGCCGGTGGCCGGCGCACTCGTCGCCTATGCGTGGCTCGGGGAGTCCCTGACGGCCGTTCAGCTCACCGGCGGAGCGATCGTCCTCACGGGGATCCTCTTAGCTCAGACAGCCCGATAATTCCTGCAAATTGCGGCATTCCCTATCCGCGCGGATCGACCGATAGCTACCGTAACCTGCCGAAAATTCCTATTTTCAACTTGGTCGTTGTCCGCTTTCGCGACTACTCTGCCGCGCTGACCTCCTGATGCCTGGGAAATCGTCCATTCTCGGCGTCGTGGCGCTCCTGCTCGGGTTCGCATTCTGTGCGACCGCCGGGGCTACCGCGAGGCCGCCGTCATCCACTTCCGCCGGAGCCACGTCGACGAGTGCTGCTGCGTACTCGATCGTGCGAGCGATGAATGTCGTCCGGGCGCGCAACGGCGTTCCGCCGCTCCGGGTGGGCAGAGCGCTGACACGGGCGGCACGTGCGCATTCCGCCGACATGGCTCGCAGGGGCTACTTCGACCACGGCGCGTTCGTCCAGCGGCTGCGCAGCTTCGGCGTGCGCGCCCCCTTCATCGGCGAGAACCTCGCCTCCGGCCCATCCCCGCTATCGGCGGCCGCAATCGTCCAGATGTGGATCGCGAGCCCACCGCACCGCCAGAACCTCCTCGATCGCGGTTTTCGGTTGATCGGCGTCGGCGTGGCCGGAAGCTCCACGAACCTCGTGACCGCAGACTTCGCCGGCCGGTAGCTCTCGCTTCCCTGACCGGCGAGCCCTCCCGCCCGGCGGAGCCGGGCTCCGGGCTCGCCTCGCGTCGGGAAACCGAGAGGGGCGTTGGTGTAGGGCTCGTTCTGCCTATTCGCCGCCGAGGAGTTGGCGTAGCTCCGCGAGGCGCTCGCGCCGGAGGTACTGGCTCTCGCCGCGCGACACACGCTCCAGCAGGTCCTCGACGAGCGGCGCGAGGTCCAACGGATTGAACGGCTTCGTCACGTAGTCGACGCCGCCGAGCTCCAGGCCGCGGGCCTGATCGCGGAGCTCCGCCCTCGCCGTCAGGAAGACGATCGGGATCTCCTGCGTCCGTTCGTCCTCGAGCAGCTCCTCCAGGACCTGCCACCCATCCATGCCGGGCATCATCACGTCGAGGAGGATCGCGTCCGGGCGCTCGTCCCGGGCAGCTGCCAGGCCGACGAGCCCGTCCTCGGCCTCCCGCACCTGCATCCCGGCAGCCTCGAGGTTCACCCGGCAGAGGAGCCGGATCGGGGCCTCGTCGTCGATCACGAGAATCCGCGCCACGTGCCCATCTATACCCGTCACGTCGGCGCGTTACTCGCCTTCATGCACCGGCTCCGGGGCGAGTGGGAGCTCGAAGGCGAAGCTCGAGCCTCCGCCTTCGACCGAGTCGACCCAGATTCGACCGCCCATGGCGCTGACAAGGCCGCGCGCGATGAAGAGCCCGAGGCCGGCCCCTCCCGAGCCGCGCGAGCTCTCTGTCCGGTGGAACTTCGAGAAGATGCGCTCGCGCTCGGCCTCCGGGATCCCCTGGCCCTCGTCGACGATGCGCACCTCGACGCGGCCGCTGCGACGGTGGGCTTCGACGGTCACCGTGCCGCCGCCCGGCGAGAACTTGACCGCATTGTCGAGCAGGTTCGTCAAGACCTGGCTCAGCTTCTCGCGGTCGGCCGAGGCAGCCAGCGGCTCGTCGGGCAGCTGGAGCACGAACTTGTGCCCGTTCACGTCTGAGGTCTGCCGGACGCTCGTCACGACCTCGGAGACGACCGTGCGCAGATCGGTGGGCACGAGCTCGACCTGGAGGTCGCCGGCCTCGAGCCTGGCGACGCCAAGCAGCGTGTCGACGATCGAGGTCAGCCGCTGTGCCTCGGAGGCGATGTAGCCGAGGAAGGTCTGGCGCTCCTCCTCACCGAAGAGCACGTCGCGCCGCAGGAGGGTCTCGGCGAAGCCGTAGATCGACGTCAACGGCGCCCGGAGCTCGTGCGAGACGGTCGAGACGAAGTCCGACTTCATCTGCTCGACGATCCGCTCGGACGAGACGTCGCGGAAGGCAAAGATCCGCCCCGAGACCGCGTTGACCGGATCGCGCATCACGGCTTCCGTCAGCGACAGCCACGCCTCCTCGCCGCCGCGCTGCACCGAGACGAGCCGCTCGCCGTGCGCGCGGTCGTCGTCGGATGCGAGCTCTCGTTGCAGAACCTCGAACGGCGTCCGTCCAAGCGCAGCGGCCGAAGGCACCCCCGTGATCTGCTCTGCCGATTGGTTCCAGAGGACGACCTTGCCCTCGCGGTCGACGGCGACGATCCCGTCGGCGATGTTCGCGAGGATGGCGTAGCTGCGTTCTCGCTCCATCGCGACGCGCTGGTAGAGCTCGGCGTTCGACAGCACCGCCGACGCGTTCCCGGCCAGGGCGGCGAGCGCCTCGATCTCCTCCTCACGCCAGATTCGAGGGCGTTGCGAGTAGACCGCGAGCACGCCCTGAAAGCCGTCTTCGAGCCCGACGAGCGGGACCCCCAAGTACCCGGAATACCCCGCGGAGAGCACGGGGTCGTCGACGCTCAGGCGTCCGTCCTCGGCCGCATCCGCGAACGCGACGGGCACGCGTGACTGGACGATGTCTCCGGCCGGGCGAATGGTCGCCGGCAGCCGCAGTCCCAACGCGCTCGGCGCCGTCTCGCCGCCGATGGCGCTGACGACGAGCTCGTCGCCCTCGACGACCTGGATCGTGGAGGCGTCGGCGCCGAGCAGGGCAGGCGCCTGACCGGCGACCTCGTCCAGGATCGCGGCCGGGTCGAGCTCGGCCGCGAGCAGGCGCCCCATGCGCGCAAGCTGCTGGGAAAGCGCACGCGAAGTTCGTTCGCTCTCGTAGAGGTCGCTCCGCTCGAGCCCGCCGCGCGCCGCACCTGCAAGTCGGCGGCCGAGCTCGAAATCGTCGTCGCTGAACGAGCGCTGCTCCGCGAAGAAGACGACGACGAGCCCGCCTTCCTCCCGGCGCGGGGGGTCGACGGGAATGGCGAGGAGCGAGCGGACACCGGCCAGGCGCCGCCAGTCACTGCCGAAGCGATCGTCGTCGTCGAGCGAAGACGCAGAGAGGAGCCTCCGTTCGCGCGCAGCGTCGTTGAGGACCGACGCGGGCTCGGGAACTCCGTCGACGAACGAGTGGGCGAGATCCTCCGGCAACCGGTACGACGCCGCGAGCCTGAGGGCGCGGGCCCCCGGCATCAGGACGGCCGTGAAGGAGCCGCCCAGCGCCTCGTTAGCAGCGTGTGCGACCGCATCGAGGGTCGCGCCTTGCGAGAGGGGCTCCGCGAGCGCCGAAGCGATCTCGTAGAACCCTCGCTGCACGCGCGCCTGCCGGACGCTCTGCTCGAAGCTCGCCGCATTTCGGACTGCGAGCGAGGCTAGGCCCGCGAATGTCTCCAGGAGGTCGGAGTCGAGCTGGCCGAACTCACGGTCCGGGTTTCTCGTCGCAACCCCAAGCACTCCTCGGCGCTCGCCGGACCAGGTCATGGGAGCCGCGATCGCGCTCGCGAACCCCTCGTACGCCGGGTGCTGGACGGGCTCGTCGAACCGGCCTTCGATCTCGCCGTCGGCCGGAAACTCGAAGTCCACGAGCTCGGGATCGAGCCTATAGACCGCCGCGCACCGGAGCGTCGAGCGCTCGGCATCGTAGAGGTAGCAGTCGGCGGCGTCGGCGTCGAGCAATTTGGTCACCTCGACGACGAGCCTCTCGAGCACGGTCTCGAGCCGCAGCTCGCTCGTGACGACCTGGGACGCGGTCAGCAACGCCGTTTGCTGCTCGAGGCGCTGCCTGTTCTCCTCCAGCAGTTGAGCCGCGTGAAAGGCGATCCCGATCTCACGGGACACGGCCTCGGCCAGCGAGACCTCTGCTTCGGGCCACGGACGCGGGTCGGGTCGGTGCAGCCCAAAGGCGCCAACCATCTGGTCGAAGACCATGATCGGAGTCGCGAGCACGGCCAGCGCGTCGAGGTCGAGCATGCCCTGAATCCCTCCGAGCTCTGGATCTTCTAGCCTGGGGTCGGTGCGCACGTCGGCGACGGCCACCGTCCGTAGTTCGCGCGCGGCGAGATTCGAGACCGGTAGCCGATCGTCGGCCGCCCCGATCGGGGCGGAGCCCTCCGCGTGCCACTCGGCGCGAATCGGCATCGGCCCGCCCGGCTGGCCGAGCCGCAGGAAGCAGCGCGTCACGCCCATGGCCCTGCCGGTCTCCTCGACGGCGACCCTGAGCACTGCATCCAGATCGAGCTCGGACCGGACCTTGCGTCCGATCGACGCCACCAGCCGCTCTCGCTCGAGCGCCTCGCCGAGCGCGCTCGCCGAGCGGGCGCGATCGAAGGCGAGCGCAGTCTCCGCGCAGAGGGCCTGGAGCAGGGCGAGCTCCTCGCCGGTGAAGACCCTGCGCTCCCGGATCGTCGCGATCACGAGTACCGCCGTCACCGTTTCCTCCGAGACGAGCGGCACGAAGACGGCGCTCTTCGCCCCCACCTTCTCGGCCAGCCGGCGATTGACCCGCGGCGAGCCGGCGGCGTCGTAGACGACAACCGGCCCGCCTTCGAATGCGGCGCTCGCGATCCCCGACGGCTCTTGCTCGAAGTCGAGGGCCACCTCTCGCCACCAGTCGGTGTCCCCGCTCTCGGCGAGCGCGAGCAAGCCGGTTGCGTGCTTGCCGTCGTCGCTGATGATGGCGAGGGCCGCGAAGTCGGCGCCGAGGAGCGAGGAGCATGCTTCGAGTAGCGTCAGCCCCACCGCATGCTCGTCGCGGGCTCGGGCGAGCGCGCTCGAGAGCGAGGCGATTGCCGCCAGCTGCTTGTCCGCGCGAGGCGCAGGATCGATCCCGGAAGGGGCGACCGCACGCGGCGGATCTGACGTCGCTCGTCGGCTTCGTCGGAAGCGCATTGGCAAGCCAAATCTGCGGGTCACTGGGCGAGAGGCATTTTAGGTCGCAGTGCCGCTTCGCGCCAAGCATCGCGCGGGATAGAGAAACCGGTATACACCTTGAAAAGATAGGCCATCCGGCCTATTCACAAGCGCTGGCGAGGGGGTTACCTTCCTGGCACTGGGCGATGCGAACCGCGGTTTGTGCGTACCTGGCCACAAAAGAGCCGCGGTGAGCAATCTGGGAGGCCCGCCGCACTGACCCCCCGAGCGGCGGGCTTCCTTTTTCTCGGGCACTGACCGCTCCTCCGCTCCCGCGCGGCGGAGCCGCGCTCCGCGGAGGAGCTGCCGTCGCTCGCGGCACGGCGCTCTCCGGGGCCGTATTGCAATACTGTCCGCTCCGGCGCCGCACCGCGAGCGACGGCTCAGAGCCCGAGAAAGCCGGCTCAGAGACGGCCGACGAAGACTGGGATCTGATGTTCGATCTCAACCTTCGACCGGAAGCTGACCAGGCCGGCGGTACGATGGCTCTCATGGTGAAGCGCGTGCTTCTGGCGTCTCCGCGCGGCTACTGCGCCGGGGTCGAACGCGCTGTCGACACCGTCGACAAGCTCCTCGACCTGCACGGGCCGCCCGTGTACGTGCGCAAGCAGATCGTCCACAACGCGCACGTCGTGCGCGACCTCGAGGCGCGCGGCGCGATCTTCGTCGAGGACGAGCGCGAGGTGCCCGAAGGCGAGACCGTCGTGCTGTCGGCGCACGGCGTCGCGCCGGAGGTGTACCGCAACGCCGAGGCGCGCGGGCTGAACACGATCGACGCCACGTGCCCGCTCGTGACGAAGGTTCACGTCCAGGCGCGCCGCTACGCCGCCGACGGTTACACGGTCCTGCTCATCGGACACGAGGGGCACGAGGAGGTCGTCGGCACCACAGGGGAGGCGCCGGACTCGACGATCCTCGTCCAGTCGGTCGCCGACGCTGATGCTCTCGACCTGCCCGCCGATGTGAGGGTCGCGTACATCACGCAGACGACGCTCTCGGTCGACGAGACCGGCGAGATCATCACGGCGCTCCGCCGGCGCTTTCCGCAGATCTACGCGCCGAAGAAAGAGGACATCTGCTACGCGACCACCAACCGGCAGTGGGCCGTGAAAGACCTGCTGGGAGAGGTCGACCTGCTCCTCGTGATCGGCTCGCGCAACTCGTCGAACTCGAACCGGCTCGTCGACGTTGCGCGCGCTCTCGGCGTGCAGGCCCATCTGATCGACGACGAGACCGACATCGACGCCGCGTGGCTGGACGGCGTCGAGACGGTCGGCCTGACGTCGGGAGCCTCCGCGCCCGAGAAGCTCGTCGAGCGGGTCTGCGATTGGTTCAGCGCGCGCGGCGTGGACGACATCTCCGCGCACCGCGTCGTCAACGAGGACGTCGAGTTCCGCCTGCCGGTCGAGCTCCGGCGCGAGCTCGCGCTCGCAGAAGACCAGACCCAGAGTTAGGGAGTCACTTTTCGGAGCTCTTGCTGGGCGCGGTAGCGACTCCAGTTCCACGTCCGCCAGTCCGAGCTCTGGCGCCGAGACGCAAGCTCGGCGGCCAGCTGTTGGCGCAGCAAAGGATCCAGCGTCGGCAGCGCCTTAACGAGCTCCGGCGTCGCGTCGTCGCTCAGGTTCATCAGGTACGGGAGGTCGAGCTTCGGCCGATTGAGGTTCGTCCGGGCAATGAGCGCATCCGGGTTCAGCACGTTCATGGCGAAGATGGCCGCGAAGCCGCTGACGAGAGCGCCGACGGCAAAGAGCTGACGGCGCCCGCGCAGGACCGTGACCGCAGCCCAGACGAAGACGACGGCCAGCCAGACCATCACCCCTGTCACGTAGAGCCGGAGCTCGGTCAGCCCGTACTGCCGCTGATAGAGCCGCATCCGCTCCAGCGCCGAGGCCATGACGACGAAGAGCAGAACGATCAGCGCCCCGGCCAGGACGCGGAAGAGAACGTCCTGCCGGCCGCGATCGCGCCTGCGCAGCCAGTCCGCTAACAGCAGGAGCGGCAAGACGAGCGCAGCGACCGCGACGAGCTCGAAGAATCCGTGCCGCGCGTACTCCGCATACGTCAAGCCCGTCCGCGCCTCGACGAGTGACTGCCCGCCGAACAGGTAGCGGAGCTGAACGAGCACGAAGGCGAGAAAGAGCAGGTCGAGCAGCGCCAGGACGACGGTGAGCTCGGTCCCGCCGAGCGTGCTCTTCGGCTCGACGTCCAGCTCGAAGGGCTCGGGCTTGAAGATGTACTCACGGAGGAAACCGGCGCTGACCCAGGCGAAGACGGCGACCAGCAGGACGTGGGTCAGGAGCTCATGGGCATTGGGGACGGCATCCGATACGTAGCCCTGGAAGACCGAGTCCGCCGCTACGAAGAGCGCACCGAAGAGCAGGAGCAGCGGTGTCGCCAGCATCAGCCCGCGACCGACCGCCACCGCCTGCTTGGCCTGCGGCCCCTTCGGCAGGTCCCGCCAGTCGATGTCCTGCTGCATCAGGGTGACCGCGCGCCCGGTCACGGCTGCGCCCGCGTGCTCGAGCCCGACGATGTAATCCGCGAGGCCCGCACGGTGCACCGGTCGCGGCGTGCGCAGCGAGCCAAGCGCGAGCGCGACGACGAGCGCGAAGATGTCGAGCGAGACGAGCCACGGCGAGTCGCGCCAGACGACGAGCCCGGCGAAAACGACGAGGACGGGCAGCATCCACCTACGGCCGCCGGTGAGCCGTGCGCGCTGCCAGCGGCAGACGGCAAGGAGCACGGCCACAACCGCTGTGATCCAGAGCAGGACGTTCAGCCCCAGCGGGGTCGCTCGCAACAACTCGTCGCCGAGAAGCCCCAGAAAGAGCGCCGACCCGAGTAGACCAAGGGCAAGCCTGGTCCGGCTGCTCATCGCTCCCTATGAAAGCACGGGCACCGTGAGGGTGCGCCGGTCGTTACAGAACCGTTACGTGGCCTCTTTCGCCTCGTCGTCGCGGCGCTCTTCGCCCGAGCGGCGGTCCTTGCCGGTGCGACGGTCGTCGCCCGCTCCCTCCGCCTCCTTCTTCTTGCGCCGCTCCTCCAACGCGCGCCGGTCCTCGCCCGAGCGGCGCTCGGGACCCGTGTAGCCGGCTTTCATGGGGCAATTCTGACGCGAGCGCGCGCCGGAAGCTAGGTCCGCGCCAACTCGGCGAAGCGGAAGCAGTCGACCACGTGGTCGTTGACGAGCCCTGTTGCCTGCATGAGGCCGTAGCAGACCGTCGGCCCGACGAAGCGGAAGCTACGTTTCTTCATGTCCTTGCTCATCGCACGCGACTCCGCCGTCTCGGCCGGGAGGTCGCCGAGCTTCCGCCAGTGGTTGACGATCGGGCTGCCGTCGACGAACCCCCAGAAGTAGTCGTCGAGGCTCTCGAGCTCGAGGACGCGCTGTGCGTTGTTGACGGTCGACTCGACCTTGAGCCGGTTCCGGACGATCGCCGGATCGGCGAGCAGTCGTTCCACGTCACGCTTCGTGAAGCGCGCGACCCGCTCCGCGTCGAAGTTCGCAAATGCCTTCCGGTAGCCCTTGCGCTTGTGCAGGATCGTCGCCCACGAGAGCCCCGCCTGCGCGCCCTCGAGCGTCAGCATCTCGAACAGGTGCCGCTCGTCGTGCGACGGGACCCCCCACTCCTCGTCGTGGTAGGCGAGGTAGGCGGGATCGCCCTCGGGGGCCCACGCGCAGCGCTTCACGCCTTGACGATCTCGGGCTCGGCGCCACCGTCGGTCCGGATCTCGACGGCGAGCACTTCCTCCTTGATCCAGTCCTCGTGCTCGAGGAGGTCGGACGCCGACTGCGGCAGCGTGACGACGATCCGGTCGGTCAGGGCGAGGCCGGCTTCCTTCCGCATCGAGTTCAGCTCGTGGATCAGGTCGAGGACGCGCCCCTCGAGCTCGAGCTCGGCATCGAGCGTGGTGTCGAGCGCGACGGTGACGCCGTCGGCGCCCGCAACCGCCCAACCCTCTTTGCCCGTGCGCTCGACGAGCACCTCGGCGGATGAGAGGTCGTGGCCCGCGGCCCGGAAGCCGCCCGCGGGCAGTTCCTCGAACTCGCCGGACTCGAGCGCCGCCCGCACCGCGCCGAGCTCCTTCCCGAGCTTCGGCCCCAGCACCGGCAGGTTCGGTTTCACCCGGAGCTGGGTCGCGTCCACCTCGCGGAGCTCGACGTCCTTCACGCGGAGCTCGTCGCGAATCTCGTCGACGTGACTGCTCGCGAGCGGCGCGCCCTCGACCACCAGCCGCCGCAGCGGCTGCCGCAGCTTGAGACCGGACGCCGCCCGAGCCTGCCGGCCGAGGTCGACGACGGCCCGAGTCGCGGCCACCTCGGCCAGAAGCTGCTCGTCGCGCTCGCCCACCTCCTCCCAGCGGACGAGGAACACGGACTCGGGAGCGTCGTCGGCGCGCAGAGCCCGCCACAGGTGCTCGGCGAAGAAGGGCATGACCGGGGCGATCACGACCACGGAGCGGGTGAGCGCAGCCCAGAGCGTCTGCAAGGCCGCCGGATCGCTGTTCCAGAACCGGCGCCGCGACCGGCGGATGTACCAGTTCGAGAGATCGTCCACGAACCGCTCGAACACCGCGATGAGGTCCGGGGTCCAGTACCGCTCGTAGGCGTCCGTCATTTCGGCGACGAGCTGCTCCACCCGCGACTCGAGCCACAGGTCGAGCGGCTCGAGCTCTCCGGTATCGCCGGGCGACCAATCCGCCACGTTCGCGTAGTCGACGAAGAACTTCACCGAGTTCCAGAACGTCAGCAGCCGCCGCTTGACCTCGTTCGCAGGCCCGTAGCCGAACTTGATGTTTTGCCCCGGGTTCTGCTCGCAGAACTGCCAGCGCATGACGTCTGCGCCCATGCGGTCGAAGGCCTCGTTCGCCTCGATCGAGTTGCCCCACGAGCGGTGCATCTCGCGTCCCGTCTCGTCGAGCAGCTTCTCGTAGGTCAGCACCCGCCGATACGGAAACGACCCGAGCAGCGTCATCGACATGAACGAGATCGAGTAGAACCAGAGCCGGATCTGCTCGCGCATCTCCGAGATCCAGTCGGCCGGGAACCACTGCTCCCAGTAGGCGTGGTCGGGCAGGTCCGCGCCGGACAACCCCTGCGCGGCCCCGGTCGCGTATCCGCCCGGGATCCACTCCGGGTTTTGCCAGCCGAGGGTCGAGAAGGGCACGATGCCCGCGTCGAGCCAGGCGTCGCCGACCTCGGGAATCCGGCGCACGTCCTTCCCGCACGCCTGGCAGCTGATGGTCACCTCGTCGACCCAGGGCCGATGGAGCTCCTGCAGCTGATCGAGCCCGGCAGTAGCACGCTCGTCGAGCTCGGCCCGCGAGCCGATGACGTTCAGCTCGCCGCAATCGCAGGGGTAGATCGGCAGCGGCAAGCCGAAGTACCGCTTGCGGGAAATGTTCCAGTCGCCCATGTTCCGTAGCCAGTCGGCCATCCGCTTCGAGTAGAAGTCGGGCGTCCACTCGACCTTCTCGTTCTCGTCGAGCATCGGCTGGCGGATCTCGTCGCAGGCGATGAACCAGTCGTCGACGACGCGAAAGACGAGCGGCGTCCCGCAGCGCCAGCACGTTGGGTAGCGATGTGTGATCCGACCGGAGTCGACGAGCAACTCGCGCCGGCGGAGATCCTCGATGGCGATGTCGGCGACCTCGTCCGTCGAGAAGCCCTCGAAGGGGCCGTAGCCGGGCAACATGTGCCCGGACTCGTCGATCGGGACGAGCACCGGCAGGCCGTGCTCACGCGACAGCTCGAAATCCTCCGCGCCGCAGCCGGGCGCGATATGGACGATGCCGGTGCCCTCCGTGAGCGAAACGTCGTCCCACGCTATGACGCGGTGGACAACGCCCTCCTGCGCCGGAAGGTCGTCGAACGGCCCCTCGTAGTGAAGGCCGACGAGCTCCTCGCCCCTGGCGACATGGTCGTAGCGCTCGTCCGTGACCGCCAGCGACCAGCCGCCGTTCCGCAGCCCGTATTCGGCATCGGGCTTGACCGCCGCGGCGACGTTCGCGGGTAGCGTCCACGGCGTCGTCGTCCAGACGACGAGCGCCTCGCCTTCGCGTTCCTTCAGCGGGAAGCGCACGTACAGCGACGGGTGTTCCAGCTCCTTGTACTCGCCTGCGAAGAGCTCGTGCTGGGAGATCGAGGTACCGCAACGCGGGCACCACTCGGTCGACCGATGGCCCTTGTAGAGCCACCCGCGCTCGTGCACCGCCTTCAGGAACCCCCAGATGTAGGAGATGTTCGTGTCCGAGAACGTGTGGTAGTCGTTGTCCCAGTCCATCCAGCGTCCGAGCCGGCGGTCCTGGCCCGTGATCACCTCGGAGTAGTGGGCGACGCGCTCCTTGCAGCGCTCCGCGAACTCGGCGATGCCGTACTCCTCGATCTCGCGCTTCGAGTTCAGGCCGAGCGCCTTCTCGACCTCGACCTCCACCCAGAGGCCCTGGCAGTCGAACCCGTTTTGGTAGCGCTGGTCGAAGCCGCGCAGCGCCTTGTAGCGCTGGAAGACGTCCTTCAGCGTGCGGCCCCAGGCGTGGTGGACACCCATCCCGTTGTTCGCCGTGATCGGCCCGTCGAAGAAGCTAAAACGCTCGGCGCCGCGGTTCTGCTCGCGGAGCTTCTCGAAGATGCCCTCCCGGTCCCACCAGGCGAGGACCTCCTGCTCGAGCGCTGAGTGGTCGGGAACGGCTGACAGTGGATCAAACGCCATAAGGCGATTCTACGAGCCAAGGCGCCGCCCCCAGCCGCGCCGACCAGAGGAGGTCGCGGCGGCCTTGCCGGCGCGACCGTTTGGAATAGAGGGCGGCAGGGCGCCGTTTGATGCTGTAGGTACGTTTTCACCCGTCGGGGTATCTCAGCCGCAAGCCCAGGAAAGGATCCGCATGTCGTCCGCAGTCACCGAGTCCACGTTCGAACAGGAAGTCCTCAAGTCCGACACGCCCGTGATCGTCGACTTCTGGGCGGAGTGGTGCGGGCCCTGCCACGCGGTCTCCCCCGTTCTCGACAGGATCGCCGAGGAGCGTGCCGGCGCGATCAAGGTCGTCAAGGTGAACATCGACGAGGAGCAGGGGCTTGCGGAGCGCTACGGCATCGCCTCGATCCCCACGATGGTGCTCTTCAAAGACGGCGAGCCGGCAGCGGCCGCCATCGGCGCCCAGCCTAAGGGCGCCATCGAGAAGCAGCTCGGGCTCGAAGAAGTCGCGGCCTAGGCTTCCGCCTCCTCCTTCTCGGGTTGGGGCAGCGGCGAGACGGCGTGTGCGGACGGCTCGTCCACGAGATTGAGCACCCGCATCCCGTGCACGAACACGTTGGCGCCGCCGAGCCAGCCGCCCACGGTCAAGACGCCGAAGCCGGCGAGGGTCAGGATCAGCGACCCGCCGCCGATCGACCCGTCCACGTAGTCGGCGTGGCCCGCGCCCGCTGTGATCGCGAAGAGGATCGTCGCGGTCAGCATCACCGTCAGGTGCGCGGTGGATGTTCGCCAGAGCGGCGTTCCGGGCTTGATCTCGAGCCAGTCGACGAAGCCCGTGAGGGCGGTCGGCCCGCTCACGACCAGTCCCGCGATCAGGGCGAGCCACCAAGCGGTCGCCGTGTTGTGCTCGCTCACCCCGAGCCTCGACAGCACCGCCATCGCGGCCGCGAGCGTGTAGGCGCCGATCGTCGCGTCCGTCAGGGGCGGGTGCAGCGGATGCCCCGGCAGGCCCTTCAGGAGGAACTTCATCGCCTACCTCCTTGCTTCGACTCCATCCAGCAAGGTCCAGTTACCCCGTAGCGCCGCCTCGGCGACCTCGACGAGCCTGTCGGCGTCGTCTGCGGGACCGTCTGCCTCGAGGCCTTGCCGGGATTCGTCCGCGTGCTCGTGGTCGAGCTCCGCATGCAGAGCGAAGTACACAGCGCCGGGCTCGTCCCCGGCGACGCCGTAGTGCTCCGAGAGGCCGTCGAGCTTTGCCCGCGAGACCGCAGGTTGACCGGCCTCGATCGCATACATGACCGCAAGCGCCTCGCGCCGGTTGCCCGGAGCGGTCCAGGCCACGACGCACTCTGAAGTCTCGGGGCTTGGATCGCGGGTCGTGTCAGCATCGAAGGCGGCGGCGAAATCGTCCCAGAGGGCGACGTGCTCGGCCTCCTCGCGCGCGTGCTCTGCGTTACCGCTCTTCTGCGCCGTCTCGGCGAGCGCGACAACGGCGTGCCGGTACTCGCCAGCGTAGTACGCGAGCTCGTCACGCTTCAGCTCGCCACAGCTCCAGCGCTTGTAGAAGGGATGCGCGAGCAGGTTCCACCGCTCGCGCACGGCGTCGAGTCTCTCGATCAGCTCCACCTGTGCTCCTTTGTTCGGGATGGAACGATGCTAACGGGATGAGCGGCTTCCTCGTCATCAACCCGCACGCCGGCCAAGGCCCGAGGACCGAAGAGCTGCGCGCCGAGGCCGAGCGGCTGGGGATCGAGACCCACGTGCTCGCCAAGGGCGACGACCCGGTGGAGATCGCGCGCCGGGCGCCGGCAGGAGCCATCGGCGTCGCGGGCGGCGACGGCTCGCTCGCGCCGGTCGCGCAGGTTGCCATCCACCGTGACCTGCCGTTCGTCGTCGTCCCGTTCGGCACGCGCAACCATTTCGCGCGAGACCTCGGGCTCGACCGCGACGACCCGCTGAAGGCCCTCCCCGCGTTCCGCGAAGGGCGCGAGCGCGGCGTCGACGTGGGGCGTGTGAACGGCCGGGCGTTCCTGAACAACGTCTCGCTCGGCCTCTACGCGCAGCTCGTGCACCGACGGGAGCGCCACCGCAGGCGCAAGGAGACGCTGGCGCGGCTGCGAGCGCTGGGGATCCTTCTCACCCGGCCCGCGCCGCTCGGCGCCTCGATCGACGGCCGCCCGGTCAAGGTGCGGGTCATCCTCGTCGCGAACAACCAGTACGAGCTCGACCTCTTCTCGGTCGGCGTCCGCGAGCGCCTCGACGAGGGCCTGCTCCACCTCTACGTCGCCGCCGGGTGGGTCCCGACGACGTGGGAGGAGCGGACCGGCGGCCACTTCACCGTCGACGCGCAGGCGGGCCGGCTGGGAGCGGCAGTCGACGGTGAGCCGGAGGAGCTCGAGACCCCGCTCAAGTTCGAGACCGACCCGGCCGCGTTACGGGTGCTGCTCCCGCCACCCTGAGATCAGCTCGCGGGTGTGCGGGAACGCGAGCTCTTCGAAGGGAATCTCGTCGGGAGCAAACCAGCGCAGCTGGGCGACGTCGTCGGCCGGCTCCGGCGTCCCCTCGACGATGCGTGCCGTCCAGTAGAGGTTCAGGGTCGTCTGGGCCGAGCCGTCGCCGCCGTAGCGGTCGATCCACACTCCCAGGAGCTCGAGCAGCTCGACCTCGACGCCCGCTTCCTCCTTCAGCTCCCGGCGGACGCAGTCGACAGGATGCTCCCCCTCCTCGAGGAATCCGCCGGGGAAGTCCCACTTGCCCTGGAACGGATCGATCGCCCGGCGCGAGAGCAGCAGGCGGCCTTCCTCGTCCACGCAGACCGCGCTCGCGGTCGGCTTCGAGCTTGCGTAGGCGCGAAAGCCACACGCAGGGCACTCGGCCTTTCCTGCGTCGACTTGGATCTCCGCCGAGCAGCGAGGACAGTACTTCCACTGGTCGAGCTCGCCCACGTCGGCACAATAGGTTCATGAGCCCCAGGTTCGCCACGGCCACGGTCACCGAGCTGTCCCGCGTCGGCCTCTTCCAGCAGCTCGCCGGCGAGGTGCTGACGAAGCTCGCGCAGAAGATGGAGCGCCAGGACGTCTCGGGCGGCAGCCCGATCGTGTTCGAGGGCGAGCAGGGAGACCGCTTCTACGTCGTCCTCCGAGGGCTGCTCGCCGTGAACAGCGACGACCTGGGCCCGCGGCGCATGCTTCGGCCCGGCGACTACTTCGGCGAGGTCGCACTCGCGATGAACATGCCGCGCACCGCATCGGTGACGGCGCTCACGCCGACGACGCTCGCGAGCTGCGACAAGGCCACGTTCGACGAGTTCGTGCGGCCGCTGTTCGCGGACGACGACCCTCCTGAGGGTTGAGTTAGGCAGGGCTTTTCCCGATGAAGACAAACGGGTTCCCCATTGTCTTCAACCGCGCGCACCATTCCCGTCTATCGAGGCCGTTTCGGGCCTGCTGAGGCCGAGCGCCTGCTCTGGCGTGCCGGGTTCGGCCCGCGCCCGGGAGAGGCCCACAAGCTCGCCAAGAAGGGCCTCGACGACGCCGTCCATTCGCTGACCCATCCGAAGCGCGAGCGCCTCGTCGGGCCCGCCCCCAAGGACGACGACGGGAACGCGATCGCGCCGGCCGACGCCTGGGGCCAGGACCACCTCTGGTGGCTCGACCGCATGGTGCGCACGAGCCGGCCGCTCGTCGAGCGGATGGCGCTCGTCTGGCACGACTGGTTCGCGACGTCGAACGCGGGTGTTGGCTCGCAGCGGCTGATGCTGGCGCAGAACAATCTCTTTCGCCGTCACGGCCTCGGCTCGTTCGAACAACTGTTGCTCTCGGTCACCCGCGACCCCGCGATGCTGCTCTGGCTCTCCGGCACCGACAACGAGAAGGGCTCGCCGAACGAGAACTACGGCCGCGAGATGATGGAGCTCTTCACGCTCGGCGCGGGCCGGGGGTATTCGGAACGCGACGTGCGCGAGCAGGCTCGCGCGCTGACGGGCTTCCGGAACGACTGGGACGACGACAAGGGTCCCGTCAACTTCCGCTACGACTCCAGACGCCACGATGCGGGCCCGAAGCGGATCTTCGGGAAGCGCGGGCGGTTCGACTGGAAGGACTCCTGCCGGCTCGCCGTCCACCATCCAAACCACCGCTCGTTCTTCGTCCGCAAGCTCTGGAGCTACTTCGTTCCCTCGCCGCCCTCGGCGGCGACGCGGCGGGGCCTGGAGCAGCTCTACGTTGCAAACGACTTCGCTTCGCGGCCGGTCGTCGAGGCGATCCTCCGCCACCCGCGCCTCTACACCGGGCCGCGGATGGTCAAGCCTCCTGTCGTCTACCTCGCAGGAATGCTCCGCGCGAGGAAGCGCGGAATCGACACCGAGGCCTGGACCTGGCTCTCGAACCAAGCCGGCCAGCAGCTTTTCTATCCGCCGAACGTCGCCGGCTGGGACGACGACCGCTGGCTCGACACAGCCACCTTCCTCGCCCGCTGGGACCTCGCCGGCCGCGTTCTCCGCCCCGCCGTCCTCGAGACCTCGCACAAGGGCCCGCTCGATCCCGACAAGCTCCTCGAGCGTGCGCTCGAGTTCTGGGGCAAGCCACCGCTGACCTCGGCCACGCGGCGCGCGCTCAAATCGTTCGCGAAACGCGCCGTCGGCGACGCTGACCAGCGCTGGAAGAAGGCGCAGTACCCGGCGCTGATCGAGAACGCGCTCCGGCACCTGATCGCCATCTCCCCGGATCTGCAGACCTCATGAGAGATTGCTGCAACGAGTTCTCGCGTTCCGCACTGCTCCGAAAGGCCGTGGCCGAGGCGGGAGCAGGGCTGCCGGCGATCGAGCCGGGGATGCCGCGCCCAGCCGGAACCGGCCTCGACCGCCGCAGCTTCCTCTCCCGCTCTGTCGGGCTCGCGATGGCGGTCTACGGAGCCAGCGCGCTCACGCCCCGGATGTTCGACGAAGGCATCGCACAGGCGCTCGCCGCCGGAGGGTCCGACACGGTCCTCGTCTCGATCTTCCTGGACGGCGGCGCCGACTCGCTCTCGCTCCTCTTCCCGCACGGCGATCCCGACTACCGGCGCCTCCGCCCGAAGCTCGCGCTGCCCGACTCCGGCCTCGTCTTTCCGGAGGACACCCGTCTGCGCTGGCATCCATCGGCGGCTTCGTTCCACACGCTGCACGGCGAGGGCAAGCTCTCGGTCCTCCCGGCCGTCGGCTATACGAACGCCGATCAGTCGCACTTCACCTCCAGGCACTACTGGGAGGTCGGTGACACGGACGTGCGCCTCCAGACGGGCTGGCTCGGACGCTACCTCGACCGGGTCGGCGCGACGGACAACCCACTCCAGGGCGTCAGCCTCGACGGCGAGCTCTCGCCCTCGCTGGCGACGGCGAAGAAGCCCGTCGCGGCCCTAAGCGGTGCCGGCAACTACTCGTTCTGGGCGCCCGGCGTCTGGGGCCAGGTGGAGGAGCGCATGCTCGACGCGGTCGGCGCCCTCGGCGCGACGCGGGGCCGCGATCCGGCACTCGCAGGGGCCAGGGCGGTCACCTCTCAGTCCAACCGTCTGCGGCAGCAGCTCGCGCCCTTCAACACCGACGACGGGTTTCACACCCCCGTCGCCTACCCGAAGTCCGACAGCGGGTTCCCGGATCAGCTCGCCGGGCTCGCCGCGATGCTCGCAGCAGGCCTCCCGCTGCACTGCGTCTCGCTGAGCGCGTACGGCATGTACGACACACACTCGGAGCAGGCCGCCACGCTGGCGGAGGGACTGAAGCTGACGAGCGACACGCTGCTCGCCTTCCAGCGCGACCTCGAGGCGCGCGGCCTCGCCGATCGCGTCCTCACGCTCGTGTGGTCCGAGTTCGGCCGGCGGGCCGAGGAGAACGGGTCGGCCGGCACCGACCACGGCGCGGCCGGGGTCGGACTGCTGATGGGCACCCGCGTCCGCGGAACGATGATCGGCGAGTTCCCGGGCCTGAAGAGCGGACTGGACGGCGACGGAAACCTCAAGGCGACCGTCGACTACCGCAGCGTCTATTGCTCGGTGCTCGAACAGTGGCTGGGGACCGACGCCGGGCCGATCGTGCCACGCGCCGCCTCCTTCGCACGGGTGCCGTTGCTGCGATGAGACGCCTTCCTCTCCTGCTCGTCGTCCTGGGCTTCGCGGCCGTCGTCCCGGCCCAGGCCGCCGCTCCGCTGACGCGCGTCCAGGTCGTCGCCCTCGAGTTCCACTACCAGCTCTCGCGCGTCCGCGTGCCCGCCGGCCCCGTCCGGATCGAGCTCGACAACTTCGGCCAGGACGAGCACGACCTCACGCTTCAGCGGGTCGGAGGCTCGAAGGTGTACCGGCTGCCGAAAACGCTTCCGGGCGAACGTCAGATCCTCAACCTCCGCCTGAAGCCAGGCGTCTACAAGCTCTCGTGCTCGCTCGCCGACCACGCGGCCCGCGGCATGCGGGCGACACTCCGGGTCCGACGCCGCTAGTTCGCGACCTCGATCTCGCCGCTCCGCGCGATCGGTCGCCAGTGCAGCCGGGAGCCGCGAACCGCGGTCAGCACCGACTCGATCACGACCAGGTACATGAGCTGCCGATAGACGAACTGCTGGAGCGGCATCGCCCAGAGCACCCACGGCGACTCCCGGTCGAGCCGGAACGCGTACCAGCCGAGCGCGAGCTGAAGCGTCGTGAAGACGGCCCAGAAGCCAAGCACCCCGAGCGGGTTCAGGAACAGGAACCCGTAGACCGAGAAAAGGTCGATCAGCGGGGCGAGCAGCGGCAACGCGATCTGGAAGAGGATGAGATAGGGCAGGCCGCGGCGGCCGATCCGCCCCTCGCCGCGCCGCCACATCGCGGCGCGGTGCTTCCACACCGACTGGAGGGTTCCGTAGCACCAGCGATAGCGTTGCCTCCAGAGCCCGCGCAGGGTCGCAGGCGCCTCCGTCCACGCGCGGGCGTCCTCCGCATAGACGACGCGCCACCCGGCCCGGCCGATCGCCAGCGTGAGATCGGTGTCCTCGGCGAGGGTTGCACCCGAGACACCGCCGACCTCGTTCAGCGCCTGGCGCCTGAACGCGCCGACCGCGCCCGGGACGGTGGGCATGCAGCGGAGGACGTCGAACAGCCGGCGGTCGAGGTTGAAGCCCATCACGTACTCGATGTGCTGCCAGCGGCCGAGCAGCCCGTGGCGGTTGCCGACCTTCGTGTTGCCCGAGACGGCGCCGATGTCGTCCGAGGCAAACGGTTGCACGAGATGCCGGAGCGTGTCGCGCTCGAAGACGGTGTCGGCGTCGACCATGACGACGATCTCGTGCCGCGTCTCCGCGATCCCGGTGTTGAGCGCCGCCGGCTTGCCCGCGTTCGGCTGGCGCACGAGGCGAACCTGGGGCAGGCCGAGTCGCTCGACCAGGGCTCCCGTGCCGTCGCTCGAGCCGTCGTCGACGACCACGATCTCCAGCTCGGGATAGTCGCTCGCGGCCAGCGAGCTCACGGCCCGCTCGATTCCGACCGCCTCGTTGAAGGCCGGGACGACGATCGAGACAGCCGGCGTCAGTTGACCCGCGCTCTTTCCCCGGACGAGCCGCACGTGGCGGCGCGCGAAGCCGAAGAGGAGGAAGACCCTCGCGACGAAGAGCAACGCGACGGCGACGAGCAGCAGGCCGAGCAGAGCGGTCGCCCACCGGGCCACGGCGAGCGTCGCGATCAGCACCCGCCCGCGGGCCCGGTCCCAGCCCCCCACACGAAGCTCGACCTGGTCGCGCGGCAGGCCGCCGAGCTGGGAGACCGTGACGAACCGGAAACCGCGGGCACGCAGCGCGGGCACCAACCGCTCGACCGCGCTCACCGTCTCGGAGCGGTCTCCCCCGCCGTCATGGAGGAGGACGATCCCGCCCCGGTTGCCCTGCGGCGTCGCCCCGGCGACGATCTCATCCACCCCGGGGCGGCGCCAATCCTCGCCGTCGAAATCGGCGAGGACGACGTCGTAGCCGTCGCGCGCGAGGCGGTCGAGCGCTTTCTCCTGACGCGCCGTGACGGCGGAGGGGACCGACGAGTACGGCGGCCGGACGAGACGCGCACGGATGCCGACCGTGCCGACGAGCGCGTTCTCGGTCAGGCCGATCTGGAACCGCTGCTCCCAGCCGGGGAGCGTCGAGAGATCTGCGTGCGTGAACGTGTGGTTCCCGAGCTCGAATCCGTCCCGGTGCAGCTGCCTCACGAGATCGGGGTGGCGGACGACCTCGCTCCCGACGACGAAGAACGTGGCAGGAGCGTGGAGGCGCCGAAGCGCCGCGATGATACGCGGGGTCCAGCGTGGGTCCGGGCCGTCGTCGAAGCTGAGCGCGATTCTCTTGCTAGGGTCCCCGCCCAGCGAGACGAGCTGCCTTCCATCCCAGGTGAGGACCGGCCCGGCGGACGCGAGCGGCCCCGGGGTCGTCGCTACGGGCGTCGCGCTTCGACCCGTCGTTCGCGTCGAAAGGCCCTGGACGCCGAGTAGGACGGCAAGGGCACCGAGCAGGATCGCGAGCAGCACCCAGCGCGAGGCCGCCCCGCCCGAGGTTGCCTGCACGCTAGCCCTCAGACGGCGGCGGTATTGGGGGTGGTGCCTTCTTCGCCTGTCCCGGAGGGAGCGGCGTGGTGGTGGTGGTGGTGGTGGTGGTGGTCGTCTGGCCCCGGCGCTGGCCTCGGGAGCCGGCCGGGGCCTTCGGTTGCGCGATCCTCACCTGTCCCGGCGGCGCCGGGTTGGCCTTGCGAGCCCAGCCTCGCTGGCGCTGGGCCGGGTTGGCTGGCTGTTGGGCCGACGCGGGCGGCGTGACAGGAGAGGCCGGCCGTGCGGGAGCCCTGGCGCTACGAGACTGCGAGCCGAGCCGGTGCTGGCTCTGCCGGGCTCGATCGGCCACGAGCTGGCGGGACTGGCCGGGAGCAAGCGCACCTGCGATTGGAGAAAGCCTTGCCGGATTGGGCTTGGGCTGGGCTCGGCCGGCGCCGTGGTGGTTGTGCTTGCCGAGTGAGATGCCGGGCAAGCCGCCGAAGCCGAACATTCCCACCCCGAGCCCGACGAGCCAGAGACAGGCAAGGGAGGCGGCCACGAACGTCCCGCGACGGAGTCGGCGGGCGCGGCGATTGTCGTCGGTGACGAAGACCGCCCGTTCGGGCGCATGAACGTCAAACGTCTGCTCGGTGTTTGCTAGCTCCATTGATTCCCCGCTAACAGCATGCCCCAGAAAGGCAGGGTCAACACCGCCAATTCGTAAGAATTTGCAGGATCTTTACGACTCCCTAACCACTGCATCGCTAAACGGCGGCCACGCCTCCTTCGCCCAGTCGCCGAACTCGAGGTCGCTGAGCGTGATGAGCGCAATGCTCCGCTCCGGGTCGACCCAGAAGAACGTGCCGCTCCCACCCCAATGGCCGAACGTGCCGGGCGAGGTCAGCGTCCCGGAGAAGTGCGGCTGCTTCCCGCCCTTCAGCTCGAAGCCTAGGCCCCAGTCGTTGGGATCGAAGCGGCCCAGGTCCGGGATCACGCCGGCGAGGCCCGGAAACTGAACGCTCACGGCCTCGGCGAGCGTCTCCGGGGCGATCAACGTCGGAGCGAACAGTTCGCGCACGAATGCGACGAGGTCGTCCAGGCTTCCGTGCAGGCCGGCGGCGGGCGAGCCGCGCAGCTCCGCCTGCATGCCGAGCGGCTTGAGCACGGCCTTCGCGAGATACTCGGCAAACGGCATCTCCGCGTGCAGCGCGATCCGCTCGGCAGCGACCTCGAAACCGGCGTTCGAGTAGATCCTGCGCGTGCCCGGTTTCGCAATCGGCGCGCCCGCATCGAACGGAAGCCCGGACGCGTGGGCGAGCAGGTGACGCATGGTCGAGCCGAGCGGGCCGGCCGGCTCGTCGAGGTCGATCGTCCCCTCTTCGGCCGCGACAAGCGCCGCGAGCGCCACGACGGGTTTTGTGACCGAGGCCCAGCGAAACACGCGCGACGCGTCGCCTCGGCGCCCCAGTTCGCGGCCGGTCGCGAGCGCGGCGACGGCGACGTTCTCCGCCGGCCACGAGTCCGTGAGTTGAAGCGCTTCCAAAGCCATTCGATACTACGAGTGTGTGCAGCGTTTGTTCGATCGGTTCCTCGGGTAACCGCAGACGGACGCGCGGGCGGAGCCCGCACATCCTGAGGGCGGCACCGCAAGCGGTGCCTCGGACCAGATGAAGCAGATCTACCCGTCGAGCATCACGAGCGGCAGCTTCGCCGCGGGCGGCAGCGTCCTCGACCACGCCTTCGGCCAGGGCGATCCGTACACCCTCGGAGTCGAGGAGGAGTACATGCTCCTCGACCCGCAGAGCTTCGACCTCGTCCAGCACATCGACACCTTCCTGGCGACGGTCGCGGGTCACCCGCTCGAGGCGCAGATGAAGGCCGAGCTGATGCAGTCGGTGCTCGAGATCGCGACGCCGGTCTGCCGGACGGCGGCCGAGGTCGACCGCGAGCTCCGAAAGCTCCGCGAGTACGTCACGTCGGTCGCCCGGCATCACTCGCTCCGGGTCGGCTCGGCGGGGACGCACCCCTTCTCCTTGTTCGAGCGGCAGCGGATCACCGCGCGTGACCGCTACCGGGCGCTCGTCGACCAGATGCAATACGTCGCCCGGCGCGAGCTCATCTTCGGGCTGCACATCCACGTCGCCGTCGACGACCCGGAGAAGGCGGTCCAGGTCGTGAACGGCCTCCTCGTCGAGCTGCCCGCACTGCTCGCCCTCTCCGCGAACTCGCCGTTCTGGCGCGGGGAGCCGACGGGCCTCGCCTCGACCCGGCAGATGGTCTTTGCCGCCTTCCCGCGCTCAGGCCCCCCGCCGCGCTTCGCCAGTTACAACGACTACGCGGAGGTCGTCGGCCAGCTCGAGAAGACCGGTTGCATCCCCGACTACACGCACATCTGGTGGGACATCCGCCCGCACCCGCGTCTGGGAACCGTGGAGATCCGCGTGTGCGACGGCGTCACCCGTGTCGAGCACGCCGTCGCGCTCGCGGCGTACTGCCAGGCGCTCGTCAAGCTCTACTGCGAGCGGTTCGACCGCGGCGAGGAGATCCGCTCCTACCACCGGATCCTGACGAGCGAGAACAAGTGGCTCGCCGCACGCTACGGGCTCGAGGCGCCGCTGATGGACCTCGAGACGGGGCACCGGAACCGTGTGCCCGTCACCCGGCTCGTTCGCCGCCGGCTCGACGAGCTTGCGCCGCACGCCCGGGAGCTTGGTTCGGAAGCTGAGCTGGAAGGCATCCAGGATCTCCTCTCCCACGGGAATGGAGCCGACCGCCAGCTCCGGGTCTTCAATGCGAACCGGGACCTCGTCGAGGTCGTCCGCGAGATCGCCGACGCGACCGAGGTTGCGGCTGACACGCCGGCCGGCGGCTGAGCCGGCGCCCCTAGGCAGGCAAAAGGCGGGACCCGGAGGTCCCGCCCATTCGTTCCGCACGCTGTGGTCGCGGTGGCCCGCTAGGCCTTGTGGATCACGATGCTGCCGCCTGCGATTTGCTGCGGATCGGCCTGGTCGATGTCATCGGAGGCGCCCATCCGGTTGTCGAAGACGACATGGTTGTTCAGCAAGATCTTGATCCGGAACTTGTCGATTCCGCCGCCGCCGCTGATGTCGCCGTCGTAACCCGTCACCCGGAAGTCGTAGCCGGGGACGCCGTTGACCGAGCCCGTGCCCCTGTACTGCGCCTTGAAGCTCGAGACGACGAGCCACTGGTACGCGTCACTGTGGAAGTTGAAGTTGCCGACCGCGAAGTTGAACTCGGTCTCGCCTTCCGGGGGCTGGCCGCCGTTCTTGTACTTCGAGTTGAAGCCGAAGTTGGCGCGCCCGCTGAGCGTGGGATCGGCCGGGTAGGAGCCCGCGGCGACGTTGATCCAGCCGCCGCCGGTCACGAAGCCCGCAGCCGGGTCGTAGACCACGACCCAGACCGTGGCCGTGCCGCACCCGCCCAGGTTGTCGCAGATCGTCACGTTGATCGTGTAGACGCCCGCAGCCGTGAAAGTGTGGATCTGGCTGCACGTCCTTGCGGTCTCGTTGACCGTCGGATGCGTGGTCGTGTTGTCGTCCCAGTTGATCGCGCAGGTATGGGGGTTTGGCCCGTCGGGATCGGTGAACGATGCCGAGAGATTCACGTTCGCCGAGCCCTTGGCGTAGAGCTGGCCGAACGTCGGAGACGTGATCGTGACCACAGGCGCGGCGTTCTGCGACTGAGCGGTCCACGTGACGGTGTTGTCCGTGCTCGTCGAGGCGATGTTGCCGTTACCGGCCGCGTCGTTCGCCCTATTGGCGTTGATCGAGACAATGACCGTTCCCGAGGTCGTCATCCCGTTCACGGCGATGTCAAACGTCCTGTTGTCGTTTGTGGGGTTCGTAACCCCTGCGTTCATCGACCCACCGGCGGTTCCGCCGATCGTCACGTCGTTGTTCTGGAACTCGTTGACGGGGAGGGGCTCGCTGAAGACTGCCGTGAAGTGGATCGGCGCAATGCCCGTCGGGTCGTTCTGACCGCCAGCCTGGTTGACCGTGACGGTTGGCCTCGTCTTGTCGATCGCGTAGACCTGCCCAGTGAAGCTGCCGTCGGCCCCGCCGCCGGAGGCCCCCAGCGCGTTCCCACCGGCGTCGACGATCGAGTTGTTGTCGTTCAGGTTCAACCCGAGCGAGCCGCTGCCAGCGCCGGTGTTCGCGGTGACGGTGTAGGTGGCTCCGCTGCCGGTCACGCCAGTGATCGACGCGCCCGCGACGCCGCCACTCTGGACGAGTGCGAAGTCGCTTGAATCGACGCCGCTGACGTTCTCGCTGAACGTGACCGTCCAGTCAACGCTCGCCGCATTGGTGGGGTTGGCGCTGGCCCGGTTGATCGATTGCACGCTCGGCGCGCCGGTGTCGATCGTGAGATTGCGGACCGAGCTGTAGACGCTGGAGCCACCGTCCTCATCGCTCGCACTCACACGCCAGCAGTACGTGCCATCCGCGAGGCCCACGCTCGGCGAGAAGTTGGACGAGCCCGTCGTCTGGTCCCTCTCTGGGCTGGAGAAGTCGCAGTTGTTGTCGACCTGGATCCTGTAGGTAGTCGTGTCGTTCGCTCCGGCCGGGTCGGTGGAGTCGCTCCAGTCGAAGGCAGGCGTCGCGTTACCCGTCGTTGCACCGTCGGCCGGCAAGAGGAGGTTGGGCGTGGACGGCGGGACGTTGTTCACCGTCACGTCGGCGCTGTAGGTGCGGGCGTCGAGATCCTTGTCGCGGATCTCGCCCTTGACGTGGCTGACGCCGTTGTCGTTGGTCGAGCAGCTGGCGCTCGAGCTCGTGCTCCAGGCGCTCCAGCTCGTGCCGTTGTCGCAGCTGAAGCGGTACTGGAAGCCGGCCGTCGTGTCGACCGAGGACGGATCGCTCGGGCTCGTCAGCGAGAGGTTGATGTTCGAGCCCTCGCTGACAGGACCGTTGTTGTTGAAGGTCGCGCTCGGGGCGACGTTGTTGACGGTGACAGCGGTCATGTAGCTCGTGAAGCCGTCGTGCTGGTCGATGATCCGCGCCCGCACGCTGTAGCTGCCGTTGTCGTTGAACGTGCACTGGTGCGTGGCGCTCGTGTCCGCGGTCGAGTAGTCGGCTGCTCCGGCGAAGACCGAGCCGTCACAGTGGTACTCGTAGCGGAAGCCGGCCGCCGTGTCGGCTTCCGACGGGTCGTACTGGTTTGTGAAGGTGACCGTCGCCGGCGAGCCTTCGTTGACGGGGCTGTTGTTGCCAAGGGTCGCGGTCGGTGAGACGTTGGCAACGTCGACGACCTGGACCGACTCGGAGTCGAGATCGGAGCCGCTGTCGTCGTCGGTGACCTTGATCGTGACACTGGTCGTCGCCGGGCCGTCCGGGAAGAAGCAGTCGAAGCTGCCGCCGCCCGCGTTGGTCGCGAGCGAGCCCGCCACGTAGTTGCCGCCGGTACCGCACCTTGGGTAGGTGGCGTCGACCGTGAAGGTGTCCGCGCTGCCCGGGTCGCTGACGGTGAAGGTGTAGGTGTGGGTCGAGCCCTCGTCGACCGGGGTCGGCCCAGTGACGATCGCCGTCGGAGCGACGTTGTTGACGGTCACGTTGGCGCTGTAGGTCGTGGCGTCGAGATCCTTGTCGCGGATCTCGCCCTTGACCTGGCGGGTGCCGTTGTCGTTGGTCGAGCAGCTGGCGCTCGCGGTCCCGCTCCAGGGGCTCCAGGTCGTGCCGTTGTCGCAGCTGAAGCGGTACTGGAAGCCGGCCGCGGTGTCGACCGAGGACGGATCGGACGGGCTCGTCAGCGAGAGGTTGATGTTCGAGCCCTCGTTGACGGGACCGTTGTTCCCGAAGGTAGCCGTCGGAGCGACGTTGTTCACGTGCACCGAGTGCACGTTTGCGCGATCGAGGAAGGTGCCGTCCTCGTCGACGAGGTCGACGGTGATCGCGTGGTTGGAGTCGCCGTCGGCGTAGGTGTGCGTCTTGTCACCGGCCGTGGTGTAGGTGTCGGAGCTGGTGTCGCCCCAGTGGACGATGTAGCTGGTGACCGTGTCGCTGCCCGGGTCGGTGACTGCGCCCAGGTTCAGCGTGTAGGCCGAGCCCTCGTTCACGTTCGCGTTGCCGCTGATCGCGATCGAGGGAGCGACGTTGTCGACGCTGACCGCGAACGGGTTCGCGCGGTCGAGGAAGCTGCCGTCCTCGTCGACGAGGTCGACGGTGATCGCGTGGTTTGAGTCGCCGTCGGCGTAGGTGTGGCTCTGGGCGCCGGCCGTCGTGTAGGTGTCGGAGCTGGTGTCGCCCCAGTGGACGACGTAGCTGGAGACCGTGTCGGCGCCCGGGTCGGTGACTGCGCCCAGGTTCAGCGTGTAGGCCGAGCCCTCGTTCACGTTCGCGTTGCCGCTGATCGCGACCGTCGGGGCGACGTTGTTCACGTGCACCGAGTGCACGTTTGCGCGATCGAGGAAGCTGCCGTCCTCGTCGATCAGGTCGACCGTGATCGCGTGGTTTGAGTCGCCGTCGGCGTAGGTGTGCGTCTTGTCACCGGCCGTGGTGTAGGTGTCGGAGCTGGTGTCGCCCCAGTGGACGACGTAGCTGGTGACCGTGTCGCTGCCCGGATCGGTGACCGCGCCCAGGTTCAGCGTGTAGGACGAGCCCTCGTTCACGTTCGCCGCGCCGCTGATTGCGATCGTCGGGGCGACGTTCGCGACGTGCACCGAGGTCGTGTACTCCGTGAAGCCGTTGTTCTGGTCGATGATGCGCGCCTTGACGAGATGGTCGGAGTCGCCGTCGGGGTAGCTGCAGGCCGTCGAGGCCGAGCTGCCCGAGCTCGCGTAGGTGGCGCCGGAGAGGTCGCCGTTGACGCAGCTGTAGGCGTAGTGGAAGCCGGCCGCGGTATCGGCCTCGGAGGGATCGAACTGGTTCGTGAAGCTGATCGTCGCCGGCGAGCCCTCGTCGACCGGGCCGTTGTTGCCGAGCGTCGCCGTCGGATTGACGTTGGCGACCGCGACCACGACCACGTTCTCGGTGTCCGTGTCGGAAGCGCCGTCGGAGTCGGTGACCCTGATCTTGACGCTGGTCGTCGTCGGGCCATCCGGGAAGGAGCACTGGAAGCTGCCGCCGCCGAGATTGGTCGAGAGCGAGCCGGCAACGTAGTTTCCGCCGGTGCCGCAGTCGGGGTAGCCCGGCGTGTTGACCGTGAAGGTGTCGACGCCGGGATCGGTGACGGTGAAGGTGTAGGTGTGGGTCGTGCCCTCGTCCACCTGGTCGTCACCACTCAGGTGGGCGGTCGGGGCGACGTTGGCGACCGAGACGGTCTGCGTGTCGGTGTTGCCGGTCGCGCCGTCGTCGTCGGTCGCGCTTGCGCTGACGATGCTCGAGGTCGTCGCCGAGCCGTCCGGGAAGACGCAGCGGAAGGAGCCGCTCGTGTTGTCGTTCGTGTCCGAGTTCAGCACCTTGCTGCCGTGGGCGCCGCAGTTGGTCGAGACCGAGGCGACGTTGTCGGTGCCCGGGTCGGAGATCGTGTAGCTGTACGTGTGCTCGGTCGAGCCCGACTCGTCGACGCTCAGGTCGTTGCCGGCCGCGAGCGTGACCGTCGGTGCGACGTTGTTTACGTGCACCGGGTTGGCGTTGGCGCGGTTGAGGAAGGTTCCGTCCTCGTCGACCAGGTCGACGGTCACGTTGTAGTTGTTCGGGCCGTCGGCGTAGGTGTGGCTCTTGGCGCCGTCTGAGCCGTAGGTGTTCGAGTTGCCGTCGCCCCAGTGCACGATCCAGCTCGTGACCGTGTCCTGACCCGGGTCGGAGACCGCGCCCAGGGTCAGGCTGTAGGGCGAGCCCTCGTTGACGGAGGCGGCGCCGCTGATCGCGATCGACGGCGCGACGTTGTCGACCGCGACCGAGAGCGGGTTCGCGCGATTCAGGAAGCTGCCGTCCTCGTCGGTCAGGTCGACGGTGATCGGCTGCGTGGCCGGGCCGTCGGCGTAGGTGTGCGTCTTGACACCGTTCGCGGGGTAGGTGTTCGAGTTGCCGTCGCCCCAGTGCACGACGTAGCTGGAGACGGTGTCGGTGCCGGGGTCGGTGACGGCGCCCAGGGTCAGGCTGTAGGGCGAGCCCTCGTTCACGTTCGCGGCGCCGCTGATCGCGATCGTCGGAGCGACGTTATTCACGTGCACGGAGAGCGGGTTGGCCGCATTGGTGAAGCTGCCGTCCTCGTCGGTCAGGTCGACGGTGATCGCGTGGTTGGAGTCGCCGTCGGCGTAGGTGTGGCTCTTGGCGCCGTTCGAGGCGTAGGTGTCGTCGCTGCCGTCGCCCCAGTGCACGACGTAGCTGGAGACCGTGTCCGTGCCCGGGTCGGAGACTGCGCCCAGGGTCAGGCTGTATGAGGCGCCCTCGTTGACGCTGGCCGCGCCGCTGATCGCGATCGTCGGTGCGACGTTGTCGACTGTTACCGACTTGGCGTTCGCGCGATCGAGGAAGCTGCCGTCCTCGTCGGTCAGGTCAACCGTGATCGCGTGGCTGTCGGGGCCGTCGGCGTAGGTGTGCGTCTTGGCGCCGTTGCTCGGATAGCTGTCGCTGTTGCCGTCGCCCCAGTGCACGACGTAGCTGGTGACCGTGTCGGTGCCCGGATCGGTGACCGCGCCCAGGGTCAGGCTGTAGGACGAGCCCTCGTTCACGTTCGCCGCGCCGCTGATTGCGATCGTCGGGGCGACGTTGTTCACGTGCACCGAGAGCGCGTTCGCGCGGTCATTGAAGGTGCCGTCCTCGTCGGTCAGGTCGACGGTGATCGCGTGGTTGGAGGGACCGTCGACGTAGGTGTGGCTCTTGGCGCCGTTGCTGGAGTACGTGTCGTCACTGCCGTCGCCCCAGTGGACGATGTAGCTGGTGACCGTGTCGGTTCCCGGGTCGGTGACGGCGCCCAGGGTGAGGCTGTAGGACGAGCCCTCGTTGAGGCCCGCCGCGCCGCTGATCGCGATCGTCGGCGCAACGTTGTTGATCGTCACCGACTGCGTCGCCGTGTTGCCTGCCGCAGCCCCGAAACCGGAGTCGGTGGCCTGAACCGAGACCGTCGAACTGTCCGGCCCATCGGCGAACGAGCATTGGAAGGAGCCGCTCGTATTGTTGAAGGTGTCTGACAGCGCCACTTTGGAGCCGGTGCCCGAGCAGGAGGTATTCACGGAGGCGATCGTGTCGCCGTCCGCATCGCTGATCGTGTAGCTATAGGTGTGCGTCGAACCCTCGTTCACCGATAGATCGTTTAGAGCTGAGAGCGTCACCGTCGGCGTGGTGTTCTTGACGGTCGCGTTGTCGCTGACAGTGGCCCCGCTGAAGATGCCGTCGTTCGGCGTGACCTCGACGGTGATCACGTCTCCCTTGCTGCCATTGCCGGCCTGCGACAGGTCGAGCGTGTCGGTCAGGCTCGTCGACGCAGTCGTCGTCTTGACGATGGTCGCGCCGTTCTTCCACACGTAGGTGAGCGTTACGGCGTCACCGTCCGCGTCGGCCCTGGTCGCGGTCGCCGTCAGCATCTCGTTCGTGGCCGGGTGCGCCGCGTTGTTCGGGCTGAGCGAGACCGTCGCCGTCGGGTTGTTCCTGTCGATTGTGTAGAGCTGACCCGTGAAACTCCCGTTGCCGGCTCCGGTTCCGCCGAGCTTGTTCCCGGCGGAATCGGTGATCGAGTCGTCGTCGGCAAGGTTCAGACGGAGGGTGCCGTTGCCGGAGCCCGAGTCAACGGTCACCGAGTAGCTCGACCCGCTCCCGGTAACGGAGCTGACCGACGCTCCCGTGACGCTGCCGTTCGCGGCGAGCGCGAAGTCGGATGCGTCGACACCCGTGACGTTCTTGCTGAAGGTGACGTTCCAATGCAACGCGCCTCCGTGTGTCGGGTCGGCGTCGGCGCGGTCGATCGAGGAGACGGCCGGGACGTTCTTGTCGATCGCGTAGATCTCGCCTGTGAAGCTGCCGTTGCCGGCGCCCGTGCCGCCGAGCGGAATCGTGTTGACGTTGGTGATGGAGTCGTTGTCGGCCAGGTTGAGGCCGATGTTGCCGTTGCCTGAACCGGTATTCACGGCGACCGTGTAGGTGGCGCCGCTGCCGCTCACTCCGGTGATCGACGCGCCGGACACACCACTCGTAGCGAGCGCGAAGTCAGACGCATCCACTCCGAAAACACTCTGGTTGAACGTGACTGTGAAATTGACGGTCGCGTTACCCGTCGGATTGGCGTTGGCGCGGACGATCGACGAGACGGTTGGCAGCGCGAGCTTGTACGTCACGATCGCGGCGGCCCACTTCGCCGGCTTGCCGTTGTTGTTCGTTGCCGTGGCTGCATAACCGCCCGTGGCGCTGACAAAGCGATATTCGGGGAAGACATACAGACCTGACTGGCCGTTCGCATTGATCGGCGTCAAGGATGTGAAGTTCGGGTCGGCGTCGAACATCGCTCGTCCGTCGTCGTGACCGACTACGCCGATCAACAGCTCGTTCGCCTGCGATGTCGTCGCAGTCGTTCCAGAGTTCGGCTGAGTGGAGTTGCTGTCTCCGGTCGCCGTATGGGACTGATCCTGCCGCGACGCGACAACGAGGCCGTCGAACGAGAACAGACTGGCCGCTTTGTCGCTGGGGGTCGGCGACGGGAAGTTGATGGTGATCGTGCCACCCGACAGAGCGTTCGTGATCCTCGCGGAGAAGAGAAGCGTCCGTACCGCGCCCGAATTGGTGACGTCGGCATCCTTCGAATAGCTGTTGCCGGCGCTGTCGATGACCGTGACGTTCGAGGTCGTCGAGTCCATCGCCACCGATGCGAAGAGGGTCTTGCCGACGGCGGCCGTCACACCCGTGATTTGCAGCGTGGAAGATCCCGACGTGTCGGCTGCTGTCCCGAGAGATCCCGGACCGTTGGAGAGAAGAGTGAATGTCACGGAGCCGCCGACGAAGGTGTTCCCGGCCTTGTCGGTTGCTCTCGCCTGAACGATGTAGGTCCCAGCCGTTTCCGACGACCAGTTGGGGAGCGTGACGTTGTCGCTCCACGTCGCGGCCGTATTGCCTGCAGTCGCACCGTGCGTCGTAACGAGGTTGGCGACCGCCACCTGCCAGGCCGAGCCGTTCCAGTACTGGTTGTCGGAGCCGCGCTGAAGAGTGAAGGTGGCGGTGTTCGCGTTTACGCCCGCACCGCCCGAGTTGTCGGCGACGCTGCCGCCGAAGATTGCCGGCACCGAGCCCGCCTGGTAGGCGGCTCCGTCCAGTGGTGTGGTAACCGACGCCGAGGTGGGCGCCGTCTTGTCGAGCGTGAACGTGACCGCAGGACCGGTGAAGGTGTTGTCTGCCTTGTCGGTCGCCGTCGCCTGCAGGATGTAAATGCCATCGCTCTCCGAGGCCCATGCGGGGAGGCTGCCGCTGGCGCTGTTCCAGGTCGCGCCGGTGCCGCTGGTGGTCGCGACATGGGTGGTACCGAGATCGAAGGTGCCTGCCTGCCAGCCGGCGCCGTTCCAGTAGCTACCGTCGGAGTTGCGCTGCAATGTGAACGTGGTGCTGTTCGCATTCAGCCCCGCGCCGCCGGAGTTGTCGGCAGCGCTGCCGGCGAAGGTCGCGGGGACCGTTGCCGCCCGGAAGAGGCTTCCGTTCGCAGGAGTCGTGACGGAGGCCGTGGCAGGGACGATCGTGTCCTTGGTAACGACTGTCGTCGCGATGCCCGTGTTGCCCGCGCCGTCGTTCACACAGACACGGATCGTGTTGTTGCCGGCCGCCAGCGAACCGGCGGCGATCGTGGTCGCGACCGTACCCGGCTGCGAACTGTAGGTGCCGGAGTCGACGACGGTGCCGTCGGTACAAAGGGTTCCACCGACGCGGACGCTGTACGGACCGTTCTCGTTCGCGT